>NZ_JALLIZ010000006.1:0-444095 GCF_023242345.1 Pseudomonas sp. MWU12-2037 | reverse complement strand
CCCCAGGTGAGCCAACGGATCTAAGCGCTATTGCTTTTGCTTCCTCGGGTAGGTGGGCTACTTGTTCTCGTTGATCGAGTAGCCATTTCCGGCTTAGCTTCACATGCTGGGATTGAATTACGCCCACCTCGGTCTCGATCAGGACTGATGCGTATTTGTTGACAGCAAGGTTGAAGTACGCACCCAACTGTCCATACGTCATTGCGAAGTTCGGAATGCGCTTCCCGTATTCCCAAGCATCAATGATGTGACGGTTGACCTGAGCGCGTGGGTCGAGTGCGTTTACGGCTTTCGCAATGGCCTTCAGCACTTCAGGAGCTTCGCGCCTGAGCGATGCTATGGCAGACTCAAGTGACATGTACTCTTCAGGTAAAGGCATTTGTTTGCCTCGCGCGCAGGTGTTGAATGAACCAGTTAGCAGCTATGTTTTGAGAGTCGGACCATGCTAGCTGCTTCTGCTACCCGCTGTATGAATATCCAGGGTGGCTCGTATGTTATCAGTTCTCTACTCAACTCACCAAGCATGAGCTGATGCTGTCAGTGAGAGTAGGGAGCTTCACGAACGTCGGTTCAATTCCAGCAGGATAACGCGCACCTTTCGTAACCGTCCGGCCAGCACCCTCTCCTGACGGCCCTCTAAATTGGCCAAGATAATGGACACCATTTTTTAGTGGACACTATCTTGGATACAGTTGCCCCAGCCCGTCGACCCGGGCGCCGCCCGAACTTCCCGTTAGCGTTCAAACGCAAGGTTGTCGAGGTCACGTTCCAGCCTGGCACCTCCGTGTCGTTGATCGCTCGCGAACATGACATCAATGCCAACCTGGTGTTTCGCTGGCGCCAGCAATATCAAGAAGGGGTATTCGGTCCGGCCAGCCAGGCAGCGCTTTTGCCTGTCCAAGTGATCGAGATGCCCACGGATCTACCGGTCGCCCAGCCACCTTCAGCCTGTCTTCCCGAGATCGTTGTTGAAGTGGGAAAAGCCAAACTGCACATCACGGGCATGCCAGACCCGCAGACCCTGCAACTCATCTTGCAGCAGTTACTGCGATGATTGCTCCTCCCGCTGGAACCCGCATCTGGATCGCCGCAGGGGCCACCGACATGCGCCGTGGCTTCGACGGTTTGGCGGCATTGGTACAGACGCAGCTTGAAGCCGATCCGTTCTCTGGCCAGATTTTTGTTTTTCGCGGACGGCGCGGTGACCGAATAAAATTACTGTGGTGGGATGGCGACGGTTTGTGCCTGTTTTGCAAGCGCTTGGAACAAGGGCGCTTCATCTGGCCACAAGCAACCACCGGCAGCGTGTCGCTGACGACCGCGCAGTTGTCGATGTTGTTGGAAGGCATTGATTGGCGCAGGCCCATTCGTACAGCACCTATCCATGCGGTCTGACTGACCCCGTTGAAAAAAACCGATAGCATCCGGTCATGACTCTCGCGACCGACTCCCTGCCGAACGATCTTCAAACCTTGAAGGCCCTGGTCTCTGCCCAGCGGGCAGAGATTGAGCGATTGAAGATGATGATCGCTAAGCTACGACGCACGCAGTTCGGTCGCAGTTCCGAGCAACTGGACGCGATGATCGATCAACTCCAGCTGAGTCTCGAGGAGTTGGAAGTCAGTCAAACTGAACTGACGCCACCCACCGAACCACCCCCTCGTACCGTCTCTCGGCGCAAACCATTACCGGAACACCTGCCACGTGAAGTTCACGTCCATCAGCCCGAGTCGCAATGCTCTGGCTGTGGCGGACAGCTTCGCCAGTTGGGTGAGGATGTCTCTGAAGTACTGGAATACATCCCGGCGCGCTTCAAAGTGATCCGCCATGTGCGCCCGAAGTGGGTTTGCCGCTGCTGCGAGCACATCGCCCAAGTGCCGGCGCCGAGTCGCCCGATAGCCCGAGGCCTTGCTGGCCCTGGGTTGTTGGCCCATGTGCTGGTCTCGAAGTTTGTCGATCATTTGCCGTTGTATCGGCAGTCCGAGATCTACGCCCGTGAGGGCGTGGATCTGGAGCGCTCAACCCTGGCCGACTGGGTCGGCCAGAGCAGTCAGTTGCTGCGCCCACTGATCAACGCCCTTGAGCGTCACGTCATGAGCGGTCATAAAGTCCACGCCGATGACACGCCGATTGGTGTACTGGCGCCGGGCAACGGCAAGACCAAAACGGCTCGCCTGTGGACCTACGTACGCGATGACAGACCGGCGGGCGACTCGACGCCGCCTGCGGTCTGGTTCGCTTACTCGCCTGACCGAAAGGGACAGCATCCTCGTGCTCACCTCAAAGACTTCAGCGGTGTTCTGCAAGCCGATGGGTATGCCGGATTTTCCCAGTTGTATGACTCGGGTACGATTCTGGAAGCCGCCTGCTGGGCTCACGCCCGACGCAAATTCTACGATGTCTACAAAGACCAGGCCTCGCCGCTAGCCGCCCTGGCACTGCAACGGATCGCAGCGCTCTATGCCATTGAAAGCGAGATCCGTGGGCAACCACCCAATCAGCGAAAAACCGTTCGACAAAGCCGGGCCAGTCCGTTGCTGGAAGAATTACACGCTTGGCTCAACCAGACGCTGGCTCAAGTGTCGAAAAAGTCGACATTGGGCGGTGCGATCCTCTATGCCCTCAACCGTTGGCAGGCCTTGATGCGCTACTGCGATGATGGCCGGATCGAAATCGACAACAACGCCGCCGAGCGCGCGCTGCGCGCTGTCGCGTTGGGTCGAAAAAATTACCTGTTTGCTGGCTCCAATAGCGGCGGAGAGCGAGCGGCGGCGATCTACAGCCTGGTGGGTTCGGCCAAGCTCAATGCTCTGAACCCACAAGCCTATTTGACCTACGTCCTGGAGCGCATTGCCGAGCATCCGATCAATCGGGTCGACGAACTGCTGCCCTGGAACGTTTCTCTCACCCCCATTGAACACTGCGAAGCGGCTTAATCCATGGTCAACCTTGTTCGTTTGCCAAAACCTGAAGCAGATCTGTTGTTGCTGCACATCGAGTTGAAATACATAGAACCGACGATTTGGCGTCGCGTGGCGGTACCGGAAAATATCACCCTGGGTAGATTGCACTCCGTGATCCAGCTCGCCATGGGCTGGGAGGGTGGGCATCTTCATGAGTTTGAAATTGCCGGTGAAAACTACGGCATCCCCGATCCCGACGGATGGGGCCCACCGGTCAAGCCGGAAGCCCGCAAGACCCTGGTCAAAGCCTTGTGCGGGAAGAAGACATTTCGCTATGTGTATGACTTTGGCGACAGCTGGGATCACCGGATCAAGGTCGAAAAAGTGCTGCCTGCTATTGCCTGTCCGCAGGTGCCGTATTGCGTCGACGGCGCCAATGCCTGCCCTCCAGAAGACGTGGGCGGCGAACCGGGCTATGCCGAGTTTCTTGAAGCGATGGCAGACCCTGGTCACCCGGAACATGAAGCGATGATGGGATGGTATGGGTCGACCTTCGACCCGACGGCTTTTGACTGTGAGCAAGCGAATGAATGGTTAAAGGAGATCAGGGTCTGAGAGGCAAGGCGGTGTAATTCGGACGGTTACAGATAACCTGAGCTAAGATGTTTTCACACGTCAGTGCCATCCAGGACATTAAGTGCAGCATGAACCTTCAATCGCTTGGCGAAAAATTGCAGCGCTACCGTAACCAGTTAGAGGCCACAGAAGAGGACGTGGCCAAGGACACGGCTATCTCAGTGGATCGCCTGACTCAAATCGAACGGGGCGCTGTGGAGCCAACGGGAGACGAAATTCTTATCCTCGCCGACTTCTACCGCTGCGACTTCAAGTTTTTCATTTCCAATGAGCAGATTGCCCCATTCGAGCAGACGGAGAGCCTGTACAGAACGCACGGCAAAGAGTTTTCGAAAGCAGATCGCGCGGCCATCCAGGAGTTTTTGTATCTATGTGACACAGAACAGTTTCTGATCCAAGAACTGCATGGCACGTCCCAGGAATTCTCCTTCGTCCCTACTGGAACCTACTTCAAAGGGCATGCGCAAGATGCGGCCAAGGTGCTGCGTAAAGTAATGGGGCATGGTGAAAGACAAGTGCCGCTGGACGTTTATGCCGAGTTTCGATCGGTAGGCGTTCACGTGTTCCGAAGAAAGCTTTCCAACTCCAAAATCTCGGGAGTTTTCATCCAGCATCCCACGGCAGGGAAGTGCATCCTGGTCAACTACACCGAAGACGTCTATCGACAACGGTTTAGTGCTGCCCACGAGATGGCTCACTCCATTTTTGACAGTCATGAAGGTGCGAGTGTGACCCTACAAGGAGACGGGGCTGACATGCGCGAGGTGCGTGCGAACCGCTTCGCATCCTGCTATCTCATGCCTGAGGAGGTCATCCGCCAGCTGCCAGATCCTTCTAGCTGGTCGGAAAGTGATACTCAGCTCTGGGCCAATAAGTTCCGAGTGAGCTGTGATGCCTTGGGGATAGCCGTCAAGGAAGCAAGGTTAGTTGATAACGACACGAGTCGACGGATTCGCCAGTATCGCGTTCCGAGGGAGGCCAAGGTCGATCCCGAGCTCCCTGAACGACTCACTCCTGAGCAGCGTGCTAGAAAGGGCAGCCTGCTTACGCGAGGCTTGTCCGATCACTACGTCGGCCTATGCCTGGACGCGTACAGCCAAGATCTGATTAGCCTAGGTCGACTATCGGAAGCTCTGCTTTGTAGCTACGCAGAGCTTGTGGGGATAGCAAAACTTTACGGACGAACCCTCCATGGCCATTGATCCTTCCAGCTTTCACCGCATTAATGTGGCAGATACCTGTTCGGTATGGAATGTATTGTCATCTACCCGCTTGTATGCGGCAGCGCGAGAAGCGAATTGCGAGTTCTGTATGACTGCATTTGTGCATTACGAGTGCTTGGTCAAACCTCGCACGAATCCCACTGAGGCTGATCTGGCGCTCAGGGAGCGGCTCAAGCATGAACAGCAGCGAGGCAGATTTCAGGCTCATTCCTGCACTATCAATGATCTCCAGGTAATTGCACGTTTGGAAAGCCGAAAGCGGCTTGGCAAGGGTGAGCTGTCATCAATCGCTTTCGCAATGAGCATCAAGCAAGCCTTCATTACCGATGATCAGAAAGCGCGCAAGCTATCCGTAGATGTGGGCAACACGCTTACCCAGACAACTCCTCATCTGCATTCTTGGCTCATTTTCGAAAGCTTGCTAACTGATGTCGACCATTGCACTGTGGCCAGTCAGCACCAGTCGATGGGCGGTACCCTAGGGCCGCATTTCAACACCGCTTACGATCTTGCGCTTCAGTACCGGTACAACAGGAATCGCGGTGCCAGCCTTGCATCAACCGGAGGTAGCTCACCACCCGTATATCCAAGTAGCCTACCCCCATCCCAGAGTAATCCCGATACCTGATACAGAACCAAGCCAGTGCCCAATTATCTTTTTGTATTGGAGCCGACACTGTAGTGGTCTAATGAAACCGGACACCCATTTAGGCGAGAATGCTCGCCAGATAGAGGTGTCTGATGACCAAGCAACGTCGTTCCTTTTCCGCTGAGTTCAAACGCGAGGCCGCAGGCCTCGTGCTCGATCAAGGCTATAGCCATATCGAAGCCAGCCGCTTGCTCGGGGTGGTCGAGTCCGCATTACGTCGCAGGGTTACCCGACGAAGAACTCTTTGAAGAGCTGGCATGCAGAGCATGAGCGATGCCTCGACCTGCCGCGTGGCTATGAGAACTCGAAGTCGAAGTACTCACTGGCCCAAAGGGAAAAGGCTGTCGGGCACTATCTCGAATACGGTCGCAGCATCGCCGCTACTATCAAGGCGTTGGGCTACCCCGCGCGGGATTCGTTGCGTGCCTGGATTTACGAAATCCCCCCCGAGTTGCACACGCGTGTCGTCGGTCGATCAGACGGGTTGGCCCGGCCGCCAGCGGTGAAGCAGGCAGCGGTCATCGCGCTGTGCACGCGAAAAGAAAGTGCGAAAGCGGAGGTGCGGACGTTTTCTTGGACTGATTATGCTGTAATTCCCCGATACTGCCGGTACTCCAAGGGGTCAGTTTTGGGCCGGCGTTGACAATCGATTGCTGCAAGAGATGCGCTGCGCGTTGAGAACCAACAGATTCAACCAGCTCGTCAGGCAAAGGACGCAACCCAATACGATTTGATGATCCGTCAGCTTGACAGAAAACCGAGCACTCGAGAGACGCTACTGTTGTTCTCCAGTTTAGGCAGCAACGTCCTCCTCACTTGTCCTGGGCGTATTACCACTAGATTGCAATCTCCCGATCAGTACGGCGCTAGGCGGGAGAGTCCATCAGTCCAGTCGTCCCAGGAGCTGACGCCCTTGGCCAGGTCGATCATTTGCTCTATGTCCACACCGCGGGTCATAGCTTCTGAAACCTGCTGATCGAGCCAATGGGATTTCAGATTTTTAAGTCGCTTGCGTAGCACGCCAGCGAGATAGGCTCGCCTTACCTGAAGAGAGCCCTGTAGCGTCACCAGTATCTTTGACAGTGCCGATAGCTCGCGGTCAGTCTTGGGATTGAACTCAGGGCTCCTCATCAAAGCGTCTAGGCCTTGAAGGAAGCGTGCGGCACCATATCGATTGGCCAACGCTCGAACACGCCCCTCACCATACTCAGTCAGAGAGCTGGGACGTATGAAGTCGTTGTAGGTGTGGATAGCAACTTCATGCGTGGCCGCCGGCGAGATCCGTTCAGCAACCCTCGTCGAAAGCTTCAGCAGTGCCAATTGCAGATACGCCAAGTCACTGCCATTCAGCTCTGAAATCGCGTCCTCAATGCTGGCTAGTGGGGTGCTGATAAACACAGGCAACCCCTCACCGGCCAGTCGCCGTTCCAGAGTTGGTCGTAGCGGGACACCCCAGCCATCTAGAACAGATTCAACGGCTGCCCCAACCTTCGTTTGGAGAGACGCGAGCTCTTCCTTGATTGCGGGGACAAATCGATCCCAAGGGATTTCCTCCTCATCGCACTCAAAGGGGGAGTACTCACTTTCTTCAGATGCCTTTCTTATAAGGTACTTCGCGACTGAGTGAGCGTTCACAAGCTGAAGACATTCGGGCCTAAGAATCGAATAAAAATCCTCATCTGAAAGAGATGATTCGAACAAATCGCATAGGTCTTTGGTATGTACGAGAAACTCCTCATCGCTTAAGAACTCCCTGCAGGTTCGGAGGAATGAGTTGCGCAGGGCGCCGGCGGGTAAAGTCTTTACCAGTCGCTCACCCAAAATTGCTTCCCAAGGTACAGAACCTCCCCAACCACCGACTTGGGATGTCCGTCCAGATAGCAGGAAGTCGAAGAAGGGCTCTGCTATGCGTGGAAGGTGGATCACGCTATCAGCGGGCCCGCTCGCAGGCATGGTCTCAGCGAGCGCATGCACCTCACTCGGGTCCTGCTTTACCATAGCGACAATCAAGCAAATTTCGGGACGATTCAGACTGGCTGCCTTAAGCTCTGCAGGCAGACAATCCAGGAATTCTGGGCAGCCTGCCTCAACTGCAACTGCGGATACTGTTTGTTCGAGGTATTGGTGGTCACTATAGCGACGGCACAATTCGGATAGTGCTGATTTCGCCTGTTGAGTGTTCTGAACGATCATGGCCGCAGAAAAAAGTGCAGACAACACTGGTGTGTCGTTAGTAGAGGTGGACGCAACCAACTCGTCCAGAGCCCGAACTTGAGGTTCTGTTCGGTCTCGATAGTAGTTGAAGATCCGAGTGCACAGCTCAAGAGTTTCTTGGAGCTTCGAACCAGTCTTGCCAAGCGCCGCAGATGCCGTAGATTGGAGCGTTCTCATAGCCGGCGTGTCATGCCGTTGCTGAAGCGAATGATGCCAGCAGCCAGCAATCAGATACTCACGTAGCTTGGGCCAAGAGTCCATTTTCACGGCACATTGAAGGAGCCTCGTTAACCGCTCAGCTAAGTCGTCTACAGGCAAGTCAAAGGCGAAGCGGCGGTCATTAAAAGCCCATGAATGCAGCGCCAACCCCCAGGGCGTTGCGTGTTCAATACGGGCATCTAGGACGGTGTAAAAATCTTTCTGACCAGCACAGAAAAGGCAATACGCGAGCTTCTCCCGCCGATTGATGTCGTCGAGATCAAGGGCTCGGTAAGCCTCTGCCGCTTCGCTGAAACGATTGCTGATAAATAGCTGATCAGCTTCGGCCTCAACCCCTGTACCCCGTACGTCGGTGTCGGTGTTTTTCGCGTTGATCAATTCAGGAAGCGACAGGAGTGAGGGCAAGGTGCGTGCAGACATACAGGCTGTGCTCGATGGTTGGAGTCCTTGCCACAGTCTAACGGTTTCGCGGTAGACCAGGTACAGCAAAACCCTGCAGGAAGAGAGGGTACCCTGAGAGAACCCGGGTCCCAATGCGTAGTCGGCCAGATGGTCGATCTCGATGACGATTGACCTGGACGAGCACTCCACCAATCTCTTGAAAGCCCAACGCTAGACGCTGCGCTAGTGCGGCTGGCTCCCGCTACCGTGGGCGAGACGGTGCGATTTGTTTGGTTTGACAATCCGGTCTTTCAGATTGCGAATTGCATGGCTAACATCCAAGATGTGACCGATGTAGATGTCCTCTTCTACGATTCAGCTTTTTTCAGGTGTCGGAGGGGCATGCCCTCCGGGCGCAGGGGGCGGGGTGCTATGACTGTCGGTGCATCTGGATCGTAAACGGCTTACCAAACGGATCGATGCCTTGAAGTACCAAGGCCTTTGGGGATGCCGACTGAAGGTTGTACTCGTCCGACATGCCGTCAGGGTAAGAATCAGTCAATTTTGGGGTAGGTATTCCGGACACTCTTTCTGCCAGCTCGGGCGTGAGCTCGATACCTTTTACCTCGATTGACCTGGCGAACGAGTGCATGTTTTGCAAGGTGATTGACATCCGCTTGCTGTCTGCAGTCCAGTTACCGGCCCCAACGACGTTGTAGTGGTATTTATAGCCTTGTCCTTTGGTCGTACCTTCCAGCGTGATCACGCCGGCAACATTGTATTTACCCTCGTGAAAAAAAATGCTGCGACCTTGAAATCTCAGCGTGCCTCCCTGTATGGGGTAGGAGTAATCACTTTCCCAGCGCCCCACCACTCCTGGATTAAAGTTAGTGAGTGGGTGAAAGGTGACATAGGCGGCGGCGATCCCAGCAAGGCTGCCGAAGAAGTGGAAGGTTGAGACAACAGTTTTCATGACGCGTGAAAATCTTTTGAAGCGCGCAGATAGCATGAGGCAATACCCTTGTGGAAATTTTAGATGGTTTACTAGCTTTCCAAAGTTCGCTTATTTATCTCTACTCTCAACTTATCGACGGAGATATCTCTAGCTATAGCCTTTTTGGGATTTTATTATTTCGAACCGCGTGGCTCTATCGGATGTACGCTTACGATACAATACCAATAACCACTAGAGATCATTCCCATGCCTCGCAGGACGCGAAGTTTACTGTTCATCTCCGTTCTTTTGATCGCTGCCGTGTTGGGTGGGCATCTAAATTGGTCATTGCCCATGAAGTGGTATCACGGCTACCAACAGGTCAAGGCGTTCGGAGAGCAACAAGGCGACTACGATGACGTGCTGAAAGCCGTCAAGAAACAGTTCGGTGACAGCGCGGGGTTAGCATCGACGGCAATGGCAACGTCATCCGTACCGTACGTGCCACGCGTGAGTGCGGCGATCTTGATGACAGTAAATTTTTCGCTCAGGTGACTGGGCAACTCCACCAAGCGGGTATGCCGTGGCCCGACAAGGTTGAGTACGTTTATAGCTGCGGACTGTCGAAACCAGCGTCGTTGGGTGTGGTGGTCCCGGTATTGGCCAAAGTTGTAGGGGGGCGGCTCAAGGCCGACCCACAGTGCAAGGATATTCAGTCGGGTGCGATGACGCAGGCTGCGGGCTTCTGGCAGCAATCGTTGTACGTGCACGACGGTGCCATCGATATGCGTCTTTATGTCGGAAAGACCGGCGATGCCGAACGCGTGCAGATGCTGGCGTGGACACAAATGATGGCCCCTGACGCCCAACACCGGTTGCTGCTCTGCGTAGCTAGGGCGGTAGTCGGTGTTGTTCCCTCTGACGAGAGTAAAGAGCCTTTCGATGAGAAGTTTCGGCGTGTTTGGGAGCATGGAAAGACGGCCGCGACTTCTGTGCGCGTTGGCGGCTTTCAGCTTGACACGCGTGCCGAGCCGCTGGAACTGAATATCTACCCGACGCGCTAGGGCGCCTGCTTCATCAGTCCACACGCATTCCGATTCGATTTTGGTGTCGAGAGTAGAAGATTTCGGTGACCTTACACTTTATCCGGTCCGCCATGACTGGGCCGTCGAACCGGCTGTCGCGACTGTTATCACGGTTGTCACCAAGCATGAACAACTGATCCGCACCTAACGATGTTCGTTCGAAAGTTTGGGAGTATGGCTGGGCCTGCGTGCTGGCGTAGAACAGACCAAGGTTGTGGTCGTTGAGCCTTAAGTTGCCTGACACCAGTTCCACTGTATCGCCGCCCCTGGCGGCGACGCGTTTAACGTAGTCGCCCGCGAGCTGTTCATACGCGACCACATCACCCGGATCGTATTGAGAACGCGCTATACAGCTCACGGTGTCGTCCTCCATCAACGTGGGCGCCATGCCATTACCGGTAATTCGGGTGGCCGTAAAACCCAGGAGATACGGCCAGGCAGCTGCATGCAACAGTAGCCACAGTGTGCAACCCATGCCTGCCAAGTAGAACAGATGATTTCGGAGAGTGGGGCGCCAGACTCTGCGGCGTGCCAGCAACGCTCCGCTGATGGAAGAGATGCATTTTGCGAATACCACCAATCCGAAGATTATGGACAGTCCTTTCAGGCTGCCGAATATGCCGACTCGACCGCCGATCAGCAAGCATGCCCATAGTCCTGCAACCAAGGAGATAGCGGCACGAGGACGGCCAGCGTAGAGCAGGCCCCAGCCGGTGAACACCGCACCGAAAATGAAAGCTAGCCACGGTTTCGCTGGTTTTACGGCTGGGGTTTCGGTGTCAGTGCTTGACGACGAGGAGATGGTTGAGGCCGGGTGCATGACGGTCCTTGTAGGTACTGATTTCCGGTTTGACGCAGAGGAAGCATTTTCAACATGAAGAGGGTAGTTGTCGAGGAATGTGCCTATACCGAGTGTCAATCAGCGTCAGTGGTTGATGTGCTGCGGCGATGATTTAGAAACGTTTTATAGCCTATCTGGGCTCCGTCGGGGTGGCTATCTGCCTTTCACCACGGGCAGAAAACGGCCAATTGTGGGCTGGGTGCTGTCGAACAAACCGGATGCAGATCTGGTAATCAAGGCTCTGGATATGGCTTACGAGCAGTGCGGCAGACCTCAGGGGCGGCTGTTCCACTCGGACCAGGGGTCGCAATTATGGCCGGCGGCAGTTTCGCCAACGGCTCTGGCGTTATCGCATGCGCCAGAGCATGAGTCGTCGTGGAGACTGCTGGGATTGCGCCGATGGAGCGCGTGTTTCGCAGCTTGAAAACGAAATGGATACCGACCGTAGGCTACATGACGGCCCGAGAGGCGCACCGAGATATCAGCCATTATCTGATGCATCGGTATAACTGGATTCGGCCACATCAATTCAACGCTGGGCTGGCGCCAGCTCAGGCCGAGAAAAAACTTAACGTCGTATCCGGGATTAGTTGACTACTACACTATATTGTCGAAGGTGCCCCCCGCGTCTGATCAATTTCCATGGCCACTTGAAAGACGGCCTCTAGCTCACTAACTCCCTGCTCCTGCATTAGGCGGTGCCGCTGATGCTTCTCTTCGGGCTCGGTCATGGCCATTGCCAAGTACAAACTCGGTGGCACGGCACGAAACAACACCTCCATCGATTTGGACAAAACCACTCCTTCGGAGTACTTACCTGCTTCCTTTTGTGCTGAACGCATCAATGCTTTTTGTGCCGGAGTGAGGGTGCGGAAGCGGGCGATCTTTTCTACTTCATCCGGTGGCATCGACAGACAGATCCACCATTCGATCATGTTGAGCATCGGCTCTGCGGCTTTGGGTAGATCATCCAGGTTTTGCGTGGCCAGCCAGAACCAGGCACCGAGCTTGCGCCACATTTTTGTGATCTTAACCACATAGGGTGTCAGCAGTGGATTCTTTGTGATGATATGACCCTCGTCGGTGACGTTGATGATCGGTCGGCCTAGCATCTGGTCGCGTTCAGCGATGTTGTTAACGGTGTTGATCAGTGAGATATAAGCGATCGACAGCTGTGCGTTGTACCCCTCGCGAGCGTAGGTGCCCAGGTCCACCAGGGTCACGTCGGCCTCGGGCCAGGGTGTGCCGTCGCGATTGAATAGCTCTCCGTCACTGCCTTGGCAGAACAGGTCCATGGCATCGGCCATTTCCTGCAAGCGTATGCGGCGGGATTCGGGCAGGTTCAGGTCCTGGCTGGCGGTGCGCAGCGCGTTGCGTATATCCTCGGTCAGCACCGTGCGGTGTTGGGCTGCACAGAGGTGAGCCGCGTCCAGGATGCTCTGGCGAATCAGGCTGCGATCGGCGCGGGTCAGGCGTTGTTCTTCCTTATCCTCGCCGCCGGTGATCATCAGTCGAGCGGTGATTTCCAACTCGCCCAGGACATCGCGCTCGTCCTCTTGGCCGATCTCGTTTTCATCGTCCAGGGCATCGGCATCCAGGGTCTTGACCCGGCTGGGGTCCTCCACCAGACGGCAAGCTTCTGCGAATGGGGCCAGACTGACCCCGGAGCCAGGGGCGAGTTTGACCCGGTGCACGCTCAGGCCCATACGCTGGGCGAAGTCGGCGAACAGGCCGAAGCTGTTGCCAGCCTCGACGATAAACAGTCTCGGCCGGTAGATCGCGGTGATCTGGTTGAGCAGATTGTTCAAGGTGGCGGACTTGCCCGAACCGGTTGGGCCAAACAGAAACAGATGGGCGTTCATCTGCCGATCCAGTCGGTTCAGTGGATCGAAGGTGATGAGTCCGCCACCACGATTGAACAGCGTGATGCCAGGGTGACCGGTTCCCTCACTGCGGCCCCACACCGGTGCCAGATTGGCCAAGTGTTGGGCGAACATCAGTTGGGTGTACCACTGGCGTTTGTCGAGATCTGGATCGAACACGCACGGAAGCCAGCGCAGATAGCTGTTGAGCGGCGCCACTTCATCCTCTTCGCGCACCGGTTGCAGGCCGGCATTGAGTAGAGCGTTGGTCAGTTGCAGGCTTCGCGCGTCGAGCTCCCGTAGATTGCTGCCACGCAGGTAGAACGCCAGTGCCCCCTGATAGAGCTTGTGCGAGCGGCCAATAAGCTTGCGTGCCTGCTCGACATCTTCGCGGGTCTGCTGCGAATCCAGGGTGTCGCCCACGGATTTGTGGCTCAGGTGATTGAGCTGCGCTTCCAGCCGATCCTGGGGAGTGATAACCAGGGTGAGGCACAACACCGTACTTTCCGGCAGTTGGTCGAACACAGCATTGAGCGCATCGCCCCCCTTGCTGCTTTCGCCGGTCAGATGGCCGATACCCGGCGGGCTGCGCAAACGGTCCAGGGTGATGACTCGATGTGGCAGATCGTCCAGCCACCACACGCCGTGCTCGGTGTCTGAGCGCGGCTGGCGGAAGAACAGACGCTGAGCGAAGTCGGTGCCGCTGGCCAGTTCCAACTCGGCAGCCTCCGGGGCTTGCGGCAGACCGGCCAATTGATAGAAGCGTTGTTGCGCGGCTGGGTCGCTGCCCAGCCAATCTGGGGCGGGATTGAACCAACGCAACAACCATCCATGCATCGCCGCCGCGTCCATACGTCGGGCCTGGATGCCGGCATTGGCGAGGCCTCCCGAAAGGCGATCGCAGACCGTTGCGAGGGCCGCGTCCGGAGAGCGTTCATGGCGAAGTGGTGCATGTTGGGCACGTCGGTAAACCACAAGCCGGGTGCGCCGCTGTTGGCCACGCCAGGGCAGGTGACTGACGGTGCGGTCTTCGAACAAACCACCGGGTTTGCTGACGGCGTGTAGGTGGTGCTCAATGGAGCGCAAATAGAACTCGGTGAAGGCACTGCCTCGGGCTCTGGGCTGCACATAATCGCGAAGCCCTTCCAAGTAGGGCCCCCAGTCGATTTCGTCTTGAGCGTAGAGTTGGATCACCCAGGGCTGTTGATCCAGCTCATCGAAGCTGTCCTGTAAGGCATTCTCCAGGGCATCGCGCACTTCCCGCAGCCATTCACCTTCTCGGCCTTCGGTACCGATGGTGCTCAACTCAAAAAAGGCCGCGACCGATTGGCCGTCATCGAGCAGAAGACTTTGTGAGTCGGGCAGGTATTCGACCCAGGGCACCAGGTCGACGAAGGAGGGCGGGGCGGCATAGAGGCGCTGTTCATCGGCCCGGGTTGCTGGTCTGCGGTTTGAGTCGCGACCGGGCGTGGGGATGCCAAGTCCGCGTAGCCGTGCCCGGTAGCGTTGCCAGGCATCGCCTGGCCGGCGATGCATGCGCTTCATCAGTAATCCTCGACCCGTTCGCCGGGCAGGGCGTATTGAACACTCTGGTACAGAGGGAACACCGTGCTATATCCGGGCACCGGCACCGGATCGCTGCCGGCCAAGTGTGGAAAGACATACATCACCAAGTCGGGGTTGGGCAGACGGTGGAACTGGCGGTAGATCTCGGTCTGTGCGGTGCGGGTATAGCTGCTCTGGTTCATCATCAACTGATCGGTGGGCTCCAGTGGTCGCCGCAGCATCTGTCGGGCATCGAGCAGGCGGCGGATCGACGGCCCGTTGTCGCCGCGGCCGGTGGTCTGCTGGTTCCAGATATCCAGCATGGTGGCATCGCCATGGGGCAGCAGTTCTTCCGGGTTGGTCGCGCAACCGCCTGCCAGCAACAAGGCCGACAAGATTCCCACGCTAGTCCAGTTCAACGACATAGCCGCTATCTCCTCGCTTGTGGTCGACCCGGCGCCCGTTCGGGTTGTAATCGACATTGATCGCTCGCTCGATATGCACCGCGACTCGGGCGCCGGGCTGCACGTATATGGCTGCAAAGGCCTGGCCGTAGAGTTTGTTGACCCACTGGGCCATTTCCTGAACGCCGCCAGCGAGAATCCGACCCAGGGCTTCGTTGGAGGTAATGCCTACCGTGCCCAGCGGATTGCCAGGGCTCATGTAGGTCGTGCTGTTGTTGCCTTGGATCAGCGCTGCCGCACCGGCGCCGGCGGCGGTGATCAGTGCCTGTGAGCCGAGGTATTGTTGGGCATTGCTGCGTCGTTCGCCGGTCACGCAGGGGATGCCGTAGGGGTCGCTGATCCAGCCGAGGCCCTGACGGTTGTCGCCGTTGTTTTGTGTGTCGTCGTCTGCTTCCTGCTTGGAGCCTTTCGACGGCACGGTGCGTACCGTGCCGTCGCGGAACACAAAGGTCAGCGAGCGGATTTGCCCGCGTACGCAAGAAAGCGTCCAATCTCCCGACGCGGTTCCGCTGATCACTGCGCCCGCGACTTCAGGCAGGTCGATGCCGTTGGCGGTGAGGTTGTCCGGGCCGATTAGCACTTTGAAGGGGTACGGGTCATTGACTGTGCCATCTATAGGTACCCGTCCGATCAGTGCAGTCATTGCCACTGAGCCCATCAGGGTGGCATTGGCGGGGACGGTGTAGACCGGTTGTAGCGCTGTCTTGCCTTGCAAAGCCTTGCTGGTCGCACCGAGCTGGTTGACGGTGTCTTCCAGTGGCTTTTGCGTCGGACCGAAAGAGCTGGGAAAACTCAGTGGCTTGCGCGATTTGGTACCGAGGTCGCGGCCATCCTGCGGTTCAATCCAGATCAGTCGATCCCGCAGCGGATCCTGTCCATCCCCGTCCTCCAGCCCCAGGCCGAGGGGGAGGTCGGTATTGCCCAGTGATTCGAGGCGTTGTTGCAGGTCCTGCAGCAGTTGATGGGTCTGCCGCTGGGATTCATTTGCCTGTTCGCGTTCGTTCTGCAGAGCACTTTGCACGCGCTGCTCAATGGTGCCCTCACGCTGACGCAAGCGGTCGTTCTCGGCTTTCTCCCGTTGGTTGCCCTTTACTGCATTCTGCAGTTCACCGCGGAGCTGTTTGACCTGGCCCACCAGTGTGGCGACGGTGTCGCGTGGAGTATCGCCTTCGATGCCCAAAGCCCGCATCTCCTCACGACTGAGAGGTTCAACCGTACTGTCGATATTGTCCTCACGAGACGATCCGGCCAGCTTTAACCCGACGTAGAGCAGCAAGGCGATCAGCGGCAACATCAGCCACTTGAGCAAGCCATTACTCTTCATCGCCATTGCTCCGAGGCAGGTTCAGCGCGGCATCCACCGGGCTGATAACAGGCAACAGCGACTCGGCCAGACCATGATCGCGAGTGACCAGGTACAGCACTGTGGTGTCGGTGGATTCGCCCTTTGGCCCTATGTCAGGATGCTGAAAGGTCGCGCTGACAAAATCTCCCTGCAAGCGTCGTGGATCGAGGGTCAGCCAATGTGGTGAGGTATTGCGCAGGCGTACTGCGGTGACCCACAGGTCTTCCAGTCGCCAGGAGGCTAACGCCCGATAGGACAGAGGCAACTCGGGCATCAACGTGTCCAGCACGAGATCGTTGCGCAACGGTACCGCTCTCAGGCCGGGTACTGGTTCGACAGTTCGCAGCGGTGCATACAGGCTTTGCGCGGCGTAACGGGTTAGGGCCACTGACAAAGGGGTTGGTGGGGCGGGGGAAGTGGTTGGGCTGTCGTCGGTGAGGTGGGGAGATAGACGTTCGGCTTCGACGATCCGCACCGCTTCCAGCGGTGGGATTCCGATTTCGCTTGGCTCCGCAACAATGTCCAGCAGGATCAGCGTGCCATCGTCGGCGTCCTGCAACTGCAAACGGCTGGGGGCAATGGTTTCGCTTGCCAATAGATACAGCGCACCTCCGGCGTTTTGCACACGTAGTTTGCCTTGCAGCGAAGAGGGCATACCGACGCGGACATTGCGCTCGATAAATACCACACGTTCCTCTCCGACCCGCAACGGCACTGCCAGCGGCAGGCGTTCCCAGCGCAGTATCTCCACGGCGTTTGCCAGCGAGGTTGTCAGCAGGAGCAGGGCACTCCACAAGAGTTGTTTCATGAAGAAGGCTCCTCGTGTTCGTCATCGGGTACACGCCCAATGCGTTGCGGTGTCTGGCTGTAGCAGTCCAGGGCCAGACCGAAGGGATTGCGTTCCGGGTCGATGTCCCGGCGGACCACTTTCAGTGAGTAACGCACCAGGGCGCGCTTGACCTGTTCGGCGCCGTAATACTCATCGGCTGTCAGGTCGAGGGTGACAATCCAGTCGTCTTCGGACATTACCTTGATCCGTGCCATCGGGTTGTCGCCGTAGCCGCGGCCGGGAATTTCGTAGACTCCGCGCACCCGTTGGCGCAGTTCGCCGCTGTCTCGCCGGCGGTTGGCGTCCTGTTGCAGAAATAGCTGGCAGGCTGGTGTCAGGTACGCCGACAGCACCCGGATATTGCGTGGGTAGTCATCCTCGCCGTTGTTTGGCCAGCGGTTGAGCTGTTGGAAAATGTAGAAGGCGAAGGCGTACACGGTTGAGGGTGGTACCTCCCACCATTTTTGTGCACTGCCGGAGCGGAGGTCTGGCGGGATATGGATTGTCAGGTCACGTGGTGCGCTCCACCAGCCGATCGCCAGCAATATCGACACCAGCAACAGCCCCGTGCCGCCCATCCGTAAGGTGCGTACATGAGCCATCAGGTGTGTGACCTCGTTCTTGAAGCGGCTCATGGCCGGCTCCGACGAATGCCCCAGGCACCGGAGCGCAGAATCAAGCCATCACCACCCAGGTGATGTGCCAAAAATGGGTAGCGACGGCACAGCGTCCATTGCAGCTGCCGATATAGCCAGGCGTCTGGCCTACCACGCTTTTGCCGACGCAGCAGCGAACCGCCGAAGAACACCCCGCTGGCTACCGCGATCAGCATCAGCGTTGGGGCCATTGCCACACTGTTGGTCAGCCAGGCCAATGGCAGTCCAGCCAGTAAGCCTAATGCCGCGCTGATCCCTGTACAGATCCACAATTCATCGGCGGTCAGTCCACGGACTACCACCGGTTGCCGATTCAGACGATGGGGCAAGAAGGTCAGGGTCTGATCCTGTCGCGATTCACTGTGCATGCTTGGTCTCCTACAAGATCCCGGTGGCCTTGGTCAGGAGCCAGATACCGACCACCAGCAGCAACGCGCCCACCGCTACGGTCAGTCCGAACTGACCCCAGGTCTTGCGTCCTGCGTGGATCTCCGAATAGGTGGTGTAGGCGTGGTAGCAGACGCCCACGAACATCGAGGCGATCACCAGTAGCGCGACCAACATCACGATGTCGTAGCCGTAGTTCTGCAGGGTTTGCAGAATGCCGTCGCCGGTGCCCCGCGATGGATCTTCCAGCGATGGCAACGCCCCCTGAGCCCGTGCGAGCGGCAGCAATGCCACCAGAGCGCACAACCAGGCCCCGAACATCATGGTGAAAGTGGTGGGCAGGGCTTGATCGGAGTGCTTCATGGCGGACTCGCTCAAGACAGCAGGAAGTAGGTCAGCGCCACATACATCGCGGCAAAACGCACCGCCACGCCGAGCAACTGGCGTTGGGTCAGCTTGTGCTCGGCCCAGCCGACATAGGCCGTGCGCAACGCCCATACACCCCAGATCAGCAGCACCGCGAATACCGCGCTCACCAGCAAGGACGAACTGGCTTCTGGCGTGAAACCGCCGTGGGCCAGGAAGGCGGTGCTTTGCTCAGCGCTCAGGCTCATGGGGCACCTCCGTTTCTTGGCGATAGTCCCCGGACAGTGGCACTGGATCACGTGGCTGCGCCCGCAGTGGGCTCAGGTGGTCGCGGATGCCCTGGCGCATGCGCTGCACGTCCTCTTGGAAGCGGGTGTAGTCGAAGTGGTAGCGGGAGGTGTCATCACGGGAGAGGTTGGCGCTGTCCTCGGCCAAGCGCTCGATCAGATCAAATTGGCGTAGTAGGACTGCCAGGCGCTCAGTTTCCGAGGCGTTTACAGGGCAGAGGGCAAATGTCAGTGCAAAAAACGGCACGGTTAGCAGGATGCCCTGTAGCGCGTGGCGGAATAGCACCTGAATGAGCATTGGCTGGCTCCATGGGGGGGGGAGCCACAATGATTTAGCGCCTGGCGTCTGCTTGCTTGAGGGAATGCGAAACGTTTGCTTACCAGATTTTCAACCGATCAGAGAGTTTGTCGTTGAATCCCATACGTTTACTCAGTGAATATTGAGTGGCAGCGCCTCACCTGTTTGACGACAGTGAGAGCTCTTACCGACTGCGAGGTGAATCATCCCTTTGATGTGGAATTGATCTGCTATGGAAGATCTGGCCAACAAAATCATTCCGCTTGTACAGCTATTGATTCCTGGATTTGTGGTAACCACGATTTTCTACTGGTTGTCTGAATCACCTAAGCCAGGACAGTTTGAAAGGACCATTCAAGCGCTGATCGGGACGGGGGTGATCAGCCTCATTGTCTCGGGTATCGAATGGCTTCTTAGATACGTGGGAGGCCATGGGGTCGTTTGGGGGACTTGGAGTACCTCCATAGAAAGCGCCTGGGCCATAGGATTGGCCATTCTGATCGGGTTTGGCCTGGCATTTGCGGCGAATCATGACTCCTTTTACCAAGTGGCGAGGAAGCTCGGCTTCACGTCCCGGGCGTCCTACAAAGAATGGATCTATGCGTTTCGTAAATTCCCAGGACGGGCGGTGGTGCTCAATTTCTTGGATGGACGCAGGTTGTTTGGCTACCCTCTGGTCTGGCCGACTGACCCGAAGGAGGGGCATTTTCTGATGCAATTTCCTGCTTGGATCGCCGACAATGATTATGTTGAAAGTCCAGGGGTAGAGTTTCTTCTGGTTTGTAACGCAGACGTCTATTTCGTGGAAATCTTAAACAGTCCGGAGGAGTCGACATGACAAATCAGAAGCATCCAACCAGTGGTGGTAGGAGAGTTCACGTTAATGACGGAATGAATGTCAATCCGCCCGCGCCAACGAACGTCCGTCCTGCCATCGTGCCAAAGGCCCCGCCGCCTGCGCCAAAGAAGCGCTGATTTTATGAGCATGGGTTACTTGGGTTTTCACGACAGAAAAGTAAAGGCTATCGATGAGGTTTCAGTGACCGGCAAAAGACGTCTTTGGTAGGGGTGGTGATTGGGTGTCTTTGAAACCCCTTATGTACTCGCAGTCAAAGATGCTTTTTAAAACTCCCTGCTGTCACATCCATCACGACTCCCAACATCAAGGCAGCCGGTAGCAAGATCCATAGCGGATGCACACTTACTGGCAACGTCAGATACACCACCCATGGCAGTACCGCCAAAGGCAGGATTGTGGCCCGTGCCCGGTGGTAGAGGAAGCCTGACTCCCTCCCTGCGCCGAAGCGGCGCAGGTCTCGCCTCACCAGGCCGTCGACCAGTCCGGTCAGGGCGGTTAAGGCGAATAGCGGCAGCGTCATGATCAGCACCAGCAGACGTAGCAGGAAGGTCGCCGTGACGTAGAATGCAGCCAGCACATAGCGCTCCAGGTACACCACGACCTGTGCAACGCTGGCATTGAATCCCTCCGTGGTGTCAGCCGATTGCGCCTGGACGTTCATCTGCTTCAGCCAATCCAGCAACCCACTGTCCAGAAGCAAATTCTGGTGCAGCCACATCACCAACTGATAGGCGCTGCGCCCTGACTCTGCTACCACCACGCTACGAGTAAAGTGGGTTGAGAGTTGTTGCAGTTCGAAGTTCATCATCCCCTGAGCATGGCGCCAGCCTTGTTCAGGCCAGAACAGATGCAGGCCCACCAGTTCGATCAGCAAACACAGCATCAGGGAACCCAGCAGCACCCCGATAAAGCGCAACGGCAAGGTTATTACGCCGGTCAGCAGACCTTGCTGGCGGGCCTGCTGTTGCTGGGCAGCGCTGGCTGGGTCACGCACGTTTACGCTCTTCGCCATGCCAGGCCGATGCGTCGTCGGTGTACTGGCGGCGCATATGCTCGGCCAGATCGCGCAGGTTGTTTGGCAGATCGACCTCGGGTTCGTGGATCGGCAGAGGGATACGCAGCTTCCACAGGGTTCCTCCTTCAAGCAGAGCGAAGGCCTGGCCCTTGGGCAGTGCGATGATGTGCGCCGGCTCCAGCATCGGCACGTTGCTGATGGTGATACGGTCCATGCTGCTGGAAGTGAAGTCTGTGCGTCCGTGCGGGTCAGAGCTGTCAGTGGTACCACTGACCGGAGAGACACTGGCGATTTCCACATTGGGCAGTTGTTTGGTCAGCAACTCGGCGGTAGCCGTCTCGCGCACCCGCAACATGATCAGGTTGTTGAAGTTGCCAACCACCTGACCGGCTTTTGCACGGTTGCCGAGGCGGGCTTCGATGTCGCTGAGCGTCTGGGTGTAGGCGGTGACCTGCATACCTGCGCCACCACCTTTGTTGATCATGGGGATGAACTCGTCACGCATCAATTCGCTGAACTCATCAGCATGGACGTTGATCGGTACCATGGGACTGTTGGCCGCGCCGGGCAGGCCGTCATCCAGCCCAAATTTGTAAAGATGGCCGGCCACCGACACCAGGTCAGCGAACATCGAGTTGCCGACTGCCGCTGCAACCTCGGCGTCGGACAGTGCATCCAGGCCGACATAGACCACTGCTCGTTGGCGCACCACCTGCATCCAGTCGAAGATCGGTCGTGGGTCGTTGAGGTTGGCGTAGTCCGGTGCCAGCAACTGGGCGATTTGGCCGCTGGTCAATTTCTCCAGCAGAGGCAGAAGGGAAGCGACGATCTTGTCGAAGAACGTGCGCTCATAACGCACGGCACTGCGCAGGCCTTCGAGCACCGGGTCGAACGTCGGCACCTGCGCCAGGTATTGCTCAATCGCCACCACCCGCCGGTCGCGGCCAAGCATATGACGAGGCGTGTTACGTTCGTTGATCTCGCCCTCGATCTGCACGATCGCTTCCCAAGCCTTGGGTGCGCTTTTGGCGAAGAAGTGCTGGGCATACTCGATAAACAACGTGTCGATATTGACCACATGGCGTTGGATCAGCAGGTAGTCCGGGCGGTGCCCCAACTCGACCAGGGCGCGGGCGATGATATTGACAAAGCGCCAGGCGAACTCGCGGAACGCCGCGCTGTTGCCCTCGTTGGACAACTGGCCGGCGATGCGGCTGGCCACTTCAGTGATACGGTCGAAGCGGCCAACGGCGTTGTAGCGCGCTGAGCTTTCGGGGCAACCGAGATGGAACACATAGAAGGAGTCCAGTCGCCCGCAACGTTGGCACTCCATGTACATGCGCTTGAATAGATCAACGTCGCCCTTGGGGTCGAAGACGATACAGATCTCGCCGCGGCGGATGTCCTGGGCAATCAGCAGTTCGGCCAGGCGGGTCTTACCGACGCGAGTGGTGCCGAGCACCAGGGTATGGCCGACCCGCTCCCGGATCGGGAGGCTGACGTCCACTTCATTGGGCTCGACTCCGTGCAGTCGGGGCAGGCCTCCTACCGCAGGCCAGGGACGTAATGGGTTTAGTGGGTGATCCCAGGCGGTGACCCGCGCCAGTTGCGAGAGAGGAAAGGGCGCAAACTCCAGGCGCTGTTCCAGCTGTCTAGCGTAGCGCTGACGTCGAGGCATTTCGACGTAGCGACGGAACTCAGGCCGATAGGTCTGTAACAGGCGGTGGGTGTGGTGGGGCTCCCAACGGAAGCCACGGCCGAGGAACAGCCGTTCGTGGCTGACTGGGATCTGGGCGTCACGTAAGGCGTAGCGGGGCTGGCGTCGGATGTTATGGCGGTAGCGCAGAATTACCGAGGCCTGGCGTAATCGGATCGTGCCGAAACCGGCAAACACCGATGCTGCCCCCAGACCCAATTCCGGACTGAGTGCCAGTGACCAGGGGGCCGCCGCGCATAACAAAGCGCTGCTGGCGCAGGCTGCAACGGTGTAGAACTCGACCGCTGGGCGCAGTAGCACTTCGACGGTCTGGGCCATGTCATGGCTCGATCACTGTCGCGGTGATCAGTACAGGGTAGTGAGTCAGTGCCAGGCGAGCGGCGAGGTCATCGCCCGGCACCGGGGTCAGACTCAGGCCGGGGGCACGATTGCGCAGAGCTTTTAGTGCTGCCGCGGATTCGACATTGACCACCAGCCCGGCGGCACCGAGCCGTTGCAAGTCGGGCAGTCGTTTTTGCAGCCAGGCGTGTGAGCGCGGGTCATCGCCGATTAGAAATAGGGCGGTGATGCCGGGCAGGTTTACCGCCCGGGGCTCGACAGGCCCCGGGTGCAAGGACGGTGAGCGGATTGGTAGCAGAGACGCCTCGTCATAGGGCTGCAACAGCGACGTGTCCGGGTCTTCGAGCGCGGGCAGGGCGGAGGGCAAGCCCAGTAAGCCGATCAGCAGCAGGTACGAGGGCTTCATGGGTGATCACTCGATAGGGCGGTGACACGGTCCAAATGTCGTTTGACGCTGTGCCGGTAGCGAACGGCCGGGTTGCCTCCTGCGGGGCGGTGGTAACGACCGGCCGCCATCAGCCAGCTTTGCCCAGGGGCGTACTGTTCGCGCAGGATGGTCGCGGCCAGACGCAGGTTTCGATAGGGCTCCAGCAACTCGCAGGGCTGGCGAACACGGTGTTGTTGATGGCCGACATTGAGTTGCCCCAGACCCACATCCACCTGTATGGCCGGTCTAACCAGCAAGGCCTGACGCAGATCTGCACAAGCTTCGTGGCGGGTGGCGTAGCGATGGGACTGTCCAGCGATATTCAGGGTCCAGGGCCATGGAATCACGCGGCCATGCATGGCCCGACCGCTTTCCTGCAAAGCTACGGCGTACAGCAGGCTCGATGGTACCTGTGCCTGCGTTGCCGCGAGTTGATAGGCCGGCGGTGGAAGCTCTCGTGCCATAAGCGCTGTCGAGCCAAGTAGTTCGGCGGCCAGCAGCCACTGGGCCCAGTGGTGGATCACTGACGTTGCCATTGCCCGTCCACCTGGTGTATCAGCGCAGGCAGATCGCCGGCTACTCCAAGGCTGCTCCAACGCCCAGCGTCGTGATTGAGAGTGATACGGTGTTCACGCACGTTAAGCGGATCCAGCGCGACGCGAAGGGCCCAGCGCCGCAAGCGGGCATCGTCGTTGTCGCTGCCGACCATATAGAGATCGAACTCACGACCGGCCGCTTGCAGCTTCTTGACCAGGAGATTGCACGCCAAGCAGTTGTCCTTGATAAACAAGGCTTGGCGGCCACTGCCTTGCAACATCACCGGGCTGCTTTGTGTATCTGTCAGATTGACTGGCAACAGCTCTGGGTACAGCCGCTTCCAGGCCTGGTCATAAGCACGTTGATAGGCGAGCTCCTTGCTGACTCGCGCCGATTCGGCGCGGACTTGCAGCTCGGCAAAGCGGCGGCGTTCTTCGTCACTGCGTGCTTCGATACCCAATGCCGTCAGCGGATCGAGGTTGGGTGAGTAGATACCCAGCGGCCCTTGTTGCAACTGCCGGTAGCGTGCCCAGTCCTCTGCGCGTAGTCCCCAGTCTTTGGCCAACTGTTCGTCGCTGTGATTTTCACGGCTGTCATGCTGCTGGCTGAAGCGGTTTCGGCTGGTTGTGCTTTCTTCGGCCAACGTCGGTGCTGAGGTGATCAAGTCCGTTAGCAGGAGGATCGCGAGCAACCGGGGCAGGGCACGGAAATGGGTTAGCGATGACATAGTTCACTCCTGCGGCAGGTCCAGGCGCCGCGTTTTTTGGTTAACCGAAAACACTGCGCTGCCAGCCTCGAGGGCTTGTAGTCGCCAACGTCCCTCGGCTTCGCCGATACGCAGTAGTCGGACTTGAGGCAGTGCTGTTTCTCCATTGGGCAAGAGGGCAAGAAAGCGTTCGCCACCGCGCGACTCGATGCCCATTGGGGTGAAGGGCGGTGCGAGCGAGTTCGTTGAGCGTGATGCCGTCGTGCGTTGCGGTTGCTGGATGGGGGGCGGTGGAGAGGACCGCTTGAGGTCCGACAATTGCTGTTCAAGAGCGTCGATGCGGTTGCGCAAAGCGTCCAGCTCGCTGCTGTTGCGGGTGACCTGCTGGCGCTGATCCAGGGCTTCTATTTGTCGCTCCAGTGCCTGACGTGCTTGCCGGAATTCCAGTAATGACAGCATGGCCGGTGCGTTTTCGATCTGCGCTTTGAAGGTTTCCAGATTGGTCATGTGGGTCTGCAGTGACTCAATGGCTGCATCGGGAGCATCGCGTTGCAGCTGATTACGCAGGTTGGTCCCCGAGATCGCGAGGGCGATTAATACCGTCGTCAAAAGCACTAGCCAGGCGGTGACGGCGATCCGGATCAGTTGGCTGTTTCGGTTCAAGGAGGCATCGTTCATGGCTGGAGGTGCTCGCTGGCGATAAAGCACACCTGTCGATTGCGCTCGTCGATGGATAAACGCCACGCGTTGCCGGCCAGAAGTTGCAGCGCCTCACTCAAGGGCAACGGCCCCAATCGCAGGTGTGCGGCGGGGAGTGGCAGAGCGAACAACTGGGCCGGCGCACCATCGCTCTCGCAAAGCCGATAACCCGAGCGCAGCAGCAGGTAGCGTAAGGCGTCGCCGACGTTGGTGTCGGCAGTAGCCGGGATGCGCAGGTCTATGACTTGGCGTTGCAGATCCTGTTGTGCCGCATCAGGGCGCAGTTCGATCAGGGTGTAGCGGCTTCGCCTCACGACTGGTACCAACGCAGGGGGCGGAGAAGGGCTTGCAACAACACTTGCCTCGACAGTCTCTGGATCAATATGGGGTGTTGAAGCGCAGCCCAGCAGCAGGCTCAGGCCTGGACCGACAATGAAATGAAAGTGACGAACTCCGATTGAATGCATGGTGCAATCCCTATGTGGTGGGGGGATTGGGCATGATCCAGGCGAGGTGTTCAGTCAGCAAAGTGGCCCGGGTGAGCCCCTCATTCCGGCAAAACAATGGCCTCCATTGGGAGGCCATTGTGTGTTGCTCAGTCCTCGTCTGGCAGCAGCAGTGTGGTCATCGAGCGATCCCGCTCGGTGATGATCCACAGCGTCAGGTCGGACGTGATTTTGTAGACTGACAGCAGGCGTTCGCCGTGCTCCAGGGCGGACTGATTGGTTTGCCAGTCCTCTGGATCGACATCACCCCAGTCGCCTTCAAGATGACGAAGCAGGTAGGACGATGGGTCGAGGTTTTCATCCTCGATCAGCGTTTGGACACCCCGAGTGGCAACGATCATGCCGGGGGCAAAGCGTGGAGCGAAAGTGCATTGGGTTTCCATGATGGTCTCCTGAGAGCACGGCAAGGCCATGGCTTGCGAGGGGCAAGTCATGGGTATTGCGAATGGATGAATGGACGTACGGTCTAGAACGATTCCGCCACGGCAGGCGATTCGCAGGTGAACGCTTCCGTGGTATCGGAGATTTCGGGCGACTGAGCCTCAACGGCATGCTCGTCGTTGGAGCGGGGCTTGGCCTGATACACCTGTTGGCCGTCGATCTTGATCCAGCTGATAAACAGCAAACGTGCCTTGAGAGTGACGCCGGTCTGGCCGGCCTTCTCGCCACGTTGATAGCGGAACAAGCCGGTCCACATATCTCCGAGTCGAAAGCCGATCAGTACTTTGCGGCCCTCACGGACCGCTTCGGCGCAACGACTGACCAGATGCTGGGCTTCGCTGCCACTGACCGTGACATCGAAGTAGCGATAGTCTGGTGACTCGGTTGGCCCGCAGAGGGCGGCGATGGTGCAGGCCAGGAACGGCTTGCCGCGGTTGGGTTTCACTTCGCGGATGCGATTCAGATAACCAAGGCCGCTGGTGTGCAGATCAAAGTAGGTCACATCGGTGACCGCGGATGATTGGGACATGACAGTCTCCTGAGTTCGGATGGCAAATGAACGTGGAGACGCCCCGTAGGGACAGGCTCCACGGGGTAGGGACCAGTACATGACTGGCGGGGAGTAACGGCATCGCCCGTCGTGTTGACGGGGTTCGCGCGAGGATGCGGTGCGAACGGGAGTGATCAGCGCAGAGCGCCGTGGCCTTTAAGATCGTGACCACCTGGGCATGTTGCCGAACGAGTCGGCGAGACATGCAGGCAGCATCGGTGGTCCATGGCGCGAGGGCACTGCTCAATGCGTTGCGTCACAGCTCCGGGTTGTTTCGCTGGAGGGGCAGATGAAGCCGAAGCCCCGGAGAGGGGGCTTCGTGTGACCTGATCAGACCTCGGTTGCGTAGGTGACGAGACCTTCCAGAGGTGCTGCGTCCGGATCGAAGATCAGTATTCGCACATCCGCTTGTGCGGCTAGATGAAGCACGTTGACGAGCGATTCCGGCACGCCGGCGTCAAGTTGTTCCTGTCGCAGTTCCTCGGCGGCGCAGTCGCTGGCGCGGCCTAGGTTCGCATCTGTCCAGGGTGTGCCGATCAGCTTGCAGCCCAGGGCTTGGCTGACGGGGAGAGTGAACACCTCGAACAGCAGTTCCGTCGGGGCATGGCGGGCCGCCTGTGCTATTAGCCAGTTATAGGCCGTGTCGCACAGATGCACACTGCTGATCTCCCAGCAACGGCTGTAGTGTCCGGTCTCGAACGCCAGTTGTTTGATCCGTAGTTGGGCAACGGCTTGGGAGTAGAGGTCGCCGAGCAGAATGGGCGGCTGTCGATCATGGGCGAATAGGGCATAGATCACCTGGACCACAACACCGATGTGCGAATACTGGGCGTCGTGCTCTTCCAGGGTCGTTGACGTCGTCAGGACCAGTGCATGCTCGTCGTTGAACAGGCACTGGCGACGGGAGAACTGGTCGTCGTCCATACCCTGCTGGGACGGGTGGGGCGGTCGATGACACAACGGTGCATCGACGTCGTAGAGAATGGCCAGCAATCGCTGAATACGCAGATCACTGAAGCCGCGGGCAAACGGATTGAAAGGATAAGTAGGCATGTGTCGATCTCCTGCCGAAGGGAGAGGGACACCGCCCGACGGGAGGTGTCCCGTCGGGGTTGTAGCGGGCTGTTACCAGCCGCTGTAGTTGAGGATCAGATGGGCGATAAGTGCTCGTCGTTTTGCGTCCAGCACACCAAGATCAGCCAGGCCGTGGACATCGACTGCTTGCAGCAGGCGTCCCCCGTCTTCGGCATTGTAAAAACTGACCAGTGCAGCCAGAAATACCTTTTCACCATGGCTCATGACGCCGATGGCTCGCTGGATCAGTGGCATGTTGGGGCACAGGTCCCATTTGCTCTGGGCGTCTTGAAAGCCTGAACGACTGCCGTCACCGAAATAGGTGATGCCGGCAAGCTGGACAGCCTGTTTCCAGGCACGGAAGAACAGATGGGGCGTTTGAGTGCTTTGATGATGAGTGCGGATCAGCTCCGCGAGAATGGGATCGATGGGCTCCTGGGGCATATTGAAGGACTCCTGTCAGGGGCGGCGGCAAACCGCTTGATGGGAAAATGCGCCTGTGGGATTACGTGCAGGCCGTGGGATCAACGCGGGTATACCTCGTCGTAGCCTTGAAGATCCTGGCTACCTGGGCGGGTGCCAAACGAGTTGGCAACGCTGGGCGGTAGCATGAGGGGGTGCGGTAAGTAGAGGCAGCGGTAATCCGATGCTGGTCGTTATCAGTTTGTTCAGGGCCGTGAGGACAGTCGGTATGTGCGAACTCTACCGACGACGAGTTTTTTTGAGCTTGATTGATCGCAGACCCGGCTTAACGCGCCTTGGGAGTTAGCAAGTCCGTGGACTAAGGAGGTGCGGGCGGTTACATTTGTTTCCATGATCCCATCTGACGGCAGGTGGATAGACGCCATGGAGGCCATTTGTCAACTATCACCGCCACCGATCTCGAATCTGCTCTGACAGGAAACCCAGAAGCGCTTCAGGTCCACCTCACTCTTGTAGAACGAGACGTGTCCATCGACGGGCATTTGGTTAAGATCCACTGTCATTGTCTTTCGGTGGATGGAAATGGTCGTATTCAGCCGCATCGACTGGCGGAGTTCATGCGGAACGCCATAGCTGATTACGCGATCCCCCGCTCGAAGCTTGCCGACGCAAAAGCGCGTGATGCTAGGTTCAACAGCACTGAGGCCGTTTCCGAACTCGTTGAGCGGGCAAAACGCTCATTCACCGATTTGGCAAACACCGGTGAAGGTGGAGAGATGTTGCTGTTTCTACTCGCGGAGCGTTTCCTGAAGTTACCACAGATTCTATGCAAGATGGATCTCAAGACGGACACCCGTATGCACTTTCATGGCGCGGACGGGGTGTATGCGGGCGTAACACCGGAAGGTATTTTGAAGCTCTACTGGGGGGAATCGAAAATCTATGGAGATGCGAGTGCAGCGATTCGCGATTGTCTCAAATCCCTCGCCCCTTTTCTAATTGAGCCCGAACACGAAGAGGCAGGACGGGAGCGTGACCTAATGCTCCTGAGCGACAAAGCCGATCTTAGCAATCCAGCACTCACAGATGCGCTTAAGAAATATTTTGATAAATCGTCGGTCATGTCTAAGCGGGTCCAATACTGCGGTGTGGCTCTTGTAGGCTTCGATGTACCGTTCTACCCGAAAGAAAATGCAAAAGCAGTTGCGGAGGAGCTTGTTAACGCATCCCGCGTGGAACTTACAGGTTGGAGCAGTAGTATCGGAAAACGGCTCAAGCTGGAGAAGCTCGATCAGATGGAAATTGAGATACTTTGCATCCCTCTGCCGTCAGCCGAAGGCTTCCGTGCCGCATTTCTCAAGGCTATGGGGATCACTGAACAATGAGCCTCGCCAACCTCCAGTCGTGGCTTCTTCAGGAAGGTGTTCGGGAGGATCTCGATGAGATCACTCGACTCACTGTACGCAACGAACTCGATAATTTGGAGTTCGACCCTTCTGCATCGCCCGCTTCGGTCATTGACTGGCCCAGAATGTTGCTCGCCGGTAGCATTCTTGCCCGGTCCGCTGAAAGGGTTGATCAAGAAGCGGCGCTACGAATTGCAACTGGTGTAATTTCATTGGCTGGAGATCATGCACTCAAAGACGCGGGCGCAGTGCTCTTAGGTAAGCTCTCTAACTTCAGAGCCATTACGTTAGCCACTGATCGGGGCTTAGTGGCACCTGGTCTCGACGGGCGCCTTGGCGTCGCTTTGCGACTCGAGGCGCAACGTCGCGAGATGGACCGTTCTATCCTTGTGCAATCAAGTGGTGCTTGGCTACAAGTAAACGATTTTCAGCAACGCTTCTGGGACAATGCGACCGGGGATTGTTGGCTCTCGGCATCCGCACCAACTGCCTCTGGCAAGACGTTTCTCGTACTTCAGTGGCTAATCGACCAGGTAATTACAGGCGAGACCCAAGTAGCAGTTTATCTCGCTCCGACCCGCGCTCTGGTCTCCGAAATAGAAACCAATCTCAAGACGCTTCTTGGTAACACCGAGTTAGTTGAGGTGTCGTCCCTTCCGCTTCGCGATAAGTATAAGGCTGCTCGCGAGGGTGGCACGCGAGTGATTCTTGTATTCACACAGGAGCGCTTGCACCTTCTCGCGAACGTGCTGAGTGACATATTCTCAATCGACCTACTTATTGTGGACGAGGCGCACAAGATCGGTGACAACCAGCGCGGTGTAATTTTGCAGGATGCAGTAGAGCGGGCCACACGAGCTAACCCAAAGCTGAAGGCAGTATTTATCAGCCCGGCGACCCAAAACCCGGGAGAGTTACTCACAGACGCGCCTGAGGGTGTAAGCACTATCGCTGTTGATAGTGATTCCTCCACGGTCCTTCAGAACCTTATAGTCGCCACCCAGGTGCCACGAAAATCGAAACTTTGGACGCTTACTCTCCGACAGCAGGGTTCGACATTTCCAGTAGGAACACTTCAGCTCGCGAGTACTCCGGACGGACTCAAAAAGCGCCTCGCATTTATCGCCGCAGCTATCGGCGAGAGGGGCGGAACGCTCGTCTACACAAACGGTGCCAGTGAGGCGGAAGATGTGGCTGATCTGATCAGTCAACTTTTGCCCAAGCTTGGGTCCATCGACTCGGAACTATTAGAGCTCGCGGATCTTGCTCGGAAGGGGGTACATCAGGACTTTCGCCTTGCGCCGTTGGTTGAGCTAGGGGTGGCGTTTCACTATGGCAATATGCCGTCGTTGCTCCGGATAGAGATAGAACGGTTATTCCGATCCGGAAAAATTCGCTTTCTAATATGCACTTCAACTTTGATTGAGGGAGTAAACCTGTCGTGTCGTACCATCGTGGTGCGCGGACCGCGTAAAGGGAAGGGCCACCCGATGGAACCGCACGATTTCTGGAATCTGGCCGGCCGTGCGGGCCGATGGGGCGACGAATTTCAAGGAAATATCATCTGCATCGACCCTGAGGATAAACGGGCTTGGCCCTCTGGTGTTCCTAGCCGTGCGCGCTATCCAATTAAGCGTGAAAGCGACGCTGTTCTCGAACTTGGTGACGGCATGGCGAAGTATCTGTCCCAGCGTGGATTGTCAGATCTATCTAGCATCGAGGACACTGAGATATTCGAGCAGGTTGGCGCTTATCTGCTCACTACCTTCATGCGACTCGGTTCCATATCAGCGGCAAGTTTTGCAAAGCGCCATGACGCTGCGTCGATTGCAAAACTTGACCAGATTCTGGAGGGTTTGGTAGCGCAAATTGAAATCAAGGTTGATCTGGCCGCTCGGCACCCCGGGGTGAGCGCAATTGGCCTTCAACGGCTTCTCGAGGCTTTTCGTTCTTATACTGGTGATGTTGAGAATCTGCTGCCGGCTGAAGTGGCGAGCAATGATAGTTACGACCGGTTTATTACCATTATGTTGCGGATCAACAAACACCTGTTTCTCGCATTCGAACCTGATAAGCGTATCAAACTATATGCGTTGATCATCTTTAAATGGTTAAAAGGGTACTCGTTGGCCAGGATTATTCGCGATAGTATCAAATGGCACCAAGACAACGACAGGTCTTTCAAACTTCCTGAGCTGATCCGCAGCACGATGGAACTAGTGGAACAGGTCGCTCGATTTAAAGCGCCAAAGTACCTTTCCGCCTATATGGACGTGTTGCATCTGCATCTTCGCGAAACTGGCCGGCGAGATCTCATCGACGATGGTTTGGATATCGGGACTCAGCTTGAGTTTGGCGTTTCGTCGACGACGCTTCTCTCACTCATGGAACTTGGTCTTTCCCGCATGAGCGCCGTCGCTTTGTACGAGAAAATTGCCCGCGACGACCTTATCAGAGAGGAATGCGTGGCATGGATTTCTGAGCGTTTAAATCAATTCCAAGCAATGGATATCCCAGCCATCATTATCCGCGAGGTGCGCGAGCGTCTCGCGCTGTCTGACGACGTTACTAAATAATCCTGCTGTTGAATTGGAGGTTACACATGCCCGCGAAGCCCATCACCCTTGGCCCCCTGCACTTCGATAGGAGGGGCGACGCCGTTGTACACTTAAGGACGATGCTTCACCGATATGATGTAGGCGATCGTGTCAATGCTGATGACGCATTGGTTTTGCGAGCGGCGCTGGAAAATCATCCCAACGCAGTCGTAAAAATTGGGTGTGGTGTCACCCACTTCAGTGTTCGAAGCGCTGACTACGGCACCAAATGCTTCTGGGTGAATCGCCCTGATGGAACGACTGAAAAATTTTCCATTACCGAATCCATCCACGGTAGCTAAAGGAGTCGCGCAGAATGCGTATCTACTCTTCGGATGAGAAACTACCTTATCCCAAAAACTGGCCCCCAGAGAGCTACCACGTCAACTCCGGTACGGTGAGCGCGGCTACCCAAAAAGCATTTATAGAACTGCTCCAAGCCGGAGCTAATGAGACCGTCGCAGACACGTTCATAAGAAAAAATCCAGCCTTCCTAGGACAGTGCCTCAACTTCACAAATTTTGGTCACCATGGTATGTGGGTTGTTCCCCAAAAGTTGATTGACCCTGGAGCAACTCCATCAAAGAAAGGTTTGCGGCCTGACTATCTGTTCGGTGGAAAGAATTCGGACGGGTTCTACTGGTGTGTGGCCGAGCTGAAAGGTCCAAACGCTCGGTTGTTTAAACGCACAAGAAATGGCAAAAACATCTCGTTCTCGGAAACTGCGAATCAGGGCGTCTGCCAGTTGCTAAGATACATGGACTACTGTAGCGCAAATCAAAGCTTTTTTAGGGATCATTTCAAGTTGACTGATTTTCGAGAGCCAAGAGGATTTCTAATCATCGGGCGCGAAGAGGAGTTGGCGTTAGATGAGCAGTTGCAAGAATTGAAGAGTGCATGGAATCGGATGTCTGGCGGGCGAATAATGATCCGTTCATACGATGCCTTGCTTCGAAGCACTGCCTCATCTTGGGGGGAGGTGGAGCACGGCTGGGCACTAGATAATCGATGAGTCCAAGAGAGGAATCATGCCAGTATTACAGGTGTTTTTTTGAAAAATATATTTAATGAGCCGACTGACCGAGATGAACCAATATGGCGCTATTTTAGACCTGACCGCTTTTTGGACTTAATGAGTGGCGAGCATCTCTATTTCGCGTCTGCGCGCCAATTTCAGGACCCATTCGAAGGCGCCATCGCTGTATTACCTCCAGGTACAAATTTTGATCCGAGATTTTTACCGCTTCACGAGCGTGGCGAAAGAGCTTTTGAGAAACTGAGACGTCTTACGAAAATTTGCTGCTGGCATCGAGCTACATATGAAAGCGATGCAATGTGGCAACTGTATGCAGCGACTTGGAAAGGGGTGGCTATCCGAAGTAGCCCAAGAAAGCTAGCTGAAGCAATTGCACCATTCAAACTGAGAGAAAACTACACAAGTGAGACTCTCTGGAGCGGCAATGTACGATATGTCGATCTTCTTCAGGAAGGACTTAATGTCAGCATGCTTGATCGATTTATGTACAAGCATCGAGTGTTTTCTTGGGAGCAAGAATTTCGGCTGATAATATCTCTTCGATTAGCTGAAGAGTTCGGTGTCGCTGTTCCCGATAAAGGTATTATGGTTGCAGTCGATCTTTGTCAGCTTGTAGATCGTATATATCTCGGTCCGGCACTCGCAGAGGATGGTGTTCAAAAAATTAGACTAGTCGCTGAGAGTGTAGGGCTAGGTGACCGAGTAAGGGTGTCAAGTATGCTGGGAGTTCCTCGATATACTTGAAAGTGATCGAACATTGAGTTGCTTATAGGAAGCTGTTTTGGGCCGATATTTGACGCATTAACACGGCTACAATCCGCATCAATTTCCAGTTAATTATCGTGATGGTGGGTATGCCCCCAAGCTCAGGCCAAGGGGGCGCAGAGGATTAAGCCAACTGCAACCGCGCAATCAGTGGATGCTCGCGCTGTTGGGCCTGCCACAGATCATAGGCGGCTTGCTCGGCCAGATACTGGCGAGCACTGCCCAAACCGGCCAGCTCCAGCCGGTAGGCCAGATCAGCGGAAATCGCTGCATGGCCATGCAGCACCGTTGACAGTTGACCGCGGGAGTAACCCAGGTGTCGGGCCAGAGCGGCGACGCTCAGACCTACGGCGGGTAGCACATCTTCACGCAGCGCCTCACCGGGGTGGGGAGGGTTGTGCATCGGCATCAGGAACCTCCTTAGTGATAATCAAGGTAATCGACCAAGTCTGCGTCGGTGCCGTCGAAGCAGAACACCACACGCCAGTTACCCGACACGCTGACCGACCAGTAACCCGCATAGGGGCCCTTGAGCGGATGCAACCGGTTACCGGGGCGATCCATGTCCTTGGGTGTTTGCGCGACATCCAGGGAGCTCAGCAGGCGACGCAGACGGGCAACGTGATCGGCGCGCACGCCGGATGTATCACCGCGTTGGTGCAACGCCTTCAGGCCCTTGTGCCGGAAACGCCGGATCATGGTAATTGTAGTGTAAGGCCTAGCCTTACACTGCTCAATGGGCTTGGACGGTATTGCATGACGAAGCTCCTGTGAGTGGACGCCATCGCACATTGGGGCGGTACGTAGCGTTGAGAGACAGGGGGCGGTCAGCGCGAGAGCGCGACGCAGCCTTGAAGACCTGGACTGCCTGGGCGGTTGCCGATCTATATGGCGAACACGTAGGCAAGCCTGTATGAGTGCGTTCGCCCGTGCCTGCGGTAATACGTCAGGAAGGGCAACCAGATTGCAGGGGAAGGGATTTTGAATAGCTCGATGTGAGGATGTGCTGGTTCGCCAAGCCTGTGTAGGGATTGATTACTGGCGCTCTCGTGGCACAGGCTGGTTGGCCAATTAGGCTTCGCCCGCAACCTCTTGGGTCGCTGATTCGGCGGGCGCTTGCAAGGTCACCTTCGCCAAGCGATACGGAAGAATGCCGATACGCCGCGCCTCGATCTTGAAGGTCACGCGTGGGTTGTCTTCGCGATCCTCCCATTCCTCGCGAACGGTGCGGCCATCGACCAGTACGCGCATGCCTTTCTGGAACAAGGCTTGCCATTGCTCGGCATCCTGGTGCCACAACTCCACCGGTGCCCAGTAACCGCCGCGATCTTCATAGCCATCCCTGGTCGGCACCGGGTTGTCGAAGTAGACATTGAGCCGCAACAAGCGCCTGGGCTTGGTGTTGTCCCGAGGAAACTCACGGTAGTCGGGGGCGGAACCGATATTGCCTTCACCGATAAAGTAGGTGCTCATGGTGCCTCCCTTGCGACGCACTCCCGCCGCTGTTGGTAGATACGTTCGGCATGGGCCAGTTTGTCAGCCGTACCGCGCGCTAGTTGTGCCAGGGCGTGGGTCAGGCTGATCTGGGCATTGAGTAAAATGCGTTGGTGTTCCAGCTGGTACAGCGTTGGTACCACGGCCGAGGGCGTGGTCGGGACCAACAGTAGGGCCTGCCACTGCGCCACACCCATTGCCGTTCGATCGACCCGGCGCCAGCGCAAAAACGTGGTGCCCGCCTGGGTGGCCTGACGACTCAGTTGCACCGGTAGCAGATGCAGTGGCGAGACACGAGCACGATCCAACATCGACGGCAGGGTCTGATGGATCAGAGCATCACGCTGTGCGATACAGGCATCAGCCAGAATCAGCAGTTCCCCCTTACCCTTGAAAAGGCCTTTTAGGGAGGCAACCTGTTCCGCGACCTTCAACGGGTTCATGGCCGGTGCTCCTCGATCAGGGACTGGTCCAGAACTCCGTTATCGTCGACCACGCTGGGCACTGGCGCAGCACCGGTGTTCTTGCCTGACCCCGACCTCCGTATCGCTGGCGCATGTCGGGCGCGCTGGCTACCGTCGAGTACGGACTGCGGCAGTTCGCCGAACTGTTCGCGCGCATGAGACGCCTTGGCGTTGCCGGCAGCAAAGTCGTTGCGACAGACCCCACTGGAACGATAGGGCTGGACCAGGCTGAACAGGCTGCGTAGCTGGTGCGCGCCTTCCTCCAGCCAGAGATCGAGAGTCAGGCCGTCAATCAGCGCAGTGTGCTGGGCCAAGATGGCAAGGCGCGCCAGCTCGTCGTAGTCAGCCAGCAGGTACAGCGCCAGAAACCCCAGCGGTGCATTGACAGTGACCGGCAGTCGTACAGGGGCGGTGTTGAGATTGTCGCCCAGATCCAGGGCGGATGGGGCTTGGGTCAGCGCGTCCCTCAGCTCTTCGCGCAGGGTCAACAGGACGGTTCGGGTGGCATCGAGTTTTGCTTCAATGCGCAGTAGCCAGGCATCGGCGTAAGGATCATCGGCCGCCGCATCGCGGTGGATGCGGTTGGCCTGGGCGACAAACCCACTCAGTCCGAGGATGCCGTGTAGATCGCCTGCCTGGGGACGCCCATGCCAAAGGCGGATGGCATGGTGCGTGTGCAGGGTCAGTTGGATCTGGCTGCGCAGGGTACCGAGCGGGGTGTGATTGGGCTGGGCCATGGGCAAAGGGCTCTTGGGCAAATCGAGCGCTCAGAGTGGTGCCGCTGATGATCACTGTCTGCCGCGAATGGGCTCGTCTGTTCGCCCCGTTTGCAGAGGCTGTGAATGGGGGCAGACCGGTATGGATTTATGCCAGTGGCATAATCCTTTGGCAGAGCTCCAAGGCGTCTGAGCACGGGTCAGCGAATACCGAGCAGCTGGCGCAACTCCGCCAGATGCTGCTGGGCCACGGCGCGCTGTGCTTCGTCCTGCATAGGCGGAAGTGCTGAGGGCGCTGTCGCAGGTTGGGCGCGCGCAGCCCAACGATGAAAATCACCACGCAGGGCTTTCTGCACAATGCCGAACAGATACGCCGCGGGACGCTGGATACCACCGGCCTCGCAGCGAATGGCCCACTCGTCCAGCACGGCTTGGCGCAGAGTCGGATCGACACGCTGTAAGGTGGCCAATGCGGCACTCTGTTCCTCCGGTCGCAGGTTGGCAAAGCGGGGTGGCGGGCGCAGCGGATTGCTGTCGCTTACGCGCGGTATACAAAAGCTTTTACTGATACCTAGTACAGTACTGGAGACCTGCTTCGGATTCCGAAGTCTGGCGGATTCATTGGCTTTGCGTCCTGCTTCGGAATCCGAAGCAGGTGAGGGGATTTCGGATTCCGAAGTAGGTGTGCCTTCGGAATCCGAAGCAGGTCCCACTTCGGATTCCGAAATCAGGGGCGGCTCGGGTGACGTGAAAGCACTGGCGTCACCCAGGCAGTGCGCCAGTCGTTGCAGACGTTCGGTCTGCTGTTGTGTGGCCAGGAGCGGATCCTCCGCCAGTTCCTGCAAAGCCTGGTAGGCGACCCGCTGCAGCGCTTTGCTGGCGTGGACCAGTGACTGACTCACCAACTCCAGGTAATCGGCATCCAGGTGCAAGGCTTCGCTGGGTGACAAGGGCTCGTCGTGCAGGACATACATGTTGCCCTGCCATTGGCCTGCGTTCCCGGGCTGTCGCCGGCGTACCAGGCTGAGCCAGCGACTCAGGCGCAACAAGGTCAGTGCCCGGGCGACGGTTTCGCAGGAGGCCTGTGCCGCGCAGGGGCTGGTCGCCAGGTACGGGCGCAGATGTTCGTAGGTGGGAAGGGTGGTTATGCCGTCGCCCTGGAGCAGCAGACGGATGACTTGCCAGGTATTGCGCTCCAGTGGTGTCAGACGGCGATCAAGCAACAGTTTGCGCGGGACACTGTCATGGGGATTGCCGCTGTAGACAAAACCATCGTCGGGCAGCCGCTTGACTGAGGGGCCGACGGGGGATGCAGGATGCTGACCCATGGCTCATACCAGATCTTGATCAACCCAGCTTTGAATTGCCGCCCATACCACCGAGAGTGGTATCGCCATGTCTTCGGCCACTTCCAGGGCCAGCTGCAACATCGCGGCTTCGTCGCTGACTTCGACCGCTCGCTGATCGCGTAGCGGCTTCCAACGATGCCACAGTTCGACATCCTGGGCCTCGTCCAGCGTCGGATGACGACCTCTGCGCTTGGGCAGGCCGAGCACGTCACGGCGCATGGCGACCTCCTGATGGGTCAACCCGTGGTAGCGGCTCATCATCTCGGTGCTGGCGCCGGCGCGGAGCAGCCGGTCGATGGTGGCCACTTCTTCGGTGACCGCGTTGGCCTGAGTCAAAATCCGTTGCACCACCGCGCTGTTGACCTTGACCGTGCACCAGCTGACCTGGGCATTGATCAACACACTGAGCAGCTCAGGACGTTTGAGCGCCGCCAGTTGTTGTTCAGTAAATCCGAGGGCCAGACAGCGTCGGAGTTGTCCGTTGCGCAGGTCCTGCAGCGCTTGGGCAATGACGGCCTGGTTCAGTGCCTGCGGACTGTTCATGGGCTGGAGTCCGGCGGGTTATCGAGAGGCAGTAGACGCATCAGTTTGATCAGCCGAAACAGTTGATTCAGTGTTTCATCGCTCAGTCGTTCAAAGGGGACCGCGTGGCCACCACAGAACAGGGAGCCCAGATCGGCTGCCGGTTTCGTGTTGGTAGGAGTGTTCCCTGTCAGCGTCTGAAGCAGCAACAGCAGCGCTTGCCCGCGGGGTGTCAGACTCTCCGGATTGGCGCAGTGGCAGGCAAAGCCATATCCCGAGAGCTGCACCAGCACTTCAATGTCTGGTGCTGTCTCGGCGGTGATGGTTCGGGCCAGTTCGGCGATTCGGCTGCGCAATTGTTCGGCGCTGGCAGTCTTCGAAGACGATGTGCCGACGGCGAACACGGATGCAGTGGGGCGTGGGCCGGACTCGGGGAGTGGTAGCGGTACCTCCGGCTCCAGCAACTGGCCCAACAGATTGCGATGCAGGTCCGACTCTCCCATTTCCAGAGCCAGCTCGTCGTAGTCCAGCGTCAGTTGTTGCGCCAGGTCGCCGATCAACTCATCACGCACTCGTTCGATGGAAAGCGGTATTTCGTCGCTATCGAAGCGGGTCAGACTTTCCTGGAACACGGGAGCGAATTCGGCGTCGGATGCATGTCGTTCCCAGGCGCGCTGGGCAGCTTTATGTAGGCTGAGGAGCTTTTCGATTTGAGGGCGTCCGAGGCCCGCGTGCAGTTGCCCGGGAATGGCGGGCAGCAAATGCTCCAGGGTGGCCCGCATACGGCTGATGGACGGCTGGGTTACCGGATACCCGTCCTCGGTCAGACGGGTAGCCAACTCGCTTTGATTCAGCGAATGCCCGCATTCCTGCTCGTACAGCTGACGGGCCTGATCCACTGCCTGACTGCGTTCGATATAGGTCAGGTTGCTGCGCAATTCGTTCTCGGCCAGGTGACCAGTCAGCGCGAGAATTTCACCCCGCGCTGTCCAGGGACGGAACAGGCATAGCAGGTTATGGAAGCGTTCTTCACCGGTCTCAAGCCATAGCTCGTTGAGAATTGCCAAGCGTGTATTGCCACCGTTGCGGATGATGAAGTGTTCTTCACCGGGCCGGCGCGTGATGTTCGGCGGCTGATCCAGCCCGCGCTGGCGAATCGAGGCCTTGATGGCGTCGTACTGAGGGTTGGGTGAGCGCCGCGGATTGAGGTGGTACGGCTGGATCTGCTCCAGAGGCACCTGCATCGGTGTATCCACCAGGGGATCGCTGATGACCTGCGCCGCTGGAGTGTCACGGACGAAGGGCGGACTCAATAGTTGCGCCGTCATGCTGCTGAGGGTGTCGGCGACGGGCTCGGTCGTCTTCATCCGCTGGAGTTCACTCGCCATGACGATGTCCTCCCATCGCTCGCCTGTTGACCGTGGCGAAGCGCTCTTGCCAGGCAGGAAACAGCTCGCTGGCAAGTGCGCGCATCGTCTCCAGGGCGGCGGGTGCCAGGCGGCGAGAGGGTTTACGAGGTTCGACCTGATGCACCGGCAGTCGTCGGGTGGCGGCACGTGGATAAGCATCGATCGCCGGGATAGTGGTATCCAACACCTGAACGCTGTTGCTCTGACCAAACGCCTGGCGCAAGGCTTGGTGGATGAGTAGAGCGTCGATCGATATGGGATGAACACGATTGATCAATAGGCGCATGGGAGGAGGCTGAATCCCCAGATGGCGATAAGGCGCCAGATCATCCAGTAGCTGCAAGGTCCCCCGACGCAACTCACGGGCGGCGAGGATCTCCGGCGTGACAGGCGACAACACTAGATCCGAGGCCAGCATTGCCATCTCCAGCAACACACTGCGGGCGCCCTGAGTGTCGATCAGCAGCAGATCGTAGTACGGCTGGAATGTGGGTAGCAGATTACGCAGGCGCAAACGCCCATCCGGTGCGTGCAATAGCAAGGTTCCCAGCTGTCCCAAGGGATCGTTGGAGAGGATCAGATCCAGTCGATGCACGCTGGTATGGGAAATCAGGCGGCCCAGGTTTTGTTCGTTCATCGCCAGCAGTTCGTAGGTGCCGATCGGCGCCTGGTGGTTCAGAGCGAAGTAGCTGGACAGGGTAGGTTGCACATCCAGATCCAGCAGCAATACCCGCAAGCCGGCATCAGCAACAAAGCCTCCAAGGTTGGCGGCGGTGGTGGTTTTGCCGACACCGCCCTTGGTTGAAATCAGGGAAACAACCTGCATGATCGGCTCCCGTCAGCTCCGCTCGGCGCAGCGGTCGGCGATCCATTGTTCGATCTCTCGTGAGTCCCATCCGACGGCACGCTTGCCCAGGGGAATGGTTTTTGGAAAACGGTCAGCGCGCATCAACGCGTAGATGTGCGCACGCTTGAGTCCCGTCTTGTGTTCGACCTCATCACGACGCAGGACGCGGTGTTCGAAGGGATCGGTGGTGGTAGACGTAGGAAGGGCAGTCATTAGGATCACTCCTGAAAGCTTGGAAAGAGTGATAGGTATTCAATAGCGCCTGAGTCATCTGCCACCACCGCATCTGCGGCCTACAGGACCGCAGTTGCGGTTCGGGCTGATGGCTAGGCGGCTAGACTTCTACGGGCAGCGGCGAAGTATTTTTGCATCGTACGTTCGGAGATACCGAGTCGCCCCTGATGGTGGGCGATGATCAGGTCCATGATCGCACTGTCGCTTTCATAACTGGTGAAGGGTTTGCCTGTGGGCGAGCTGCCGCGCAGGGCAGTCAACAGGCCTCCGATGATATTCAACAGGGTGGATCTGCCGCGATCGCTCAGGTTGTCGGGTGGTGACTTTTTCTGCAGATCGATGACCTGCCGCGTGAGCGTTGCATTCTGCTCTTTCAGGGCCATGTAGTCTGAGGTGCATTCGTTCAAGCGCAGCGTCAGGTTGTTATGCTCGTTGATCAAGTCTTTAACTGCCTCCCGACTTAGCCCGCGGCACTCTGGTGGGCTGAACAGGAATCTGGGCCGGTCTTCTGGATAGAATTTTTCCATCCATGCCCTGAGATCGACATGACGTATCGTGAGACCAGGATCGTCGAGGAGGGCAGGGTTGGCGCAAGTAATGCCGGCTTTTCCATAAGGAAGGTCACCATTGAGCAGTGCATCGAAAATTTGATCGGTCTTGAGCAGTAAGCCGGGCCAGCGTGGGAAGTCGTCTGGCGTTGGTCGTGGTCGGCCGTTTAGGCGTTGCAGGATTTGTTCTTCAAAACGATGCAAGTTGCTCAAGCGGATGGCTGCTTCGATGGGACGATAATAGACCTTGGCGAATAATGTAGATGGAGTACGCATAACGGTTACCTTGTTGATGTCTCAGGTCATGAAATGGAGTCCTCACTGGGGCGGCCGTTCAGGGCAAGTGCGACGGGCGAGCGTTGTCAGCCGCTGGGGTTATGATCCGACGAATTGGTTGGGCGTGGTCGGTGAAATAGGGAACACTCCCGCCACAATTTTCTTCGGTTTCTGAAAAGGCGCAGTGGTGCGGAAGCTCTAAACAGGGCGTTTGTAGGTGTGTTTGTAGCTTGTGAACCCTTTTGAATCGACATGAACACTTACAATTTTTGAGCTCAACCTGCGGCGACTCCAGATGGTTTCCAGATCTTTGTTGGCTGTCCTGATCTTTGCTGATCAGCCGAGGCATTACTTCGGGTCAGGGCGAACGCGTGGTGGAGAAAAACCAGGCATCGCCGATACACTTCTGCCCAGATTATCCGAGCTCGTTTCTGATGAACCTCACTGACGCCGTCCTCATCCTGCTGCTGGCCGCCCGTATCCATGGCACGGACGACGCTGTGCGGGCATCGGCGAAGAGTTGCGTGAAGAAGCTGCCACGCGCAAAGCGTGACCTGATTTACAACGTGATCAACAGCCGAAGCCCGATGGAGCTGGTGGCGTTGATAGCCGAGAATCTGGACGACTGAAACTCCAGGACGTCGATACCTTGATCCTCTTTTATGGACCATCCTGAACGATCAGCGGGCTGCTCCAACCTGATCGCTACTCAGCAATGATCATTATGCGTGTGCTCCCAGTGTGCTCTCATCCATCACCTTGGGTCGTTGGCCGCAGACGGCATTGAGGCAATCCTGATGGGGCGGGGTGATGGTGAACTGAGTCTCTGAAACGCGAGGGTGTAGAGCGCTATGCCGTCGGCGATCAGTCGATGAGCCAGTCGTTCCTGTTCCTGATCACGGAAGGCCACGCATCGGGCGCCGTCCAGACAGAGCCTCGCGGCAACACGGAAATGCGCTGCCGCTTCCTGAGGCTTGAGGGACGCCAGTCTGATCAGGTCGTGGGGTGGAAGGCGGGACAGTAGTGAGCGATCAATCATGGAGGGGAGCTCCGTGATCAAGGTGCAGCAAGGTCTGACGTAGTGGGCGGTGCCCGTGCGTAAAAGGGGGGTAGGCCATTATCCTTATCTCCTCAGACGGGTTAAGGAACTGCCATCCACCGTTGCGACACGGACAAAGGGTGGCAGACCGTACGAGGGTCGCAAACCGGCGTCTGAGGAAACCGGCCAGACCGAAGCCTGCCCCGCACGGTCCGCCATAGAAATACGCTAGCCGAACGCTAAAAGCGCCAGCTAGAGAACTATGGCGCGAAACCGCGCCTCAGACACACATCAGGTTGCGACACCCGACCACAGGATTGACTGTGGCGCGACTAGGCTAGCGGTAGGGTTGCAAATCTAGTAGTCAGACCTGACCTATGCAATCCATGTATGTGTCTGGTTGTTTCGTAGGTTTTTTCTTGGCGGCTTGGTCAATGATTTCATCCATTCATAGATGAGATAGCCCCCCCTGTGAGAGGCGACAAGCTGGCATCGGTGAGTTCCGAGAAAATACTTAATGTCGTGTCCGGGAACAGTTGGCCCCAACAATACAACTGGATGTTTGTCGGGGGCCTCAGTCAGTGATGCGCCAGATATGCGTCAAAGTGCGTCGCTTTTCGCGACCCTGCGAAATTGAGTGCCAGGTACCTGAAGCGAATACTCGAGCCCAACGGCAAGCCAGTCGACCATGAGCCTTTCATCATCGGCTGCAGCCTTCGTCTGATTGGAGTTCACTGTGAAGCTCACCGGCGGCCAAATCGTAGCGAAAGCCCTCAAGGCACATGGCGTGCACTACGTCGCGGGCATCCCAGGATACGGTTCGTGGGCGATGGTCGATGCATTACTAGCACCGGGGACGGAAATTCCGTTTATTCAGGTGATGCAGGAGCAAAGCGCGGTCCATATGGCCGATGGTTACTTTCGAGCCTGCGGCCGGCCAATGGCAGCATTGTTGCCAACGGCGATCGGTGTCTCCAAGGCGCTCGGCAGCATAGCCACGGCCTTTGCAGATTCGACGGCCGTACTGGTCATAAGTGGTGGGCAGCTATCTCATCTGCCACAGTCTCTCTCGGCAGATACTTCCGTTCGGAGCCCCCATAGCGGCCATTCGCTTGGTGTAATCAAGGCTCAGCTACAAGCATCGACCATCGGAAACCTGCCGGCGCTCATGTATCAAGCGTTCAATACCATGCTCAGTGGGCGTCCTGGCCCGGTGAGTGTCGAGGTGCCGATCGCGATTCAGGTGGCGAGTGCACAGGTCTGTTTCGATCCCCCAAACACCCGCATGCCTACCGGTCGAATCGCCGCGCAAAAAGGCCAGATCAAGCGCGCCTTGCAATTGTTGGTCAAGGCCCGGCGCCCGGTGATTCTTGCTGGCGGTGGGGTGATCGCGGCCGAGGCCTCTCAGGAACTGACGGCACTGGCCGAGCGCCTCTTTGCGCCAGTGGTCACCACCACCAACGGCAAGGGCGCCATTGCTGAGGATCACCAGCTCAGCGCCGGCCCGATCGGCCAATCGGGCAGCCCATGTGCCAATCAGTTGCTGGCTACGGCAGATGTGGTATTGGCGGTGGGCAGTCGATTGGCCAATACCCTGCAAGAAGGTTGGGAGGGCGGGGTGGTGTCGGCATTGGCCCATGTTCAGTTGATTCAGGTTGACGTGGATGCTCATGAAATCGGTCGCAACCATCGGGTGGAAGTGGGTATCACGGCCGATGCGTGCAATGTGCTGGCGGACCTGTTGGCAGAGCTTTCCCCGCAGCAGTGCCAAGGTTTCTCCCAGGCCCGTACAACGTACTTGGAAGAATTAGGCGCCCTACGTGAGGTCTGGGAAGCCCGCTTGGGGCTGGACCGCAACAACGATGCGTCACCTTTTATTGTGCAGCGCCCGCTGGCCGAGTTGCGCCGAGTGCTTGAGCGCGACGCAATCGTGGTGGTCGGTGCCGGCAGTGTCCAGATCGCCGTGAGGCAAATGTTTGCGGTGTATATGCCGCGTAGCCACCTGTGCTCCGGCAGCTTCGGCTCCTTGGGCTGGGCTGTGCCCGCGGCCATCGGTGCGAAGCTGGCCATGCCGGCACGTCAGGTGGTTTGCGTAGTGGGGGACGGTGATTTCTTGCAGTCCATGCAGGAGATGGCCGTGTGTGTGATGCACACCATTCCTGTGGTGTTTGTGGTGTTCAACAATAGTGGCTACGTATCACTTAGAGACGGTCAGGCCGAGGTCTTCGGCCGTCACCTGGGCAGTGAGTTCAACCTGCCGGATGGTAAACCCTATTCTCCGGATTTCGCCGAAGTGGCCAAGCATTTTGGTCTTGAGGCTTGGCGAGTCGAGCATGCCTCCCAGTTGCAACCGGCCTTACAAAAAGCTGTGAATAGCAAGGGCCCGGCACTAGTAGAAATCATGACAACAAGAGGCAGCGCAGGGGCGGTCCATCAGGGCGGCCTGCATTTTCCTGCGCCTGTGTATGACGGTGAGTCGGCCGGTGCCGGTAGCACCGCGAGTCGATAAAACTGACTGGTTTTGTATGAGGATAATCATCGTGAGCACAAAAACAATAACACCGCCTGACCCGGCAGCTTCTCCACCCAAACCGAAGCGTTTTCGCTTGAGTCCAGCAGCGCTGACAATCACCCCTACCTTCATCCTGGTCGCGATCAGCGTCTACGGCTTCATCGGTTGGTCGACGGTGATTTCGTTCACCGATTCCAAGTTCTTCCCCAAGTATGACTTTGTGGGGCTGACCCAGTATTACCGGCTGTGGGAGTCTGACCGCTGGAACACCGCAGTGATCAATCTGGTGCTGTTCTCCGTGGGGTTTTCAGTGATTTCGCTGTTGCTGGGCTTGATCATCGCGATCTTCCTGGACCAGAAAGTACGTGCCGAAGGCGCGTTGCGAATGATCTATCTCTACCCCATGGCCATCTCTCTGATCGTGACCGGTATCGCCTGGAAATGGATTCTCAACCCTGGCACCGGCATCGAGCATCTGCTCAAGGGCTGGGGCTTCGAGAATGCCAGTTTTAACTGGCTGGTCGATCCGAACATGGCGGTTTATACACTGGTCATTGCGGCGGTGTGGCAAACGGCGGGCTTCGTCATGGCGATCTTCCTGGCCGGGTTGCGAGGGGTGGATGCGGAGATCGTCAAGGCGGCGCAGTTGGAGGGAGCGGGGGCCTTCCGGATCTACACCCAGATCATTATTCCGATGCTGCGCAATTCGATGTTTTCCGCGATCGTGATCCTGGTCTATCAGGCCGTGCGCTCGTTCGACCTGGTTGTGGCCTTGACCAATGGCGGGCCTGGCTACTCCAGCGATCTGCCGACCACCTTCATGTACAACTCCACCTTTCTGCGCGGGCAGATGGCACAGGGCTCGGCGAGCGCCGTAATGATCCTGCTGGTTGTTGTCGCTATCGTCGTGCCTTACCTGTATGGGGAGTTCAAACGTGAACACAATGACAACCATCACTGAACGCGCCACTGGCATTGATACTCGAGCCTTGCGTCGCAACATGATCGCCCTGGTACGGCGCCTGGCCTTGTATGTCGCGCTCATTGGCTTCGCGGCGTTCTTCCTAATGCCGTTGGTGGTCATGGTGTTTGCCTCGTTCAAGGACATGAGCGCGATTGCACACACCTCGATCCTGTCGTTCCCCACTCACCCCACGGTCCAACCTTGGGTCGATGCCTGGTCCAGAGCCTGTGTGGGCACCAGTTGCGTCGGTTTGCGCGGGTTCTACTGGAACACCATTCTGATGGTTGTTCCGGCCGTGGTGATCTCCTCTCTGATTGGCGCGGTAAATGGCTATGCCTTGTCGAAATTCCATTTTCGCGGAGCCAATCTGGTGTATGGACTGATTCTGTTCGGCACCTTCGCCCCTTATCAGGTGATGCTGATCCCGATCGCCAAGATGCTCGCATTGTTCGGTCTGTCCAACGGTATCGGCGGTCTGATTCTGCTGCACACCCTCTATGGCTTGCCGATGACCACGATGTTCTTCCGCAACTATTTCATGACGGTTCCGCAGGATTTGATCAAGGCCGCGCAGGTCGATGGCGCGGGATTCTGGACGACGTTCCTGCTGATCATCCTACCCATGTCCACGCCGATGATCGTGGTCACGGTGATCTGGCAGTTCACCGGGATCTGGAACGACTTTCTGTTCGGCGTCTCCTTCACCAGTGGCTCCAGCACGCCGATCATGGTCGCGCTCAACAATTTGGTCAGCACCAGTGCCGGCGAGCGGCCCTACAACATCCATATGGCGGGTGCGCTGCTGTCGGCGCTGCCGACCTTGGTCGTATACGTCCTGGCGGGCAAATATTTCGTGCGCGGTCTGATGGCCGGCGCGGTCAAGGGGTAAGCACAAATGGCATCTTTGAACATTCGCAATGTAGAAAAACACTACGGTGAGTTGAGGACGCTCAAGGGCGTCAACATCGACGTGGACGATGGCGAGTTCCTGGTGTTGCTCGGGCCTTCTGGCTGCGGCAAATCAACCTTGCTCAGTGCGATTGCCGGGCTTGCGCCGGTGAGCAGTGGGCAGATCGTGATCGATGGCGTGGTGGTCAATGACATCGAATCGGCTGAGCGTGACATCGCCATGGTGTTCCAGTCCTATGCTCTGTATCCGACGATGACAGTGCGCCGCAATCTCACCTTTGGCATGCGTGTACGGGGTGCCTCGCGCCAGCAGCAGGACGAGGCGGTCAAGCGGGTCGCCGGTATTCTGCAACTCGATCAGTTGCTCGACCGCAAACCGTCGCAACTCTCCGGCGGTCAGCGCCAGCGGGTGGCGATGGGCCGGGCCATGGTCCGTCAGCCGAAGATTTTCCTGTTCGACGAACCCTTGTCGAACCTGGATGCCAAGCTGCGCACCGACATGCGCGCCGAGATCAAGAAACTTCACCAACGGGAAAAGACCACCACGGTCTACGTCACCCATGACCAGATCGAAGCCATGACCCTGGCGACCAAAATTGTGGTGATGCAGGGCGGTGAAGTTCAACAGATCGGTTCGCCGCAGACCATTTACGAGCACCCGGAGAACCTCTTTGTGGCGCGCTTCATCGGCTCCCCGGCGATGAACTGCATCAGCGGCACGCTCAAGCTCGAAGGCGCTGATGCGGTGTTCGTGGGCGGTGCCCAAGCCTCCGCTGGCATGCGTGTCAACCTGGGTGAGATCAGCGCAGGTTACCGGCCGTATGTAGGGAAGAACGTCGTGCTGGGCGTGAGGCCTGAATGGCTGGCTCACTCAGCAGACATCACCTCGCCTGAGTTGATTCAGGCCGTTGTCGATGTAGTAGAGCCCACCGGCTCCGACAACTTCGTGATTCTGCTGGCCTGCGGTGAAACCCTGATGGCACGGTTCGCCCCGGGAGTCGGAGAGACCGGACAGCGGGTTGGCCTGGCGGTCGATTTGAGCAAGGCGCTGCTGTTCGACGCCGCTACCGAGCAGCGCATCGCCCGGTAGCGTTGAACACCATAACTGACTGAAGAACACCCCTCACACCGTTCTACCTGGACCGGTTGCGAGAGCCTGTACCCGCTGTTTGCAAGACGGGCGCGACAGCACCTTTGCAAAAACTGCCTCGAAAAGGCGGTATCTCCCACCCCGCAATAGAAGAGAAACGTTATGAAAAGCAATAAAAACGTTCGGAGCACAGGGCAATTGGGTTTCAAATGTGGCGCGCTCAGTGCCGTCGCATTGGCTGTGCTGTTGGGTTCAGGCATGGCATCGGCAGAGCAGAAGGAAGTCGAGGTGGTTCACCCCTGGTCCTCTGCGGGGGAGGCGTACGCCCTGGATGCCCTCAAGGATGCTGTGAAAAAGGCCGGCATTAGCTGGAAGGACTCGGCCATCGCCGGCAACGATGGCAATAATCAGCAGCAGGCCCTGCAAGCACGCCTGTCCGCAGGGACGGCCCCAGACGTGACGCAAACGGTGCCGAACCTGATGCATGCCTATGTCGACCAAGGCGTACTGACCAACCTCGATGAGTACGCCAAGGAGCAGAACTGGGATGCCAAGCTCTCGCCGGAAATGCGCAAATGGGCAATGTATAAGGGGGCCTACTACGCCATCCCGTTGGATGAGCATCGTGAAAACATGATGTGGGCCAACAAGGCGTTGCTGGCCAAGTACGGCGGCAAGTTGCCCGAGAACTGGGACCAGTTCAATGCCATCGCCGAACGGATGCAAAAGGACGGGGTCATCCCGGTGGCGTTGGGCGGGGAAGACTGGCAGGAAGGTCAGATGTTCAGCTCGGTGATCCTTGGCATCGCTGGCAAGGACTTTTACACCAAGGCGATTCTTGAGCACGATCCGGTGGCCATCAAGAGCGACACGATGATCAAGGTCTTCGATCAGTTCCGCAAGGTCATCAACTTCACGGACAAGAACCGTATCGGCCGCGACTGGAATGCCGCCACGCAAATGGTCATTGACGGAAAGGCCGGTTTTCAGTTTATCGGTGACTTTGCTAAAGGCGAGTTTTTGCGGGCCAACATGAAGCCGGGTGAAGACTTCTTGTGTGCCGCGTCTCCAGGCAATGGCCGTGCGTTTGTATTTATTACCGACCAGTTGGCTTTCTTCAAGCAAAGCAGTGCCGAGCACCAGCAGATCCAGAAAACCTTTGCCAGCCTGGTACTCGATCCTACAGTGCAGGTCGAGTTCAACGCCCGCAAGGGCTCCATTCCAACCGTCGTCGATGTGCCGGCCGACAAGTTCGACAGCTGTGCCCAGATCAACCTGGCCGACCGCAAGGCCAATCAGACCGATGGCGGGATGTTGCCCTCGTTTGTCGAGAACATTGGTCAGGACCGCGATGTGCGCGGAGTGTTCCTGGACGTGATCACGCACTTTGCCAATACCCCTGCCATGACCTCGCGGCAGGCGGCTGACCGCCTCGTCGCCGATCTGAAAAACATCTAGGTAACTGCTGGCTGGGCGGACTTGAGTCGTCCAGCCAGCGGTCTGCCCCGACGGCATCCATCAGGCACCACGCTGGCGCGTGGCGGCATCACGAAGGGAATGGCACGATGTTTAGCGCAACCTGCGTCATTGTCGGTGGGGGAACCACCGGCTGTATCCTGGCTGCAAAGCTGTCGAAAAACCCAGAGGTCTCGGTGGTGCTGCTCGAAGAAGGGCCACGCGATTCCAACCCCTACATTCGTTTTCCCGGCACCTACTACAAGACATGCCAGGGGCCGCTACTCAAGCGTTACCCATGGGATTCGCCAGCCGAGTTCGGCCGTGCCCCTGGGGATACGATGATTCAGGCCTGTGTGCTGGGGGGAGGAAGCTCCGTCAACGGCATGGTCTACGCCCGTGGCAACCCCAAGGACTATGACGAATGGGCGCAGTCGGGCGCGACGGGCTGGGCATACGACGATGTGTTGCCCTATTACGTCCGCTCCGAAGACAACTCCGATTTCTGCAATGAGGCCCACGGTGTCGGCGGGCCCCTCGGTGTGTCGTTCAACGGTAACGTCCACCCCCTGACACGCAAATGGCTGCAGGCATGTCAGCAGGCTGGTTTTCCCTTCAACCCTGACTTCAACTCGGGTACGCCGGACGGTTGCGGGTACTATCAGATTGCAAGTAGCAATGGCCGACGCTCAAGCTCTGCCAGTGCCTACCTGCACCCGGTTATGCAGCGCAAGAATCTAAAAGTCATTACCGGCGCCAGGGCCACTCGCATTCTCATTGAGCATGGCCGTGCGACGGGCGTGGAGTACCTGCAGGGTGGCGTGGGCTTCACGGTCGCGGCAGACAGTGAGGTCATTGTGTCTGCGGGTACGATCAACTCGCCGAAACTGTTGATGTTGTCGGGTGTCGGTGCGGCGGATGAACTGACCTCGCTGGGTTTGCCGGTACACGCCGACCTGCCTGGGGTAGGGCGCAATCTGCAGGACCACCTGGAGATGTCGCTGGTTTACCAGTTGAAGGGCGTCGACAGCTACGACAAGTTCAAGAAACCCCAATGGAAAGCCTGGGCAGCGCTGCAATACCTGGTCGCGCGCAGTGGGCCGATTGCGTCGAACCTCATCGAAGGCGGTCTGTTTGCACGAGGTTCGAACACGAATCGGCCAGCAGACTTGCAGTACTTTTTTATTGTCGGTGCCGGCATCGAGGAGGGCACTGACAGTGTCCCGGGCGGGACCGGCTGCACCCTCAATTTCGAACATGTACGGCCTCGCTCTCGGGGGCACGTTTCGCTGCGCAGTGCAGACCCCGGCGAGTTCCCGCGAATCATGCCCAACTACATGGCCGAACAGTACGACGTCGACCGGTTGTCCGAGGGCTACCTGATTGGGCAGGACATCATGTCCCAGCCTGCCTTCAGCCAGTACGTGGCTCGCCAGCACTACCCCGGCGTGACCTTCAGCGACCGGGCTGCGCTGGCCGCCTACTTGCGTCGCAATGCACGCGCTGCATTGCACCCGGTGGGCACCTGCAAGATGGGCACCGACGCGATGAGCGTGGTAGACCCGCAGCTGCGCGTCGTGGGGATCGAAAACCTGCGGGTGGCGGATGCCTCAATCATGCCCAACATCGTGTCAGGCAACACCAACGCGGCCTGCACCATGATCGGTGAGCGGGCGGCAGACATCATTCTCGGCGTTGCGGCGCTGGCACCGCGACTCCCATCGCAACAGCTGCGTGGTCTTGGCGCCGAACCTGCGTCGAAGTGCGTCACATAGGCCCGGCTTGCGAAATTGAGTACTGAAGACCCCATACCGATACTCGCTACATCAGACGCTTCGCCCAGTTCTTGCGCAGTGACGCTGTGAATATGGTGGGCCGGTTGGCCCATGTGATCGCCTGAAGCGAAGTCATTTTCCGAGAACGAAGGAACCCCCATGGCGTACTACCTGAAATCTTCCACCACGCAACCATCCGGCGAAGCCGATACCCACCAGGTGCGTCGTATTGTCGAGCAAATGATTTCCGACATCAGCACTCGTGGCGACGCTGCGGTACACGAGTATTCGGACAAGTTCGACAAGTGGAGCCCCGCCAGTTTTCGCCTGAGTCAGGAACAGATCGATGCCTGCCTGGCCGAACTGACGCCGCGGCAGATCAACGACATCAAGTTCGCTCAGCAACAAGTGCGCAACTTCGCCCAGCATCAGCGCAACTCGATGTGCGATGTAGAAGTGGAAACCTTGCCCGGCATTATCCTGGGCCATAAACACGTCCCGGTGGAAACCGTCGGCTGCTACATTCCTAGCGGCAAATACCCGCTGCTGGCGTCGGCGCACATGGGCATCATCACGGCCAAGGTGGCCGGCGTGAAAAAAGTCATTGCCACTTCGCCACCCTTCGAGGGGCGCCCAAGCGCACCGGTGATTGCCGCCATCTACCTGGCAGGCGCCGATGAAATCTATTGTCTTGGCGGTGTACAGGCGGTGGCTTCAATGGCTCTGGGCATCGGCGAGTTCCCCGCCGTGGACATGATCGTCGGACCTGGCAACGCCTATGTGGCGGAAGCCAAGCGCCAACTGTTCGGCAAGATTGGTATCGATTTGATTGCTGGCCCTACCGAAACCATGGTGATCGCCGACGACAGTGTCGACGGCGAACTGGTGGCCACCGATCTGTTGGGTCAAGCCGAGCACGGGCCCACTTCGCCAGCGGTGCTGATCACCACGTCTCGTCAGTTGGGCGAGGACACCCTGTCTGAAATCGAGCGCCTGCTGGGGTTGCTCGATACGGCTGAGATCGCCCGCAAGGCCTGGGACAACCATGGCGAGATCATCATTTGCGAAAGCGATGAGGAAATGGTCATCGAAGCGGATAAGGTGGCTTCCGAGCACGTTCAGGTCATGACCCGTGATCCGGATTACTTCCTCAAGCACCTACAGAACTACGGCGCGTTGTTTCTCGGCGCGCGAACCAATGTCGCCTACGGTGACAAGGTGATCGGCACCAACCACACCTTGCCGACCTCCGGGGCTGCGCGTTATACCGGTGGCCTGTGGGTGGGCAAGTTCCTCAAGACTTGCACCTACCAGCGCATCCTCACCGATGAAGCTTCGGCGATGATCGGTGAGTACTGCTCACGCCTGTGCGTACTTGAGAAGTTCACCGGTCACGCCGAGCAAGCCAACATCCGTGTGCGCCGTTACGGGCACCGCGAAGTGCCGTTTGGTACTGCGGTCGAGTAAGTCGGCAGGCTCACAAAAAACGCCATTGATCAGGTCATGATCGATGGCGTTTTTTTATGTGCACAGGGATGGGTCAGTCCTGACCGCCCCAGATGATCGATGAGTTGTCGCCGGTCATGTACTCGCGCACTTCAAGGGGTAACGACAGGTCGCTGGGCAGCAGCACGGTGCCGTTACGCAAGTGCTCTTTACGGATCATGCCCTTACCGGCATAGCCCAGGGCCATTCGCGTCGAAAACGGCTGGCGAAAGGACGAAGAAGCTACTCCGGTGATCAGGCCGTAGAGAAAGCGGATAGGGCGACGGTGTTGCGGGGTGAGAATCGAAAAAGTGATTTCGTTGCGTTGCTTGCCTTCGAAGTCGACCATGAACAGACGATCACCCAGCAGCAGGCAAAAACCGTGATAGGTGAAGGAGTAACCGATCTTGCCACTGCCATCGAGCAGCGGAAAACGTTCTACGGTGACGTACTGAACCATGGAGTCGGCGCGGTACAGGCAGGTGATAGAACGCAGGATTCGTCCTTTGTAGATAGACGAATTGTGGTAGCGGTAGTACACCCCCAGGTAGTCTTCGAGCAGATCGGCGGAGTTTTTTGCCAGTGGCAGGAAGTGTGTGAATTGCGCCGAGGCTCGCAGACCGATCGGCAGTTCGTTCTCGAAACCCTCGTAGAATTTCTTGAAGTCGACAGGTGGCCGAAACAGATCCTCGCTCTCCATCATGAAATAGCGTGCGATCTTCTGCAGGATCTTCTGCGACGGCAAGTGCTGGCCGGCCAGGTACTTGTTGAACTGCTGGCGGTTGACGTCGACCTTACGGCACAGATCAGCCACCGAGCGGCAGGACTCTACCAGCGTGGCCAAGTTTTTTTGCACGTTGCCCTGTTGGTCGCTACGAGCTTGATGACGCTCGCCGTGTGACAGGTTGCTAGCAACAGACATTTTGCCTCCTCAACAAAGTAATACGAACCCCGTGGGCAGGATCAAGGCGACGATCAAGCGGCCACCGATGATGGCCGGTGAGCGCCTTTGCAGCGGGTGAGGCACACGGTATTCGATTTCACAGCACATGCCATGCCATCAGTGCTGCCCGCAAGGCCGGTGAAAACCCTAAGGGGCGTTGTGGCGATGCCCAGTAGTGACGCGACATGACGCACCATAGCCCTCTTTGCAGGCAACGGAATAGAAAAAGCAGGCGTATCAACGGGCATCCGTTACCGGCGCACCCAGGTGGGTGAGGGCCGGGTGGTTGCCGTAACACCCTTCGGGTTAGACATCCTGGCGCCACTGCGCAAGAATCAGCGCGACTTCAGTATTCAGGCGTCCCCATGAAAGACAGTGCCGGTTCGCGGAACAAAGGCTCCTCCATCACGCGCGTGATGGAAATCATCGAAGCGGTCGCTCAGGCCAGCAGTGCCCCTTCGCCAGCGGATCTGGCGTTCATGCTGGATATTCCCAAGCCCAGCCTCCATCGGCTGCTTCAACAGATCCAGGCCGAAGGTTTCCTGCAAACCAATCTGCGCGGGGCAATTGTGCCGAGCGAGCGCTTGCATCACATCGCCATGGGCGTGATCTATGCCAGCCGCTACAAGGCCCAGCGCCAGGCCATTCTCAGGCAGTTGGCCGAGGAGCTGGATGAGACCTGCGGCATCGCCATGCCCGACGGTATCGACATGGTCTACCACGATCGGGTCCAGAGCAGTTGGCCCCTGCAACTGCACTTGCCGGTGGGCGCCCATGTACCGATGTGGTGCACCGCGAGTGGCAAGCTTTACTTGAGCACCTTCTCCGAGAGCCGCCGAAAGCAGATCATCGAAAGCCTGTCGCTCAAGCGCATGGCCCGCAACACCATCACCCAGCCCGAAGATTTGGAGGCCGCGCTCAAGGTCATCCGCAAGAGCGAACTGGCGGTCGACAATGAAGAGTTCGTCGACGGTATGGTGGCCTGTTCCGTGCCGATCAAGGACCGCAGCGGACGACTCTTCGCCTGTCTGTACACCCATGCCCCGACCATACGCAAAAGTCTTGAAGAACTACTGGCTCTCGAGCCGCAGCTCAGACGCGCGGCGTCCAGGTTAGGTGAGCTGGTAGAGGAGTCTCCGTTAGAGACATAACCCCGCGTCACGCCTCACTCCAAGCCATCGGTCGACAGCCGGTGGCTTTTTTTTGTGCTTTCAGTCGACTTTATTTTTATATAACGATACATTTTGTCTCGTTATATAAAAATAATCAGCCTTAACGCTCTTGAGGTGCTCTGATGTCTGTACAAGCCATTCTTCCCCGCATCATGGAAATCGGCGCCGACGCCAGCCGAAAACTGCCCGACGTACTGGCGACGCTGGGATGCAGCCGCCCGTTGATCGTCACGGATAAGGTCATGGTCAAATTGGGGCAGGCTGAGCGACTGGTCGCGGTGCTGGCCGAGCGCAATATTGTCTGTGAAGTGTTCGACGACACCGTGCCGGAGCCGACGGCTCAGTCGATTCAGGCCGGGGTGGCGCGTGTGCGCGACGGCAGCTTCGATTCGATAGTCGCCCTGGGCGGCGGCAGCCCCATCGATAGCGCCAAGGCCATTGCCATCCTCGGCAAGCACGGTGGGAACATTCGTGATTACCGCTTTCCGCGCCAGGTCAATGAAGCCGGACTTCCGATCATTGCCATACCCACCACGGCCGGTACCGGTTCGGAGGTGACGCGTTTCACGATCATTACCGATGAAACCAACGATGAAAAACTCCTGTGCGCCGGGATTGGCTTTATGCCGGTGGCGGCACTGATCGACTTCAAGCTGACCCTCAGCCTGCCTGCGCGCACGACTGCGGATACCGGCATCGATGCGCTCACTCATGCCATCGAAGCCTATGTCAGCCGCAAGGCCAACCCATACAGCGACACTCAGGCGTTGGCGGCCATGAAACTGATTGGGCCGAACCTGCGCCGTGTCTACCGTGATGGTCAGGACCAGGTTGCTCGCGAAGCCATGATGATCGGCGCCACGCTGGCGGGTATCGCCTTTTCCAATGCATCGGTGGCGCTGGTGCATGGCATGAGCCGGCCCATCGGTGCGTTCTTCCATGTTCCCCATGGTTTGTCCAACGCCATGCTGCTGCCAGCCGTGACGGCCTGGTCGATTCCGGCCGCCGTCGAGCGTTACGCCGACTGTGCTCGTGCTATCGGTTCTGCCAATGCAGCGGACAGCGATGCGCTGGCCAATGAAAAGCTGATCGCTTTTCTTGAGACCGTGAATGACGAGCTGGCCGTACCCACGTTGCGTCAGTTCGGCGTTGACCGTGAACGCTTCGAGCAATCCATGGCGGTCATGGCGCAACAGGCACTGGCTTCGGGCTCGCCGGGTAACAACCCGCGCGTGCCGAGCGCCGATGAAGTGATCGAACTGTACACCTCGCTCTGGCATTAACCCCCTGTCGTTCACCCGCCCCTTACCGGTATTTCAGCCCTACAGCAGGGCACCACGATTTTTGGAGAGTAGATATGAGCACCACCATCGGACACTTGATCAACGGTGAGTACGTGAACCTTCCGGGCCGTTCCCAGGAGGTGTTCAACCCGGCGACCGGCCAGGCTGAAAAGCGCGTTAGCCTGGCCGACAAGGCCACGGTCGAGGCCGCCATCACCGCTGCACAGGACGCGTTCCCGGACTGGCGCGATACCCCGCCGGCCAAACGTGCCCGCATCATGTTCCGCTTCAAGGAACTGCTGGAGCAAAACGCCGAGCGCATCTGCCAACTCATCGGTGAAGAGCACGGCAAGATCTGTCATGACGCGGCGGGTGAACTGCAACGCGGCATTGAAAACGTCGAGTACGCCTGTGGTGCCCCTGAATTGCTCAAGGGCGAGCACAGCCGTAACGTGGGCCCCAATATCGATTCGTGGAGCGAATTTCAGCCACTTGGTGTGGTGGCCGGTATCACGCCGTTCAACTTCCCTGTGATGGTGCCGATGTGGATGATCCCCATGGCGCTGGTCTGCGGGAACTGCTTCGTCCTCAAACCTTCCGAGCGTGATCCAAGCGCGACCCTGTTCATCGCCGAGCTGCTGTACGAGGCGGGGTTGCCAGCCGGCGTCCTGAACGTGGTCAATGGCGACAAGGAAGCAGTCGATACACTGCTGCATGACCCACGGATTCAGGCAGTCAGTTTTGTCGGCTCGACACCGATTGCCGAGTACATCTACCGCACCGCCACAGCCAACGGCAAGCGCTGTCAGGCGTTGGGTGGTGCCAAGAACCACGCGATCGTGTTGCCCGATGCCGATCTGGACAACGCTGTGAATTCGCTGTTGGGAGCAGCATTCGGCTCCTCCGGCGAACGCTGCATGGCATTGTCCGTCGCGGTTGCGGTGGGTGATGCGGTGGCCGACGCGCTGGTCGAAAAATTGCAGGTGGCGATCAGCGGTCTCACGTTCGGCGTGCACAGCGAGCGTAGCAATGATTTCGGCCCCTTGATCACTCGCCAGCACAAGGACAAGGTCGTCGGTTACATCACCAGCGCCGAACGCCAGGGCGCGCGCTTGGTCGTGGACGGCCGTGATGCCAGGGTTGCGGGCTATGAGAACGGCTTCTTCGTGGGGGCCACGTTGATCGACAGGGTCACTCCCGAGATGGAGAGTTATCAAGCCGAAATCTTTGGCCCGGTGCTGCAAGTCATTCGTGTTGCCACCATGGGCGAAGCCATGAAGTTGATCAATGACCACGAATACGGCAACGGTACTTGCATCTACACCCGTGACGGCGAGGCTGCGCGATATTTCAGTGATCATATCCAGGTGGGAATGGTCGGGATCAACGTGCCATTGCCCGTGCCGGTGGCTTCTCACAGCTTCGGTGGCTGGAAGCGCTCGCTGTTTGGCGACTTGCATGCCTATGGCCCCGATGGCGTGCGCTTTTACACCCGCCGCAAGACCATCACTCAGCGCTGGCCTTCGGCCAATATTCGCGAAGGTGCCGAGTTTTCGATGCCCACGATGAAGTAATCGCAGGCGTGCAACCGAGCTACTGTCCCTGCTTAGGGCAGTGGCTCTTTTGGGTGTCGCGGGCGACTGCAAGTTTGCAGGAAGCCCGAAAAAAATGCTGGCCTGGCGAAGCGTGCAGGGTGGTCGATACCTGCGAAATAACAGCACAACAGGGTCGACAAGCACATGCCTCATATCATCAAGGCGGTGAAGGGTTCGCCTGCACGAGCACTTTCCGTTTGCGGGATCACTACCCGTTACTTGTCCTTCGAGGAGGACGTTCGAGTCTGTTCCGAAGCCGGCATGAACGGGATCAGCCTGTGGTGGGACAAGATAAAGGCCTGTGGGGCAGCCCAGGGCGCAAAGGTGCTGAGGGATACACCGCTTGCGGCGGTGAGCATGGTCGGCCTGCCGTGCATGCTGACGGCGGGGAGGCAGCAGAACCGACAGGTTTTCGACCTGTTGCGTGGCGCGCTGGATGATTGCGCGACTCTTGGCGTGGGCGTGATGGGCGTGGTTCCGGGCAATCACGAAGGTCGTACCCGCGAGCAGCAGGACGAGGCAACCATCGACGTGCTGGTACGCCTGGGCGAAGAAGCGCGGCAACGGGGTGTGACCCTGGCGCTGGAGCCCGTGCATGAACCCTATCTGGATTATCTCAACACACTGGTCGATGCAGAGAGGATCGTGACGGCTGTCGACAGCACTTCGGTCGGCATTCTGTTCGATGTCTGGCATCTGTGCCATGAGCCGGAACTGGACAGGCGTATCGAAGAAACGGCTTCACGAATCGCCCTGGTGCATTTTTCGGACTGGCGAGAGCCAACGCGCTACCACGATGATCGCCTGTTGCCAGGGGAGGGTGTGCTACCGCTCAAGTCCATATTGACCAAGCTGCATCAAAGCGGATACCGCGGGTTCTTTGATGTCGAAGTGTTTAGTGAAGAGGTATGGCACGCGGACCCGCTGCAGAACCTGAAAAAGTGTCGGGCGTTCTTTGATTCCGTCTGGGCAGGTGAGACGTGAGCAGTAAGGCGGCCCTGCAATAACAATCAAGGGCCGATATCGGCCTCACTCACGAGGTGTTTCAACATGGCAATTTTGACGGGCGATATTCCTGCAAAAAGAAAACTCAAGGTCGGCATGGTCGGTGGTGGCAAAGGCGCTTTTTTCGCCAGTTACCACCGAGCGGCCATGCGCCTGTGCGATCGTTTCGAAATCGTCGCCGGCGCATTCTCTTCTGATCCGGCCACAGGGCGTGAAGCGGGCGAGGCGCTGGGTGTGGATGCTACCCGGATCTACTCGACGTTTGAACTCATGGCGCTCGGCGAGAAAGCGCGTCCTGACCCCATTGAAGCGGTGGTCATTGTCACGCCCAACTTTTTGCACTTTGAGCCGTGCCGCCTGTTCCTTGAGGCGGGCATACCGGTCATCTGTGACAAACCCCTGGTCAACAGCCTGGACGAGGCGCTTGAACTGCTGAGGATCGCCCGGCAGCGCGATACCTTCCTGGCCATGACCTACACCTACCTGGGTTATCCCATGGTTCGGGACGCGCGCAGCCGTATCCAGGGCGGGGAGCTGGGCGAGATCCGCTTCCTGTATGTCGAGTATCTGCTGGAGTGGCTAGCGCCAGGTGTCGAGCACCTCGGCAAAAGCCTGGCCTGGCGCGGCGAGCCGGCCAAGGCGGGCCCTACTGCTGCGCTGGGCGATGTGGGTACCCATGCCTTCAACATGCTTGAGTTCCTTTCGGGGCGACGTTGCACCGGGGTTAACGCCAAGCTGACCAGTACCGTACCAGGTTGGGCAATGGACGATACCAACGTGGTGCAACTGGAGTTCGAAGGCGGCGTGGATGGTTTGTTGTGGGCAAGCCTGGCGGCGCCCGGCCACCGAAATGGCCTGCGATTCAAGGTTATCGGCAGCAAAGCCTCGATCGAATGGTGCCAGGAGGCGCCCGAGACCCTGCGCTTCACGCCCACAGGCGAAGCGGAGCGGATCTATCGGCGTGGGCAGTCCGACAATTGTGCCCAGACGCTGGCGTTCACCAGCCTGCCCGCCGGCAACTCGGAGGGCTATCTGGAAGCGCTGGCGGTGCTTTACGCCGATTTCGCCCAGGCGCTGGAGGCAGGGTCTGCCTGGCGCAGCGCAACCGTTGTGCCGATTCCCGATATTCAGGAGGGCGCACGGGGTGTGGCGTTGTCGCAGGCGTGTGTGGAGTCCAATCGCAGGCGTGGCTGGGTGCCTTTCCCGCAAGTCTGATCGGTGCGCCTGCGCCCTTAATGTCATGCAGTGCGTCAGTGTGCGTCGGCTTTGTCTGGATTGCGAAATTGAGTGAAAGCGGCCAAAGGCAAATACTTTAATGGCACCCGGCGGCTGCGTCGGGTGCCCACACGTTGCACTTAAGACCCCAGCCTGGTTTAAGGCGATAAAGAGGCGAATGCGTAGATGAAGCAATTACCCGAAGTCATTGTCATCGGCAGCGGAGTAGGCGGTGGGGCCACGGCCCGTCGTCTCGCTGAGAGCGGCGTGAACGTGCTCATGCTCGAGCGCGGTGACTGGGTGCCTCAGGAAGACCAGAACTGGAGCGTCGCTTCAGTGTTCTTCGACAAAAAATACACCGCACATGACTCTTGGCTGGATGCGAACGGCACAGCGTTTCGCCCCAGCATCTACTACAACGTGGGCGGCTGTACCAAGTTCTACGGCGCTTCGATGATCCGCCTCCGTGAACGTGATTTCGAGGAATTGCACCACGAAGCCGGGGTTTCTCCAGCCTGGCCGATTTCCTATGCGCAACTTGAGCCCTATTACGCCGAAGCCGAAGCGATCTTTGAGGTGCACGGCGACGACACCGATGACCCCTCGGCCCCTTGGCGCAGCAATGCGTATCCATTCCCGAGAGTGGCCAGCGAGCCGATCGTTGCGCAGATGGGGACGATGATGAGCCGACTGGGCGCGCGCACTTCTGCTTTGCCTCTGGCCGTCAATTACTCCAGCAAGGGCCGCTGCATCCTCTGCAAAACCTGCGATGGTTTCCCGTGCAAGGTCAGCGCGAAGATGGAGGCCGAAACCGCACTAGTGAAGCCTGCTTTGGCCACCGGGTGCGTCACATTGCGCACCCAGACTCTGGTCAAACGCTTGATCCTCTCGGTTGACGGCAAAACGGTCAGCGGGGTGGAGGTGGAGAGTGCCGGTAAGACCGAAATCCTCACCGCGAAACTGATCGTTGTCGCCTGTGGGGCAGTCAATAGTGCGGCGTTGTTGTTGCGCTCGGCCTGCGATGCGGCACCGAACGGGGTGGCCAACAGTTCCGACGTGGTAGGGCGCAATTACATGGCCCATAACCAGACGGCGTTGATGGGGCTTTCCATGGGCAAAAACACCACCACCTTTCAGAAAACCCTGGCGATGAACGAGTTCTACTTCGGTGCGTCGGATTACCCATTTCCACTGGGGCATGCGCAAATGCTCGGCAAGCTTCAAGGCGGAATGCTGTCTGCCAACGTGCCGTTCCTGCCCAAGGCGGTGGGCTCGAGCATGGCTCGTCACAGCATCGACTGGATTGCCTTTTCTGAAGACTTACCCGACCCACAGAGCCGAGTGGTGCTCAAGGACGGCAAAATTCAGTTGGCGATCCGTCGTAACAACCTGGCGCCGCATCGGGTGTTAGTCAAAAAGCTCGCGGCACTACTGCGTGCCTGCGGCTATCCGATCGTGCTGACCAAGCCGCTGCTCAAGCATTCCACTTCGCACCAGTGCGGCACCGTAAAGTTCGGCACCGATCCGCGCACCAGCGCATTAGATACGTTCTGCCGCAGTCACGACCATTGCAACCTTTTCGTGATCGACGCCTCATTCATGCCGTCCTCGGCTGCCGTGAACCCGGCCCTCACGATTGCTGCGCAGGCACTGCGCGCGGCAGACCACATTCTGGAGCAAGACTTCGGTATTGCCGCGGTGAAAAGAGCCAACACGGTGACACGGACGACATTGGTTGACTCGACAGGGCTGTCTCGAACTTGAAGGCCACGATCTGCGTGGCAATACACACCTTCCCATTACAGAACAAACGGAGCAGGACATGGCTGATACAAAAAAAATGACGGGCGGGCAGATCGTGGTCGAGTACCTGATCCGCGAAAAAGTGCCTTATGTCTTCGGTATTCCGGGCCACGGCAACACCGCATTGCTCGATGCATTCGTCGATCGCAAGGACGAGATCACCCTCGTCCCCGCGATGCATGAGCAAGGTGCTTCGCACATGGCCGACGGCTTCTATCGGGCCAGCGGGCAGATCGCCGCAGTCTGTGCTTCCATCGGCCCTGGCGCCACGAACACCCTGACCGGCATCGCTACCGCATTCGCCGACTCGATTCCGCAACTAGTGATCAGTGGTGGCGTACACACCTACATGATGGGCAAGGGCGTGCTGCAGGAGCTGGACCGCCCCCACGGCGACAATTTTCCGCGCATGGCCGAGCCTGTGGTGAAGCGTTGGTGGCAACCGAGCCATGTCGAGCAACTGCCAAGTGTTATGACCCAGGCCTTCAATGTGATGCTTGAAGGTCGTCGTGGCCCGGCGCTGATCAATCTGCCGCAAGACCTACAAGCCGAGTACGCAGAGGTGGCATTGCCTGCCCCGCAGACCCACCGGTCCCATGGCCGCCTGCATGGTGACCCGGCCGACATCGCCCGCGCCGTCGAGCTGTTGTTGTCGGCCGAGCGTCCGGTAATTATGGCTGGTGGCGGCGTGATCGCTGCCAATGCCAGTGCCGAACTCGTCGCGATCGCCGAGCATGTGGGTGCGGCCGTCACGACCTCCTTCATGGGCAAAGGCTCGATTCCCGAAGACCACCCTCTGTATGCCTGGCCATGCGGTGACCTGGGCTCGATCCCAGGCAACGCCATGACCCGGGAAGCAGATGTAATCCTCGCAATCGGTTGCCGCTTCAGCGACCGCATCACCTCGTCCTACCGTCCGGGCGTGACCTTCGATATCCCGAAAACCAAGCTGATTCAGATCGACATCGACGGCTTTGAAATCGGCAAAAACTACCCGGCCGAAGTGGGCATCGTCGGCGACGCGGGGCCGATCCTGGCCGCGCTACTGGCGCAGTTGCGTGCGCATTCCCCTGCTCGCGACTATTCCCAGTCGCCGATGTTCCAGCGGCTGCAAACCCTCAAAGCCAAGTGGGAAGAGCACCTCCATCCGTTGCGTACCTGCAATGAATCACCGATGACTGTGTCTCAGGTGCTGTTCGAAGCGCGCAAGGTACTGCCACGCAACACCATCGTGGTCACTGACTCGAGCAACCCGCAGAACCAGGTATTCAACGAATTCCCGGTGTACGGACCCAAGCAGCACATTACCCCAGGCGGCTTCTCGGGAATCGGATTCGCGGTGCCGGCGGCCATTGGCGCCAAGATGGGTGCCCCGAGTCAGCCAGTGGTGGCTATCTGCGGCGACGGTGCTTTTTTGCAGACAGGCCAGGAACTTGCCACTGCGGTGATGATGGGCGTGCCGGCCATTTTCCTGATCATGAACAACGGCGGTTGGGCGGCCATTCGCAACCTGCAGTTGAACATGTTCGGCGAAGACCGGGAAATGATTACCGATTTCCGCACCCCGGACGGTGCCTCGTGGGAAGCTCACATTGCCGACTTCGCCAAGTCGCTGGGCGCTGCATCGGAACGCGTGACCGACCCACTGCAGATCTGCGCGGCGGTGGAGCGTGCGCTGGCATCGGGCCGTCCATACGTCATTGAGGCAATCACCTCCCTTGAGCGTCCATGGAGCAACATGCACCCGACCGGTTGGTGGGACATCACCGTGCCGGCTTACCTGGGCGACCTGCGTGACGACTACGTCGAAAAGCGCGGTTTCTGATAACGGCTCATTGAGTTGTGCCGCCTTTCGTGGCGGCATGACTCGTCGAGTCAGAAAATTCCCAGGCAGGAGAGGGCCATGTCAGCGAGTAACCAAAAACGTGAATTGCAGTTTTCCGACGAGTTCGTGGAATGCTACCTCGTCGAGAATGTGAAGGACTTTGTCGTGTCTGGCGGGGTTGTCGTGAATCTGGACCACGCGCCCATGCACATTGGTGGGCCGATTCCCAGTGTGGTCCCAGGCTGGAAATCCACCTGGTTGTTCAATGCCGTGATTATCGAGGCGAGCCGCGTCGCGATCTTCAGGGTTCGCAGTGAGGTCAATCTCGGGGGCTTGGTGTTGGGTAAGTGGGACTGGTTCGGCAATCGTTTTGCCAAGTTTCCGCGCACCACGCCACTGTACATTTCCCGGTATGACGAAATCGGCAATGTCATGCTTGATCCGTTTGCCTTTGCTAATCAGCGCAAGGAGGTGACTGACCTGCGTGAGTACGGCATTCGCCTCAACTTGTGGTGGGCATCAGCGAATACCGACTGCTACCTGCACAACGAGCATCCGTTCCTTGAAATTCACACTCAGATTCACGGGACAGGGCGCATCCAAAAATTCCTGGAGCGTGATGACTCAACCCTTTACGAACAGATCAGCATGGCGCCGGGTTATACCCATGATCCGTTTACCCATGTGCAGGCCGATGGGAAACCGACCTTTCCGTGGCACCGCTACTGGTCTGACTCGGATGCCATCTGGTTGGCGATCGAGTTTCATCCTATGGCTTGATTCATTTTGCGGCGTTCTTTTCGCGGATAACCAGAGCACCGGACTGTTCGCCCCTACACGGAAATGTAAACCCTTTGTAGGAGCGGCCGGTCGAAAATATCAGCCATGTTACACATTTCAATCCAAGGGACTACCTAGCGCACGCCAAGGGCGGTCGCGCTACTGAAAACGTTGCGACCTGGGGCTCGTTCATGGATCAATGCGCAATAGCGTATCGTAGCTTCCCGGATCCAAGCTACATGGGTATGGTGCTGACAACCTCAGCGGTACGCCCAGACACAATGAGCAACGCCGCAGGAGGCTGTCAAAATCCCAGCTGCATAGTGACTCGAGTGGGGACTGGACGATGAACCGAGCCTCGTCCGGATAACCCTCACCCTGAGCTTCATTCAGCCTGCTGCAATCAGACGGAAAATCCTGACGGGCCGGATTTACGACTCTACATTCCGCTCTCACGAGCCTCGCTCAGACCATATTGGATACAAGCCCATCCGCAGACTGCTGCTGAGAGATCATTGGCTTTCTGGTCATGGTCATGATGACGATAGCCCCAATCACCAACAGCGCTCCTGCGATACCAAACGCCCAGTTATAGCTACCAGTCGCACTGATGACGTAGCCAGTTACCACGGGGGCCAACATGCCGAAAATGTTCCCGCCGACTACCACAAATGCCATTGCCCTACCCACGTCTCCAGAGCTGGGAAGCAGGTCATTGAGCAACGAAAAATTCAGCGATGTGGTAGATGCGATGCCTGCAAGGGTAAGGGAGAAGATCAACGCCAGAAGAGCGATATCGTCTGCGAAGGGAATAAGTAGGATGCAACTGGCGATAAGCATTGTTAGCGCGATGACATTCCGGCGTTTACCGGAGGCGGCGCCGCTACCATTTTTGAGGTACTGATCACTAAGCTTCCCGATGACAATACAAAGTATTACTGCTGTTGCATACGGAATAGCAGTGAAGAGTCCACTCTTGGCAATAGTCAGGTGACGTACTTCTTGAAGGTAGCTTGGCAGCCAGGTCAGGAAAAGATACTGGGTGTAAACGTTGCAGCCTTGGGTGATAGCCAAACCCCAAATGGTGGGGGTCTTCAGCAGCCGCTTGAGCCCGTAGGTCGTTGTGGAGGTGTCTTTTCCTCCGCTCGACGTGCGGGTTTGCACGATGTGCTCGCGTTCGTTGTTTGACAGCCATTTCACTTTTTCAGGTTTGTCATAAAAAAAGCACCAGGCCACCAACCACGCAAATCCGATGGAGCCTGCGATGACGAATGACATGCGCCATCCAAACATAGCGACCAGGGCAGCGAGGACAACAGAACAAATTGCCGGGCCAGCATACGACCCACTATTAAAAATCGCAGTGATCGTGCCGCGTTCAGTGCTTGGTATCCACTCACGAATCACCTTGGCGCCGACAGGATTGCTCACCGACTCACCGGCCCCCATTACCAGTCGCGCGGTTAGCAGGCTGGCGAAGCTTGAGGCTGCGCCGGTGAGTGCTGTCGCCAACGACCAAATGAAAATGCCCATCCCACCTACTCGCTTGACTCCGAATTTGTCGATCAGCAGGCCGACGGGAATCAGGAACAACGCATAGCTCCAGATAAAGGATGAAAACAGGTAGCCCATCCCTATGGACGTCAGGTGAAACTCTTCAGCGATAGGCTTAGCCGCAATGGATAAGGCAATGCGATCCATGTAATTGATCATGGCTAACGAAAACAAGAAGACGGCTATCCAGCCTCTACGGTACGACATGTGATCACCGTTATTGTGATTGTGGTGGTTGCTCAGTCGAGACTTTGGCACTTGAGTTGTGTCGGGCAGACACGCAGGACAAGGTTCACTTTGCTCTGGGTTAAAATGAACTTTATGACGATATAAGTCAATTTGTAATTTTTGAAAATCAGCCTCGGGCGACGACTAGCTCGAAGCCGTCGCTTGGAAATGAGATTGGGCAGGGAGAGGCGAACGCGACCCGTAGGGTCGCGCTAGGCGTCAAGAGAGGAGGGGGGACTACTCGAACAGCGTGGGGTTTACTTTGTTGCGGCGGGCTTGTTCCAAATGCTTGCGCATTTGATCCGCAGCACCCAAACGGTCTCCTCGTTCCAGGCAATCGAGGATCGCGAGATGTTCTTCCGCTTGGCCTTTGCGAGGCGCGCGAGCGCCGGCTTGACGGTACTCCACAAGCCTCCGTAGTTGGTCGAGGCGGCGAACGGTCTGCTGCAGGAAGCGATTACCTGAGCAAGCCGCCAACGTCTCGTGAAACTGTGAGTTTGCCTCGAATAGCTCCTGAGGTGTCATGGTCAGGTAGCCGCCGTTAGCGATGAATTCTTGCTGTCGGCGGCAGGAATTGAGTGTTGCTCGGTCAATCTGGAACGAAGGTGAAAGCAACCCAGAGGGCTCGATGGTGGCGCGGAACGAATAGCTTTCTTCGTAGGCCTCCACTGAGTCGATCATCGGCAGGAGGCGCCATCCCTGGCTCGCACGTTGTTCGACCCATCCCTCCTGTTGAATACGTGAAAGAACCGCCCTCAGGGCGGCTCTGGAGACGTCAAATTGGCGCATAAATTCGATCTCGGTAAACAGCTCGGGAAGCTGTTTACTGAGGCGCAATTCGGCAAATTTCAGGTAAAGCGGATCGTCGCTGCGTTCCATGACTTCCGAGGCAAGGTCAATCAGGTCATCGCTGGAACAGGCTAGAAAAAAACCTCGGTTCCGGTCGTATGTCAGCATGCCTTTTTCGACCAAATACCCCATGGCAAACTTGACCGGAGTCCGTGAAACATTAAGCGTTGCCGCCAGTTGTGATTCGACTAGGTGATGCCCTACATCGAAGCGTTCACGACGTACATGAGAAACAATGTCACGCGCAATGCGTGCTTGCAGAGGGCTTAGAGGCATCGGATCGAGAACCAGAAAGAGCTGACCATAGAATTGCCATTTTAGCGTGTCGGCTAGCTCAACGGCAGAGACAATTTTTTGCCCCTGCCGAGATGTGTGCTGCGTTGACAGTTTACGTTAGCGAACTTGGTAGAAGGGAAAAGCCCCGAACAGAAGCCCGCCGACCAGCAGGCCGAAGCTCGCGAGGATGGCCCATTTCAGTGCAAAACGTTGGTGATCCCCAAGCTCTACCTCGGCTAGCGCAACCAGCAGATAGAGAGAGGGAACCAGCGGGCTGAGCAAGTGTACAGGCTGGCCGACTACCGATGCGCGGGCGATTTCCAGAGGGGTGATGCCGTATTGGGCGGCAGTCTGCGCAATCACTGGCAGTATCCCGAAGTAGAAGGCATCGTTGGACATGAAGAACGTGAAGGGCATGCTAACAAGGGCTGTAAATACCGCCAGGAACGGGCCGAAGCTAGGCGGGATGACATGCAGCAGACTCTTGGCCATGGAGTCCACCATGCCGGTTCCCGAGAGTATCCCAGTAAAAATGCCTGCGGCGAAAATGACAGCCGTAACCGCTAGTACGTTGGAGGCGTGAGCTGCAATGCGTGCTTTTTGCTCCTCGATTTTTGGGTAGTTGAGCATGATGGCAATGGCAAAACCGACCATGAAGAGTATCTGGATTGGCATTGCACCTACTATCAGGCATGCGATCAGAGCCAGAGTCAGGATCAGGTTCGGCCAAAACATCTTAGGGCGACGGTTCCCTTCGCACTCCTCTGCTGAGCCATGACCCAGCGCCATGGAGCCGATGTGAAAGTCATCCAGGTGGATGATGCCAAGCCGTGCACGTTCTTTGCGGCCCAAGATAACGGCGGTAAATACAAGACAGCCGGCCCCGATCAGCATTCCGGGAATCATGGGCAGGAATATCTCCATCGCGTCGACCTGCAGCGCTGCAGCTGCGCGGGCCGTAGGTCCACCCCACGGCGAGATATTCATGATGCCGCTGGCGATGTTGACTAGGCATGTCATGCCCAGCACGCTCATTCCCAGCCTCTGATAGAGCGGCAAGAAGGCTGCGCAGGCAATCATGTAGGTAGTTGAACTATCACCGTCCAGGGAGACCAGCATCGTCAGTACTGCTGTCCCTACCAGAACCTTTAGCGGATCTCCTTTCACCAGCTTCAGGATGAAGCGCACGAGCCCGTCGAAGAGTCCCGCGTCAATCATGATACCGAAGTAGAGAATCGAGAACGTCAGCATCACTCCCGTTGGTGCAAGGGTTTTGACACCATCGAGCATCATGACGCCGAGGCCCACGTAATGACCGCCAATCAGCGCGAAAATGATAGGTATCAGGATCAATGCAATAAGCGCAGATAGGCGCCTTGTCATGATCAGGTACATGAAACAGATGACCATTGAAAAGCCAAGGATTGTCAGCACAGTCGAATTCCCTTTTTTAGACGTATGTCACTCTCATCAGCCACTTGGCTGTTCTGGAACCATGGTTCTCAGGTCGAGGCGGGCTCGACAGAGAGGAGGATGAGGACGGTGCTGGAGCATGGGAGTTTGATCATGATGAACCTCGATTTTCTTATGTTTATTTTTTCTACCGTACCTACCTGGGCGCTACGCCTCGGGAGCGACTGTGTACGGTAGAAATCGTTGGTTGGGGGCGTCCGATGTCAGGGTTGAAATGAGTCGGACGAATCAACATTGACCTATATAATGATAAAGTGCAATATTGCTCTCACAAAAAACGTTACCCGTGCTGCCTGTGAGGATTAGCCAATGCCTAAGTCAAAGGGTCGAACCGTTTTCGCCAACGGCGTCGAGTATCGTGTCAGTGATGTTCGCGGGGTCGTGACCGACCTGGGCGGTGATTACGCTAAGCTGCCTTACAGCTTGCGAATTCTCGCCGAGAACGTTTTGCGCGGTGAGTCGGATCCGGAAGCCGCACTTAAAGTGATCTGTGCCCGTTCAAAAGAGTTCGACATCCCGTTTCGCCCGGCTCGGGTTGTGCTTCAGGATTTGCTCGGTACTCCAGCGCTTGTAGACCTTGCTGGATTAAGAGACGCCGTTGCAGCAAATGGCGGCAACCCGCGCTTGGTCAATCCCGTCACTCCAACCCATCTGGTGGTGGATCACTCACTCAATGTTGAGCGCTGGGGTAACGCAAGCGCTCTTGCTGACAACGAAGCGATCGAACGTGAGCGTAATGCGGAGCGATTCCAATTTTTGGACTGGTGCAACAAAGCATTCAGCAATCTTTCGATTATTCCTTCTGGTAAAGGCATCCTTCACCAGATCAACCTCGAGCGTCTGACTACTGTCGTGGGCACTCAGCGTTGTGGCGATGAGCTGTGGGCATTCCCTGACACTCTGGTAGGCACTGACAGCCACACCACCATGATCAATGCCATCGGTGTACTGGGCTGGGGCGTCGGAGGTATCGAAGCCGAAGCCGCGATGCTGGGTAAATCACTGATGCTGCGTTTGCCTGAAATCGTTGGGGTGTGCCTGGAAGGCACCTTGCCTCAGGGCTATCTCGCTACCGATATCGCGCTGGCATTGACTGAGCAGCTTCGTAAAACGGGTGTTATCGGCTCCTTCCTGGAGTTCTTCGGCCCGGGCGTGCCACAGCTGTCGCTGGCAGACCGTGGAACCTTGTCGAACATGGCACCGGAATTCGGTGCGACAGCGGCGATGTTCGCTATTGATGATCGCACGCTGCACTATCTCCGAATGACGGGGCGTGGTGGTCAGATCTCGGGCCTGACGGAAGCGTACGCACGCGCACAAGGTCTCTGGCATGACAGTCTTGCCGATGCTGAATACAACCGTGTCGTGACACTTGATCTCAGTTCTGTTGCGCGATCAATTGCAGGGCCTAAGCAGCCACACCAGCGCATTGTGTTGGGACATAAGGCCCCTGCTACCAATCTTCCTACCGGCTTGGACAATGGCTCGGTAGTTCTCGCGGCCATTACCAGTTGCACTAATACTTCCAACCCCCGTGGAGTTATCGCTGCGGGCCTGGTGGCGCGAAACGCACTTAGGCGTGGACTGAAGAGAGCCGCGTGGGTGAAAACCTCGTTTGCTCCTGGCTCCAGGGTGGTGTCTGACTATCTTGAACGGTCAGGCCTCAATGAAGATCTGGACGCTTTAGGTTTCAACCTGGTTGGCTACGGCTGCACCACCTGTAATGGTATGTCCGGCCCGCTGCTCAGTACCGAAATCGAGGACGAAATTCGTGCTCGCAAGCTAGAGACCGTGGCTGCGACGTCGGGCAATCGTAACTTTGAAGGCCGAGTCCACCCACTGGCGCGCGAGGTTTTCATCATGTCGCCGCCTTTGATCGTGGCCTATGCGATTGCCGGCACATATCTGATTGACCCAGAAAAAGATGCCTTGGGTCTCGATGACAAAGGGATACCGGTCTATCTGCATGAGTTGTGGCCGAGCGATGAAGAGCTGACCCGCATCGAAGCGGATAACCTGACAGCCGATTTGTTCGACAAGGCGTACGAGGATGTTCCGCGTGAAGCGGGCTTGATAGCTAGCGATCTGCGCGTGGGCGTTAGCGACCAATATGCCTGGCAAGCGAGCAGCACCTACATCCGTAAACCTCCCTACTGGAGCGATGCGGTAACGGCTACCGACACTCGCAAAGACTTGAGCAACATGCGTGTGTTGGTCATGCTGTCGGACAACATCACCACCGACCACATCTCGCCGTCTGGCGCGATTCTTCCTGAAAGCGATGCGGGTCAGTACCTGCAATCGCACGGAATCACCGTGCCAGAGTTCAACTCCTATGGCACGCGTCGCGGCAACCATGAAGCAGCTCAGCGTGCGACCTTCGCAAGCCCTCGTCTGAAAAACGAATTGCTTGAAGATGGTCGTGAGGGGCCGTGGACTTTGCTTCTGCCCGAGAAGGAAGTCACCACGATTTTCCAGGCCGCCGAGATTTATGCGAAGCGTAAGCAGTCGCTGATTGTCGTTGCCGGCAAGGAGTACGGAAGCGGTTCCTCGCGCGATTGGGCTGCTAAAGGCCCCCGTCTTCTAGGTGTTCGTGTAGTCGTGGCTGAAAGTTTCGAACGCATCCATCGCACCAATCTTGCGGGCCTCGGCATCCTTCCTTTGCAATTCGAGGAAGGCGTCTCTCGCCAGAGCCTAGGCCTGACTGGGCGTGAAACATTTAGCGTTGAGGGGATCTCCGATAACTTCGAGCCAGGCGCAAAAATCACGTTGGTCATCGAGCGTGAGACGGGTGAGAAGGCGCGCGTCACAGTCGTGAGTCGTTTGGACACCTTTGAAGATGTTCGTTACTTCCGCAGCGGTGGCCTGCTGCCACAGCTTCTTATCGAAAGCATGAAGAACGCATCTGTTAACTGATGCGACGCTGATCCGTTGTAGGAGAAACCCAATGACTCAAAGACGTATTCCTGCCGTTTACATGCGTGGTGGTTCCAGCAAGGGCGTATTCTTCCTTGACGAAAACTTGCCTGCAGCAGGTACAGAGCGCGATGCAATCTTGCTGCGTGTGATCGGAAGTCCCGATGTATACGGCAAGCAGATTGACGGTATGGGAGGCGCCACTTCCAGTACCAGTAAGGTCGTGATCATCGGAAAGTCGAGCCGTGATGACTGCGACGTGGATTACCTGTTCGGGGCGCCGGCGATCGAGACCCCTGTGATCGACTGGTCAGGTAACTGCGGGAATCTGAGCTCAGCGGTTGGGCCTTATGCGATCTCTGAAGGCTTGGTGGACGCACCGCACGACGGTACGGCAGTTGTTCGCATCTGGCAGGCCAACATTCAGAAGCGGATCATCGCCCACGTTCCAATGCGTAATGGTGAGGTTCAGGAGGAGGGCGACTTCGTGCTCGATGGAGTCGCTTTTCCAGCAGCCGAAGTCGTCCTGGAGTTTCTGAACCCCGGTGGTTCAGACGGAAGCATTCTGCCGACCGGAAATGCCATTGACGAGTTGGATATTCCAGGTGTCGGCAATCTTCCAGTGACACTGCTGAATGCTGGTAACCCGACCATCTTTGTCGAGGCAGATAAGGTGGGTCTGAAGGGCACCGAAACCCAAGACCAAGTTAACGGCGATGTGCAATTGCTTATGCGGCTTGAGACCATTCGCGCTCATTGCACGGTAGTCATGGGGCTGGCTGATAGTGCGGAGGAGGCTACGCGTTTACGTCCTCACACTCCGAAGCTTTGCATGGTAGCCAAGCCTCAGGCCTACCAGGCTGCGGGCGGCAAACAGGTTGAGCCGGGTGACATTGATGTGATCGCTCGAATTCTTTCGATGGGCAAGCTTCATCATGCGATTACAGGTACCGGCGCTGTGGCTGTGGCGGTCGCCGCTGCGCTGGATGGCACGTTGGTCAATCAAATTGTCGGTGACATCGGAGACCGGCAGGTACGGATGGGACACACCGCAGGTAGCGTCGCTGTAGGTGCAAAAACCATCTTGGAAAATGGTGCATGGACAGTTGAAAAAGCAGTCATGAGCCGTAGTGCTCGTCGACTGATGGAAGGCTGGATACGTATCCCCGAAGTGGTCTGATTTTGCCTGTGTCGTGCCGAGCCAAGCTCGGCATGAGCACATCTGAATTCAATAATAAAAACAAAGGAGAGTCACACCATGAGTTCATCCGATTTCCCTGGTCACCTCATGCCTCGCCGTCGATTCGTTCAACTCTCCGCTATTGCGGCAGGAGGGATCATGGCAGGAAATTTCAATATTCCTGCAAGCGCAGCTTCTACGAGTGATGAAGAAAAAATGGTTAATACCAAGGCCGCTCAGACGCCTCGATTTGCCTATGTCGGATCTCGGACAACCAAAGAGCGTAACGCACGCGGTGCAGGTATCACTGTTTACCGGTATGCCCAAGAGACCGGAGCCTGTACGCTGGTTCAAACGCTGGATGATTTGGCTAATCCCTCATTTCTAACATTTGATCATTCCCAGACTCATCTTTACTGCGTTCACGGTGATCTGAGTGAGGTCAGTGCTTTCTCTATCGATTCAAAGTCTGGTGAGCTAACCAAGCTCAATACCGTCGGTACCCAGGGCAAGAATCCTGTTCACCTTAGTGTTGATCCCACCAGTAAATTTTTGGCAGTCGCCAACTACGCGACGGGCAGCTTTGCTTTGTTTCCTATTCTGGATGACGGCAGCTTGGAGGCTTTATCTCACGTCGAGCCGCTTCCGGGTGAGGCTGGGCCTCACAAGGTCGAGCAAAGCAGTTCTCACCCCCACATGATTCCGTTTGATCCATCAGGTCGTTTCCTGGTGATGCCCGATAAAGGTCTCGATAGGATTTTTGTTTATCGCGTTCGAAACAACAACGCGAGGCTTGATGCAACGCAAGTCAGCGTGGTTAAGACGAGAGAGGGATCAGGTCCGCGTCATATCGTCTTCACGCCTGATACCCGGTACGCCTATGTCGTCAATGAGCTCGATAGCAGTGTGACGGGTTACGTCTACGAGGCAGATCAAGGGTCGTTGATCGCCAAGGAAATTCTGCCCACATTGCCAGCCACCTTCACAGGAAACAGCCGGGCAGCGGCCATTGTCATGGCGCCTTCTGGCAAATATTTGTACGTGTCGAATCGTGGTCACGACAGCGTGGCTACCTTTGCGCTCGATGAAAGTGGCGCGTTTTCGGCCAAGGGACACATACCATCACAAGGGAGTAAACCACGCTTCATGAATTTGACCCCCGATGGTGCTCGTCTTTTTGTTGCCAACGAAGAGAGCGACAACATCATCGCTTTTGACGTAGACCGCCATTCGGGTGGCCTTACCGCGAATGGCCAGGTGATTAAAACCGGCAGCCCGGTTTGTATGATTTTCAAAACGACCTGACCGGTTGATTAGCCGAGGCCGGGAGTGCTTACCTTGATCGAACTCTTAAACTCATCGGTGTTTTGGCTAGCTGTAGCGCAAATCATCGCCATCGACATTTTGCTAGGGGGAGACAATGCCGTTGTGATTGCATTGGCGTGCCGCAAGCTCCCGGAGTCTCAGCGTAATCGCGCCATTATAGGTGGTGCGCTGTGCGCCATAGTGCTCCGCATTGTGATGATTTTCTTTGCGCTGCAATTGTTGGAGTTACCGTATCTCAAGATCATCGGTGCAGCACTGCTTCTCTTGATCGGCATCAAGCTGCTTGTTCCAGAGAAGGAGGATGCGCATGACAATCTCACGGCCAGCCCGCGGCTATGGGGCGCAATCAAAATGATCATTGTCGCTGATGCGGTCATGAGCCTGGATAACGTCGTTGCGGTCGCGGGCGCCTCTAATGGAAGCCTGGAGCTGGTGATTTTCGGCATCGTCATCAGCATTCCAATCATCATTTGGGGCAGCAAGCTGGTGCTTCACTTTATGGATCGGTTTCCGTTGGTCATCACGCTTGGAGCGGCATTGCTCGGTTGGATCGCCGCAAGCATGGCTGTCGATGACATAAGCCTGCCCAGTCTCCCGTCGTGGTCGCACTACATAGCTGGATTGGTCGGCACGATGTTGGTCTTGGCTGTTGGAAAGTTTGTGAGGTGTCGTCAGGAAATTGATTGCATTGCATCTCCAAAATCTGAAAGAGGTGAGCAGCTGTGAAGTTCGACATTGACGCTGTGTGTAAAGATTTGGCCCCCTTTGGCGAGCTTCGGGTAGCCATTAATCTGGGTAACCCAGTCCTGGCGCAGCGCGATGAAAGTACTGGGAGCTTGGGAGGGGTATCAGTAGCACTGGCGAACGCGTTGGCTGTGGAGTTGGGGCTCGTTATTAGTCTGACTCCCTACGATGCCGCTGGGAAGGTGTTTACTGCATTGGGAGAGGGGCTCTGGGACTTGGCGTTTCTGGCTATCGAGCCAGTACGTGCGGAGAAGATCGCCTTCTCAACTCCCTATGTGAGTATCGATGGCACCTACCTCGTACGAAAGGAAAGTCCGTTCCAAAGTGTGTCTGATCTGGATGCTCAAGGTCACAGGATTTCAGTAGGTCGTGGAGCCGCGTACGACCTGTACCTCTCACGCACCCTGCAGCAAGCTGAACTCGTTAGAGTTGAGACCTCGGCGAATGCTGTTGACGGCTTTCTTGAGCTGCAGTTGGATGCGGCAGCGGGGGTTCGACAGCCATTGGAGCGATTTGCAAAGTCTGCTCTAGGAGTAAGAGTGCTGGCAGACAATTTCACAGAAATTCGCCAGGCAATGGCTGTCCCGAAGACGCAGAAAATCGCAGCTGAATATATTCAGGACTTTATCAGTCGACGCTTACGAAGTGGTTTCGTGGCCAAAGCTCTCGCGGATAGCGGCCAAAGTGATGCGCGAGTCGCACTACCAATTGTCCCCGAAGCTCCCATTTCATGAGCAGGCATTATCTACGTGATGGGTATGCATTTTCGATATGAGAGGTCGTGGTAGCAAGTTATGGACGAGGCAAGCGTTGATCGACAGGAAGCGTCGTGCCCGTTCTTGAATGGTTGCAGACAGCTCGTGCTGATCTGCTGGCGACTGTCGATTATGTCTCCGACGACAATTCCGACGCTGTCCAACGTCTGAAAGACGATATTGAGGCCAAGGCGGCAAAGCTGCCGGAGCATCTCGATGAGGACTTGACGTCTCAGTCTGTGGAGCGCGAAGAGGCCCGGGAAAGCTTCAAGCAAGAGGCGCTCGCGTCATGGAAGGCCTACCAGGACACGGGCCGGCATTTGACCGGGGCCGAGGTCCGTGACAGGCTGAAATCCTGGGGCACCATGGAAGAGTATGAGCTTCCCTCGTACCACGAGTGATTGTCGCGGCGGGGGCTGGCGAAGGGCTGGAGAGTTGCCGTCGTTTACGGGTGGAAATGCTCCGCTCGATACCGCTACCCAGTACACTCACGGTTTTTTTGATCAGCAACTGCGATGGTCAAAAGCAAGCCCGAGGGCTTGAAGGTTTTCCTACCTTGTCATGTCCCGAGGCTGCTCGGAGGAAGAGGATACACCTAGAGGTAGAAAAATTTTCGGACTAAAACTTTTCCTTTATTTTCAGTGATAAAGGGAAAGGTTCGATTCCGGCTTCGACCATCTTTGCTTTTCAGGGCATCCGACGAGATCTCTGAAACCCTTATAAAACCTGCCTTGCGCAGGTTTTTTGTTTTCAAGATCTTTCGTGGATCTTCACCCCAGCCCCACATTTTTAGTACATTTTTTAGTACATCCTGAGTTCGATTTTTGGGTGATGTACTAAATGCCGCTCACAGACACCGCCGTCAGGCAGGCAAAGCCTGAAGACAAAGGATACAGCCTCAGCGATAGCGCCGGACTTTCATTGTTCGTGGCGACTAATGGCACGAAGGCCTGGCACTTCCGCTTCAAGTGGCAAGAACAGCAGCCGCGCATATCCTTGGGTATCTACCCCGACATCTCCCTGAAAGACGCTCGCACACGGCGGAATCAGGCACGAACGATTATCTTTCCAGACGCTTCTGATCCGGTAGCGGAGCAGGTGCAGTTGTGGGATTGATAACAGTTATTAAATTGGCTACTCTGGATGTGGGGCTACCTGGAGGATAAAACATGATTAGTGCCGAGTTGGGAAAACCGCTTGAGAACTATGTGACGCAGCTCATCGAGTCTGGTCGCTACGGCTCGAAAAGCGAAGTGCTACGCGAAGGTGTACGGCTGGTTCAGGATCGGGAAACCCGCCTGGCCGCGCTGGACGCTTCCATTGCTCGTGGTATGGGCGACATCGACGCGGGTCGCATCAAGCCTGCGGAAGAGGTGTTCGACCGACTGGCTGCAAAATACGCAGAGATGGCTGATAAGACTGCATGATCGTTCAGCTAACAGACGAAGCGGAAGGTGATCTGGAGCGCATTGGTGATTACATTGCTCAAGACAATCCGTTACGTGCGTTGTCCTTCATTAACGAGCTACGCGATAAATGTCTAAGCCTGGCGGACATGCACCAAGCATTCCCGCTGGTGCCACGCTACGGTATCCGGCGTCGGGTTCATGAAAACTATGCCATTTTCTATCGAGTAGAGGCCAACCGTGTCGTGGTCGTTCACATCCTGCACGGCGCGATGGATTACGCGGCGATCTTGCTGGACACATAGCTCCCTGAGCAAAGAGTAACGACAAGGTGCAACCTTGTAGTGCCGGATTATTAGCCCCGCCTTGTGCGGGGTTCGTTGTTTCTGGAGTTCGCAAAAATGAAACCCACTTTCCGTGTCGTCGCTGACGGTGCCGACATTACCGCGCTGATCAACGACCGCTTGCTGTTGCTCCGAACGCTGGACAAGCCCGGCATGGAATCGGACGAATTCGAGCTGCGTATCGATGATCGAGACCGCGCCGCATACAGAGCAGGTCCATTCTGAAGTCCACAGCACTCGTGATCTGGTGTTGGCTGATTTAGGCAGTGTGGCCCTTCGTAAACTGGGCGTGCCGCGCCGGCACCTGATTGATACCGAGAAGGACCAGTATCCGGCAACACGTCAGTGGGCCGCTGCGATCCATACCCAATGCCCTGACATACAGGGTTTGTCCTGGGTTTCACGGCAGGACGATTCGGCCCGAGCCGTTATGTTGTTTGGCGACCGTGTACCAGATGGAGCCCTCCGCCAGCAGGGAGAGCCCCGCAGTTTGATACAGGACGAAGATGCCTACGCTGAGGTGTTGGCGTTGTATCCATGGTACGGACGAGGCGGTGCGGGCGTCGGCGAAGAGCTGTGTGAAGAAGCTCCCGCGTAGCAAGCGTGATTTGATTTACAACGTGATGTGGGAGTCGCGAATACCGCCATGCGTAGGACTAGCCCACTGCCCGATAAAGTCGCCAACTCTCCGCTCAATGTCACTCTCAACTGTCCGCAGCCGCAGAATAGGAATGCCACTTCTAGCCAAAATCTCATTTTTCATGGCGTCCCGAGCTGCCTGCACGGGTCGGTCGTGGTACCCGCCATCAACCTCGATCACCCCTATAGGTTTCTTGCCCACTTTGAAATAGATCACGAAATCGCAACTGGCGCGCCTCATGAACGCCCGCTGGGGCTCCGTCCAGTCGAGGCTACCCGGCGATGCAAGCTTATCCAGCTGGATCTGTGTGTGGTACTTCAATGCCTGGCACGCCGGGGCTGACAGCGCTTCGCGCAGCAACTGTGCCACGATCTGCTCGGACTTGTAGCGTGAGTCCTCGGGCCGCAGGCGGGCGTCCAAGCGTGCCAGAGACTGGTCGTACTCGCGGTACAGCAAGTCGAATGCCGACACCACCGGCGCGCGCACGATCTGCTCGTCCTGCGCGTAATAGCTGATGTAGCGGATCAGCGCGGCGATGTGGCCGTTGTTATCGAACACTTCGTCGCCGGTCACCAGGGTGAAGCGATGTTTGGCCCGCGAAACTACCACGTTGATCATGCGTGGATCATCGACGAAATCCAGGCGTTGCCGCTCCTGGTTGTAGCGCTTCTTGTCCAGCACGGTGGAGAAGACGATCTCGTCGCATTCGCGCCCCTGAAACTTGTGCACGGTGTCCTTGATGAAATCCGTCGGCAAGTGCATGTCGGAAAGGTTGACTTGCGCCCGGAACGGGGCGATGTAACCGCGGCCTTCGCCGTCCATTCCGACAGGCTGCCCCTCGTCCTCAAGCACCTTCAGCAGGGAGTCCAATTCCCGAAGGTTGGTGTTCTTCCTGGCGTGGTTGCCCTTGGCTGTCACCACCAGGCGCAGAGGGGCTTCGCCCTTGTCCTCGGTCATCGGCACCAGTGCGTTGTCGTAGAACTGCTGGTTGCAGAACTGGATGATCCTGGGGTGGCAGCGATAATGTTCTTTCAGCAGGGTTCTGGGCAGCGCGTCCTGGAACACGGCAATACACGAATCCAGCAGGCTGTAGTGCTCGCAATCGTAGACCTCGGCGGGCGCTTGAAGCCCCAGTGCCACAGGGATATGCGGCAACTGGCGGTTGTCTCCAACGACGATCAGGTTCTTTGCGCAGCCCAGTGGCAGGATGCCCGGCACGATGTCCTGCAAAGAGGCTTCATCGATGATCACGTAGTCGAGGACCGCTCCTTGCGCGATCGAATTGACGATGGAGTGCGTGCCGCTGCCCAGGATAGGGAAGCGCTGCACGAAGGCATCGAAATGCCGGCAGTAAGTTTTGACATCAAAGCTGTCCGACGGTGGTACCTGAAGTTGCAGATGTTGCTTCAGATGGTGCATCGATGCTGTTGTCAGTTCTTTCAGCAGGGCCGTGAAATTCGCGCGTGCCAACGATTCACGGCACGCCTGCAGCTCCGCTTCCTTGTCCCGTAGCGACTTGTCGTAGTAATGCATCTGCAGTGCATGGAAAACGGCCATGCGCGCCTCTCTCTCGGCGAATGGCTTGGTGCGAAAGATTCTGAATTTGAACAGAAGCTCGATGCGGTCTTTGAGATGAATGCGCTGCTCGCCGAGGTACGCCAGATAGGCCATGAGGTCCGCAGTCTTGCGCGGTGTCAGGCCGTACTTGTCGAGCGAGCTTGTGGCGTGCACATCGCTTTCTGCCTGCCACTGCTGCAGGTAGCGCCGCTCGATGACCAGCTCGTCCAGCTCGATTTGCAGTTGTGCCGCCCTGTTGTGGTCTTGCAGGTGCTGCTTCAAGCGGGTCAGCAAGGCCTGGATCTCATCTAGGGACGGTGCCGACTCGGGCGCGCTTGATGGCCACGCAGGCAGGTCGGCGAAGAAAGCCTCACGTTTGTCATGGTTGCCAAGCTTGGCGACCAAGTGGCCCAGGCCGTATTTCTCCAGCTTTTCGTAGACGTTTTCCACAGCAGCATTGTTGTTGGATAGCACCGCTACCGTCTGCCCACGTAACAGAATATTGGCGAGGATGTTGAGGATCGTTTGGGTCTTGCCGGTCCCTGGTGGACCTTCGATCACACTGATTTGCGCGCTGAACGCCCGCTCGACCGCCTGAAGCTGACTCTCGTTAAGCCCGAACGGATAGATGAGCCCCTGACCCGGCGCCAGCGTGCCGTTGCGCCCCGTACAATAGGCTTGCAAGGCAGTGCCAGCGATGGCGGGCAGTTTTCCGAGCTGGCGCACTACATTATCGGCAATTTCACGATTGGTCTTCGACTCAGCGTGATCCTTTCGGGCATTCGCCACGGTAGTGAAATAGCGGAAGACCGGCGTTTCCTTCATTGATGTCGGGGCGGTAAAACCGATACCGTCCATCTTGTAGATATAGGGCTTTTCGGCGTCCGGGTAGTGCACGACGGCATATCGCTCGCCGTAAATCATAGCTTTGGCAATAGGCGTGACGATCTTGCTGCCGGACTTGTGCAGCAATACATTGGTCAACTCGCGGGTGGGCGAGACCTGGCAGTTACTGAGCGGGCGGGTGTATTTTTTCTTGGAGGGGAAGTGACACGTCAGTTCCAGGGCTTCGTACTTGTCGCTCCAGCGAATCGACCAGTCGCTGATCTTTGCGGTCTTGTCCTCACCATCCACCTGAATCGAAGCCATGTTCCTTATCCCTGTGCGCATGACATCCGGCTTCGCCTCGCGCCGAATGCTACTTTTCCTAAGAAGAGTCATATTGCCATCATTGCGTGCTGGGTCGATAGCCGGTTCACGCGTTTAGTCATCTTCCGTGCTTCCGGCCGAGAGCAGCCCATCTGCATCAGGCAGAAAACGGCCAAAAGCGGACACGCTTACAGCGCTAGAGCCTCCTCGGCAATGTCATGGGCAAAGTCTTTGTCTCATGGTGTTGGGTCTTCGCTTGAGTCATTCGCGGCCTGCCGCGTCGAGGAAATCCTGATGGGCCGGGATGATGGTGAACCGAGCCGCTGAAAGGCGAGAGTGTAGAGCGCCATGCCGTCGGCGATCAGTCGATGAGCCAGTCGTTCCTGTTCCTGATCACGGAAGGCCACGCATCGGGCGCCGTCCAGACAGAGCCTCGCGGCAACACGGAAATGTGCTGCTCCTCAGACGGGTTAAGGAACTGTAGGTCTTTTCTGATTAATCCTTGCTTAACCAAGGCAGCCAGTCCCAGGTGGTTTTTTTCGTTCCGTCGAATGATGCGCAAAGAGTGGGGGGCAATTCAGTTATTCGATGGCTTCATAGGGCAGCCCGACATAGTTTTCCGCAATCGTCTTGCGTCCGGCGGCCGAGCCTGTGAAGTAATCGAGTTCGCTCTTCTGGATACGCTGGCTGAAGGTATCGGTATCAGGAAAACGGTGGAGGATCGAGGTCATCCACCAGGAGAAGCGTTCGGCTTTCCAGACCCGACGTAGGCAGATTTGCGAGTATTTCTCCAGCAAGTCGGTGCGACCCTCGCGATAAACCTTGAGCAGGATCCGGTACAGCGTGCTGACATCGCTCGCCGCCAGGTTCAAACCTTTGGCGCCGGTGGGCGGAACGATATGGGCCGCATCGCCGAGCAGGAACAGTCGACCATATTGCATGGGCTCGACGACAAAGCTGCGCAACGGCGCGATGCTCTTTTCAATCGAGGGGCCCGTGACCAATTGCTCGGCGATAGCGCTTGGCAAACGGCGCTTGAGCTCTTCCCAGAAACGTTCGTCCGACCAGTCCTCGACCTTTTCCTCGGCGCCCACTTGCACGTAATAACGGGTGCGCGTCGGCGAGCGCATGCTGCACAAGGCGAAGCCTCGCTCATGGTTGGAGTAGATCAGTTCATGGCTGACCGGCGGGGTGTCGGCCAGGATTCCCAACCAGCCAAAGGGGTAGACCCGTTCAAAAATCTTCAGCGTCTCTGCCGGTATCGATTGTCGGGATACACCGTGAAAGCCGTCGCAGCCGGCAATGTAATCGCAGTCCAGGCGCACGGTCTCGCCGTGATGTTCGAAGGTCACGTAAGGATTGTCGCTCTGCATGCCGTGGGGCTGCACATTCTCGGCCTCGTAAAGAGTCGTCGCGCCCACGGCGGCACGTGCGTCCATCAAGTCACGGGTGACTTCGGTCTGACCGTAGACCATGACCGTTCTGCCCTCGGTCAGTGCCTTGAGGTCGATGCGTTCACAGCGTCCGTCGAAGGCCAGTTCGAAGCCGTCATGCACCAGGCCTTCGGCATCCATGCGCGCGCTGACACCGGCTTCGCGCAACAGATCGACCATGCCTTGTTCCAGCACGCCGGCGCGAATTCGCGAGAGGATGTATTCGGGATTCTTGCGTTCGACGATGACGTTGTCGATGCCAGCACGATGCAGCAGTTGACCGAGCAAAAGGCCGGAGGGGCCGCAGCCGATGATAGCGACTTGGGTTTTCATGGAGGGTAGTCCTTTCTGGTACCGCTGAAGGCGTTGGGCCTTGCCGGGCACTGTTGTTTTTGTCTCCTGTATTTTTAGTGGCTAAAGTGCGGATATGAAGGCAATATCCGATGCATTCCATGGACTTTTCGTGGATCGTTGTGGAGGGGAGGTAGATGTCGAAATCATCCGCTGTGCCTGTTCCGGTGTTCAAGCTCTACGGCGAGACCGGCGCCTGGCCGACCCCTGACTTGATCCATTGCGAGTCGATCCCCGAGCGCAGCAAACTGCATGGCTGGGAAATCAAACCCCACCGGCACAGCGACCTGGTGCAGCTGCTCTACGTGCAGGCAGGGCAGGCGACACTGAAGGTCGAAGACGAGATCCACCACATCGATTCCGCTGCGCTGCAAGTCGTGCCGGCGCTGTGTGTGCACACCTTCAAGTTCTCCGAGGATATCCAAGGCCACGTACTCAGCCTGGCACAGCCCCTGGCCGAACAGCTCGGCGCTTCGCTCAACAGTCCGGTATTGACCACGGCGGCCTGTTACCCGATCGGCTCCGCGCATTCGTATCTGGACACGCTGTTTTCAGCCATCACCCGGGAATACGGTGAACACCAGCCCGGCCGTGATCCCATGCTGCAATCGTTGATCACGGTACTGTCCATCTGGCTCAGTCGCCGCAGTCTGGAGCGCACGCCGCCGGACGCCTTGCCGCTTGAACGGGGCCGCGAGCATTTGCAGATGTTCACCCGGACACTGGAACTGCGCTTTCGCGAGCATCTACCCATCGAGCACTATGCGGCGACGCTGGGGATCAGCACGGCTCACCTCAATGCCTTGTGCCGACGCCTCTGCGGGCAATCGGCATTGCAGATGATCAACCAGCGGCTGCTGCTGGAAGCCAAGCGCGATCTGGTCTACACCGCCATGACCATCAACCAGGTGTCGGACAGCCTGGGCTTTTCCGAACCGGCCTACTTCTCGCGCTTTTTCAAGCGCGGCACGGGGCAGTCACCGAAACAATTCCGCATCCAGCGTTAGCGGATGCCAGATCTCGAAGGCGGCGTGTGGAGGTGTTGCGCGAAGTAGGGCTGGAATATCGCGAGGATCATTATCCATAACCATTTGGATATGGATGAAGTTGGTTTTTTCAGTTTTGGCGGGGGCACTATCAAAGGAGACTGAGGGACAGACTGCTATCCAAGCAGCTCTTACCTCTAACAATAAGGAGCCCGACATGTCTGATGCGGACAACAGCCGCTTCGTCATTCGTGACCGCAATTGGCACCCCAAAGCCCTGACGCCTGACTACAAGACCTCGATCCTGCGTTCCCCGCGCCAGGCCCTGGTGAGCATTCCCCAGTCCCTGTCGGAAACCAGCGGCCCGGATTTCTCCCATTTGAAGATGGGCGTGCACGATAATGATCTGCTGTTGAACTTCAACCAGGGCGGCCTGCCCATCGGCGAGCGCATCATCGTCGCCGGTCGCGTCTGTGACCAGTACGGCAAGCCGGTCCCGCATACCCTGGTGGAGATGTGGCAAGCCAATGCCGGTGGTCGCTACCGACACAAGAAAGACAGCTACCTGGCACCCATCGACCCGAATTTCGGTGGCGTTGGCCGGGCCCTGACCGACCGTGACGGTCATTACAGTTTCCGCACGGTCAAACCCGGTCCCTACCCGTGGCGCAACGGTCCCAACGACTGGCGTCCGGCGCATATCCACTTCTCCATCAGCGGCCCGTCGATTGCCACGCGCTTGATCACCCAGCTGTATTTCGAAGGCGATCCGCTTATCCCCATGTGCCCGATCGTCAAGTCGATCGCCAATCCGGAAGCGGTGCAGAGCCTGATCGCCAGGCTCGATATGAGCCTGGCCAATCCCATGGATTGCCTGGCTTATCGCTTTGATATCGTTCTGCGCGGCCAGCGCAAGACCCACTTCGAAAACCGCTGAGGAGGCACGCACATGCCCGTTCAACTTCTGCCTGAAACCCCTTCGCAAACCGCCGGGCCTTATGTGCATATCGGCCTGGCGCTGGAGGCTGCCGGCAACCCGCCCCGCGAGCAGGAAATCTGGAACGAGATGGCCAAACCCGGTGCGCCGGGCGAGCATATTCTGCTGATGGGGCACGTCTACGACGGCAATGGCCATCTGATTCGCGATTCGTTCCTGGAGTTCTGGCAGGCCAACCACGAAGGCGTCTATGACAGCGATTACAACCTGGAAAAGCCCTTCAACAGCTTTGGCCGCACCGCGACCACGGATGTCGGCGAGTGGACGCTGAACACCATCAAGCCCGGCACGCTGAACAACGCCGCGGGGGTACCCATGGCGGCCCATATCAACGTTTCGCTGTTTGCCCGGGGCATCAATATCCACTTGCAGACCCGCCTGTACTTCGACGACGAGGCCCAGGCCAATGCGCTCGATCCGGTATTGAATCTGATCGAACAGCCGCAACGCCGTGAAACCCTGATTGCCAGGCGTTGCACGGTCGACGGCAAGCTGGCCTATCGTTTCGACATTCATGTCCAAGGCGAGGCGGAAACGGTGTTCTTCGACTTCTAAGGTTGTGGCTTGCGTGCAGTTGCAGGGCGCTTGCCGATGCAAGCGACCCGATAATAATAAGAAGAAGGAAATGTCTGTATGTCGTTATTAGCCCCTGTGCCAGTGACGGGCACGCTTGATGTTCAGCTGTTGATCAACACCAAGCCATTGTCCAGCTATCAATGGCGGGTGGTGCTGCTGTGTTTTCTGATCGTCTTTCTCGACGGCCTGGACACCGCGGCCATGGGCTTTATCGCCCCGGCCTTGAGCCAGGACTGGGGTATCGATCGCGCCAGCCTGGGACCGGTGATGAGTGCCGCGCTGATCGGCATGGTCTTCGGTGCCCTGGGTTCCGGCCCCCTGGCCGACCGTTTCGGGCGCAAGGGGGTGCTGGTGGTGGCGGTGTTTCTGTTTGGCGTGTTCAGTCTACTGTCGGCCTACAGCAGCAATATCGACCAACTCCTGGCCCTGCGTCTGTTGACCGGCCTGGGCCTGGGGGCGGCAATGCCCAATGCCACCACGCTGCTCTCCGAATACACCCCCGAGCGGCTCAAGTCGTTGCTGGTGACCAGCATGTTCTGCGGTTTCAATCTGGGCATGGCCTGTGGTGGGTTCGTCTCGGCGAAGCTGATTCCGCTGCTGGGTTGGCACAGCCTGCTGATGCTCGGCGGGATCCTGCCCCTAGTGCTGGCCGTGGTGCTGTTGTTCCGGTTGCCGGAGTCGGCACGCTTCCTGGTGGTGCGCAATCGTGGCGTGGAGCGGATTCGCCAGGTGCTGGCGCCGATTGCGCCGCTGGAGGTCGCGGCGGCCACCGGCTTCAGCGTGCCGGAACAGACGGTGGTGCAGAGCCGCAACGTGCTGAAGGTGATTTTCTCCGGGGCTTATAGCGCCGGTACCTTGCTGCTGTGGCTGACCTATTTCATGGGTTTGGTGATCGTCTACCTGTTGACCAGTTGGTTGCCGACCCTGATGCGTGACAGCGGCGCGAGCATGGAGCAGTCGGCCTTTATCGGCGCGCTGTTCCAATTCGGCGGTGTGCTCAGTGCGGTGGGTGTGGGCTGGGCGATGGATAAATTCAACCCGCACAAGGTCATTGGCATTGCTTACTTGTTGGCCGGCGTCTTCGCCTGGCTGGTGGGGCAGAGCCTGGGCCATGTCAGCGTATTGGCCGTCTTGGTGCTGTTGGCCGGCATGTGCATCAACGGCGCGCAATCGGCGATGCCATCGCTGGCCGCGCGTTTTTACCCCACCCAGGGTCGCGCCACCGGTGTGTCGTGGATGCTCGGTATCGGTCGTTTTGGTGCGATCCTCGGGGCCTGGGCCGGGGCGACCTTATTGGGCCTGGGTTGGAACTTCGAACAGGTGCTGACCGCGCTGGTAGTGCCGGCGGCCTTGGCAACCCTCGCGGTGGTGATCAAGGGGCTGGTCAGCCATGCAGACGCGACCTGAAAGCGCCTCATTGTTTTTCATGAATCCTGGAGCTGTGGTTTGAACAGACCGACGAATCAACTTTTCGATGCCTATTTCACCCAGCCGGCGATGCGGGCGATTTTTTCCGATCAAGGCCGGTTGCAAGGCATGCTCGATTTCGAAGCCGCCCTGGCGCGCGCGCAAGCCAGCACCGGATTGATACCCCAGGAGGTCGTTGGTGATATCGAAGCGGCCTGTAGCGCGCAGCTGTTCGATGTCGACGCGTTGGCCGTGGCCATCGGTAATGCCGGCAATTCGGCGATTCCGCTGGTCAAGGCGTTGGGCAGGAAGATTGCCGTGGCCAACCCGACCGCTGAGCGCTACGTGCATATGGGGGCCACCAGTCAGGATGTGATGGACAGTGGCCTGGTGCTGCAACTGCGTTCAGCCATTGCGCTGTTGGAAGGTGATCTGGGGCGTTTGGCCGATGCGCTCGCCGAGCAGGCCGCGCGCCACGCGAACACCCCGCTGGCCGGGCGTACCTGGCTGCAACAGGCGACACCCGTGACCCTGGGCATGAAGATCGCCGGTTGGCTGGGCGCTATCACTCGCCATCGCCAGCGTCTCGCTGAAGTCAAACCGCGTTTGCTGTGCCTGCAATTCGGTGGGGCTTCCGGCAGCCTGGCGGCCTTGGGCGACCAGGCTTTTACGGTGGCCGAAGCCCTGGCCGATGAGTTGAGTCTGCACCTGCCTGACCAGCCTTGGCATACCCAGCGTGATCGCCTGGTGGAATTCGCCAGCCTGCTGGGGCTGATCGCCGGCAGCCTGGGCAAAGTCGGACGCGATCTCAGTTTGCTGATGCAGACTGAGGCGGGTGAGGTGTTCGAGCCGGCCGCGCCGGGCAAGGGCGGCTCCTCGACCATGCCGCACAAGCGCAATCCGGTCGCAGCGGCAGTCATGATCGGTGCGGCGACCCGGGCCCCCGGGCTGGTGGCGACGATGTTCAGCGCGATGCCGCAGGAACATGAGCGCAGCCTCGGCCTGTGGCATGCCGAATGGGAAACCCTGCCGGAGCTCTGTTGCCTGGTGTCCGGCTCGCTGCAACAGGCCTTGCAGGTGGTGCCAGGGTTGGAAGTCGACGCCGGGCGCATGCTGCAGAATCTGGAATTGACCAAAGGGCTGGTGCTGGCGGAAGCCGTGAGCATTGCCTTGTCCCAGCGTATCGGCCGCGATGCGGCGCATCATCTGATCGAACAATGCTGCCGCCGTGCCGTGGAGCAGGGCGAGCACTTGCGCCAGGTGCTCGGAGCCGAACCGCAAGTGACCGCGCAACTGTCCGCCGAGGCGCTGGACCGCCTGCTGGACCCGGCTCATTACCTGGGGCAATCACAGCGCTGGGTCCAACGTGCGCTGGCCGAACATCACGCTTTCAAACCTTAGAAAAGGATCCTGCAATGGACGAACAGCAACGTTACGAAGCCGGCATGAAAGTGCGCCGCGAAGTGCTCGGCGATGCCCATGTGGATCGTAGTCTGGAACATCTGACGCCGTTCAATGGCGAGTTCCAGGAGATGATTACCCGGCATGCCTGGGGCGATATCTGGACCCGCCCCGGGTTGCCACGGCACACCCGCAGCCTGATCACTATCGCCATGCTGATCGGCATGAACCGCGAAGGGGAGCTGCGCCTGCACTTGCGTGCCGCGAAAAACAACGGCGTGAGCCGCGACGAGATCAAGGAGGTGTTGATGCAGAGCGCGATCTATTGCGGCATTCCCGCGGCCAACGCCACCTTCCATCTGGCTGAGGCGGTTTGGGCGCAGATGGATGCCCAGGCGTAAGCTAGTGATCGTGTATCTCCGGCGCGACTGGAGCCGGCCCAGTCCCGGCGCCAGCCGCGGCGCCGGTGTTTATGCCTGATAGACCTTCTTCAGCAGCCTGAGCAGTTCCTCGCGCTCCTGACTGTCGAGGGCGGAGGTGGAATCCAGATCGCTCTCGGTGGCGATCTGTTTCAGCTCCTTGAGCAGGGTCTCCCCGGTCTTGCTGAGAAAAATCCCGTAGGAGCGCTTGTCCGGCTTGCAGCGCACCCGCACCGCCAGCGCCCGGCTTTCCAGTTTGTTCAGCAACGGCACCACCTGGGGCGGTTCGATGGCCAGTGCCTTGGCCAGGTCGGCCTGCATCAGCCCGGGCGTCTGGTCGATGATCGCCAGGGCCGAGAACTGCGCCGGCCGCAAATCGTGGGCCGAGAGTCGCTCGATCAGGTTCTGGAACAGCTTCAACTGCGCCCGACGCATGGCATAACCGATCAGGTCGTCCAGGGCGGAGTCCAGTGGCGCTTGGGTTTCGGCGTTCTCGGCAGGGGGCTCGGGGGTGGCGGCAATCTTGGAAGACTTGGCCATTGCGGGGTGGATCCTCAGGCAGGAGGTTAAGAAGACTATCTAGTTTGCCGTGGTTGCTCGGGGATAGCCATGGTCTCTTGCAGATGTCCAGGCAACACAAACGGTTAAGGGTTAAAAGCAATCAAGTTAATTTTGTTAATGGTTAATTGACATAACTAATTTTCAGGTTTAGTTTTTACTCATCTTCAAGCCCGGAACAAGAGAGCCCGCCATGAGCAATTACGAAGGTCGCTGGACTACCGTCAAGGTCGAAATCGAGGAGGGCATTGCCTGGGTGATTCTCAATCGTCCGGAAAAACGCAATGCCATGAGCCCGACCCTGAACCGGGAAATGGTCGATGTGCTGGAGACCCTGGAGCAGGATCCTGCCGCCGGGGTGCTGGTGCTGACGGGGGCCGGTGAAGCCTGGACCGCCGGCATGGATCTCAAGGAGTACTTTCGCGAAGTGGATGCCGGCCCGGAGATCCTCCAGGAAAAAATCCGCCGCGAAGCCTCGCAATGGCAATGGAAGCTGCTGCGCATGTACACCAAGCCGACCATCGCAATGGTCAACGGCTGGTGCTTCGGTGGTGGCTTCAGCCCGCTGGTGGCCTGCGACCTGGCGATCTGCGCCGACGAGGCGACCTTCGGTCTCTCGGAAATCAACTGGGGCATCCCGCCGGGCAACCTGGTGAGCAAAGCCATGGCCGATACGGTGGGGCATCGCCAGTCGCTGTACTACATCATGACCGGCAAGACCTTTGGCGGGCAGAAAGCCGCCGAGATGGGGCTGGTCAACGAAAGTGTGCCGCTGGCGCAGTTGCGTGAAGTCACCGTGGCGCTGGCGCGCAACCTGCTGGAGAAAAACCCGGTGGTCCTGCGGGCCGCCAAGCACGGTTTCAAGCGCTGCCGCGAACTGACCTGGGAGCAGAACGAGGATTACCTGTACGCCAAGCTCGATCAGTCGCGCCTGCTGGATACCGAAGGCGGCCGCGAGCAGGGCATGAAGCAGTTTCTCGACGACAAGAGCATCAAGCCCGGCTTGCAGGCGTATAAGCGCTGAAACACGTGGCGCGCAGCCAGCGCATCCGGTTGTGCGCCGCGCCCATGCCGCTTGAACGTATTCCCGATAATGACAATAAAGAGGAATCACCATGCTGGACGTGCCCCTGCTGATCGGCGGCCAGTCGTGCCCCGCCCGAGACGGTCGAACCTTCGAACGGCGTCATCCGGTGACCGGTGAGGTGGTGTCGCGGGTTGCCGCCGCCACCCTGGAAGATGCCGACGCTGCCGTGGCTGCGGCCAAGGCGGCCTTCCCGAGCTGGGCGGCCCTGGCTCCCAATGAACGACGTACCCGCCTGTTACGAGCGGCGGAGCAGTTGCAGGCCCGCGGCGCGGAATTCATCGCGGCGGCCGGCGAGACCGGCGCCATGGCCAACTGGTATGGCTTCAATGTGCACCTGGCGGCCAATATGCTGCGTGAAGCCGCGTCCATGACCACCCAGATCAATGGCGAAGTCATTCCCTCCGATGTCCCCGGCAGCTTCGCCATGGCCCTGCGCCAACCGTGCGGCGTGGTACTGGGCATCGCCCCCTGGAATGCCCCGGTGATCCTCGCCACCCGGGCCATTGCCATGCCATTGGCCTGTGGCAACACGGTGGTGCTCAAGGCGTCGGAACTGAGCCCGGCGGTGCATCGGTTGATTGGCCAGGTGTTACAGGACGCCGGCCTCGGTGATGGGGTGGTCAACGTCATCAGCAACGCGCCGCGGGATGCCGCCGCGATTGTCGAGCGGCTGATCGCCAACCCGGCGGTACGGCGAGTCAATTTCACCGGATCGACCCATGTCGGGCGCATCGTCGGCGAACTGTCGGCGCGTCATCTCAAGCCGGCGTTGCTGGAGCTGGGTGGCAAGGCGCCATTTCTGGTGCTGGCGGATGCCGACCTGGACGCGGCGGTGGAGGCCGCGGCCTTCGGCGCCTTCTTCAACCAGGGGCAGATCTGCATGTCCACCGAGCGCCTGGTCGTCGATGTCAAAGTCGCCGATGCCTTTGTCGCCCGGTTGGTGGCGAAGATTGCCACCTTGCCGGCGGGCAACCCCGACGCCGGGGATTGCGTACTCGGTTCCCTGGTGGACGCCAGTGCTGGCGAGCGCATCAAGTTGTTGATCGACGATGCCCTCGACAAGGGCGCCACGCTGCTCGCCGGCGGTCAATTGGAGGGCAGCATCTTGCAGCCGACCTTGCTTGACGGTGTCACCGATGCCATGCGCCTGTACCGCGAAGAGTCTTTTGGTCCGGTGGCCGTGGTACTGCGTGGTGATGGCGATGAAGAGCTGCTGCGCCTGGCCAACGATTCCGAGTTCGGCCTGTCGGCGGCGATCTTCAGCCGTGACACCGGTCGCGCCCTGGCCTTGGCCCAGCGGGTCGAATCGGGTATCTGTCATATCAATGGCCCGACCGTGCACGATGAAGCGCAGATGCCCTTCGGCGGGGTCAAGTCCAGCGGCTACGGCAGTTTTGGCGGCAGGGCGGCCATCGAGCATTTCACCCAGTTGCGCTGGGTGACGTTGCAGAACGGACCTCGGCACTACCCGATCTGAGGAGGACAAACCCATGAGTTCAGAATTCAGATCAGCGCCTCGGACCGAGGCCAGTACGCCGCGTTATCGCCAAGTGTCCATCGGCCATCCAGCGGTCGAGGTCAGCGAAGAGCAGGGCATCCTGTCCATGCGCTCCCTCGAACCCCTGGCCGAGTTGCCCAGGCGTTTGCTCGATCGCCTGGTGCATTGGGCCGAGGTACGTCCGCAACAGACCTTTATCGCGGCGCGTCAGGATGGCGGTGGCTGGCGGCGGGTGAGTTACGCCGAGATGCTCGACAGCGTCCGCGCCATTGCCCAGGGTCTGCTGGGTTATGGTCTTTCAGCCGAGCGGCCGCTGGCGATCCTTTCGGGTAACGACATCGAGCATCTGCAGATTGCGCTGGGGGCCATGTACGCCGGTATTCCCTATTGCCCGATCTCTCCGGCCTATTCGTTGTTGTCGCAGGATTTCGCCAAGCTGCGGCATGTTTGCGATCTGTTGCAGCCGGGGTTGGTGTTCGTCAGTGATGTTGCCGCCTTCCAGCGCGCGATAGACGCCGTGTTACCGGTCGAGACGCCACTGATCAGCGTCCGTGGCGAGATGCCGGGGCGCCGGCAGAGCCGCTTTGCCAGCTTGCTGCAACAACCCGGCGCGGCCGAAGCCGAAGCGGCGTTCGCCGCCACCGGGCCCGACAGCATCGCCAAGTTTCTGTTTACCTCGGGTTCCACCAAGCTGCCCAAGGCGGTGGTCACGACCCAGCGCATGCTCTGCGCCAACCAGCAGATGCTGTTGCAGACCTTCCCGGTGTTTGGCGAAGAACCGCCGGTGCTGGTGGACTGGCTGCCGTGGAATCACACCTTCGGCGGTAGCCACAATGTCGGTATCGTGCTGTACAACGGCGGGACCTTTTACCTGGACGACGGCAAGCCCACCGTCCAGGGCTTTGCCGAAACACTGCGCAACCTCAAGGACGTGTCGCCCACCGCCTACCTGACCGTGCCCAGGGGCTGGGAGGAACTGGTCAGCGCCCTGGAGCAGGACGCTGAGTTGCGCGAATGTTTCTTCTCGCGCATGAAACTGTTCTTTTTCGCCGCCGCCGGATTGTCCCAGCGGATCTGGGACCGCCTGGACCGGGTTGCCGAAGCGCATTGTGGTGAGCGTATTCGCATGATGGCCGGGCTTGGCATGACCGAGGCGGCTCCGTCCTGCACCTTCACCACCGGGCCGTTGTCCATGGCCGGGTACATCGGCTTGCCGGCGCCTGGTTGTGAGGTGCGCCTGGTGCCGGTGGATGGCAAGTTGGAGGGGCGTTTTCGCGGGCCGCACATCATGCCGGGTTACTGGCGCGCGCCGCAGCAGACCGCCGAAGTCTTCGATGAGCAGGGCTTCTACTGTTCCGGCGATGCCCTCAAGCTCGCGGATCCGCGAGACCCGGAACTGGGCCTGATGTTCGACGGGCGGATTGCCGAGGACTTCAAGTTGTCTTCCGGGGTCTTTGTCAGTGTCGGCCCCTTGCGCAATCGCGCGGTGCTCGAAGGTTCGCCCTATGTCCAGGACCTGGTGGTGGCCGCGCCGGATCGCGAGTGCCTGGGGGCGCTGGTCTTTCCACGCTTGTATGAGTGTCGACGTCTGGCCGCCTTGAGTCCGCAGGCCAGCGATGTCGAGGTCCTGGCCAGCGTGCCTGTGCGCCTGTGGTTCAGCGACTGGCTGCAACGGCTCAACCGCGATGCCACCGGTAATGCCAGCCGCCTGGAATGGATCGCGCTGCTCGATGAACCGGCCTCCATCGATCGCGGTGAAATCACCGACAAGGGCTCGATCAATCAGCGTGCGGTGTTGCAGTGGCGCGCCGCCAAGGTCGAAGCGCTGTATCGCGGCGAAGAGCCTTCCATCCTGCGTGCCGGATCTCAACCGTGAACAGCGTGGGGCAGTATTCGAGTTTTCGCGATGTGGCGATTTTCGAAGCCCTGCGCACGCCCTGGGTCGATCTCGGCGGGGCCTTGGCCCAGGTCTCGCCGATCGACCTGGGGATCAAGGTCGGGCGCGAGGTGCTGGCCCGCGCCGCTATCGATCCGACAGCGGTGGACAGCGTACTCGCCGGTTCCATGGCCCAGGCCAGTTTCGATGCCTACCTGCTGCCCCGCCATATCGGCCTTTACAGTGGCGTGCCGCAAGGGATCCCGGCGCTGGCGGTGCAGCGCATCTGCGCCACCGGCTTCGAGCTCTTGCACCAGGCCGCCAGGCAGTTGGACGACGGTGTGCAGTTGGCCCTGTGCGTGGCGGCTGAATCCATGTCGCGCAATCCGATTGCCGCCTATGTCCACCGCGACGGTTTCCGCCTCGGTGCCGCCGTGGAGTTCAAGGACTTTCTCTGGGAAGCGCTCTACGACCCGGCGCCGGGTCTGGATATGATTGCCACCGCCGATAACCTGGCCCAGCGCTATGGCCTGAGTCGTGAGGTGGTGGATCGTTATGCGCTGGATAGTCATCAACTGGCGCTGCAGGCTCAGGCGGACGGCTGGTTTACACCTGAGCTGGTGGCGCTGGGCAATGAACGCTTTGAGCTGGCTGGCTATCAGGCACGGAGTATCCAGTTGCCGCGGGGCGTGGAGCGGGTGACGCGGGACAGTCACCCGCGGCCTACCGATCTGGCGGCCTTGAGCCGATTGCGCTCGGTGCATGACGGCGGTGTGCAAACGGCCGGCAACAGTTGCGCGCTGGTCGATGGCGCGGCGGCGGCGCTGGTGGGGCGAGCGTCTTGGGCTTTTCGTCCGGTGCTGGCCCATTTGCTGGCCAGTACCGTGGTAGGTGTGGCGCCGGAATTCATGGGCATAGGGCCAGCGCCGGCGATCCAGTTGCTGCTGCAGCGCAGCGGGCTGGCCCTGGCCGATATCGACTTGCTGGAAATCAACGAGGCGCAGGCGGCCCAGGTACTGGCCGTGGCCCAGGTGCTGGGGCTGGATGGCGACCGACTCAACCGACGGGGTGGCTCGATCGCCTTGGGCCACCCCTTGGCCGCCAGTGGTTTGCGCCTGGTGCTGAGCCTGGCCAGGCAGTTGCGCGAGGGCAATCTGCGTTATGGCATCGCGGCGGCGTGTGTCGGCGGCGGGCAGGGCATGGCTTTGCTGATCGAAAATCCCGAGTATCAAGGCTGAAGCAAGGCATCGCTGCCTTTGCCGGTATGCAGCCCGATCCGTAAACAGCGCCCTGCAGTCAGCCCAGACCTTGCGTTACTATGGCAACCCACCTTTCTGGAAGTTGCCTGGATGAGTAAGCCCGGTCAAACGGTGCTGGTCGCGCTGCGCAAGATGATCGCCTCCGGCGAATTGGCGGCTGGCGAACGGCTGATGGAAAATCCCACGGCGGAGCTTTTCGGTGTCTCGCGGATGCCGGTGCGCATGGCGTTCCGCACGCTGGAGCAGGAAGGCCTGTTGGTGCGTTTTGGCGGGCGCGGGTTTCAGGTGCGCTCCGTCAATCCCGATGATATTGCCGGTGCGGTCGAAGTGCGGGGCGTGCTCGAAGGCCTGGCGGCGCGCCAGACCGCCGAGCGGGGGCTTTCGGACGAGGCCCGGGCGAGCCTTGAACAGTGCCTGTCGCAAGGTGATCAACTGTTCGACAAAGGGTTCGTGACCATCGAGGACCTTGAGCTCTATCACGATCTCAACATGCGTTTTCACCAGGTGATCGTCGAAGGTAGCCACAACCCGGCCATCGCCGACGCCCTGGCGCGCAACGACCATTTGCCTTTCGCCTCGGTGACCGCCCTGGCGGTTGACCGTGACGACATGGTTCGCGAGTACCGGCGTTTCAACTATGCGCACATGCAGCACCATTCGGTGTTCGATGCGCTGGTCAACCGCCAGGGCGCGCGTGCCGAAGCCATCATGCGCGAGCACGCCAACGCCACGTTGCGCTATGCCGAGATCTTCGGCTCGGCGGCGGCCGAAGAGCGAATGAAGGTTATTCTCCGCTCCTGATTCCAGCCTTGCCGGCCGCACTGATGGACACCTGAGCACTGACCTCGGACGGAGTCGAGGTGGGCGAGGGGAGCCTGACATCCAATTGTCATTTTTTGATCGCGAAAACGCCATGTCCCTTGAGTAATGTCGCTCTCAATGAGATCGATCTCAAGCGAGCAAAAATGACTGATTTGAAAGAGGTTGCACAACTGGCCGGTGTTTCGCGGGCGACCGCGGCGCGAGCCTTTGCCTCCCCTGAAGTGGTGCGTCCAGCGACTCGAGAACAAGTATTCGCCGCAGCGCGTGAACTGGGTTTTCGGCCCAATCGTCTCGGCCGCCAACTCCGTCTGCAAACCACCAAACTGATTGGCGTTGTGGTTCCCAATCTGCTCAACCCGGTGTTCGCCGAGCAATTCCAGGCGATGGAGCGCGCTGCGCGCTTACGCGGTTACAACCTGTTGCTGGCAACCACCGACTACAGCAGCGAACGTGAAAGCGCGGTGGTCGAGGAATTGTTGCGTCAGCGCGTCGATGGTCTGGTCCTGACGGTCACGGATGCCGATCGGAGCCGGGTACTGCAAAGCCTTGCCAGGGAAGACACGCCCTTTGTACTGGCCTACCACCAACCCGGCAATCCTGACCACAGCAGCGTGTCCGTGGATAACCGCGCGGGCATGGCGCTGGCGACCCGTTATCTGCTGGAAGCGGGGCATTGGCGGATCGGCATGGTCGCGGGGCCCGCCTTGCAGTCCGACCGCGCTCGCCTGCGTTACGCCGGTTATTGCGATGCGATGCGTGAGGCCGGTCTCGACCGCTTGCCAGTGATCGAAATGCCCGCCCACACCCAGGCTGACTTTGCCGCTATCGAGCCGTTCCTACATGGCCCGCAAGCGCTCAGTGCGCTGGTCTGTTCCAACGATTTGCTGGCAATCAGCCTGATTGCGCAACTGCGACGTAACGGCTGGAACGTACCTCGGCAGCTCTCGGTCATCGGCTTTGACGGCATCGCCCTGGGCACCCAGATACACCCGACATTGTGCAGTGTCGTTCAACCCATCGCGACGCTGGCTTATACCGTGATCGATCAGTTGCTGGCGCAGATCGCCGGCGCCGCACCGGCTTCCCATTGCCTGCCTTGTCATATCCGGCCAGGCGAAAGTACTCAGCCCTACGAGGAGACATTTGATGATCCGCATCAGTAAAACCCTGGCCGCTTTGCTGCTGTGCGGCGTGGTCAACCTGGCGCAAGCCGCGCAAACGGCCATCTGCTACAACTGCCCGCCGGAGTGGGCGGACTGGGGCACCCAACTGAAGGCGATTGCCGATACGACTGGCGTGCAGGTTCCGCAAGACAACAAAAACTCCGGTCAGTCACTGGCGCAATTGGTCGCCGAACAGGCCGCCCCGGTGGCTGACGTGGTGTATTACGGCGTCACCTTCGGCTTGCAGGCGCAAAAGGCCGGGGTGGTTGGCATGTATAAACCCAAGGGCTGGGAGGAGATTCCCTCCGGCCTGAAAGACCCGGAAGGCCACTGGTTTGCGATTCATTCCGGCACGTTGGGCATCATGGTCAATGTCGATGCGCTGGGTGGCCTGCCCGTGCCACAAAGCTGGAACGACCTGCTTAAACCGGAATACAAAGGCATGGTGGGCTACCTCGATCCATCCAGTGCGTTCGTCGGTTACGTGACGGCGGTGGCCATCAACCAAGCCATGGGCGGCAACCTGGATAACTTCGCTCCAGCCATCGATTACTTCCAGAAACTGGCGAAAAACGCACCCATCGTGCCCAAGCAGACGGCCTACGCCCGAGTGTTGTCCGGTGAGTTGCCGATTCTGGTCGATTACGACTTCAACGCTTATCGAGCGCGCTACAAGGACAATGCCAACGTTGCGTTTGTGATTCCCAAGGAAGGCAGCATCAGCGTGCCTTACGTCATGAGCATGGTCGGCAATGCCCCGCATCGGGTCAATGCCGAGAAGGTCTTGGATTTCGTCCTGTCCGATCAAGGCCAGGCGTTGTGGGCCAAGGCCTACCTGCGGCCCGTGCGAGCGATAAAGATGCCTGCGGACGTCGCCGCACAGTTCCTGCCGGACAGCGATTATGCCCGGGCTGGCGTGGTCGATTACGAACATATGGCGGCGGTGCAGGAAGTCTTTTCCGCACGTTATCTGAGTGAGGTCAAGTAAGTGATGGCTTCGCAAGTCAAAGCCCGGGAAGGTCGCTCGGTCTGGACCTTGGTGCCACGCTTGCGGCCGACCGCTGCCTGGGCGCTGGCGCCGGCGGCCGCCGTGCTGTTCGCGTTCTGGTTACTGCCACTGGCGCATCTGATTATGCTGGGTGGGCAAAGTCGCGATGGCAGTGACAGCGGCTATTGGCAGGTGCTGAGCAGTGCACAATACCTGGGCAGTCTGGCGCAGACCTGCGTGCTGGCCCTGGTGGTGACCCTCGCGGCGCTGCTGGTGGGCGGCGTCAGCGGGGTGTTTCTCTCGCGCCAGCGCTTCTTCGGCCGTTCGGCCCTGGTCGCCTTGTTGACCTTTCCACTGGCGTTTCCCGGCGTGGTGGTCGGCTTTCTGGTCATCCTGCTGGCCGGCCGCCAAGGCTTGTTCGCCAGCCTTGGCCTTGAGCTGGCGGGTGAGCGCTGGATTTTTGCCTATTCGCTGACAGGGCTGTTCGTCGGCTACCTGTACTTCTCGATTCCGCGAGTGATTCTCACCGTGATGGCGGCGTGTGAAAGCCTGGATCGCAGCCTGGAAGAAGCCGCCCATTCACTGGGCGCGGGTCATTGGCGAGTGGTCTGTGATGTCATCGTGCCCGGCCTGGCCCCGGCGCTGGTCTCATGCGGGGCGATCTGCTTTGCCACGTCCATGGGCGCCTTCGGCACGGCGTTTACGCTGGGCACGCGGTTGAATGTAACGCCGGTAGCGATTTACAACGTGTTCACCAACTACGCCAATTTTGCGCTGGCCGCCGCGCTGTCGGTGGTGTTGGGCGTGCTGACCTGGATCGTTTTGTTGCTGGCCCGCACGTTGGTCAAACCTTCGAGGACGGTCTTGTGAAGCGCTCAACGCTGTTTGTCGGGCAACTGCTGTTTACCTTGCTGGTTTGCGCTTTCATGCTGGTCCCGGTGCTGATGTCACTGCTGGCCGGGGTGACGCGTAATTATTTCCAGGGGATATCCAGCGGCCTCACGTTCGCCTGGCTGGTGCAAGTCTGGCAGGCTTATTCGCCGACCGTCTGGCTGTCCCTGGAACTGGCCGTGGCTTGTGCGCTGTGTGTCTGTGTGGTTGGCGTGCCGGCGGCTTATGCGCTGGTACGGATGGACAATCGCTTCAGTCGCGCGTTCGAGGAACTGATGGTGCTGCCGGTCGCCATGCCCGGCCTGGCCAGCGCGCTGGCGTTGTTGCTGACCTATGGCCAGTTTGGCGAGTTTCGCAGCAGTTGGTTGTTCATTCTGGTCGGCCATGTGCTGTTCACCCTGCCGTTTCTGGTGCGCCCGGTGATGGCGGTGATGCAACGCCAGCATCTACCGGTCCTGGAAGAGGCGGCGGCGAGCCTGGGCGCGGGGCCGATCCGGCGTTTCTTCAGTGTGGTGCTGCCCAACTGCCGGGCGGGGATTCTCGCCGGGGTGTTGATGGTGGTCACCCTTTCGTTGGGTGAGTTCAACCTGACCTGGATGCTCCACACGCCGATGACCAAGACATTGCCGGTGGGCTTGGCCGACAGTTATGCCTCGGCCCGGCTGGAAGTCGCCAGCGCCTACACCCTTATATTTCTGATGATGATCGTGCCGCTGCTTATCGCGCTGCAGGCCATCAGCAGCCGTCTTTCCCGTGGAGAAAAACGATGACCGGAACCACCATTCGCCTTGAGGGTTGTCGCAAGGCGTTCGCTGATGGCACCGTTGCCGTGCATGACCTGGACCTGAGCATCGAGGCGGGGGAAACCCTGGCGGTTCTTGGCCCGTCCGGCTGCGGTAAAACCACTACCCTGCGCCTGATCGCCGGTCTGGAACGTCCAGATGCAGGGCGGATTTTTTTGGGCGACGATGATGTCACGCACCTGCCCATCGAGCGCCGCAACGTGGGCATGGTGTTCCAGAACTACGCCTTGTTTCCGAATTTGGATGTGGCCGGCAACATCAGCTACGGCCTGAAAATTCGCGGTATGTCGCCCGCCGAACGCAACAAGCGTTGCGCGGAACTGCTGGAGCTGGTCGGCCTGGATGAGCATGGTAAACGCAGTATTCACGAGCTGTCCGGCGGTCAGCGCCAGCGGGTCGCTCTGGCCCGTGCCCTGGCACCGCGACCTCGGGTGTTGCTGCTCGACGAACCCTTGGCGGCGCTGGATGCGCAGTTGCGTGAGCGCTTGCGCAGCGAGTTGGATCAGCTGTTGCGCAGCCTGGGAATCACCGCCGTGTTCGTCACCCACGACCAGGGCGAAGCCATGGCGTTGGGGAATCGCATTTTGGTGATGGAGCAGGGCCGCGTCGCGCAGTTGGCCAGTCCGCGGGAAATCTACCAGCAGCCAGCCAATGCTTTCGTCGCCAGCTTCGTGGGTAACCTCAATGCTTTTTCGGTGATCGAGCGCACGACCGATGGCTTGAAAGTCAGTGGCGGTGAATTGCCATGGAGCGGCACCCGTCTGCCTGCCACCGTGTATTGCCGCCCCGAACATCTGCGGGTGATGGACTGCCAGGGGCATCTACGTGGACGTCTTGTCGGCCAGTTTTTCCAGGGGGCGCAAAGCCGTCTGCTGGTGGATGTCGGCGCCCCCCAGCCGTTGTTGGTGGACTGCACCGATGGCGTGATTTACGGGGCCGGCGCCATGCTTGCCTTGGCCATCGAACCACAAGTGTTGTTCACCCTGCATCAGTGATCAGAGATCAGTATTTTGAACCGTCCATTTCTCGTTGCGCAGATCAGCGATCTGCATCTTAAAGCCGGTCAGAAACTGACCTATGGCGTCGTCGATACCCTCGGTGCATTGCGTCGTGCTGTCGATCATCTGAACGCCAGCCGGCCGCGCCCGGATATTGTGGTAATCAGTGGCGACCTGGTGGACTTCGGTCGCCCCGACGAATATGCCGTGCTGCACCCTGAGCTCGCGCGCCTGCACATGCCTTTCTACCTGGTGCCCGGTAACCACGACAATCGGGAGCATTTGTTGGCGGCATTCGCCGATCACACCTACTGGCCGAGAGTGGCCGGTGAACCACTGGATTGGGTGGTCGAGGAGCATCCGCTACGCCTTATCGGTCTGGACACGAGCATACCCGGCGCCCATGGCGGCCAGTTGCAGGACCGTCAGTTGCATTGGCTCGATGAACAACTGGCCCGTCGCCCCGAGGCGCCGACTCTGTTGGTTCTGCATCATCCGCCGTTTATCAGTGGCATTGGCCATATGGACCGCGAGCCGTTCATCAACGCGATGGCCCTGGAGGGGCTCATTGCCCGTCACCCGCAGGTCGAGCGGTTGTTGTGCGGACACCTGCATCGGCCGATGCAGCGGCGTTTCGGCGGCAGCCTGATTTGTGTGTGCCCCGGTACCTCACATCAAATCGTGCTGGATCTGCAGCCCACCGCCCCGGCGCATTTCAACCTGGAACCGCCGGGGTATCTGTTGCATCACTGGCATGAGCAGGCGTTGGTGACCCATAACGGCGTGTTTGGTGAGTATCCCGGGCCGTATCCGTTTTATGACGCAAATGGATTGATTGACTGATAACTAGAGATCGAGCACCAGCAGTGGTGTTTTCGAACGCGAGCAGCAAGGGGTGAACTGGTCGTTGGCGGCTTGTTCACCTTCGGTGAGGAACAGGTCGCGATGTTCCGGCACGCCCTCCAGAACCCGAGTCAGGCAGGTGCCACAAATACCTTGTTCGCATGAAATGGCGATCTCGATACCGTTGTCTTGCAGCACCTGCACCACGCTCTTGTCGGCAGGCACCTCGAAGGTTTGGCCGCTGCTGGCGATCCTGATCGAGAAGCTGCCGTCGGCGCCAGTGTCGATGGGCGCGGCGGCGAAGTACTCGCGATGCAGGCAGGGCTCCTGCCAGCCCGAGGCCTTGGCCGTATCCAACACGTGCTGCATAAAGCCACCGGGGCCACACACATACACATGAACGTCGTCTTCGGGCGCGGCCAGGACCTTGGCGGCGTCCAGCGCCGTCTCGGGTTCCTGATCGAAATGCAGGAACACCCGGTGGGCAAACGGCGAGTGTTGCAACCGTTCGATAAAGGCCGCGCGGTCCCGCGCACGGGCGCAGTAGTGCAGTTCGAAATCCGCGCCGCTGTGTGCCAGGCGTTCGGCCATGCAGAGGAGCGGGGTAATGCCGATTCCGCCGGCGAACAGCAGGCTGCGCCTGGCTTCATGGACCAGTGGAAACAGATTGCGCGGCGCGCTGATCGACAGGCGCGTACCAGGCCGGATCTGCTCGTGCATGGCCCGTGAACCGCCTCGGGAACCCGGGTCCTTGAGTACGCCGATCAGGTAACGATGGCGCTCTTCGGGGTGGTTGCACAGGGAGTATTGTCGGATCAGGCCGCCAGGCAGATGCACATCGATATGGGCGCCGGCGCTGAAGGCCGGCAGTGGTTGGTCGTCGACACTGGCCAACTCGTAGCTGCAGATGTCCTGGGCTTCGTCGTGGCGCGAAACCACTCGCACTTCGATCATGTCAGTGACTCCTGTGGGGCTCGTTCCCGGGCGATCAGACGCTCCAGGACTCGGCGCGACTGCACGCCGCCGGCGTCGATATTGAGCTTGAGCAGGTTGCGCAGGGGATGGTCGAGCAGGTTCTGTTGCTGGCGTTCGAGCATCTGCAGATCTTCGCTGAAAATCTTGCCCTGACCCTCGCGGATGCTCGCGGTCAGGGCTTCGTCCCGGGGGTTGAAGTTGCGTGCCATACCCCAGAAGTACCAGATCGAGGTCTCGGTTTGCGGGGTGATGAAGTCGACGACGATACTCGACGCCTTGAACTGCGGATCGGCGTGATAACCGCCTTTGCCGGCGTGGGCCACGCCGACTTCGATCAGCACATGACTGGGGGGGCTGAAGCGGCAGATCTGCCAGCGGTCAACCGGCACATCATCGGCCAGGTTGTTGCCGCGCAGGGCCATGCGCCAGAAGGGCGGTGCCAGGATGTTTTCCATGTGGCGGGCGGTGATCACCTCGTCGCCCTCGACCGTGGTGATCGGCGCGACCTCATCGATTTCCTTCTGGCCGATGCTGGATGCATGCACGTAGGTTTCGTGGGTCAGGTCCATCAGGTTGTCGATCATCAGGCGGTAGTCGCACTGGATATGAAACAGGCCTCCGCCATAGGCCCACTGGTCGCTGATCGCCCATTCCAGATGAGGGATCAGCGCCGCGTCGGCCTGCTCCTGATCGCCGGGCCAGACCCAGACAAATCCGTAGCGCTCGACCACGGCAAAGGTCTTGTTGCAGGGGAATCCCCGGACCCGCTGCCCCGGCATTTCCACGGTCTTGCCATCGCAACCCATCACCAGGCCGTGATAACCGCACACCAGTTGGCCGTTCTCGACGTATCCCAGTGACAGCGGAGCGCCGCGATGGGGGCAGAAGTCCTCGACGGCCGACACCTGGCCTTCATGGCCACGGTAAAAAACCATCTTCTCACCACAGATCTGACGGCCCAGGGGCTTGTCGAGTTCATCAGGCGTACAGGCGACGTACCAGGTGTTCTTGAGATACATGGCGATTCTCCCAGCTTTTTTTGTATTTAGTGGATCCATTAGGATTGTTTTGTGCGATTAAAGTCAAACAAAAAATGCTTTTTACTTTTCAATGGATCCACTGGATCGTTTGACGCACGCCTGAACCGCACAGCGCCAAGGCATTAATTAACCTTATTAATTATTTTATTGACTAAATAAATAGTCTTGGTTAATTATTCTCCTGCATCTGCTCTCACGCAGAGTCATTTCCAGGGGCAACCCCATGAGTCAGAACCACCTGCCTTCGCTGGCCAGTCTTTATGTCGAGGCCAATGAGTCTTCAGCCGACGGACCTGTCGCGTCGTCACTCATGCAAGGTTTTCCGGCCGAACCGGAACATCGCGTCACCTGGTCCAACTGGATGAGCCCGCCGTTCAACCAGTGGGGGTTTCGCAACCTGGCACGCCTGCGTCCGTCCATCGATGTGCAGGCCAACCCTGGTACGACCGGTGTCTTGAAGGAGGCGCCACTGGCGCTGGATGAGCTGAGTTTCGTCAGTGAATGCGGCCTGGGCATCAGCGTCATCGATCACCTGGTAGCCAGTCACACCGACGCATTCCTGGTGATGCAAGGCGACACGGTGCTCTTCGAGCGCTACTTCAACGGCCAGCAGCGCCGGGATCGGCATGTCATGTTCTCGGTCACCAAGTCGCTGATCGGCACCCTGGGGGAGCAACTGGTCTGCGAGGGCACCCTCGACCCGGCATTGCCCGCGGTGCATTACGTGCCGGAGTTGCTGGGCGGCGCGTTTGCCGATGCCAGCGTGCGGCAGCTGTTCGACATGGCCGTGGGCATCGAATACAGCGAGGTCTATGACGACCCCAATTCCGAGAGTTCACAGTATGGCTACGCCTGCGGTTTCCAGCCGACCCCGCCGCAGTACGCTCAGTTCGAGTCGCTTTACCAGTACCTGCCGTCCCTGCGAAAGCGCGGTGAACATGGTGGGTTTTTCCACTATGTGACCGCCACCACCGAAGCCCTGGCCTGGGTGATGGAGCGCGCCTCGGGCAAGTCCTGCGACCAGTTGCTGCAAGGCATCTGGAGCCAGTTGGGGTGTGAGCGCGACGGCTACTTCATGGCCGACCCCTGGGGCCGTGGTGTGGCGGGGGCCGGTTTCAGCGCCACCCTGCGGGACATGGCACGTTTCGGCCGCCTTTTGGCCAATGAGGGGCAGCAGGACGGCCGGCAGTTGCTCTCGAGCGAGGCCATCGCGTGCATCGTCGGCGGTTCCGATCCGGCGATCTACGCCGCGAACCCCGAGTTCTCCAGATGGACACCCGGCGCGTCCTATCGCAGCCAGTGGTACGTCTTCAACGACCACAGTCAGGCGCTCATGGCCGGTGGTATTCATGGCCAATACCTGTTCATCGACAAGCCATCCGGCGTGGTGATCGTCAAGCAGTCATCACTGCCCGATGCCGTCGGCCCATTCGATGCCGACAGCGTGCGCATGCTGCGCGCCATCGCCGGCCATCTGAGTCCTTGAGCACCGCTTTAAAACAACAACGTTGCGAATCGCTTCACCCGACCCGAAGGGGTCTTGGCGGCGTACTGCGCCGCCGCTCAACTGCCCTGTAACAACAATAAATCACACAGGAGCTTCACTATGTTTCCCACGATGCGTTTTTCACGCGCGCTATTGGCGGTCGGGCTACCCCTGGCTACCCAGGCGGCGATGGCGGGCTACACCTTCGAGGATGGCGACCTCAAGGGGGAGGTCAATCTCACCGCCGGCGCAGCGACGCTTTTCACTCGCAATGTCAATTTCGGTAGCGGCCGGATTGATATGCGTAACGGCCGGAACGGCGGTAGCAGCATTGACTGGCAGGAGTTCTACGTGAAACCCGGGGTCAAGCTGGAGTATGCGGTGCAGCCGGATTTCAGCCTGCTGGCCGGCGGCTCTCTGGTAGCGGCGAAGACCTTGGGTGATGGTGACGCTGGTGGTTTCACCCGCAGTTCCGACGGTAAGGTGGCGACAGAAGAACTCTACGGCGGCTTTCGCCGTGGCGAGTGGACGTTCACTGCCGGTCGCCAGAATTACCTGATCGGCACCGGCTTCATCGTCATGGACGGTAACCTCGACCAGAAAAAGGACGGCGCCTACTGGCTGGGTCCCAGGACGGCCTTCAGGGATTCGGCGATCCTGGCCTGGGACCATGCCTCCCTGAAAGCCCAGGCTTTCACCTTGCGCACCGATGACGATCTGGGGGACTTCCGCATGACCGGCGTCAACCTGGATTACAACCTCGACGATCAGGTGACGTTGGGGGCCATGGCGATGAGGGTCAATGCGCTGGGCCCCAGGGGCAGTACCCTGCCGCGACGCCGTGACGGGATGCTGGTGTATAACCTCAGGGCGCTCAATGCGAAAGTCCCGGGTGTGGCGAACCTGACCCTGAATGGCGAATACGCCCTGGAGCGGGGCAGTGGCGAAGGCGTGGATTACGATGCCAATGCCTGGTATGGCCAGGCGGATTATGCCTTCAACACCTTGCCACTGACCCCGGTGATCGGCTATCGCTATGCGAGCTTTTCCGGCGACAACAACCTTTCCGATAACCGTCAGAAAGCCTGGGACCCTTTGAGCAAGGGCTTTGTCGATTGGAGCACCTGGCTGATTGGCGACGTGGTCGGCAACTACCTGCTGTTCAACAGTAACGAAAACGTTCAACAGTTCTCGCTCAAGACCCACCTCAACGAAGCCCTGACCCTCGGCGCGATCCACTACCAGTTCTGGCTGGATGAAAAAAACTACATGGGCGCGGCGGTCAGTGATCGACGCTTTGCCGACGAGAGCGTCGTCTTCCTCGATTGGGCTGCGTCGAAATCGCTGTCCACCTCGCTGTCCTATAACTGGGTCAAGCCGCTGGCGGCAGCCAGGCAGGTGTTCGGCGACGATCAGAAGTTCAGCGCGCTGGAACTGTATTTCACCTACCGCTACTAAGTGCCGCGAGCCTTTGCGGCCGCGCTGGAGTATTTCATCATGAACCGTCTTTTGCGTAACACCTTGCTGGGTGCTGTCGTTTCGTTGTCGGCCAGTGGTTTGTGCCTGGCTGAAGAGCGGACTGTCCGGATCTACAACTGGATCGAGTACCTGCCGCCTGAGATCCTGAAGAGTTTTCAGGAGGAAACGGGCATCCGCCCGATTTACGATGTGTTCGACAGTGTCGAGACCCTGGAGTCCAAGCTACTGACCGGCAACTCCGGGTACGACGTGGTCTTCCCGAGTAGTTCCAACCTGAGTCACCTGATCGCCGCGGGTGCCATCGAACCCCTGGAGCGCAGCCAACTGCCGAACTGGCAGCACCTGGACCCGGAGTTCATGAAATCCCTGGAGGCCGTGGGAGACTCGGGCAATCGCTACGCGGTTCCTTACCTGTGGGGCACCACGTTGATCGGCTACAACGTCGACAAGGTGCGCCAGGTCCTGGGCGCCAATGTGCAGATGAACAGCTGGGACATGATCTTCAAGGAAGAGAACCTCGCCAAACTGGCCGGTTGCGGCGTCGGCTTTCTCGATGCGGCCAACGAGATCGTGCCCATCGCCTTGCACTACAAGGGCCTCGATCCCAACAGCCAGAAGCGTGAGGACTACCCGCAGGCCCAGGCGGCGATGATGAAAATTCGCCCTTACATCACCTACTTCAACTCGTCGCGCTACGGCATGGATCTGGCCAATGGTGATATTTGCGTCGCAGTGGGCTGGTCGGGTGGCGTAGCGCTGGCCAAGCAACTGGCCGATGCCGCTGGCAAGGGGGTCAAGGTCGAGATGGCATTGCCCAAGGAGGGTGCGCCGATGTGGTCGGATGTGATGGTGGTGCCGGTCAATGCGCCGGATGCCAAGGAGGCCCACGCGTTCATCAACTACATCCTGCGACCGGATGTGATCGCCCGGATCAGCAACAAGATCGGTTACCCCAACCCGAACAAGGACGCCACCGCCTTGGTGAATGCCGATATCCGTAACAACCCCAATATGTATGTGCCGGACGAGGCGCGTAAAACGCTGTTCGCCCTGCAACCCATGCCGGCAGCCATGGAGCGGATCCGCACCCGCACCTGGACGAGCATCAAGACCAATCGCTGAACAGCCTGGCTGCCGGGGCTCGGCTCAGGCGTGCATGCCCTGGAAGAGCAGGGCGGTGATGCGCCGGACCTGGCTGGAATGAGACGCCATGTCTGGCGGCTCCTGATTGACCAGCCGCAGCAGTTGAAGGTGCGCATAGTCATTGAGCAGGAAGGCGGCGGTCTCGACGTTGAGGTCGCCGCGCAGCTTGCCGGCCTGTTGCAGGTCCCTGAGCAGGCCACTGATTTCCGAGCGCAACGCATCGTTCATGGCACGGTAGCCTTCGGGCAGTTCATTGTCGCCACCAAACAGGATCAGCGGCAGCAGTTCGCGCCAGAGACTGGGGTGCATCACTTCCAGGGCGTAGCGGGTCAAGAGCTGTTCCAGGTAGCACAAGGTGTCGACCGGATCGTCCATTTCGGGGATCTGGCTGCGGGTGTCCTTGAGGGCGCGCTGGTCGGCGTCGTGCAGGATTTCCAGGATGATTTCCTGCTTGTTGCCGAAATACTTGAACACCGTGGGCGCCGAGACCCCGGCCTGGTTGGCGATCTGTTCGATGGTGGTGTTCTGGAAACCCTGGCGCTCGAACAGCTCCACTGCGGCTTTGCTGATGGCCTGGCGGCGTAGGACTTTCTGGCGTTCACGCAGTCCAGTCACGGGAGGTCCTTTTAATTAGGCGGGTACGAAAGCCAGCAGGATAATCGATTATCTTTGTCGCAAAAATACTTTATTAAATAAAGCTTAACCGCACATGCCCTCCAGGCCTGGCACGGGGTTTTCAATGAGCCGGTTCCGGCGCGAACCGGGGCCACTTCGGGTGGTGGAATATAGAGGCGCGGCCTGGGTCAGACCGATGCCTGTTGGTACTTCTTCAGGCGATAGGCAAACTGCGCCCGACTCAACCCCAGCAGGCGCGCCGCCGCCGCCAGATTGCCCGCGCTGTGTTGCAGCGCTTCGTCGATCAGGCGTGACTCCAGTCCTTCGATGGAGAAACCCTGCTCCAGCCGGCTCAAGGTTTCCAGCAAGGCCGCACGCGGCTGTGTGCCGGTGGGATTCTGGTTGCTGGCCGCCAGGCTGCCATTGTTGTCCAGGGAGTAGAGCTCCTGGGGGATGGGCTCGTTGCGAAACAGGTGGACCAGGTCGATGGCTTGGCCATCTTCGCTGGCGATCAGGCCGCGCTCCACCAGGTTCTGCAGTTCCCGCACGTTGCCGGGGAAATCGTAGCGCAGCAGCGCCTTGAGCGCGCGCATGGTCAGCCCGGCAGGCTTGCGTCCGTAGTCCTGGCAGAAGCGCCGCAGGAACGCATTGATCAGCAACGGGATATCGTCGCGTCGCTCACGCAGCGGCGGCAGGGTGATGGGGAAGACGTTCAGGCGGTAGAACAGGTCTTCGCGAAAGTCGCCAGCCGCTACCGCTTTGCGCAGGTCGACGTTGGTCGCCGCCACCACTCGCACATCAACCTTGATCGGCTGACCGCCACCGATGCGTTCGATCTCACGCTCCTGCAAGGCACGCAGTAGCTTGCCTTGCCCGGGCAGGCTGAGGCTGGTGATTTCATCGAGGAACAGGGTGCCGCCGTGGGCCCGTTCGAAGCGTCCGGGACGCGAATGGGTTGCGCCGGTATAGGCGCCGCGTTCGACGCCGAACAGCTCCGCCTCGATCAGATTGTCCGGGATCGCGGCGCAGTTGAGGGCTACGAAAGCGGCCTGATGGCGTGGGCTGTACTGGTGCAACTGACGGGCAAACAGCTCCTTGCCAACCCCTGACTCACCACTGAACAGCACCGTTGCGGGTGTTGGCGCCACGCGTTGCAGGGCGAGGGTGGCGGCATTGAAGGCCGCGCTGGCGCCAATGGGTTTGGGGCCGCCGGACAGCTCGTTGTCATCCTGGGGCGCGGGTACCGGGGCCTGGTGCTGCCTGAGGGGGGCGTGGGTCGGTGATGCGGTGAGATAACTCAGGTCCTGTTCGACATCGCCCCATTGCTCGGCGGTCTTGCCGACCACGCGGCAGGTCTCGTGGCCCATGCCCCGGCATTCGATTTCCCGGAAGATCACCAGGCGCCCGAACAGCCCACTGACATAACCGATGGCATAGCCCAGTTCGGTCCAGCACACCGGGTCCTGGCCGATCCCGTAGGCGGCGATATGTTCGTCGGCTTCGCAGGAATGATGCCAGAGGAACTCGCCTTCGTAGAAACCGGAGTCGGCATCGAACTTGAAGTGCAGGGGTTCGACCTTGGTCATGCCTTCAAGGGTATGCAGGCGTGTGCCAGCGGAGAAGATCGCCGCGGCATCGGCATCCGGCCAGCGCTCGCGGATCAGTCGGGCATCCCGTGCGCCGGACAGGTAGCCGGTGCGGGTAAACAGGCCACGGGTCTGTTCCAGTCCCTGGCGATCGATGATTTCCCGACGCAGTGCGCCGAAGGATGAGCTGTGCAAGAGCAGCATGCGCTGATCATTGAGCCAGATGCGTCCGTCGACCGGGGAGAAGAACAGGCATTCGGTCAGCTCGGCCAGGGTCGGTGAGTTGCCCTCCGCCAGTTGGGTACTGTCGCCCCTTGGCGAGAAATGTTCCTCCGACAGCGCGAGATCCGGGAACAGCGAATGGGGATTTTTCATTGTTATGCCCCTGGGCGAGTCGACTGATCGAAATGATCAACTGTAATAATAGTTATTAAACATAACTTTATCATTTGGACAAGTGCCGCAGAATCGGGCGCTCGCCGGGTCTATCGCCCTGTCCGCGGGTATTGCGCGCGAACCCGTAAGCCAGAGCCTTCGCGGCTTGAAGAGCGGCGCCCTGGCGGAAATCGGCATGGCCCTTGCTCTAGTGCTTTCACCACGCAGACGACTTCAGCGCTTCAGCAAGGCGGTGTCGGGCGATGACAAACACAAGAGCCGGGAGGCCGAAATGGCGGTAAGTGAACCCTCTGATTTCCTGCAGGACGAGTTGTGGTGTGAGCGTATTTTCACCGGCGACTGGATACGCCCGTTGGGCGGCAGCAATAGCGTATATGAGCCGGCCACCGGTGAGGTGCTGACGGTGACCGGGCTGGCGGATGCGGCGGACATCGCCTTTGCCAGCCTCAGCGCTGCTCGCGTGCAGCCGGCCTGGGCGGCGTTGGGGCCACGGGAACGTGCGGAGATCTTTCGTAAGGCCGCCGCACTGGCCCAGCAACATTTTGCCGAGTTGGCGCTGTACATCGCCCGGGAAAGCGGCGGCAGTCTGTTCAAGGGCGAACATGAGGTCAGGGAGGCGATCGTCTTGCTGCATCAGGCGGCGGGTCTGCTGTCTCAACCCCATGGTCTGGTGCTTCCCAGCGAAGCGGGGCGCTTGTCCTATGCCCGCCGCTTGCCCCACGGTGTGGTCGGGGTGATTTCCCCGTTCAACTTCCCCCTGGTGCTCTCACTGCGCTCGGTGGCGCCAGCGTTGGCGGCCGGCAACGCCGTGGTGCTCAAGCCTGATCCGCAGACTCCGGTCAGTGGTGGCTTCATTATTGCCCGGCTGTTCGAGGCAGCCGGTCTGCCCAAAGGCCTGTTGCAGGTGTTGCCGGGCACAGCCGTTGCCGGTGAGGCGCTGTGCCGCGACCCGCATGTGCGGATGATTGCGTTCACCGGTTCCACCGCCGCGGGTCGCAAGGTCGCGGAGGTGGCGGGGCGTCATCTGAAGAAAGTCGCCCTGGAGTTGGGCGGCAAGAACTCGCTGATCGTGCTCGAAGACGCCGATCTCGACCTGGCGGCCAGCAATGCCGCCTGGGGCGCCTGGTTGCATCAGGGGCAAATCTGCATGGCCACCGGACGCATCCTGGCTCATGAATCGATCGCTGAAGAACTGGTCCGCCGCTTGGCCGAGAAAGCCCGGACGATCACGGTCGGCAACGCGGCTCGTGGCGAGGCGGTGCTGGGGCCTTTGATCAACAAGCGCCAGTTGCAACGGGTGCATGAAATCGTCACGGACAGTTTGAGGGCGGGGGCAAGGCTGGAGGCGGGCGGCGAGTTTGACCAGCTCTTCTACCAACCCACGGTACTTTCCGGCGTGCGTCCGGGCATGCGTGCGTTCGACGAGGAGATCTTCGGACCGGTGGCCACGGTGGTGAGTTTCGCCAACGACGAGGAGGCCATCGAATTGGCCAATCGCACCGAGTACGGCTTGTCCGCGGGAATCATCTCGCCTTCGCTCGGGCGTGCGATGGCGATGGGCGAGCGACTCAATTGCGGCCTGCTGCATATCAACGACCAGACGGTGGCTGATGAGTGCATCAATCCATTTGGCGGGCGTGGCAGTTCGGGAAATGCCGGCAGCGTTGGTGGTCCGGCCGATTGGGACGAATACACCCAATGGCAATGGGTGACGGTCAAGGACACCGCGCCGCGCTACCCGTTCTGAGCAAGACAGGTCGACGCGAGCGGTCGACCAGATGAATACACAAAAACAATAAGAGGACACAACATGAAGCTCGACAACAAGATTGTGCTGGTGACCGGGGTCTCCTCGGGTATCGGCGCCGCCACCGCAAGCCTGCTGCGCAGCCATGGCGCCCAGGTGATCGGCGTGGATCTGAAGGCTCCGCACATGACCCTGGACGGCTTTGTCCAGGGCGACCTGGGCAGCGCCGAGAGCATCGACCGGCTGTTGCCGCAGCTACCCGCGCGAATAGATAGCCTGTGCAATATCGCCGGAGTCCCGGGTACCGCCGACCCGCAACTGCTGGCGCGGGTCAACTACCTCGGCCTGCGCCACCTGAGCCGCGTGCTGCTGCCGCGCATCACGGCGGGGGGCAGCATCGTCAATATCGCCTCGATCCTCGGTGCCGAGTGGCCGCTGCGCCTGGAACTGCACAAGGCGCTGGCGCGCATCGAGGGTTTTGCCGCCGCGCAAGCCTGGCTGGCCGGGCACCCGGTACCGGACCAGACCTGCTACCAGTATTTCAAGGAAGCCTTGATCGTCTGGAATTATCTGCAGGCCCAGCCCTGGTTTCTCGAACATTCGGTGCGCATGAACAGCGTGGCGCCGGGCCCGGTGTTCACCCCCATTCTCGGCGACTTCGTGAGCATGCTCGGCGAGGCCAGGACCCAGGCCGATGCCCATCGCATGAAGCGTCCCGGTTATGCCGATGAGGTGGCGGCGGTGATCGCCTTCCTGTGTGCCGACGAGTCGCGCTGGATCAACGGCGTCAACCTGGCGGTCGATGGTGGATTGGCCTCCACCTATATCTGAAACGCAAACCTGTAAGCAGCGGCGCAAGCCGCTACCCGAGCGTGTTGGCTGGCGCCATGCGTGCAAAGCCATGCCGAAAATAAAAATAATGAGGAGCGTCCATGGACAACGTAATAGGTGGCTTTCGTTTTAAGCATTGCGCCCTGTTTCTGGCGTTATGCAGCACAGGCGCGATGGTTGAAAGGGCGCAGGCCATGCAATTGGACCTCGGTGATTCCGACTGGAAACTGCGCTGGGACAACACCATCAAGTACAGCCAGGCCTGGCGCCTGCAGGGGCAGGACAGCCGCCTGACCAATGCACCGACCGCCAACGGTCTGTATCCCTCGATCCAGGGCCAGGGCGATAAAAACTTCGGCACGGGCCTGGTCTCCAATCGCCTGGACCTGTTTTCCGAAATGGACCTCAGCCGGAAGAACTACGGGCTGCGAGTGAGCGGCGCGGCCTGGTACGACGATGTCTACAACAAGGAAACCGACAGCAGCGAGCAACCGCATTTCCTCAGCGATACCCGCAAGCTCAATGGCCGCGACGCCGAAATCCTCGACGCCTTCGTGTTCCTGCGGGGGGACCTGGGTGAAGACTCCCAGGGTGTGGTGCGCCTGGGGCGGCACAGCCTGGTCTACGGTGAAAGCCTGTTCTACGGCGGCAATGGCATCGCCAATGCCCAGGGCCCGACCGATGTGGTCAAGTTGCTCAGTGTGCCGGGGACCCAGTTCAAGGAGATCCTGCGTCCGGTCAACCAGATCTCCGGGCAGTTGCAGATCAACCCGCAGCTGTCGGTGGGGGCCTACTACCAGTTCGAGTGGGAACGCTCCAACCTGCCTGGCGCCGGCAGCTACCTGAGCGATACCGACGCCATCGGCTACGGCAGCGGTTCGCTGCATGAGGTGTTCGGCAATGACACGGTGAACGCGGGCGATCTGAAACCGAAAAACTCGGGGCAGGGTGGTATGCAGATCCGCTTCAAACCGGCCGGGACCGAGCTGGAGCTGGGTTTTTACGCTGCGCAGTATCACGACAAAACCCCGATCGGCCTGTACGCCTACCTCGACGGCCCGGCCGCGGCGGCCACCGGGTTGCCGATCCTGAGCTCTTATCGTCAGGTCTATGCCGAAGATATTCGCACTGCCGGCATGAGCTTCTCCACCGCCCAGGGCCCCTTCAACTTCGCCGGTGAAACCTCGATTCGCTGGAATGCGCCGCTGGTGAGCAATCTGCAAGTGGTCACCCCAGGCATGTTGGCGGACGGCGGTGACCACTCGTTGTTTGCCCGGGGCAAAACCGCCCACGCCAACCTCTCAGCGATCTACCTGTTGTCGCCGACGGCCTTCTGGGACGGCGGTTCGGCACTGGCTGAACTGGCCTGGAACCGCACCCTGAGCATCACCGAGAACGCCGCGGCCCTGGACGCCAATACGACCCGTGACGCCACGGCGCTACGGGTGCTGGTGGAGCCGGCGTATTTCCAGATTGTCGACGGGATCGACCTGACCGTGCCGATCGGCATGGGCGTGGTGCTCGACGGGCGCTCTTCGGCGGTGAACAAGTCGGGCTTCGGCAACACCCACTCCGGCGACTGGAGTGTCGGGCTCAAGGCGACCTATCTGCAGCGCTGGGATGTCGGCCTGAACTACGTGAACTTCTTCGGCGCCCCGAAAGCCGGGCTGCGCCAGGACGGCAACTTCAGCTACGGACAATCCCTGGCCGACCGCGACTTCATTTCGCTCTACGTGAAAACTTCATTCTAATAAGGTGGATTTGCCATGCGCAACCAAGCTTTTTTCAACACCTGCGTCCTGACCCTGGCCCTTGTCGGCATGAGCCTGGCGCAGGCGGCGGTGTCGCCCGAACAGGCCGCCCGTTTGAAGTCCGAACTGACGCCCCTGGGCGGCGAACGCACCGGCAACGCCGATGGCAGTATTCCGGCCTGGAATGGCGGTTACACCCAGGTCGCGCCGGGCTACAAGCCGGGTGACAAACGCCCCGACCCCTTCGCCGGGGAGAAACCGCTGTACACGATCAAAGCTTCGAATATGCAGCAGTACGCCGCTGAACTGGCCGAAGGCACCAAGATTCTGTTGAAGAAATACCCGGACTATCGCCTGGACGTGTACCCGACCCACCGCTCGGCCGCGGCCCCGCAATGGGTCTACGACAACACCGCGAGGAATGCCACCCGCGCCACGCTGGACGTCGAGAGCGAGAAAGTCAGCGGCGCCTATGGCGGTATCCCGTTCCCGATTCCGGACAACGGCGCGCAGGTCCTGTGGAACTACCGGTTGTCCTGGCAGGGTGGCGACACCATCAGCTCTCCGTTCGACACCTGGCTGATGACCGCGGGCGGCAAGAAGGTCCAGGCCACCCGGGCGCTGTATACCTACCAGTTTCCCTATTACATCGAAAACGGCAGCCCGGAAACTTTCTCCGGCAAATACCTGCTTGGCAAACTGTTCACCGAGCTGCCGTCGTCCAAGGCCGGCGAAGGCCTGATGACTCACTGGGACCTGGACCCGGCCAACCGTGCGGCCTGGCAATACCTGGTCGGTCAGCGCCGGGTGCGTCGGGCGCCGAATATTGCCTATGACACCCCGGACTTCGTCACCTCCGGTGTCGGCCTGTTCGACGAAGCCTTCATGCTGTTTGGGCCAACTGATCGTTATGACCTCAAGCTGATGGGCAAGAAAGAGCTGATCGTCGCTTACAACAATAACCGTGCCGGTCTGGCCAAGAGCGATGAACTGGTCAAACCGAACTTCCTCAATCCCGACCTGGTGCGTTGGGAGAAGCATCGGGTCTGGGTGGTCGAGGCCACGCTCAAATCCGGCAAGCGTCATGTGGTGCCGCGTCGGACCTACTACATCGACGAGGACTCCTGGCAGATCCTGATGGCCGACGGTTATGACGCCCAGGGCAAGCTGGGGCGCCAGATGTATTCGCTGACGCTGCTGGCGCCGGACCTGCCGGCGCTCACCGCACAGGTCATGTGGGGCAGCTACAACCTCGACACCGGTGCCTACTTCCTCAACTCATCGAGCAATGACCTGGCGGTTCAGTACCAGAAAGTCGCGAAACCTTCGGCGTCCTTCTTCACGCCGGATGCCATGGCCAACGAAAACATGCGTTGAACCCTGGGCGACCGTGGCGGGCGAGAGGTTCGTCGCGGTCGCCAGTGACTTTCCAAGCAGGATAAAGATATGAACCTTGAAAGAATCTTTGCGCGTTTTGGCCGGCGATGGGGGGCCTGCGCCCTGGCGTTGTTCCTGTTGGCGAGTACGTCTGGCGCTGGGCAGGCCGCGACGTTCGCGGCACTGCAGCAGCCGGCACTGCCCACCGCCAAGGCCCCGCGCGCGGTATTGCTCGGTTTGGCCCGGGCCGGGGAACGTCTGGTGGCGGTCGGTGAGCGCGGCATCGTACTGCTCTCGGACGACGCGGGGAAAAGTTGGCGTCAGGCCAAGGTGCCGGTCAGCGTCAGCCTGACGGCGGTGCAATTCGTCGATGCCGAGCAGGGTTGGGCGGTAGGGCATCTGGGGGTGGTACTGCACAGCGAGGATGGGGGCGAAACCTGGCACAAGCAGCTCGATGGCGAGGCTGCCGCCGCGTTGGCAGTGCAGAGCGCACAGCGCGATGTCGATCAGCCGGGTGGTGCCGGCAATCTGGAACAGGCGCGGCATTTACTGGGCGACGGACCGGACAAACCGTTTCTCGACCTGTACTTCAGCGACCGGCTGCATGGCTACGTCGTCGGTGCCTACAACCAGATCTATCGCACCGACGACGGCGGACGAAGCTGGCAGCCCTGGATGCGGCATGTGGACAATCCACAAGGCCTGAACCTCTACGGCATTCGTGCATCGGGCAACGATCTGCTGCTGGTGGGGGAGCGCGGCTTATTGTTGCGTTCCAGCGACGCCGGGCATTCCTTCCAGCCTTTGAAGTCACCTTATGAAGGCAGCTTTTTCGGTCTGCTCGGCACCCGTGGGGGCGCCTTGATTGCCTATGGCTTGCGCGGCAACGCCTGGTGGTCGGATGACCGTGGCACCCGTTGGCGACGCCTGGACACCGGTGTCGAGTCAACGCTGGCGAGTGCCATCGAACTGCAGGACGGCAGTCTGCTGCTGGCCAGCCAGGGCGGGGAGCTCCTGCTCAGCCATGACCAGGGTCGCAGTTTTGACAAACGTCAGAGCCGCAACGGCGCGCCGGTCGCCGCCGTGCAACAGGCGGCCGACGGCAGTCTGGCCAGTGTCGGCTTGAGCGGCGTGGCCGCCGACCAGGATCCGCAGGCCTCCGGCAAACCTTGAAACTTCACGGTGTAGTGCTATCGGGCTATGGCCCGTGCAACAGGAGTCAGACTTGAAAGACGACAAAACTCAAACCGTGATTGGTCGCCTGGAGGACTTCGACCAGGCTTCGGGCAATTTCGCCGAGCGGGCGATCTTCAACCACCGGCCCTGGGTGATCCTGCTGTGCCTGCTGGTGACCCTGGTGCTCGGCTGGCAAGCCACGCGCATCGGCATCAATGCCAGCTATGAGAAAACCATTCCCGGCGGGCACCCCTATGTCGCCAATTTCCTGAACAATCGCAGCGAACTGAGTGGCCTGGGCAACTCGTTGCGGATCGCCGTGGAGGTCGGGCAGGGCAGCATCTTTACCAAGGACTACCTCGACACACTGGCCAGGCTCAATGACGAGCTTTACCTGCTGCCGGGCGTCGACCGGCCCTACATGAAGTCGTTATGGACCCCGACCACGCGTTGGACCGCGGTGACCGAAGAGGGACTCGATGGCGGTACGGTGATCCCTGACGATTACGACGGGTCTGTCGCCAGTATCGAGCAGGTGCGAACCAACGTCGCCCGCTCCGGTGAGGTCGGTCAGTTGGTGGCCGGCAACTTCAAGTCCAGCGTGATTTTCGTGCCCTTGCTCGAAATCAATCCGCAGACCGGCAAAGCCCTGGACTACGGCGATTTTTCCCGGCAACTGGAAGCCCTGCGTAGCAAGTACCAGACCGATGACCTGCGGATTCACATCACCGGTTTCACCAAAATCGCCGGCGATCTGATCGAGGGGCTGACCCAGGTCCTGCTGTTCTTCGTGGTGGCGGTATTGGTGACCGTGGTGGTGCTCTATGGCTACACCCGTTGCGCGCGCAGCACCCTGGTGGTGGTGACCTGTTCGCTGGTGGCGGTGCTCTGGCAACTGGGTCTGCTCGCGATCCTCGGTTATGAGCTGGACCCTTACTCGGCGCTGGTGCCGTTTCTGGTGTTTGCCATCGGCATGAGCCATGGCGCGCAGAAGATGAACGGCATCATGCAGGATGTCGGGCGCGGCACCCACCGGGTGGTGGCCGCGCGTTATACCTTCCGCCGACTGTTCGCCGCCGGTATGACTGCGTTGCTCTGTGATGCCGTGGGGTTCGCGGTGTTGCTGCTGATCAATATCCGGGTGATCCAGGACCTGGCGATCACCGCCAGCCTCGGCGTGGCCGTGCTGATCTTCACCAACCTGATCCTGCTGCCGATCCTGCTCAGCTATTTCGGTGTCAGCCCGGCGGCGGCGCAACGCAGCCTGAGTTCGGAAACCGCCGAGCTACAGGCCCGGATCAAGCACCCGTTGTGGCGCTTTCTCGATCGGTTCACCGGACGGCGCTGGGCCATTGGTGCCATGCTCGGTGGCCTGTTGCTGGCGGCGTTCGGTTTTGCCGTGAGCCTGCACCTGAAAATTGGCGATCTCGATCCCGGAGCCCCGGAGTTGCGCGTCGACTCGCGCTACAACCGTGATGCGCAGTTCATGACCGGCAACTATGCGGCCAGCTCGGATATTTTCGTGGTCATGATCAAGACGCCGGAAGATCAGTGCACCCGCTATGCCAGCCTGTCCGCCGTAGATGCGCTGGCCTGGCGGTTGGAGCAACTGCCCGGCGTGGAGTCGACCACCTCGATGGCGGCGTTGAGCAAGATCGCCACGGTCGGTTACAACGAAGGCAATTTCAAATGGTATGAGCTGATCCCCAATGACGGCGCACTGGGCGCGGTACAGACCTGGGCACCGCGGGAGCTGTTCAATCAGGGCTGTTCGATGCTGTCGCTGTACGTTTACCTGGCCGATCACAAGGCCGATACCCTGAGCCGGGTGGTGGAGGCCAGCGAGCAATTTATCGCCGGGCATCCGGTGCCGGAGGTCAAGTTCATGCTCGCCGCCGGCAGCGCCGGGATCGAGGCCGCGACCAATATCGTGGTGAAAAAATCCATGCATGAGATGCTGTTCTGGGTGTATGGCGCGGTCAGCCTGTTATGCCTGCTGACCTTTCGCAGTTGGCGTGCCACCCTCTGCGCGATGCTGCCGCTGATGCTCACCTCGATTCTTTGCGAGGCGCTGATGGTCGCCCTGGGGATGGGGGTGAAGGTCGCGACATTGCCGGTGATCGCGCTCGGCGTGGGCATCGGCATCGACTATGCGCTCTACGTCCTGAGCGTGATCCTGGCACGGATGCGAGCCGGTGACAGCTTGGCCCAGGCCTATTACCAGGCGTTGCTGTTCACCGGCAAGGTGGTACTGCTGACCGGTATGACACTGGCGGTGGCGGTGTCGACCTGGGCTTTCTCGCCGATCAAGTTCCAGGCCGACATGGGGATCCTTTTGGCCTTCATGTTCCTGGTGAATATGCTCGGCGCCTTGATCCTGCTGCCGGCACTGGCCTGGTGGTTGCTGCCGCGCAAGGTCTTCGCAAAAAAGCCTGAAGCGAGTCTGCTGGTGCAGTGACTCAAGTGCACCTGCGGCCCGAGGCACGGGCCGCAGTCCAACCATCGCTTAGAACCAGTAATGCAGGCCAAGCATCAGTGACTGGGCGCTGTAGTCAGTGTGCACATCGCCTTGGGGCAGGCCTTGAATGTCACCGAAGTGCGCATCACGAGTCTTGAGGTATCGATAGTCCAGGGACATGGACCATTGATCGGTGAGCTCGTAACCTACCCCGGCACCGAGTTGATAGGCCGATACGGTGTCGCGATGAGTGTTGCCGAACTGGACGCCACCGGCTTCCAGGCCACTGACCGAAAGGGTGGTGTAGCCCAGGCCGCCGCCAATATAGGGGGTGAACCGGCTGAAGGGGGCCGGCAGGTTCAAGACGTCATACCAGAGGTTGGCCATCAGGCTGGTGGCTTCCTCTTCGCCTTTGCCGTTGATGCTCCCGCCGCCTTCGTAGACCCGGTGATTGAACTGGGTCAGGGTGTTTTTGCGGTAGCTGAGTTCCACTTCAGGCCGGAGCCCGACGGGAAATCGCCAGCCCAGTGCCAGTCCGGTGGCGTAGCCGGAGTGTAACGGTTGGTTGAACTCCATCTCGACAAAGTCGAGGTGGTTCTGGCTAAGGTTCTGTGGAGCCACCCAGTTCAAGCCGCCCATGGCACTGATGTAGGGGCCGAGCGTGTCGGCGGAACTGGACGCTGGGGCGATAAAGCCCATGCCAATGACGCCCATCACAAGATACTGAGTGTTTTTTAGTAGGTTCATGCTCGGTCCGAAGTGTGCCGTTATCGATTAGTAAGCGCAGCGTGTTGGGGAGCAAGCGTTCAACACGCTCTCTCCCGGGATATTTCATACAGGGTGCAAATGCGTTCCAGGCTTTTCGAGCCCAGGGGGACTGGTGGCTTTCGCTCGTTGTTCAGCCAACCTGCACAGGTTGTCCAGTGCGCTGGTCATGGCCGCGGTCAGCAGCTTGCGGAGCAGCCCGCGGTATAGAAAACTCAGGCGTCCGGAGATCTTCGCGCTATGGACGACCTGGGTTTCATCCGGGGAAAGCCTGTGCATCCGGTGATCGAACTCAAGGTCGATCCAAAGCAGCCTTGCCGTGTTCCGATAGCTTTCATGCTTCTTCACCGCTTCCAGTTTCAGTGGCATGGTCAGGCCATTTTTGAGGATGCATTTGCCTCGCGTTCCAGGTTGGAACGGACCATTGAGCTCACAATGGCTGACGTCGGTATCCCATAACGGGGCTTCTGGAAAATTGCTCCAGATCTTCCATATTTCCGAGGGCGACGATTTGACTCGGACTTGCACATTCACATCGTTCACGGCGACACCTTGGTTGTCGGGGGTGGAGATTGAGATCAATTCAATGCCTCAGGCAGCGGGCGCTGATCGACTCAACACTTGAGCGGTAATACTGGCTTGGCCGATTTTTTCGCCGCGGTTGAACAGGTCGATATAGACGCGGTTGGTCTTGAATGGCGGGTCCTGCGCGTCAAAGCCGGCTTGTGGGGCCAAGGACAACGGACTGTTCCTGGGGATTGGCCGATCCAGGGTGAAACTCAAGGCCAGCAGGTTCATCGGGATGTTGAGTGGAATCCGCAGATAGCTGTGGGCAATCTGCATGTAGCACTGGCGGGCAACTTCGAGGAAATACACCATCGAATAGTGCTCGGGGTCGCCCTCCTGGAAGAAGTGCTCGTCCGCCAGCTTGAGCGTGTCCACGCTCAAGCCCTGGGCGATGCCGCTGATGTCACTGACGATGACGTTTTCTTCCCTGGCCTTGTGCAGCAAGGCCTTGTCGCGGCAGCGGGTGGCCGTGAACTCGCCGGCGGGCGCTGTCTCGAACGCCGAGCTGTAGGCCATCCCGAGTACGCAGGTGCACATCAGTTTTCCGGCTTGCATGACCTTCGCATTGAATACGTGGGGGTCTTTGCCTTGTTCCAGATGCAGATCGATCACACCCTCTTTTTGTACGTACTGCTGGAACTTGATATTCAGGGTTTTGACATAGGCGACTCGCCCACCCAGTGGGGGCATGGTCAGTTCAATCAGTTGCAACACACCCTCAAGCAATAAAATGCCGGGGATGTGATCAAGGGGGTGATCGAAGAAATAAGGGTGTGCTTCGTTCACCACGAGTTGGGCGTGCAGTGACTGCGGGCTGCGCCGGACGTTGGCGATCACGATATTTTCCGGGGCGCGTTGCCAGTGCGTCGGGCGCTGGGCTTCGGCACCACGGTGCAAGGCGAACAGGCCCTCCATGGCACGAACCCTGACACGCAACCCGGAGAGCAGGGTGCTGGTCAGCATGTCACTGAGTTGCAGTACATCGACGCCATCGTGTTGCCGTTCGCGGGCAAGGTTGACAGGGCGGGCAGGTGGGATGACCTGCTGCAGTTCGTGGGCGGCCGAGTGAGCAAAGCGCAACGTGAAGGGATACTTGATGGCCGGGCTGGGTTCGACCGCCGGGCTCCACTCCCGAAGCTTTTCCGTAAATAGCCACATCACGGCCTTGCCGGCTTCGCGCACCTCGATCACCGTGTGAGACGATGCACTCAACATCACTGCCAACAGGGTTTCAATGCCACTGGCTTCAGCCAGGAAACCGGTCATCTCCTGCAGTGATCCGCCGGCGTGAGTCGCATCAGGCTGCAGCTCGCAGACTTCAATGTCCTGGTATTGACTGCGCTCCTTACCCAGCCGTTGGCAAGCTTCTTCCAGCGACTTCGCGGCATGGGCCAGGACCGCGGCGCGAATCACCAGCAAAGGTTTGTCGCTGGAGCCTGGTCGATAAGGACGCAGGGCAAGCAGCCCCAATCCTTCACCTTGCAGGGTCGCTGAGTGTCGGGCGCGTTCGACCTCGATTTCACCACTGATAAAGCGCCCTGCACCGAGCAAGAGGGTGGTGATGCCTTCCTTGAACCATTGCTGCGATGCCAGCAGGGTTTGCCAGAACAGGCCCGGGGTGCCAACCAGTGTCTGATGGAAACCCTTGAAGTCGAAAATCTGCGCCGGGTAGCCGGACAACATATTCGGCAGCATGGTTGCCACGTCTGTTACCTCCACGCCCGGTGGCTTGCCTTGAGCCCGGGAGTAGAAGTTGTGGGCGCTGCTGTACGCGTTACTGAAGCGTTCGCCACCCATGTTGCAGCACATGACCATCGCCGTGCCGGGGGAGCCGGCCACACCCGGCAGGCGTCGCAGCAAATGGTTGACGCGATCGGTGATCAACAGCTTGAACGGATCGACATGGGCCAGTGGTTTGGGGCCCATGCCGAAACCGTCGATATCGATGATGCGATCCTGCGCCAGGAATTTTCCCAGTAAGGGCTGGGCAGGCGTCGTGATGTAATCAACGAAGCGCCCATAAGGGAAAATGACTGAGGGGGCTGCTGGCCGATCGAGCTGTTGCTTGAATGACTGCAATGAGCCGTGATTGCCGATCGCCGCTTCAGCCTCGACAATCGCCAGGTCCAGCATCAGCACGCCGGAGGCGACCTGGGGAGCGCTAGGGCGGTTGTCAGGAATATATTCATCCACCACCAGATGCGCATTGGCGCCGCCAAAACCAAAGCTGGAGATGCCTATCCGGAGCGCCGACTGACGATCAGCGAGGGGCTGTACCTGCCCGCTGGCCAACTGCAGGCAGGTTTCGCCGACTTTTGCGCTGGGTCGGTAGCTGGGCTGAGGTGGAATACCTTTATGGCGCAATATCATCAGGGCCTTGGCGAGCGAAGCGCCTCCGGCGGCGGCCAATGGATGACCAATGACGGACTTGATCGAACCGATGGTTATTTTCTTGCCGCCTGTGCGATGGGGGGCGAAGAAGCGGTTCAATGAGTCCAACTCTGTCGCGTCACCCAAGGGTGTGCCGGTGCCATGGGTCTCGATGTAGTCCACGTCGCGGGGATCAAGACCGTTATAGGCCCGTTGGTAAGCCGTGTACTGGGCCTGTTTGCCCGGCGCAAACACTGAGCCTTCGGCGCCGTCGGCGGAAAGCCCCAATGCCCGCAAAACGCCCAGGGGGCGGCGCTGTGCAATCAGGGCCTGCGCTACGGGTTCGACCAGAAAGGCGACCGCACATTCGCCTGGCACAATGCCGTCAGCGTCCTGGCCGAACGCCTGCATCCGGGCCCGGGAGGAAAAGGCGGTCAACTGCGAGAACCCCAGGAACAGCGCCGGTGGCAGCACGGTGTTCAATGCCATGACAATCGCGTTATCCGCCTGTCCACTGTTGATCAGGGCTTGAGCCATATCGATTGCATAGGGGAACGAACTGCAGGCGGTATCGACCGATAGCGCCGGGCCGCCCAAGGCAAAAGTCGCCGCCAGTTCAGCCACTTGTTCACCCGGCGTATAGCCCCGGGACGAAGAACTCCTTGGTGTATCGGCTTTTCCGGACGTGCCCGTGACGAAGTAACTCTCATCACTCCAGGACGTCGCGACCACCAAGGCTGTGCGCTCCTTGATCAGCGTGGAGCCCTGTCCGGCAAGCTGAGTGAGGAGCGTCTGGAGGACTTTCTTGCCGATGGCGACCTGACGTCCCTCATGACGAGAGGGGATTGATACGTCATCGGTCAGGCAAAAAGCACTGTCCAGATAGGTGCGATCCTTTTCTCCGGGCTTGTCTGAATAGATCGACGCTTTCTTCAGCTCCCAGCGTGCCGGCATTGAATCGATAGGTGCTATCCGCCCTTCAGAGAGCAAGTGCCAAAGGGCATCCGTTGACGGAGCCCCTGGAAACTCGCCCGCCATTGCGCTGAAGCAAAAGTCGCCCCCTGTTGTTACCGCGCCACTCATACCCTATCTCCTGATTACCCAAATGCTGGCTGATCTGCTCGATCACCCGGACTCCATGCCTTTTTTCCAGCGGCTCAGTGCTTCAGCTCAGTCTTGCCAGAAGCGACAAGGCTTCCTGCGGCGTACGACGCGACATCAGCGCTTCACCGGCAAACTCGCTGGCAGAGCACTGTTGCGCCATTGATTGGCAGAGTGCTTCCCGGGCAAAACCGTTGAGTCCCAACTGTGTAAAGGGGGCCTCGATGTCGATCGACTCTGGCGTGTTCGGGATCAGGGGGGACAGGGCGTCGATAAGCAGATGGCTCATCTGCCCTTGAGCGTCCGTTGTGGCAGGTGATTGCACTTCACAAGGTATTGCCGAGGTCGACTCGGGGCTGGCGAGGGCGGCTTGTATCAGGGCGATTGTGTCCTGTGGAAACTTGGCGTTGGCCAACTCGGTACTGTTGGCCTTGAGTGACGGCCACAAGGCGACGATCGACTCCAGGAAGTCCAACTGCACCAGGGAGTCCAGGCCCAGGCTTTCATAGCTCTGTTTCCGGTCGATCTGGTCAACCGCAAAACCGGTGATATGAGCCAGTTGTTCAAATACCCAGGCTTCGACATCCACGGCAGGGGACTGCGGATTGGCTTCAAGCCGGGCCAGCAGGGCGGTTGGGGTCGGGGCATCAAACAGGAGTGAGGTGAGGTCTTTCTTTTCAGGGAAGTGCTGGGCCAGGGACTCGAAAATATCGACCAGCCCGAGAGAATCGATGCCCAGGCTTTCGAAACTCTGATCGAAGTCGATGTGTTCCTTGTTGAAACCAGTGACCGAGCTTATTTCGGCGCGCAACCATTGCCCGTAGCTGAGTGTCGGGGGTTGTTCGGCAATGGGGGCCGAGGCCAGTATGGCCGAGTTCGACTGTAGGGGTTCCAGCACCGGAAGGCTTCTATTGACAGGGGCTTCAAGCCCATGGGCATAAACGCCCTCGAGAACTTGTTGATGAGCATTGAAGTAATGTGCGGTGACGGATTCGGCCTGCTCCAGCACACGCATCAATATTGATTCTTTTGCTATGTTCGACTCACACAGTGAATCAATGATTTTTTCTGAGAGCGAGAAATAGCTGTGTGCTATTTTTCCATTGGACACGATAAATTCCTGCACAACATCGTTGAGTTGCAAGCGCATGAGGTTCTCCTAACCAAAGTCGGTATATATTTCTATAAGCAAGAAATCAAAAAACATGACCCAAGGCTGGGCCTGGTGTGAATCAATTAACCAAACTGACAGTAGTCATAGAGAGACTTAAAGTTGGAGTTCCACTGCGTCGATCATGGACGATGTTGTTTTTTTTGCACCCTTGAGCAGGCCGGATCTTGCGCTCAGATACGTGAAGAGCGTTATTGCATCGGCCCCCTGGAAAGCGATGTAGCCATCAGGACGGATCAGCATCAACGTGCCCGCCTTGGCATGGTAACGCTTGTGCAGCCGCCAATCGGGGTCCAGCAACGTCGAGTGCCAGGCAGGCAGCTCAGCGCTATTGAGGGCATCGATAACGCAATAAGCCTTGATGCCCGGGTAGTCTTTTTCCACCGATTCGGCCAGCGAGTAATAGCCCGGTAACAGGGGAGAAAACTGATCGGCCGCGCTGAAAATCAACAGCGTGAAGGTCCCGTGGAACAAGTCGATCAAGTGTTTTGGCGACCGGCCTTGCAGTTGCCATAACTCAACATCGGGAGCCAGTTGACCTGCACGAGGCACGGATGTCTGGAATTCGGGTTTTTTCCCTTTTTTGTCCCAGTTCTTGCGCTGCTTTTTCGTCAGCGCTTCTTGAATGTAATCACTTTTGCCATAGTGGTACTGATGACCGGAAATCATCGAGGGCAGCTTGCGCTGAACCTTGCGCCGGTTGCTCAGCAGTGGCAGGACATTGTCGCGCAGCCAAACCAGGGCGCGATGCTTGACGGTAATCAGTCCGGTCAGTCGGTGTGCCGTGTTCTCGACTTCCAGGGCTACCGGGTAGCGCTCTTCGTTGTAGCTCTCCAGCAATGTCGGATCCGCCAGGCCCTGATCGACATAGGCCATCTTCCACGCCAGGTTATAGGCCTCGGAAACCCCCAGGTTCATCCATTGCCCACCGATCGGGCTGCCGATATGCGCCGAGTCGCCCACCAGGAACACTGAGCCTTGCTGCAGCGACTGCACGCGGCGGTGTTGAAAAGAGGCGATGGTGGTCGATGAAATATTGGACAGCGTCATTTTTTGCCCGCGTCCTTCGCACAACCGCTGGAAGCTCTCCAGGCTCAGCGAGGGGCGCTCACCTTCTGGCGGCAGGTTGTAGGGCATCTCGATGAACAGTCGATAACGCGATGGTGCGCTGATCGGCGCGACCGCCACATAACCGTCCTGTGCGCCGAGGAAAAAAGCGCCTTCGTCCTTGCTTCCAGACCACTCGATATCGGCATCGGCGAGCATGAAGAATCGATCGTAGGACGATCCTTCGAAGGTCATGTCAAGGCGTTTTCTGATGTTGCTGCGGGCACCGTCGCACGCGACCACCCAGCGACAGGTAGAGGCTTCATCGCTGCCCTGTGCATGATGAAGTGTCATCCGCACGGATCCTGGCTGGTTTTCTATATCGACCAGTTCGGTATTCCACTCAACCTCTACCCCCAACGCGTTCAGTCGTTCAAGCAGGATCTTCTCTGTCTGCGGTTGTGGCAGGCTGAGGAGCAGGGGATAGGTCGCATCCAGGTAGGAGAAGTTGTAGTTCAGCACCCGTTTGCTGTTCGATTGCACCGAAAACTGGTTGATCGTGAACCCGTCACCGATGACTTGATCGGCAACACCCAGGTCCCGAAAGATTTCCAGGGTTCTGGAATGAATGGCCATTGCCTTGGTTGCGGTCGAAGGGCCGGCATTCTTTTCAATAATGCGAAAAGAGACACCCCATTTTTTCAGCATGATAGCCAGGGACAGACCGATAGGGCCTGCGCCTACGATCATGACGGTCGGGGTGTTATCGGGTTGCCTGGAGTGCTTGGGGGCCAAAGTGCTCAGCGTGTTCATCTGTCAGTACCAGTTTCTATAGAAGGGAGAGTTGGCAATGCCGAGCAGGGCATCGTCACCTGATGAGTCTCCGTAGGCATAAATGTAAAAGTCATCAAGGTTGCTCAAACAGCCTTTCAGCCGTGTGACTTTTTCTCTCTCAACACAGTTGGTGCCGGATATCCCACCGGTCAGCTTGTTCTTTGCAGTCGCCAGGCGGGTACCGCACACATAATCGAAACCCGCCGCCTGGCCCCAGGGAATCAGATAGTTCTCCGGCGAATTGCTGACCAGCGCCGTGACATGCCCCATGGATTGATGCCATTGCAATCGGCGCAGGGCCTCGGGCCTGAGCCAGAGCGGTAGCTGTTCGGTAATGAAATACTTGGCATGCTCGCGCTCTTGCTCGACTGACAGGCCGCCCAGGTAACAGGCAATGAACGCCAGTCGGGCTTGCATCAGCGGTGTGATTCCCAGGATCACACTGAGCATTTTGGGCAGCAGGGGAATGATCCGGAGCCAGAACGATCGGGTTCCAACGATAAAACGCATGTAGCGCCAGAAGGTATGCCTGTCGGTCAATGTGCCGTCAAAGTCGAAAACGGCCAGTACCGGTTGTGTGCTATCAGCTTGCATGGGTCTCTTCCTTGAGAGAGATAATCTCGATGGTTCTGGGCAGCTTGAAGCCCGAGAGGTCGCGCGCGAGCAGGGTGGAGACAGTGTTCTGGGTCAGGTCGCCGTGCCCTTCAACGCACAGGTGCAATACGTTGACCTCTTTATTGTCAGGGACGATGAAGGCCTTCGCGCGGACCACGCCGGGGTGCTTCAGGGCGACGGACTCGATTTCCGTCAGGTCGACCATTTGCGCTTTGATCTTCGAGATTCGCAGGCGTTGGCAATAGAAGAACACATGTCCATCGTCGTCCCGCCAGACCAGATCCCCCGTGTGTAACCAGCCCTCACGGAAGAACCGGGCATTGGCCTCCTCTGCGTCGTTATAGCCGTCGATCACCATCGAGCCGCGTATCAGCAGTTCGCCAATACGCCCGGGTACGACATCCCGGCCCTGGGCATCGACGACCCGCAGTTCCACACCGCTGATCGGTTGTCCCATGGCGCCGCGGTGGACCTTGCCAATCGAGCTTTGGACAATCACCGGCATGCTCTCGGTCAATCCATAGCCTTGTAGTACCGGATTGCATCCCAGCAGCCTGCCCAGTTTCTCGGCTTCGTCTGCCGGCAGATGGCTGCCACCCGAATAAATCATCAGTTGAGGGTGCATTGGCAAAAGCGCGCCTTTGCGTTTGGCCAGTCGCGTATTGAAGTAGCGAATGACGTCGGGCACCAGGCAGGCAAAGCTGACCTTATGCTCAGACAGGACTTCTGCCAGATCCCTGTTGAGCAGGGTGTTGGTCATGAGCAGGGTGGCGCCCACGCTTAATGGAAAAACCATCATCACGGACAGTCCGAAGATGGCATACAGCGGCAGCGTCACCAGATGAACCGAGCCGATGCCTTGAAGATGAAACTGCTCATGCAGCCCATCGCTCGATTGCGTCAGGTCAAGGTAGCGGTGAGAAACGGCCAGAGGCCTACCGATACCCCGGTAAGTGAACTGTACCGAGACTATCGGATTGCCCTCGGGCAGTAACAAGGGCTCGCCGTGTCGAGGCAGTCGAGAGTCGGCCGTTGCGTTGTCGGGCAAGGGCGATGACGGCTCCCTCCCGGCGTTCAACACCAAGGAGTGACGAACGCCGTAGGCTGGCTGGAATAGCTCGCGATGGTGCTCGAACAGGGTTTCGGTGGTGACGACCAGCGTCGGCCTGGCGCTGCTGATGACGCTGGTCATTTCGAATGACGTCAGTTTGTAGTTGAGGATGACCGGAATTGCCCCACTGCCGATGATCGCCAGATAATAAGCGATGAATTCCACGCCATTGGGTAGAACCAGCGCTACTTTATCGCCCGGCAATACATCCAGGGCCTTGAGGGCACCCTTGCACTCTTCAGCCTTGATTCGCAAGCCACGGTAAGTGACGGTATCTTCTTCCGCGTCCAGATGACGGATGGCAATCTGGTCGGGAAAAGACTCTGAAAAACCGACGAAGCGATGCAGAAAACCTTCTTTGCATAAAAGATTTTTCATTGACCAACCTCTCTCAATCCTTGAATTTTTAACTAGACAAAAAGCACTGCAGAGGCAGGTGACAGATGAACTGTTTCAGTCAGGCATCTATGTAGTTATTTTTACGATACCAGTCCAGGGTATCGAACAGTGTTTCAGCGACGGGGCGAAACTTGCACGCCAGCTCTTCTGAGCTTTTCTGATGGCTGAAATGGGTACGTCCTTGCTCTTGCTCCATGAGTTTGACCGTGGAGGTGCTGATGAGTACCGGTTTTTTTGTAATCCGATAATAGCCTTCATACATCAAGGCAATAAAGCGCAGCATGAACAATGGAACTTTGCGCTCCGGCGCTTTTACGCCGCTGACACGGGACAGCACCTGGAAAATACTGTTCATGTCCATGTGATTGCCGGCTGCCAGATAGCGCTCTCCGGATCGGCCATGTGTGAGGGCTGCGAGTTGATGTTCCGCCACATCCCTGGCGTCGACAACGGAAAAGCTTCCAGGGAGCACCCCCGGCAATTTCTGTCCAACAAAGTCGAGCAGGAACTGTCCTGATGAGGTGGGGCCTATATCGCCGGGACCAAACATCCAGCCGGGTAATACCATGGCGACGAACATGTCCGGGTGTTGCGACAGGAATGCTTGAACTTTTTGCTCGGACAGTATTTTACTCAGGTAGTAATCGTCAGCCTCCTGTTCACTGCGAGACATGGTTTCATCGATCACTTGATCTCTATCGCCCTTCAGCACGGCAATGGAGGAGGTATGAACGGCACGACGAATACCGGCGGCATAAGCGGCCTGCAATAAGCGCTCGGTTCCGGTCACATTGGTGTCATGCAGTTTTTGCCAGTGCTTTCCGCCTTTGTAACTGTCGCGGAAATAGGCAGCCGTATGAAACAAGGCGTCGCAGCCTCGCAGGGCATGGCTGAAGGCGTCGACATTGAGCATGTCGCCTTGGACAAACTCGACAGGCAGATTGCCGAATTGTTTCTTGGCTTTTTCTACGGAACGGACCAGCGCTTTTACCTTGATATTTCGTTTTAAAAGCGCATGAACCAGATTATTTCCGAGCAGGCCAGTAGCACCTGTGACAAAGGCATATTCCATTAAGATCCAGCTCCTGTAGGGTCATCTGCTGCTGTATTGAGATTGATGCCACCGGACTCGATGCTCCGATCGGGTGCTGGGGGCGTCAACGGCGCAATTAAAAACCATACGGTATCTGAAGATCAAGCGGTATTTGCTTGGCTCCGCAAGGTCGACACCTGAATCTGACGTGAAACACGGCAATCCAGGGCTCAAGCGCTTCGCCGGTCACGGCTATTCGCCCGGATCGAGGGGCTTGAGGGCGTCCCGCAAATATTTCTCCACGGGGTTCTGTACAGGAAAGTCACAAGGCAGCCTCACCGACTCGATCGGACAGGGAGAGCGTGTCAGGTGGATACCAAGGCATCTTGAAGCTATCGGAGTCGAGGCGTTTTCATGAGTCGCCAATGTTTGCGATAGCGGCGAAAACTCGCGGGTACAGGCCATCTTGCGGCCTCTTTTCGTTGCCCCGATACATGGTGTGTAGATGGGCCACCTTGAAAATTAAATTTAAAACGATTGAAAGGGTGAGTGTAATATATGATAGTTGACATTGTTTTTTGCGGTAAGCGGCGATCTTTACATTTAGTTACAAATAGGTGTTTTTTTATTTGGCCAAAGGAGCCGAAGGCGTGATGAAAAAGAGAATGGGGCGAGAGGAAAGTCAGCAAGTAACCAGAGACAAGTTGTTCGACACGGCCACTGATCTTATGATCAGCAAGGGCTTTCACGCCGCCAGCGTCAACGCTATTTCCGAGGAGGCCGGTTTTTCCAAAGGGGCCTTTTTTTCAAACTTTGCAAGCAAATCGGATTTGCTTCTGCAATTGACTCAGCGGTTCAAGCGAGTTGAAATCGATCGGTTGAGTGCTACCCTGGCTGCCGGCTATTCATCGGAAGAGCTGGCCCATGGATTGAATGCGTATATTGACACGCTTAAGAATAATACCAATTGTGCGATTCTTGATGCCGAACTGCAACTGATCGCCTTGCGCGATGAGGCGTTCTCGAAGCATTACTACGATTTGCATCAGGAAAACAGTGAGGCGCTGGGCAAGCTGATTACCATTATATTCAATCATGCCGGCAAGAAACCTCCTCTTGACCATGCCGCTCTTGCCCGGACCTTCACCGCTCTGTCGGAAGGTTTGATACTGCAAGGACATAACGATCCGGCTTCTGAAATAAAATTGGTGTTGAACTCGCTTATCCAGACAGCAGAACCTTTATAGCGTTCTGCCATTTTTCTCATGTATACGGTATTCGCATGTCCGAGGCCCGGACTTCGGACAGGGTACATTGCGCCCCGGGTCTATTTCACCGCATAGAACTTGCGCACGTAGCGAGTGCTTTTCCACGCACACGGCGTACCTTGCGGTACGAACACCGTGTCACCGGTGTTGACCGTCAGGCTCGTACCTTCGGGGCCCTGCAAGGTCACACTGCCTTCAATCAGGTGCATCAGTTCATTGAGTTTGTGCGCTCGACCCTGGCGTTCGTACGGTGTCGAGTCCCAGACGCCGACGCGCAGGTCAGTACTGGCGTCTTCGAAGACATTACCTGAGCGGCACTGTGGGGTGGGCCCGATCAGTATGTGGGGTTCCGGTGCGGCCGAAGGGGAGAGCAGCGCTTGTGGGTCCAGCGCTGTCAGTCCTGGTGCCGGTTCAGCCGTGGGGTCGATGACGGCACAGAATGCCCAGCGAGTATCGGGCTGCGCCAGGAGCCGGAGCGCTGTACCGCAGCCGATCACGGCGCTTGCGCCGATGCCCAGTTTCAGCGTCTGGCCTCGGGATTGCAGCACGACGTTGCCGGCGTGGATCACGATCATTTCAGTGTGCGGAAAAACATCGATATCCAGTGCCTGGCCTGTGCTCACAATCCCCGCGCAGATACCGTCGGCCCCGCTGTAGGCGACCTGACGATGTTCCCCGAAGGGGTCGGCAGTGCTCAAGGGCATCGTGTTGAAAGGCGTGCTGACACGGCTGCCATCGGCGCGAGCCAAGAGCAGAAGGGTAGGTTGAGGCATGCGGGTGACGCTCCCTGTTAATGGGCTGTTGAGGGGGATAGCGAGTTCTGCTTCGTGCGCGCGGGTCAACCTATGGCTTGGGTGACAAGGGCAAACTGTCGGACGCCGTTGACCGCTTGCGGCGGTGTGCCCCGTGCCATTTGCGCCACGGTATCGACCTGCTTGAGACCGGCCGATACCAGCCACTCGCCCAAGCCACTGTCCGTCGGAATATCGATACGTACGAATGCGTCCGGCACCTGGGCCAGTAACGCGGCGATCAGGTGCTTGGCCTGTGCGGGATTTTCCGCGACCACCGGACCGATGCAGCGGCCTCGGCCAAATGGGCGCAGCAGGGCGAAAGCATGCAACTGGCCGTCGCGCTCGATGCCCACCGAATGCTCCACCACATCCTGTAGCTCCGTGAGCACGGTCTTGCGGTCCAGCCCGCTGGCTGCGTTGGCCAGCGCCAGCTGACGAGTCCGATCGGCCTCGTGCAGCGGGCGACACACTTCACCCTGGGCCAACGGCTCTGGGCTGGGCGCATGGGCTTGACCTTGATGCTGCTGAATCCGGCCGAACTCGATAAAGCCCTGGCTGCTGTAAAGCGGCGCGCCGGCCAAGGTGGCGTTCAGCATCGGGGTGCGTGACTGGCAGGCGTCGAGGGCCTTTTCCATCAAGCGACGGCCGATGCCCCGGCCCTGATAGTCGTCACTGACGATCACCAGGCCGATGGTCGCGAACTCGCCTTGCGGGCAGGTGAATGCGGTGCCGACCAGACGCTCGCCATCCAGGACCACGAAACCGTCGCTGACCCGTTGCAACATGGCCCAGTCGTCCAGGCGATGGGGCCACTTCAGTTGCACGGACAAGGCATGGGCCGAGGGCAGATCGGCGGCTGTCATCGGGCGATAGACATAAGCAACAGGTTGCGGGGCGGACATGGCGAGTCTCCGTTGGGCCGTGTGCACGAGCGGCCGGTTTTGCGCCGCGAGGGTGCCTGTATCCCATCTGCGTGAAGGCCTGGCAAGGGGGGCCGGAACATTCGGCAGATTCCCCGCGCCCAAGGCCGGCAGACCACACTTACTACTTAATTGCAGTACAAGGTCGGCAGCAAATGCTTGCGCTTTTTTTCTACGATGGAGCCCTGGATTCACGACTCGCCGACCCTTTTCTGGAGTGCTCCATGGATAGCTTCGATCCTCGCCTTATCGCTGTGCGCAGCGCTCATTTCATTGCGGGTAAATACCGCGATGCGCAACCGGGACTGGACGTTGTGCGACCGTCGGATGGCCAGGTCTATGCCCAGTTGCCGATCGCCGATGCCGAGATGGTGGATGAAGCCGTCGACGCTGCCTGGCAGGCTTTTCAGCGCAGTGATTGGGCCAGCCGTCCACCTCGGGAACGGGCGCGGGTCATGCGCCGTTGGGCCGATTTGATCGAAGCTGACGCTGCCGTCCTGGCGCCGCTGGAGGCGCTGGGCTCGACCCGTCCCCACAAGGATGTGATCGCCTGGGATATTCCCTACGTCGCCGAGGGCATTCGCTTTTTTGCCGAGTTGGCCGACAAGCACGGTGGCCAGGTTGCCGCCACCCAGACCGACCGGTTGGGCATGCAGATCGCCGAACCTTACGGCGTGATTGCCGCCATTGCACCGTGGAATTTTCCGTTGAGCATGGCCTCCTGGAAAGTCGCCCCGGCATTGGCGGCCGGTAATGCCGTGGTCCTCAAACCGTCGGAATTGACGCCGTTCTCCAGCCTGCGCTTTGCCGAGCTGGCGGTGCAGGCGGGCATGCCGGCGGGGATCTTCAATGTGATCCAGGGCGATGGCCGCATCACGGGCGATGCCTTGTGTCGTCACCCACGGGTAGGCAAGGTGACCTTTACCGGCTCCACCGCGACCGGCTCGAGCATCATGTCCACCTGCGCGCTGGTCGGTCCGAAACCGGTCACCCTGGAACTCGGTGGCAAGAGCCCGCAACTGGTCTTCGCCGATGTGCCGGATATCGCCAAGACCGCCCGCACGGTGGCCCTGGCCATTACCGGAAATGCCGGGCAGGTGTGCGTGTCCGGTTCCCGGTTGTTGATCCAGCGCTCGATCATGGAACCGTTCATTGCCCACCTGCAGGCGTATTTCGAGGAACTGCGCCCCGGCCCGACCTGGTCGTCCGAGAGTACGCTGTCGCCGATCATTTCCCGGCTGCAAGCCAGCCGCATCGATGGCATCGTCCAGCGCTCGCGCCAGGCCGGCGCCGAAGTGCTCACCGGCGGCGGGCTCTTCGAAGGCCTGGGCGGGGCCTATTACCAGCCGACCTTGCTGGCCGGCCTGGACAACCAGAACCCGGCGGTCTGCGAGGAGATCTTTGGCCCGGTGTTGACGGTGCAGGCGTTCGACGACGAAGAGCAGGCGCTGGGCCTGGCGGCCCATGCGACCTACGGCCTGGCGGCGGGGGTGCACACGGCCGATCTCAATCGCGCCTTGCGCCTGGTGCGGCGCCTGGAAGCGGGGACCGTATGGGTCAATCGTTACGGACGCAGTAACGACTACATCCTGCCGACCGGTGGCTACAAACGTTCCGGTATCGGCAAGGATCTGGGGCGCGAGGCATTCGAGGCCAATTTGCGTTTCAAGAGTGTGCTGATCGATATCGCCGGTTGATCCACCTCCTTCGAACACACTCGAATGACCCTTCAACGGGCGCTTCCTCAGGGAAGCGCCCGTTTTCGTTCGGCCCGGCGCAGGTTCTGCGGTGCTGCAGTGCGTATTGAGCCTCTACAGGGTTATAAAGGTCCATAAGAGCGCATGAATACGGGGTTTGCCCAAGGCTGGAGCGGTCCGCAAAGTCTGCTGAGGGGAGGTGCTAAAACGGTGGTTTGTATTGAGCAGAGGTCGCTTTTAACGCCATCTGCTGATTTCACGGTGTTGTAATGACGATGTGCTGCAGCGTTGCATCACGGCTCCTGAAACGGAGCGAATGCTTGTCACGCCATGACCTCAACGAACTTCAGGACCGCACTCAATGAGCTTTCTTCGTCCCAAATTCATTACGTTCGACTGCTACGGTACGCTGACCAATTTCCACATGGGAACGATGACTCGCGAGTTGTTCGCCGATCGTGTCGTGCCCGAGCAGATGGATCAATTCGTCAAGGACTTCTCCGCCTATCGCCTGGACCAGGTCATGGGTGACTGGATGCCGTATGACGAAATCCTCAAGACCGCCCTGGCGCGGACCTGCAAGCGTTGGGGGATCGAATACCGGGACGAAGGCCAGCTGTATTACGACGCCGTGCCGACCTGGGGTCCACACCCGGACGTACCGGCCGGCCTGTCGAAAATCGCCGACAAGATTCCCCTGGTGATTTTCTCCAACGCCAGCGACAGCCAGATCATGTCCAACGTCGACAAGCTCGGCGCGCCGTTTCACAAAGTCTTTACCGCCGAACAGGCACAGGCCTACAAGCCGCGTCTGGCGGCGTTCGAGTACATGCTCGACAACCTCAACTGCGGCCCGGAGGACATCTTGCATGTGTCGTCGAGCTTCCGTTACGACCTGATGCCGGCCCACGACATGAAGATCCGCAACAAGGCCTTCGTCGCCCGTGGCCACGAAGTGCCGGGCAATGCCTTCTACGGCTACCAGCAGATCAGCGACATCGGCGGGCTGGCCGCGCTGGTTGGGCTCTGAGTCGTAACGGCACTTTTTTTGGCACAGGCGGTTTTGGCATAGGCGGATCAGACATGGGCAGTGAATCCTACTGGCTCGACACCGCACCGGCGTTTACCGGTGCACAGCTCGGCGCATTGCCCGGGCAGGTCGACGTGGCCGTCATCGGTGGCGGTTTCACCGGCCTGGCGGCGGCTCGGGCATTGGCCTTGCAGGGCGCCAGTGTGGTGGTGCTGGAAGCCGGGCGAGTGATCGGCGAAGCCTCGGGGCGCAATGGGGGGCAGTGCAATACCGGCGTCGCCCAGGACTACACCGGCCTGAGCGCCAGCCTCGGTGCCGACCGGGCGCGAGCCTATTACCAAGCCTACGAGAGTGCCGTGCAAAGCGTGGTTTCGCTGGTGGAGCAGGAGCAGATCGCCTGCGACCTCAAGCGTAACGGCAAGCTCAAGTTGGCCGCCAAGCCGATGCACTACGAGGGCCTGGCCCGGACCTGCGAGCTGATTCGCCGGGAAGTCGATGCCGATGTCGAGTTGCTGTCCGCCGGGCAGATTCGCGCTGAAGTCGACTCGGCCCAGTTCCACGGTGGCCTGCTGCAGCGCAACGGCGTGCAGATGCATGTCGGGCGCTTCGGTGTCGGTCTGGCCGAGGCCGCCGTACGTCACGGTGCGTTGATCTATCAGGACACGCCGGTGACGGACTGGAAAGCCCGGGCCGGCGGTTATCAGGTCAACACCGCCAAGGGCTCGCTGCACGCCGGGCAAGTGCTGCTGGCGACCGGCGCCTGTCAGCACGGCGGGTTGGGCTGGTATCGGCGGCGGATCGTACCGGTGGGCAGTTTCGTGATCGCCACTGAGGTCCTGCCCCGGGCCCTGATCGACCAGTTGCTGCCCGGTCGGCGCGCTTATGTCACCAGCCGCATGATCGGTAACTACTTCCGCCTGACCCCGGACAACCGCCTGCTGTTTGGCGGCCGTGCGCGGTTTGCGATGTCCGACAGCGTCTCCGACGCCAAGAGCGGCAAGGTGCTGCGGGCGGCGATGGTGCAGATGTTTCCGTCGTTGGCCAGCGTGAAGATCGATTACTGCTGGGGCGGGTTGGTGGACATGACGTCCGACCGGCTGCCCCGTGCCGGCCAGCATGGCGGGGTTTATCACTCCATGGGCTACAGCGGCCATGGGGTGCAGATGTCGGTGCACATGGGCCAGGTGATGGCCGAGGTGATGGCCGGCAAGGTCGAGGCCAATCCCTGGCGCGAACTCGACTGGCCGGCGATTCCCGGGCATTTCGGCAAACCCTGGTTCCTGCCGCTGGTGGGCGCTTATTACCGGCTCCAGGACTATTTGCATTGAGTTGAAAGGGTGGTGTCACCGTCGTTTGCGTTTCTAGACGCTCCGGACAACCGCGAGCATGGGCCTTCTCATTATCGACAGGTACAGCTGATATGACTGACAACAAGATCGACTCCCCACTGATCTCCGGCCAGGAAAGCCTGAGGGTATTCGAAAGCCTCAATCGCGGCATGTCACGCCGCAGTGCCCTGCAGATGCTCGGGGTGGCCGGGGTGGCCGCCGCAGGCACCGGCAGCCTGTTCAGCGCCGCCGGCAAGCTGTTTGCCGATGACGCCGCGAGCCCCGGCAAAGGCAAGCCGGGCGGACGGATTCGTGTCGCCGGCATGTCCAGTTCCACCGCCGATACCCTGGACCCGGCCAAGGGGGCGCTGTCCACCGACTACGCGCGCCACTATATGTTCTACAACGGCCTGACCCGTTTCGACAGCCATCTGGTGCCGCAACTGGAGCTGGCCGAGCGCATCGACAACGTCGATGCCACGCTGTGGACCATCACCCTGCGCAAGGATGTGACGTTCCACAACGGCAAGACCCTGAGCGCCGCCGACGTGGTGTTCTCGCTGTCGCGGCACAAGGATCCGTTGACCGGCTCCAAGGTCATGCCGCTGATGGAGCAGTTCGCCGAGATCAAGGCCACCGGCGCCAATGAAGTCCAGATCCGTCTGAGCGCGCCCAACGCCGAGTTGCCGTCGATCCTGGCGGTGTCACACCTGCTGATCGTTCCGGAGGGCACCACCGACTTCAATCAAGGCATCGGGACCGGGCCGTTCAAGGTCAAGGAGTTCAAACCGGGCGTGCGCTCGATTGCGGCGCGCAATACCGGCTACTGGAAACCGGGCCTGCCTTACCTGGACGAGATCGAGTTCATTGCCATTGCCGACGAACCGTCGCGGGTCAACGCGCTGCTGTCGGGCGACGTGCACATGATCAACGAGGTCAATCCGCGTTCCACCACGCGAATCAAGGCCAGTACCACTCACCGCGTCGTGGATGCGCCGTCGGGCAACTACACTGACTTGATCATCCGTCAGGACCAGATGCCCGGTAAAAGTCCGGAATTCACCCAGGCGATGAAGTACCTGATGGACCGCGAGCAGATCAAGTCCGCCGTGTTCCGCGGCTTTGCGGTGGTGGGTAACGATCATCCGATTGCCCCCGGTTCGCGCTACTACAACGCTGATTTGCCGCAGACCGTCTACGACCCGGAAAAAGCCAAATTTTTGTTGAAAAAGGCCGGAATGGACAGCATCAGCATGCCCCTGGTGGCCTCGCCGGCAGCGACCGGTTCGGTGGACATCGCCGTGCTGTTGCAGCAGTCGGCGAAACAGGCCGGGCTCAAGCTCGACGTCAACCGTCTGCCCAGCGACGGCTACTGGTCCAACCACTGGATGAAACACCCGTTGAGCTTCGGCAACATCAACCCGCGGCCGAACGCCGACGTGATGTTTTCGCAGTTCTTCCAATCGAGCGCGCCGTGGAACGAATCCGGCTGGAAGAACGACCAGTTCGACCAGCTGCTGATGCTCGCCCGCGCTGAAACCGACGACGCCAAGCGCAGCAAGATGTACGCGGACATGCAGACCCTGGCCCATGACCACTGCGGTATCGGCATCCCGGTGTTCATCAGCAACATCGATGCCGTCGACCAGCGCGTCAAGGGCTATGGCAGCAACCCCTTGGGCGGTTTCATGGGCTACATGTTCGCCGAGCAGGTCTGGCTGGACGCGTGATGGGCTGCCCCGGGTTTGGCCCGCGTTGCATTGCAGGAGGAGAGGGCGATGAATAGCAACACACTGTGGCTGATCGGCCGGCGTCTGGGCGCCGCGATCGTGACCTTGTTGATCGTCTCCATGGTGGTGTTCGCCATCACGGCGGTACTGCCGGGGGACGCGGCGCAACAGTCGCTGGGGCAGTTCGCCACGCCGGAACAGGTGGCGGCCTTGCGCCTGAAACTGGGGCTGGATCAGCCGGGTGTGTTGCGTTACCTGCACTGGTTGATCAGCCTGCTCGGCGGCGACCTGGGGCTGTCCGTTTCCAACGCCATGCCGGTCAGCGATTTGATGGCCGGTCGGGTGCCCAACACCTTGATGTTGGCGGCCGCCACGGCGCTGGTGTCCGTGCCGGTGGCCCTGGTGCTGGGCATCGGTTCGGCCATGGGCCGCGGTGGGCGCATCGACAGTTTCCTGAGCTTTGTCACCCTGGCGATGGTCGCGGTGCCGGAGTTTCTGGTGGCGACCCTGGCGGTGCTGATTTTTGCGGTGAACCTGGGCTGGTTGTCGGCGCTGTCTTATGCCAGTGACATCACCTCACCCCTGCAATTCCTGCGCACTTACGCTTTGCCGGTGATGACACTGTGCTGCGTGATCGTCGCGCAAATGGCGCGCATGACCCGGGCTGCGGTGATCGATCAGCTCGACAGCCCTTATGTGGAAATGGCCCGGCTCAAAGGTGTGAGCCCGATGCGCATCGTGCTGCGGCATGCCTTGCCCAATGCCATCGGGCCGATTGCCAATGCCATCGCCCTGAGCCTGTCCTATCTGCTGGGCGGGGTGGTGATTGTCGAGACGATTTTCAACTACCCCGGCATCGCCAGCCTGATGGTCGATGCCGTGACCAACCGTGACATGGCGCTGGTCCAGGCCTGCACCATGCTGTTTTGTACGGCGTACCTGGGGCTGGTGCTGATTGCCGACCTGTGCGCGATTCTGTCCAATCCGAGGCTGAGAAACCAATGAACCATTTCATTGTTAAATCGACGCCGGGTACCCCCGATCTGGCGGCCGGCAAGGTGTCTCATGGTCCGGCCTGGCTGGGTTTGATTGGCGCCGCGATGTGCGTTATCTGGTTGCTGGTGGCGCTTTTCGGCCCCTGGCTGGCGCCGCACCCGGTGGGCGAAGTGGTCTCCGATAATGTCTTTGACAGCATCAGTGCCGTTTACCCGTTCGGCACCGACTACCTGGGCCGCGACATGCTCAGCCGTGTCCTGGTCGGCGCGCGCTTTACCGTCGGCCTGGCGTTGATTGCCGCGGTATTGGCCAGTGGCCTGGGCACCGGTTGCGCGCTGCTGTCGGTGGTGTCGCCGAAGTGGCTGGACGAGGTGATCAGTCGCTTGATGGACGCCTTTATCTCGATCCCGAGCAAGATGCTGGCGTTGATCATGGTCTCGGCGTTCGGCTCCTCGGTCACGTTGCTGATCTGCACCGCCGTGCTGAGTTTCTGCCCCGGGGCCTTTCGCATCGCCCGCAGCATGGCGGTGAACATCGAGGCGCTGGAGTACGTGCAGGTGGCCCGTACCCGTGGTGAGCGCCGGCTGTACATCGCTTGCGTGGAAATCCTGCCGAACATGCTCAACCCGGTGCTGACCGACCTGGGGCTGCGCTTCGGTTTTATCGTGTTGCTGCTCAGCGGCATGAGCTTCCTCGGCCTGGGCGTGCAGCCACCGGATGCCGACCTCGGCTCCCTGGTGCGGGAAAATATCGGCGGCCTCAACCAGGGCGCGCCGGCCATCGTGATTCCGGCCCTGGCCATCGGCACCCTGACCATTGGTGTGAATCTGTTTATCGACAGGCTGTCGTCCCGACGTAGTCGGCGTGCGGGAGGCCATTGAAATGAGTGAGCTGATTCGAGTTGAAGACCTGCGCGTAGTTGCCTGTGGCGAACGGGGCGAGGTGGAAATCGTCAAGGGTGTGAGCTTCTCCCTGGAAAAAGGTGAAGTATTGGCGTTGATCGGTGAGTCCGGTTCCGGCAAGACCACCATCGCCCTGGCGCTGCTCGGGTATGCCCGGCGCGGCTGCCGGCTGTCGGGCGGTGTGGTGCGGGTCGGCGAGCACGACATGCTGGCGTTGAGTGAACGCGAACTGCAAGGTTTGCGTGGCAACCGGGTGTCATATATCGCGCAAAGCGCGGCGGCGGCGTTCAACCCGGCGAAGAAGCTGATCGACCAGGTGGTGGAGGGCGCCTTGATTCATGGCCTTGGCAGCCGGGCGGTGCTCGAAGCCAAGGCCATCGAGTTGTTCCGCGACCTGGCGCTGCCGGACCCGGAGCACATCGGCCAGCGTTACCCGCACCAGGTCTCGGGCGGGCAATTGCAGCGGGTGATGGCGGCGATGGCGTTGATCAGCGATCCGTTACTGGTGGTACTCGATGAACCGACCACCGCCCTCGACGTGACCACCCAGATCGACGTGCTGCGCGCCTTCAAACGGGTGGTCCGGGAACGTGGGGCGACGGCGGTCTATGTCTCTCACGACCTGGCCGTCGTGGCGCAGATGGCCGACCAGATTGTGGTGCTCAACGGTGGCCAGGTCTTCGAGCAGAGCGCCACCGCGCCGCTGCTCAAGGGCCCGGCCCATGAGTACACCCGCAGCCTGCTGGCGGCGGCGCGGCCTGATACGACGATCCGCCCGCCCAGCGGTGTCGCCGAAGACGAACCCTTGTTGACCATCAAGGGACTGACCGCCGGCTATGGCAACAAGAACCTGCAAGGCATGCCGTCGATCCGCGTGCTGGAAGACATCGACCTGACTGTCCGCCGGGGGCAGGCCATTGGTGTGATTGGCGAGTCGGGTTCCGGCAAGTCGACCCTGGCGCGGGTGGTGGCCGGGCTGCTGACTCCGGCACTGGGTGGGCTGACGTTCGCTGGCCAGCCCCTGGGGGGGAGTCTTGGCGAGCGCACCCCCGAGCAGTTCCGACGCATTCAGATGGTCTTCCAGAACGCCGACACCGCGCTCAACCCGATGCACAGCGTCGGTACCATTCTGAGCCGCCCGCTGAAGATGTATTTCAGCCTCAAGGGGGCGGCATTGCGCGAGCGTATCGGCGAACTGCTGGACCTGGTGCGGTTGCCGCGGAGCATGGCCGAACGGCGTCCGAATGAACTCTCCGGCGGGCAAAAGCAACGGGTCAACCTGGCGCGGGCGCTGGCGGCGAAACCGGACCTGATCCTGTGCGACGAGGTGACCTCGGCACTCGATACCGTGGTCGGCGCGGCGATTCTCGAACTGCTGCGCGACCTGCGTCAGGAGCTGGGGGTTTCGTACCTGTTTATCAGCCACGACATTTCCACCGTACGCGCGCTGTGCGACGACATCGTGGTGATGTACAGCGGCCACAAGGTTCAGGCCGGCACCCGGCAGTCATTTGCCCAGGCCCCGTTCCATCCCTACACCGATCTGTTGATCCATTCGGTGCCGGAGCTGCGCCAGGGCTGGCTGGAGAGCTGCGGTACCACCTGCGGCGAACTGCCGCCCATCGGCGCGAAGGCCAATGTGGCGGAGCTGTGCACCTTCCTCAACCGCTGCCCGGTACGGGTGGACGGCCTGTGCAATCACACCGCGCCGAGCCGTCGGATCATCGAGGGCGGCAGTGAAATCCTCTGCCACCACGACAGCGCCGAGCTGCTCAAGACGCAGCTGGATTTGAATCTCTTGACCCAGGGAGCCTATGCATGAAGGGGCGTTTTGTAAGGCTGGCCGAGCAGGGCCGGCCGACCGTCAAACTGCAGGTGGACGGCGCACCGATTGAAGCCTTGCAGGGCGACACGCTGATGGTCGCGCTGTTGACCCAGGGCACGGCGTTGCGCCAGTCGGAGTTCGATACGGGGCGCCGTGCCGGTTTCTGCCTGATGGGCGCTTGCCAGGATTGTTGGGTCTGGACCCGCAGTGGTGAACGCCTGCGTGCCTGTTCCAACGAAGTCCGTGAAGGGCTGGATATTCTCACCACGCAACCGGAGGCGATATGGCCACTGCACGGATAGTCATCGTCGGCGCCGGGCCGGCCGGTGTTCGTTGCGCCGAAACCCTGCTGGCTGCTGGTCTCAAGCCGATCCTGATCGATGAAAATCGTCGCGATGGCGGGCAGATCTACCGGCGCCAGCCGGAAGGTTTCACCCGCGACTACGCCACCTTGTATGGCACCGAAGCCGCCAAGGCCCGGGACCTGCACATGAGTTTCGAGCGCTTGCGCGGGTCGATCGATTATCGCCCGGAGACCCTGGTGTGGAACCTCACGCCGGGGCAACTGTGCTGCGTCAGCCAGGGCAGGCACTCGACCGTGGATTACGACGCGCTGATCCTTTGTACCGGTGCCACCGATCGCCTGATGCCAATCGAAGGCTGGCAGTTGGCGGGGACCTACAGCCTGGGTGGCGCGCAGATCGCGCTCAAGTCCCAGGCGGTGTCCATCGGTCATAGCGTGGTGTTCATGGGCAGCGGGCCGTTGCTGTACCTGGTCGCCAGCCAATACCTCAAGGCCGGTGCCAAGGTAGCGGCGGTGCTCGACACTTCGCCGCTGGGCAAGCGCCTCGGCGCCTTGCCGAAACTGCTGGCGCGTCCCGGGTTGCTGTTCACCGGGATGAAATTGTTGGCGCAGTTGTACCGGGCGAAGATTCCCGTACACCTGGGTATCCAACCCAAGCAGGTGCTGGGTGACGCCGCCGGCGGGGTCAGTGGTGTGCGAGTGCGGACGGCGGCAGGGGCGACCTTGAACGTGGCGTGCGATGCCGTCGCCCTGGGGTATCACCTGCGCCCGGAAACCCAATTGGCCGATCTGGCCGGTTGTCGCTTGCGCTTCGATGAGGCCTCCAGCCAATGGTTGCTGGCTACCGATGACGATGGCCGGACCTCGGTGAGCGGCGTGTATGCCGCCGGTGATGGTTCGCGAATCCGTGGCGCGGATGCCGCCGAACATGCCGGACGCCTGGTGGCGATGGCGCTGCTGGAGGATCAGCACAAACCGGTGAATGCCGGATTGCGCGACGAACAGCGTCAGGCGCTGGCGGTGATGGAGCAGTTTCGCCTGGGTCTGGCTCAGGCGTTTCCCTGGCCCTCGGCGCAAGCCAAAGCCTTGCCGGATACCGCTATTGTCTGCCGTTGCGAGATGATCAGCGCCGGTGAGTTGCGGCGCACGGTCAGCGAGAAAGGTGCCTGTGAAGTCAATCGGGCCAAGGCCTTCAGCCGGGTCGGCATGGGCCGTTGCCAGGGGCGTTACTGCTCCCAGGCCGGGGCCGAGGTGATTGCCGCCGCGGCGGGCGTCACCGTGCAACAGGTCGGCCGCCAGCGCGGTCAGGCACCGGTCAAACCGCTGTCGATGCTCACCGAGGAGGTGTCGCCATGACGCTACAGAAAGCCGATGTGGTGATTGTCGGTGGCGGCCTGATGGGCTCGGCCGCGGCGTTTTTCCTGCGCCGGCGCGGGCAGACGGTGATCCTGCTGGAGCGTGACCAGATCGGTCAGTACGCCAGCGGCGTGAACTTCGGCAATGTCCGGCGGCAGGGGCGTTTCCTTGGGCAGCTGGAATTGGCCAACCGTTCCTGGGCGTTGTGGAAGCGCTTGCCGGAGCTGATTGACGACGACCTCGAGTTCATTGCCAGCGGGCACATGCGGGTGTGCTACCGCGAAGACGAAATCGCCGAGCTTGAGGCCTACGCCGCGGCCCCCGAGGCGGCGCAACTGGACCTGAAGATCTATCGCGGTGCGGACCTGCACCAGCGTTTCCCGTTCCTGGGGCCTGACGTGAAAGGCGGCTCCTATGCACCCCACGACGGCCATGCCAACCCTCGTCTGGCGGCCCCGGCGTTTGCCCGGGCGGCACGACGTATCGGCGCTCGGATCGAGGAACAGACTGAAGTGGCCGAGGTGCAGAAGGTTGGCGGCGAGTTCAGCATCACCACCACCGATGGTCGTCAGTTCAACGCCGAACGCCTGCTGATTACCGCCGGTGCCTGGGGGCAGAAACTCTCGGCGCAATTCGGCGAGCCGGTGCCGCTGGACACCCATGGCCCGCAGATGGCGGTCACCGAGCCGGTGCCTTACGCCTTGCCGACGGTGATCGGGGTGTACACCAGGATTCCCGAGGAAGTGATTTATTTCCGCCAGATCCCCCGTGGCAACATCGTCATCGGCGGCGGCTACCGCAGCAAACCGGACATGCTGACCCGTCGGGCCCAGGTCGAGCCGCGCAGCATCCTCAACCAACTCGGGCAGATGCGTCGTCTGCTGCCGGGTGTCGGCAATCTGAACATTATCCGGGTCTGGAGCGGTATCGAAGGTTACCTGCCCGATTCCCTGCCGGTGATGGGCCCGAGCGGCACCGTCGATGGCTTGTTCTATGCCTTCGGCTTCTGTGGTCACGGTTTTCAGCTCGGCCCGGGTGTCGGTGACGTGATGGCCGAACTGATCAGCACCGGCAGCACCAGCACTTCGATTGAGCCGTTCTCCATCCGTCGGTTCGCCCTTTCAGCCGAGCAACGGAGCAAGGCCTCATGAAACCCCGTGTACTGGATATTCTCAAACGCCTGATGGCCTTCGACACCGTGTCTTCGGAGTCGAACATGGCCTTGATCGAGTATGTCCGCGACCTGCTGCTGAGCAAGGGCATCGAGTCGCTGATCGTCAAGGATGAAACGGGCAAAAAGGCCAACCTGTTCGCCAGTACCGGCCCTCGGGCGTTACCGGGGATTCTGTTGTCCGGGCACACCGACGTGGTCCCGGCGGCAGGCCAGGCCTGGAGCTTTCCGGCGTTTCAGGCAACGGTGCAGGACGGGAAGATTTACGGTCGCGGTAGCTGCGACATGAAGGGTTTCATCGCCTTGGCCATCGACACCATGCTCGAGGCAGCGGACAGCCCGTTGAGTCGACCGCTGCAACTGGCCCTGTCCCATGACGAAGAGACCGGTTGCGTCGGCGTGCGGCGTTTGCTGGACGTGTTGCACCTGGCACCGGTACGTCCCTTCCTGTGCCTGATCGGCGAGCCGACCCAAATGCAGTTTGTGCTGGGCCACAAGGGCAAGGGTTCCTATCGCACCTACTGCCGGGGCCTGGAGGCTCATTCATCCCTGGCGCCGCGCTCGGTCAATGCGATTCACGTGGCCTGTGACTTTATCGCGGCGCTGCGTCAAAGCCAGCAGCAGTTGCAGGAGCAGGGCGCCCAGGATGCGGACTACGATGTGCCTTACAGCACGGTGCATGTCGGGCAGATCGTCGGCGGCAGGGCGCTGAACATCGTGCCGAACCTCTGTACCCTCGACTTTGAAGTGCGCAACCTGCCGGCGGACGATCTGGATCAGTTCCTCGAGCAGATGCGCGAGCGTGCGCAAGTGATCGTGCGCGAGGCCAAGCGCTTGTCCAGTGTCGCGGACATCGAAATCGAAACCCTCAATGTCTATCCGGGGCTCGACACCCACCCGAGTGTCGAAGCGGTGCGCTTTCTGAAGAACTTTGCAGCGCCGGACACCGGTACCGCCAAAGTTTCTTTCGGCACCGAAGGCGGGTTGTTCAAGCAGCGTCTGGATGTCCCGGTGGTGGTGTGTGGACCTGGCTCGATCGAACAGGCGCACAAGCCGGACGAGTTTATCGAGATCAGCCAGATAGAGGCCGGGGAGCGGTTTCTGGAGGGACTGCTGGGCTCCCTGAAACTGTGATTTCCCCATAGACCACAAATCTACCGTTGCTGCGCAAATTTCAGCATCCGACACTGCCCTCAAGGCGCTTTCAGCATCCTCGTCCGTGGCACCTCCCTAGACTGGAGCGTGTCTCGGATCAGGACCTCGACCATGCTCAAGAATCGTTTGAAAGACCCCAGCCTTTTGGCAGAACTCGCTTATATCGATGGGCAGTGGGTCGGCGCTGACAACGCCGCGACCCTGGACGTCATCGACCCGGCCAGCGGTCAGTTGCTCGCCCGCGTGCCGGCGATGCAAGGCACGGAAACCCGTCGCGCCATCGAGGCGGCGGAACGGGCCTGGCCGGCTTGGCGCGCACGCCCGGCGGCCGAGCGTGCGGCGCTGCTGGAGTGTTGGTATCAGGCCATGATCGACAATCTCGACGACCTGGCACTGATCATGACCTGCGAGCAGGGCAAACCGTTGAACGAAGCCAAAGGCGAAATTCGCTACGGCGCCGGTTTCGTCAAATGGTTCGCCGAGGAAGCCCGACGGGTCTACGGCGAAACCATGCCGGCCCCCAGCGGCGATCGCCGGCTGCTGACCCTCAAGCAACCCGTGGGTGTGTGCGCCGCGATCACCCCGTGGAACTTCCCCAACGCGATGATCACCCGCAAATGCGCACCCGCGCTGGCGGCGGGTTGCCCGATCATCGTCAAACCCTCGGACCTGACACCGCTGTCGGCCCTGGCCCTGGCGGTGCTGGCCGAGCGGGTCGGGATTCCGGCCGGGGTGTTCAATGTGCTGACCGGCATGCCCGCGGGGATCGGCGAAGAACTGACAGCCAACCCGACTGTGCGGAAGATTTCCTTCACCGGCTCCACGGCCGTGGGCCGATTACTGATGCGCCAGAGCGCCGAACACATCAAACGCCTGAGCCTGGAGCTGGGCGGCAATGCACCGTTCGTTGTGTTCGATGACGCTGACCTGGAGCAGGCAGTGGCCGGCATCATGCTCAGCAAGTTTCGCAACGCCGGCCAGACCTGCGTCTGTGCCAATCGCATTCTGGTGCAGGACGGCATTTACGAGCGATTTGCCCAGCGGCTGGTGGAGGAGGTGGGCAAGCTCAAGGTCGGCAACGGCCTGGAGGCCGACGTCACTATCGGACCGCTGATCAATGCGGCCGCCGTGAGCAAAGTTGCCCGACATATCGATGATGCCTTGAGCCAGGGCGCGCGTTTGCTCTGCGGCGCCATTCCCGAGGGCGACAGTCAGTTTGTCCAGCCCACCGTACTCGGCGAAGCCCACGCCGGCATGCTGCTGGCCAACGAAGAAACCTTCGGTCCGGTGGCGCCGCTGATGCGTTTTACCTCCGAGGCCGAAGCCCTCGCGCTGGCCAATGCCACGCCTTACGGCCTGGGCGCCTATTATTTTACCCAGGACCTGCGTCGCTCCTGGCGTTTCGGCGAGGCGCTGGAGTTCGGCATGGTCGGTCTCAATACCGGGATCATTTCCATGGAAGTCGCCCCGTTCGGCGGTATCAAACAGTCGGGCCTGGGCCGTGAAGGCAGCAAGTACGGCCTCGACGAATACCTGGAAGTCAAAGCCTTCCACATGGGCGGGCTGTAACCCGACCGACGATGGCACAGACATTTTGCGAGGCATGATTGATGAGCAAGGCATTCAGAATCGCCGCGATTGCCGGCGATGGCATCGGCAAGGAAGTCCTGCCGGAAGGGTTGCGTGTGCTGGAGCAGGCCGCGAAGAAATGGCAGCTGGACTTGAGCATCGAAGTACTCGACTGGGCCCACTGCGATTATTATATGGAGCACGGGCAGATGATGCCCGACGACTGGTTCGAACAGCTCAAGGGCTTTGACGCGATCTATTTCGGTGCCGTGGGTTGGCCGGACAAGGTGCCGGACCATATTTCCCTGTGGGGCTCGCTGCTCAAGTTCCGTCGCGACTTCGACCAGTACGTGAACATCCGTCCGGTGCGCCTGTTTCCCGGGGTGCCGTGCCCCCTGGCTGGGCGCAAGCCGGGGGACATCGATTTTGTGGTGATCCGCGAGAACACCGAGGGTGAGTACTCCTCGGTCGGCGGCAAGATGTTCGAAGGCACCGAGCATGAGTTCGTGTTGCAGGAGTCGGTGTTCACCCGGCGCGGTGTGGACCGGATTCTCAAATTCGCCTTCGACCTGGCCCAGACCCGGCCGCGCAAGCGCCTGACGGCAGCGACCAAGTCCAACGGGATTTCCATCAGCATGCCGTATTGGGACGAGCGCACCGCATTGATGGCGGCGAAGTACCCGCAGATCACTTGGGACAAGCAGCACATCGACATTCTGTGCGCACGTTTTGTCCTGCAACCGGACCGTTTTGATGTGGTGGTGGCGTCGAACCTGTTCGGCGACATTCTTTCCGATCTCGGCCCGGCCTGCGCCGGGACCATCGGTATCGCGCCGTCGGCCAACCTCGATCCCGAGCGGCGTTTTCCGTCGCTGTTCGAGCCGGTGCACGGCTCGGCACCGGACATCTATGGGCAGAATATCGCCAACCCGATTGCGATGATCTGGTCCGGTGCGCTGATGCTCGACTTCCTGGGTAACGGTGACGCGCGCTATCGCGCGGCGCATGACGGGATTGTGCAGGCGATCGAACATGTGATCGCCGACGGGCCGATCACACCGGACCTGGGTGGAAAGGGCTCGACACAGGAAGTGGGCAGAGCGATTGCCGAGCGACTTTGACCCACGCCACGATCCACTGTGGGGGGAGCAAGCTCGCTTCCACAGTGGATGCTCGCTGTATTCAATAACCCCGGGTACGATCGATCTCACCGACCATCGGCTCTGCACGTTGGTGTCGCCGAATATTCTCCAGCAACACCTCGAACGCACTTTCCGGTTGGGTCATGGCCGCGATATGCGGGGTCAGCAGAATCTTCGGGTGGTGCCAGAACGGATGATCCGCCGGTGCCGGCTCCTGCTGCAGCACGTCGATGACCGCGCCGCTGAGTTGCCCGCTGTCCAGGGCCGCCAGCAGATCACCTTCCACCAGATGCCCACCACGGCCCATGTTGATCAGCGCCGCGCCCTGGGGCAGCTGTTCGAATAGTTTGCCGTCGAGAATGCCCTCGGTCTGTTCGGTCAGCGGCAGTACGCACAGCAAAATGTCGCACTGGTTCAGGAACGCCGGCAGTTGTTCGTTGCCGGCATAGCACGCCACACCCTCAACCTGATGGACACTGCGGGCCCATCCCGATAATGCAAACCCCAGGGGCTGCAACGTCGCCAGAATCTGCCGGGCCTGGGTCCCGAGACCCATGACCCCGATCCGACGCCTGTGGGCCGGTTGCAGCACGTGCGCCTGCCAGCAGCGAGCCGTTTGCTGCTGGCGATAACGGAGCATGTCCCGGTGCAGGCTCAGCACGGCGAAACTGGCGTACTCGCACATGCCCCGGGTGATGCCCGGATCCAGCAGGCGCACCAGCGGCAAACTGAGGGGCAAGCGACCGAGGTCCAGTTGATCGACTCCGGCGGACAGGGCGAACAGCACTTTGAGATTGGGCAGCAAGGCCTCGAGGTCGTCGGGCGCCTGCCAGGCGGCCAGGTACTCGATGTCCGCGGGGTCGCCGATGTCCGGCCAGGCGCGCCATTCGATATCCGGGGCATGTTCGGCAAACAGCGCTTTCCACTGTTCGCCGCGTACGGGGTCAGCTTTATACAGCAGGGCCATGGGCATTTCCTGAACGGCTGAAGGTGTTCTCCATCATCGCGCAATGCCGGCGCAGGATCTGTCGAAAGCGCCGGGTTAAACGGGTCGCGCGACGTTCTATTGGCGATGCTCCGGCAGATTCGGTGTGCTGAAGGAATCTGCCGTTTGGCAGGGTGAAAACAGTCGATCCGAATTTCTCAGGGGCCAAGTTCGGCGTAGATCGTTTCGCGCAACGCTTAACCTGAACAGCATCGCAACCATCTCCCGGTTGCCGGACTCACGATGGGAAATGCCATGAATAGCCAAGTCGACAAAACCCCTCATTTGCTCCGTCAGCGCGATCAATTCGTGCCACGTGGCCTGGTTACCGCTCACCCCTTGGTGATCGATCGCGCCCTGGGTGCCGAATTGTGGGATGTGGACGGCAAGCGCTACCTGGACTTCGTCGGCGGTATCGGTGTGCTGAATATCGGTCACAATCATCCCAAGGTGGTCGCGGCCGTGCAGGCACAATTGCAAAAGGTCTCCCACGCCTGTTTCCAGGTGGTTGCCTATCAGCCTTATCTCGATCTGGCCCAACGCCTGTGCGAAATGATCGGTGGCCAGGAGGCGTACAAAGCCGCGTTCTTCACCTCGGGCGCCGAAGCCGTGGAAAACGCGATCAAGATCGCCCGTGCCCACACCAACCGCTCGGCCGTTATCGCCTTTCGCGGGGGCTTCCACGGTCGCACCTTGCTCGGCACTACACTGACCGGCATGAGCCAGCCTTACAAGCAGAACTTCGGACCGTTCGCGCCGGAGGTGTTCCATACCCCGTACCCGAATGCCTACCGCGGTGTCAGCAGCGATATGGCGCTCAAGGCACTCGACGAGTTGTTGGCCACTCAGGTGGCAGCGGAACGGGTCGCGGCCATCATCATCGAGCCCGTGCAGGGGGACGGCGGATTCCTCTCGGCACCGGTGGAGTTTCTTCAGGCGCTGCGTGCCCTGACTGAAAAGCACGGCATCGTGTTGATCCTCGATGAAATCCAGACCGGTTTCGGCCGTACCGGCAAATGGTTCGGTTTCCAGCATGCCGGGATCCAGCCGGATCTGGTGACGGTCGCCAAGAGCCTGGCGGGTGGCTTGCCGCTATCGGGTGTGGTCGGCAAGGCGGCGATCATGGACGCCCCGTTGCCAGGCGGCCTGGGTGGCACCTACGGCGGCAACGCCTTGTCCTGCGCCGCGGCCCTGGCGGTGATCGACGCCTTTGAGCAAGAACAGTTGCTGGCCCGTGGCGAAGCACTGGGCGAGCGTTTGCGCCAGGGGCTGTTGCGTTTGCAGGCGCGTCACTGGCAAATCGGTGATGTGCGCGGTAGCGGTTTTATGCTGGCGCTCGAGCTGATCAAGGGTGACGAAGCGCGTACTCCGGACGCTGACTTGAACCAGCGGTTGATTGATGAGGCCCGGAGCGGCGGTTTGCTGGTCATAAAATGTGGTGTCTACCGCAACGTTCTGCGCTTCCTCGCCCCGTTGGTGACCACGCCAGAACAGGTCGACGAAGCGCTGCAGATTCTGGAAGGCGCATTGGCACGGGTCTTGAACTGAGCTCGTGGCTGCTCGGAGCGGTGCCGCCAGGCATCGCTCGTGAGCGTTTATGGGGCACGGATGGATGAAATGTATCACCGGAGGCTTTGCACACCATGGGGCTGACTGACTATCGGACGCTGCTCATTGATTGCGACGAGGTTCTGGTGGATCGGGATTCGGGTGTCTGGACGGCATTGCAACCGTTGCTCGACAGCCGAGGCGGTCATCCGAACAAGGAACAGGTGCTGGCCGAATACGCCGAGGTCGTGCGCACGCTCTATCCTCGGTTCGGTGAGCTAGGCTTTAGTGGCTTGCTGTGTTTTGTTCATCGCCAGCTGGCCGAGCGCTGGGGGCTGAAAGCCAGTTGGGAGGAGGGGATGAGCTTTGCCCGTTCGGTCGCCAACTGGTCACTGTTCGAAGACGCCCCCGGGGCGATGTTGTACCTGCGCAAGTTCTATCGCTTGCTGGTACGGGGTGACCGGGACACTGAGGACCGGGGGCTGCTCTGTGAGCGGTTGGGGATCATGCCCGATGATTTTATTTCATTGGCGGACGATCCTTTGCTCGATCCCGAATGGTTGAAGGTCAACGAGCTTGAAAGGGCGCACATTCTGCAGGTGACTCGACCATCGGTCAGTCTGCAGGCGACCACTGACGTGTGCCTGATCTGTCGTGGCCGGGCAAAACAAACGTCGCCCTGCGCGGCCAATTACTGCATCAACAGCATGGCGGATCTGGTGACGCAGCATCAGCTGTCTTTACGGCGCTGATTTTGCTAGAAGATTGTCTTACAAACGGCAGTCAAGAGGTAGGCAATGGAAGGTTTAGTAAAACTGGACCGGATCGACATCAGCATCTTGGTTGAGCTGCAAAAAGATGGGCGCATGACCAACGTGAGCCTGGCCGATGCGGTGGGGTTGTCGGCCAGCCCCTGCCTGCAACGGGTCAAGCGGCTGGAGTCGGCCGGGTACATTTCCAGCTACAAGGCGCACCTGAACCTGGCGAAGATCACCGATTCGGTCACGGTCTTCACCGAAGTCACCCTGAGCGACCACAAGCGCGAAGACTTTGCCAAATTCGAGTCCAATATCCGGCTGGTGGACGAAGTGCTCGAATGCCATTTGATCAGCGGTGGCTATGATTACCTGGTGCGTTTCATGACCCGCAGTATCCAGCATTACCAGGAGGTGATCGAAAGCCTGCTGGACAAGAACATCGGCATCTCCAAGTACTTCAGCTACATCGTCATCAAGTCTCCCGTGCTCAAGGACGGTGTGCCGTTGCGCAAATTGTTGCGTCACTGAATCGGAGTATGACTTATAAAAAGCAAGTGATATGCCGGAATTTACTTGCCTCATGCAAGCAATGTAAGATCCGGACATGAAAACGACCTGTAAAGAAGACATTCGGTCCCATTGCGCAGTGAACTACGGTGTGGAGATTTTCGGCGACCGATGGTCGCTCTTGATCATTCGCGACATCGTTTTTGTGGGCAAGAAGACATATGGCGAGTTCCGGAAATCGGAAGAGGGAATTGCGACCAATGTCCTGGCTTCCCGCCTCGCCTTTCTTGAGGAGCAAGGCATTCTCTCGAGGGCGCCCAGCCCCGACGACGGGCGCAAGGACTTCTACACGCTGACCGAGAAGGGCCTGGACCTCATCCCCATCGTGCTTAACATCGTCCTTTGGAGCGCGAAACACGATTCGAAGTCGTATGTGCGGCACCGCAAGGAGTTCATTGCTCGGTTGAGCCAAAGCCCACGGGAGGTGGGCGAAGAGGTGAAGGCGCTGGTCCGCAATGGGGGATGTATCTTCCCTGGGAGTACGGAATGAGAGGCTCGTTGTAGCGGCCCTTTGTTTACCAGGCAGGATCGCATCGGAATGTGCGATCCCGACTCGTCAGTCGAACTTGACCAAGTCCTTGAAAATCAAGTGACCCCAGCTATTTCCACGGGCCTGCACAAGCAATCCACCTTCCGAAAGGCCGCCCAGTTGGATCGGCGAGAAACCGAGCTGTTGCGCAAGCGCACCGATCTTCTCTGCGGCACCGTCATCGTCGCTCGCCAGGAACACGACTCTCCTGCCACCCTGTACGGCCGGATCCTGGCCAAGGACGGCAGCGCCCAAATGGTTGAAGCCCCTGACCAGTCCTGCACCCGTGAAGGCCTGCGCGACGACCCTGGAAGAAGGCTGGCCTCCCAGTTCCTCAGGGGACACGCCGTAGGCATTGGTCACATCGATGATGGTCTTGCCCTTCCAATTGGGCAGCGCCTTCGCGACAGCCGGGTGCGACTCAAAACGGACGGCCAAAAAGATGATGTCCGCCTTGACCGCTTCCGCCAGTGTTTTGGGAATGATCTGCGGTCCGATCGCGGCCGCGGCGGATGCAAAGCTTTTCGGGTCGCGGGTGCTTGCAACGGATACTTCGATGCCGCTGCGGGCAAACGCCTTGGCCAGGGCCTGGCCGATATTGCCGAAGCCGATAATTGCGTAACTCATATATTCTCCTTGGATTTACCACGCCCGACGGCGCTTCGAATAGTCGAATGACGTGCCGGGCCTGGCGCGTCAGAGTTGGGCCAGGCCGCCGTCGACGGCGACCTCGCTGGCGGTCATGAAGCTGCTGTCCGACGAGGCGAGAAAGGCGGCCGCCGCTCCGATCTCTGCTGGATCGGCCATGCGCAGAAGCGGCGTCATCGAGGCGAAAACCTTCATACCTTCCTCGCCCAACGCTTCCTTCGCGAGATCGGTCGCAGTCGCCCCGGGCGACAGCACGTTTACCCGGATACCGGTGCCCTTCAGATCCTCCGCCCAGGACCGCGCGAGGTTGCGCACTGCCGCCTTGCTCGCGCTGTAGGCGCTCATTGCCGGAGCGCCCGTGGTGCCGGCGCTCGATCCGGTCAGGATGATCGAGCCGCCCTGGCCCATCAGTGGCAGCGCCTTCTGGACCGTGAAGATCGTACCCTTCACATTGGTGTCGAAGGTTTCGTCAATGTGCTTGGCGGTGATCTCGCCGAGCCGAAGCTGGCCTCCCGCCCCGGCATTGGCGAAGACGATGTCGAGGGTTCCGCGCTCGGCCTTCACCGCGGCGTAGAGTCGGTCGAGGTCAGCCTCATCCGAGACCGAGCCCTTCACCGCCCGGGCATTGGGCCCGAGCTCAGCCACGGCGGCGTCGAGCGCTTCCTGCCGGCGGCCGAAGATGAAGACGAAGGCTCCTTCCTCGATGAAGCGTTTTGCAGCGGCGAGGCCGATGCCGGTAGCGCCGCCGGTGATTACCGCGGTCTTTCCATTCAGTCTGGTCATGACGTGCATCCTTCCTAAGCATTGTGTATGCAAGCAGGGAACCGCTTGCTTGAGGCCAAGGATGCAGTTCTGATAACCTAAGGACAAGTATGCACTTTTAGGTAAGTACCAAAAAAAATGACGACACCCTCTGAAATCTGCGACACCGGCTGTGGGCTCAATGCCACGCTGCGTATCATCTCGGGCAAGTGGAAACCGCTGGTCCTGTTTTTCCTGCGCGGCGGCCCGAAGCGCTACGGCGAGCTCAAGCGCTTGACCCAAGGCGTCAGCGACAAGGTGCTGATCCAGCAATTGAAGGATCTGGAAGCCGATCGGGTCATAACGAGGACCGACTACAAGGAGGTGCCGCCGCGCGTGGACTACTCACTGACCCCGCTCGGTCGCAGTCTGGCTGATGCGATCGTCCCGCTGTGTACCTGGGGAACCGAGAACGCGGCGCAAATGGCAAGCATCTTCGCCAAGCGCAACACTTTGCCCTAGCAGGGTGCCGAAGAACCGCTGAGTCGGACGCCCCGTCGCCTTCGTGGAAGGCAGGACGGTAGCGGGCGTCAATTATGTGGGGAATTCGTCCGGAACAAGCCCCACCAGATCCGTACTCCCGACATCGACACCTGCCTGCGACAGCAAGGTGGTCACTTGCCCACGATGATGGGTCTGGTGGTTGAAAAAATGCATGACCAGGCCATAGAAGTTCTTGTCAGCCGGTACGCCTTTCATGCTTTTGTAGTGGAGCGGATGCTCCAGGTCCGACTCTGTCAGCGAGCCCGACCACTCGACAATGATTTTATCAAGCCATGCCCGATGCACCGCAAGCTCCTGGAAACCGGGAAACAGCAACTGGTCGAGGCGCTCGGGCGTGGGCAGTTGTCGAATCGGCTCCAGGGCTAGGTATTGCGCCGGGTGCCGGGCGAATCGCTGTAGCCAGACCCTGTCCCCGGCCGCCAGATGGTTCAACGTCCCGAGAATCGAGCCGAAAAAGGCTTTCCTGTCGGCGCCCAGCTCTTCTTCGGGTAAAGTCTTGGCCGACGCATAGACCTTGGCGTTCATCCACTGGTTGTAGTCCGCCATCAGGCAGATATGTCTGGTACGGCTCACTGCGCTCATCCTTTGATCATTTGACAAGCGCCCCGCACTCATCGCCCGGCCCAGTCTAATACCATCCCCTTCTTGAAGCCCACCCAGAATGGCATATGCTGTGAGCATCAAGCCGTGCTGACCGTGGCCTGCGGCTCCAACACACGCCCAGAGCGAATCGCTGCACTATTCTCGACATGGAAGGGAGAACGCAGGTGGGTCAGCTGAGAGAGGTCGTCTATTTTGCTCCATACCGAAGCTGGACGTTTAAAGCTGTTGCACGCTCTGGAGGTGCTCGACACCGCGGCAGAGCCGGTTTTTGATCGCTTGACCCGGTTGCTGTCCGCCACGCTCGGGATGCCCATTGCGCTGATTTCGCTGATCGACAGCGACCGCCAGTGGTTCAAGTCCAGGTTCGGGTTGGACATCCGGCAGACACCCAGGGATATTTCCTTCTGCACCATTGCCATCGAGCAAGAGCATACGATGGTGGTCCAGGATGCGCTGAATGATCCGCGGTTTTCATCCAATCCGCTGGTCACCAGCGCTCCACATATTCGTTTCTATGCGGGCGCGCCGATCCGCTCCATCGAGGGCTATGCGCTGGGTACGCTCTGCGCGATAGATATCAAGGCCCGGGTTTTCACCGATGAGGCGCAGCAGATCCTGGAGGACTTTGCCGGGCTGGTCAGCCGGGAATTCCAGATGCGCGAGGCGGCGTTGCTGTCCCGTTCCCATATCACCCACTCCGCGGCGGCCTTTGCGGCCAGTGAAGCGCGCCTGAAAACCGCCTTTGCCCTGGCGCCGACGGGCATTGCGGCGGTCGCGGGCAACGGGAGCTTCCTCAGCCTCAACAGTGCGTTCTGTTCCATCGTCGGTTACGACGCCGACGAACTCATGACCCTGAGCTTCCAGGACATCACTCACCCCGACGACCTGGACAGTGACTTGAATCTGTTGCGCCAGTTGAACCGTGGCGAAATCGATCGTTATCAGCTTGAGAAAAGGTACCGGCACAAGGACGGCTCCTCGGTCTGGGTCGACCTGCATGTGGCCAAGCTGCTGTCGGTGGATGGTGACCTGGAGTACTACATCGCGACGGTCCAGAACATCCAGCGCCGCAAGGAAACCGAGGCGTCCCTGCAGGCGCTGCGGCACGGGCTGGAGCAGCGTGTCGAGGAACGTACCGCGGAGTTGCAGCGGGCCAATGAAATGCTCTCCCATACGATGCTGCAACGGCTGCAGGCCGATCGCGAGCTCAGGCAGCGTGAGGCGGAGCTGTCGGCGGTGCTGGAGCACGCCAGCGATGCCTACGTGAGTATCGATGAGGCCGGCGCCATAAGGGCCTGGAACCGCATGGCCGAGACGACCTTCGGCTGGTCCCGTGATGAAGCGCTGGGCCAGTCACTGGAAAAACTGGTCATCCCCACGGCCATGCGCGAGGCTCGCCTGACGGCGTGGCGGCAGTATCTGGCTACCGGTGATGATGAAGCGCTGCGCCAACGCCTGGAGATATCGGCGTTGCGGCGTGACGGCACGGTCTTTCCCGTCGAGGTGCGGATCAGTCCGGTCGCAATCGATGGGCACCGGTTTTTCAGTGTTTTCCTGCACGACATTACCGAACGCAAGGCCATGGCCGAGCGCCGTGAGAAAGAGGCGTTGACCGATACCCTGACCGGATTGCCAAACCGCCGCTCCTTGCTCGAATACCTGCCCAACGCAATGGCCAGGGCACGCCGGACCGGCGTTCCCCTGGGGGTGCTGTTTCTTGACCTGGATGGCTTCAAGGCGGTGAACGATACCTTTGGCCATGAAATCGGCGACCTGTTGCTGCAGGTCGTGGCCGAGAAGCTGAAGACCTGCCTGCGGGAGACGGATGCGGTGTTCCGGCTGGCGGGCGATGAATTTACCGCCGTGGTGGAGGGCCAGTTCGGGGGCACCCAGGACGCGGAGCATTTGGCGCAAAAACTGATCCAACTGATCAATGAGCCGGTGCTGATCGGGGCGGCCACCGTGCAGGTGGGGGTGAGTATCGGGATTGCGGTGTACCGGCGCGATGATCCGAGATCCGCGACACAGCTGTTGCGTGAGGCGGACAGTCGAATGTACGAAGCGAAGCAGGCGGGCAAGGGCCGCTTTGCCTCGCAGCAGCGCTGAGAGGTGCTGCCGCGAGGCCATATCGGCCATGTGTCGCGGGGGAGTGCAATTCGTCGGATGGCGCGGCAGGATGGGTGCCTGTCTGTGACAGGCATCACAGTCCCTTGAGCGATCTGCTCGCGCAGAGTCTTGCGTTTGAAAAAACCGGTCTATGCTGGTCCCGTCAAGCACTACCCGGACTGATCATCAAGGATGAACAGCATGATTCCAGAAGCAGAGCTCTGCCAGATCATTGAATCCGGCTTTCTTCCGCTGTCCTGCACCTGCACGGTGAATGCCAGCGGTGCCTTGATGATCAAGATCTTCGATCCGATTTCGGGGCGCGTGGATCTGCAGCTCAATGGCGTATCCACCAGCGGCTTCACCAGCATCCGTTCGATTGCCAATTTCATCGGCGAATTGCGCACCGAGATGAAGGCCGGGCGCAGGGCTTTTGCCGGTGGCATGAACTAGGTTCGTACCCACCACCGGCTGTCAAACGCGTCGCCCGCCGTTCACGCCAGCCTTCTGCCGAAGGCTGTTGCTAGCCCTGCACCCCGAATTCCGCCAGGGCATCGAGCAACGCCCCGCGAAAATAGCTGAGTGATGCCCGGTCGAAGAGGATATGCAAGGTCGCGACCTCGGCTACCTGGGGATTGATCACGATGACGTTGATCCGCGCCGCCGAGGTCTGCGCCACCGACCCCGGCCCGAAGGCCTGCGGACGCAGGTCGACCCCGCAGATCTTTGCCATCACCTCGGGCACCCGTTCGCCACTCAGTTGCAGCCAGGCATGGCTGTCCTGGCGTGGTAGCAAGTAGTTGGCCTGATGGTCGAGTTCCCAGCGGGCTTCTTCATCGGCGATTCGCAAGCCATGGTCCCGGGGACTGCCCAGCAGCAGGTACTCGCTGGCCGACAGGCTGATGACCTGGCTGCCATCTTCCTGGGTGACGCTACGGTTGGGTCGATCCGGCAGGCTGAAACCGCTGGCCTGTAGCGCCTGGGCGCTGTCGCGGCCGCGAAAGCCGACCCGCGGCAGGTCGGTCAAGTCGCTCAGGGTGTGGCTTGGCAAGGCAGTCACGATGGGTTCATGCGTGGCGAAAATGGACATGAGTCAAAGCCCCTGACGCAGGTTTTCGGGATCGAAGAAAGGCAGTTTCACCACGGTGGCCATGACCACGATCGCGCCTTCGACGCGGATCGGAATCTGTTGCCCCGGCTCGCTCTGGCGGGCCCCGGCATAGGCCAGGCCGATGATTCGGCCAAGGCTTGCGGAATACTCGCAGGAGGTGACGTTGCCGCTGATGTCCGCACCGTCGAGCACCAGATGGCCCTCCAGCGGTTGCGGGCTGCCCTTGGGCAGGGTGAAACCCACCAGTTTGCGCTTGAGCGGCTGGGCTTCGAGGATGTCCAGCGAGCGCCGACCGACGAAGAACGGTTTGCTGCGACTGACCGCCCAGCCCATGTCGATCTCCGCCGGATGGGTCATGCCGTCGGTGTCCTGGCTGATGATCACGTGGCCTTTTTCCAGGCGCAGCAGACGCTGGGTCTCGACGCCGAAGGGCCGGATGTCGTGGGCCTGGCCGGCACTGACCAGGGCATCCCAGAGCGCCAGGCCATGGCGGGCCGGCACGTGGATTTCATAGCCCAGCTCGCCGACGAAACCGACCCGCAGCAACCGTGCCTTGATCCCCGCGACCGTCCCCTGGCGCACCGCCAGGTACGGGAAACCGTCGGCGCTCAGGTCGAGGTCCGGGCAGAGCTGTTCCAGGACCTTGCGCGAATCGGGTCCGGCGACGTTGACCGCGCAAAGGGCGGCGGTGACGTTGGCGATGTCCACGTCCAGGCGCCACTGGGCATTCCACTTGAGCATCTGCTGGTAGATGCGGTCGACGCCGCTGGTGGTGGCGGTGACGTAGAAATGCTCCTCGGCGAAACGCGCGCAGACGCCGTCGTCGATTACCGCGCCCTGTTCGTTGGTCATCAGCGCATAACGCGAGCGGCCCACCGGTTGCTTGAGAAAGGCGAAGGTGTACATCCGGTTCAGCAACTCGGCCGCATCCGGTCCACGGATATCGAGGCCGCCAAGGGTCGAGACGTCGATCAGGCCGACCTTGCTGCGTACGTGGCGGGCTTCTTCCTGCATGCAGCGCTCGCGGTCTTCGGCCTTGCCGTAGAACGCCGGGCGTTGCCAGATGCCGGCGGGCATCATTTTCGCACCGGCCTCCAGGTGACGGCGGTGCATCGGGGTCTGCCGGTAAGGATCGAAGGCGCGGCCGGCGACGTGGGCCAGCTTTTCCGCGACAAACGGCGGTCGGGCCGTGGTGACGCCGGTTTCGCTGATATTACGCTGGGTCGAGGCCGCGACCAGGCGTGCGGTGGGCAAGGCCGAATGGCGGCCCTGGGACGGTCCCATGCCCACGGTCGAATAACGTTTGACCAGTTGCACGTCGCGGTAGCCGATTTTGGTCGCGTTGATGATATCGCGCACCTGCAGGTCCTCGTCGAAGTCGACGAAGTCCTTGCCCTTGGGGTGCGGGAAAATCGGCCAGTCGAAATTCACCGGGTTTTCCCGGGCGTAGTTCGCCCGCTCGGCGCCGACGCTCAGCCCCAGGGCCCTGGCCGCGTCGAGCCCGGCATTGGCACCGTCGGCGAGAACGTTGTCCAGGCCATGACGGCCATTGGCGGAACCGGCGACAGCGAGGTTGGCCGGCAGGCCGCTGAGGTTGAACTCGGCCTTCTGGTCGTCGTAGGCCAGCTTGCCGCCGGCCTGGCAAAGCAGCTGGTAAACAGGCATATAGCCGGCGGACATGCACAGCAGGTCGCAGTCCAGGCGCAGGCCGCTGTCGCTGACCTGGCCCTGGCCGCTGATGGTGCGCACCTCCACGCCGTTGACGTGGCGCATGCCCTTTTCGTGCAGGGCTTCATAGACCGTGCTACCGGTCAGGTGGGGGATCTTGCGTTGCTCCAGGGCGCGGGACAGGGCCGGGTCGGCGCTATTGCGCAGGTCTACCAGCGCGGCCACCTCGACCCCCTGGTCGTGCAGGTCGAGGGCGGTGTAGTAGCCGTCATCGTTGCCGGTCAACACCACCGCGCGTTTGCCCGGCTTGACCGCGTAGAGCTTCATCAGGCGTTGCGCGGCGCTGCACAGCATGACGCCGGGCAGGTCGTTGTTGCGGAAAATCACCGGCTGGTCGAACGCGCCGCTGCACACCAGGCACTGGCGGGCGCGGACCTTGTACATCCGCTTGCCCTGGATCACCGGTAGGTAATTGTCGGTGAACCAGGCATTGCAGGTGGCGTCGCTCAGCACGCGGATATTGGCGTGGCCAAGGACTGCCTCCAGCAGTTCCCGGCGCAGGTGCTCGGCACGGCTGCCGGCGATATCGAAACGCGCGTAAGCGAGGGCACCGCCGAGCACCGGTTGCTGTTCGATCAACAGCACCTGGGCCCCGCAGTTGGCGGCGGTCAAGGCCGCCTGTAACCCGGCGGGCCCGGCGCCGATCACCGCCAGGTCGGTGAACAGATAGGCCTTGTCGTAGTACTCGGGCTGGAACTTCAGGTCGAGCACGCCCAGGCCGGCTTTCTTGCGAATGATCGGCTCCCAGACTTTCCACATGCCCTTGGGTTTGTAGAACGAGCGGTAATAGAAGCCTACCGGCATGAATTTGGAGAACTTGCCGAGGTAGGCATCGCGGTCGTTATCCAGGGAACCGTTGAAATTCTGCCCCTGGACCTCAAGGCCGGCTTCCAGTGGATAAGCATCGGCCAGCACATTCGGCTCGCGAGGCAACTGCACCAGGCTGTTGGCGTCCTGGCCGGCCATGGTCAGCGGGCCACGGGGGCGGTGGTACTTGAAGGAGCGCGAGAGCAGGAAACGGCCATTGGCGAGCAGGGCGCTGGCGATGCTGTCGCCCTTGAAACCCTGGTAGGCCTTGCCGTCAAAGCTGAAGTCCAGCGGCTGGTCGCGGTCGATCAGCAAACCCATGGGGGCGGGCAGGCGGTTGAAACTGTTCATCCGGCGATCTCCCGGGACTGAGGGGCATTGAAGTCGAGCCGTGAACTGAACAGTTCCCTGGCATCGAAGGTGCGGATGATCTCGTCGCTGACGGTGTGGCGCTCGGCCAGGAACCAGTAGCTGGAAGGCGTGTGCATCCACCACTCGCGGACCACCCCGGCGCGGTTTTCGCTGTTGAAGACATAGTCCGCCCACTCGGCATCGCTGCAGGTGCCCGGGTCCGGCATCGGCTTGAACTCGCCGCCGTAGGTGAACTCACTGATATTGCGCGGCCCGTTGAGCGGGCAATTGATGATTTTCACAGTCCGCTCTCCATTAGTGGCTGGCCGCCGTGGCGCCCATTTCGTTGACTTGCTGGAAGGTGCTGAAACGTTCGAGACCGAAGGGCTTGATCAGTTCCGGCACCCGGCCGCCGCTGGCAACCAGCTCGGCCATGGTCTTGCCGCAGATCGGCGTGGCCTTGAAGCCCCAGGTGCCCCAGCCGGCGTCCAGGTAGTAATTTTCCACTGGCGACAGGCCCATGATCGGGCTGTAGTCCGGGGTCATGTCGGTGATCCCGGCCCACTGGCGCATCAGCTTGGCGTTGGCCAGGAACGGGAACATCTCGATGGCATGGGCCAGCAGGCTTTCCTTCAGGTCCAGGGTCGAACGGCTGTTGAACAGCGGGTAGGGGTCCGAGCCACCGCCGAACACCACTTCGCCGCGACTGGTCTGCTGCACATAGCAATGCAGCGCCGAGGAGCTCACCAGCGGATCGAGGAAGGGCTTGAACGGCTGGGTCACCATGGCCTGCAAGGGAAAGGTCTGGATCGGCGAACGGATCCCGGCCTTGGCCATCAACAGCGAACTGTGCCCGGCGATGGCCTGGACCACGCAGCCACACTGCACGGTGCCGCGATTGGTTTTCAGCGCGCGGATCCGGCCGTTCTCGATCACCAGGTCCTGGACCTCGGTGAGCTGATGAATCTCCACCCCGCGCTTGGCCGCTTGCTTGGCGTAGCCCCAGGCCACCGCGTCATGCCGCGCGGTGGCGCCGTCGATATGCCAGAGCCCGGCGAGCACCGGCAGATGGCCGGGGTCGAGATTGAGGCTGGGCACCAGCTCGCGAATCTGCTGGCGGTCGATCATTTCCGTGCGGCCGCCGAAGTGCTTGTTGACCTCGGCGCGCTGGCGGAACGAGCGCACCGTCGCATCGGTGTGGGCCAGGGTCAGTTGGCCGCGCTCCGAGTACATGATGTTGAAGTCGAATTCGTTGGAGAGGTTCTGGAACAGCTTCACCGACTCGGCATAGAAGCGCACGCCTTCGCTGGTGAGGTAGTTGGAGCGGATCACCGCGGTATTGCGCGCGGTGTTGCCGCCGCCCAGGTAGGCCTTCTCCAGCACGGCGATATTGTTGATGCCGTGGTAGCGTGACAGGTAGTAGGCGGTGGCCAGGCCATGGCCGCCGGCGCCGATGATCACCACGTCATAGGACGGCTTGAGCTCGCAGGGCGGCGGCAGGTCGACATCCACCGGGTATTCGGCGCTCAGTCCGTATTTCAATAGATTGAATGGCATACGGCCTCCGATTGGTTGCGTTGCGCCTGGTGTTGCTGCCGGGCGGCGATCACGGTGTTTTTCATCAGGAAGGCGATGGTCATCGGGCCGACGCCGCCGGGGACCGGGGTAATCGCCGAGACCTGGGGCAGGGCGTTGGCGAAATCGACATCGCCGACCAGGCGGCTGCCATTCCCGGTATCAATCCGATTGATCCCCACATCGATCACCACCGCTCCCGGTTTCAGCCAGCTGGCGTCGATCAGGCCGGCGCGGCCGACGGCGGCAATCACGATATCGGCCTGGCGGCACAGCGCCTGGGCATCATGGCTACGGGAGTGGAGCACGGTGACCGAGCAATCGGCCTTGAGCAGCAAAGCCGCCATGGGTTTGCCGACGATATTCGAGCGGCCGACCACCACGGCATGCTTGCCGCGCAGATCGCCGCAGGTTTGTTCCAGCAGGTGCAGGCAGCCGCTGGGAGTGCAAGGGGCGAGCACGTCGCGGCCCTGGCTCAGGCCGCCGACGTTTTCACTGTGGAAACCGTCCACGTCCTTGCGCGGGTCGATGGCTTCCAGGGCCCGCAGTTCGTCGATCTGCGCCGGCAGCGGGAGTTGCAGGAGGATGCCGTTGATCGAGGAATCGTCGTTGAGGCCCTTGATCAGGTTCAGCAACTGCTCGGTGCTGGTGTCGCCGGGCAGGCGATGCTCCTGGGAGCGAATCCCCACCTCATCGGCGCGCAGGATCTTGTTGCGCACATAGACCTGGCTGGCCGGGTCGCCGCCCACCAGGATCACTGCCAGCGCCGGTTGCACCGCCTGGGCGAGCAGCTCGCCGACTTCACGACGCACCTGTTCCAGGACCCGCGCCGAAGCGGCCTTGCCATCTATCAGTCTGGGTGTGTTCACCGGAAGATCACCGTTCTGTCCTGGTTGAGGAAAACCCGGTGCTCCAGGTGGTACTTGACCGCCTTGGACAGGGCCACGGTTTCGGTGTCGCGACCGGTCGCCACCAGGTCATCGGGGCGGTACACGTGGTCGACCCGTTGTACTTCCTGCTCGATGATCGGACCTTCGTCCAGGTCGCTGGTGACGTAGTGGGCGGTGGCGCCAATCAGTTTCACCCCGCGCTGGTAAGCCTGGTGATAGGGCTTGGCACCCTTGAAACCGGGCAGGAACGAATGGTGGATATTGATCGCCCGGCCCGAGAGCTGCCGGCACAGGTCGTCGGAGAGGATCTGCATGTAGCGCGCCAGGACCACCAGGTCGGTGCGGGTGTCGTCGATGATGGTCATCAGCTCGGCTTCCTGGCGGGCCTTGGTGTCCTGGGTCACCGGCAGGTAGATGAAGCGGATGCCTTCGCGCTCGGCCATGGGCCGCAGGTCCAGGTGATTGGAGACGATGGCGGTGATGGTCATGTCCATCTCGCCCTTGTGGTAGCGGTAGAGCAGGTCGGTCAGGCAATGGTCGAACTTGCTCACCATCAGCAGCACGCGCATGGGCTGGCGCGTATCGTGCAGCTCCCAGGCCATGTCGAAGGCCTTGGCCACGTCGGCGAAGCCGGCCTTGAGCGTCTCGATATCGGCGGGCAGGCCGTCGTTGAAGCGGAATACCGCACGCATGAAAAACTTGCCGCTGAACTCGTCGTCGAATTGCGCCATCTCCCCGATGTAGCAACCGTTGTCCGCCAGGTAAGTGGTGACGGCGGCGACGATCCCGGACACCGCCGGACAGCTGATCTTGATGATGAAATGGTTTTTGTCGTGTTGCATGACGCGTCCTCGGGAGGGTGGCGGCAGCTCATCGCAGGGCGATAAAAAACAACGGTGAAGCCAGCTTCATGGATGAAGCGTATTTTCTTATAGGGAATAAAATATTCCCAATAGCGGCTTTATAGGGGAAGTGCGCGGGGGACGTCCAGAGGTTTCTGAAAGTTTTTTAACTGGTGGGAAATATCAGGCGGCACGACAGCGTTTCTGGCCGTCGTGCGCGAGGGGCGGGTTTATTCGTTGCCGTTGCCGTAGTTCATGATCGACAGCAGGCGGATCGGCACCTGCACCAATTGCTCGGGACCGTGGGGCACTTCGCCTTCGAAGGTCAGGCTGTCACCGGCTTCCATGCGGTACAGCTGATTGCCGTGGCGGTAGATCAACTCGCCTTCGAGCAGATGCAGGAACTCGGTGCCGGGATGGGAGAAGGTCGGAAACTCCTCGCTGGCGTCATCCATGCTGACCATATACGCCTCGAAGCTCTTCTTCGGCCCGCGGGTATGGTTGAGCAGGTGGTAGGTGTGGCCTTTCTCCGTGCCCCGGCGCACCACCTCCATGCCCTGGTCGGCCTTGACCAGCAGGGCACTGCCACCTTGCTGGTCGTACTGGCTGAACAGCTTGGACATCGGCAACCCGAGCACGTCGCACAGGCGGCTCAGGGTGTCGAGGCTGGTGGACACCTGGGCGTTTTCGATCTTGCTCAACATGCCCTGGCTGATGCCGGCGATCTTCGCCACATCGGACAATTTCAGATCCTGCGCCAGGCGCTGGCGCTTGATCTGCATGCCCAGGTACTGCTCCAGCTTGAGACGCGGTTCGAGCTCGTTCGGCATATTCATCGGGACCTGCACGGTTTCTGTTCAATAATATTAGTTTCGCACTAGGAAAGTGCAAGGCGAGTCCCTGCGAGGCTCGCCAATGGGGTGTATTCCCACAGGGAAAACAATTTTCCCATATATACAGCGCAAATGCGCGGTTGCTGATGCCGCACCTCGGTATGACTGAACTTGGCAAGGGCTTTGCATTCCTGAAGAGAAATTAACTTTCTTCTGCGGAATAAAGAAGGTTGAGAGCGTCAACTCCATCCCTAGCGCTTTGCCTTTTCACGAGGAGTGAAGACCCCATGTTGCCAGCAGAAACCCAGCGCCTTATCGACAAGCACGGGATCAAGTACGTGCTTGCGCAATTTGTCGATATCCATGGCGCGGCAAAAACCAAATCGGTGCCGGTGTGCGGACTCAAGACGGTGGCGGAAGAAGGGGCCGGATTTGCCGGTTTCGCCATCTGCGGCATGGGCATGGAGCCCCACGGTCCGGACTTCATGGCCCGTGGCGATCTGTCGACCCTGACGCCGGTGCCCTGGCAGCCGGGGTATGGCCGCGTGGTCTGTGTCGGGCATGTCGACGGCCAGCCGCATCCCTATGACAGCCGCTATGTCCTGCAACAACAGGTCCAGCGCCTGCAGGACAAGGGCTGGACCCTCAACACTGGCCTGGAACCGGAGTTCAGCCTGTTCCGCCGTGACGCCGAGGGCAAGCTGCAAGCGGTCGACGCCAGCGACAACCTCGACAAGCCCTGCTACGACTACAAGGGCCTGTCGCGCTCCCGGGTGTTTCTCGAGCACCTGACCGAGTCGCTGCAAGCGGTGGATTTCGAGGTCTACCAGATCGACCACGAAGACGCCAACGGCCAGTTCGAGATCAACTACACCTACAGCGATGCCCTGACCTCGGCCGACCGCTTCACCTTCTTTCGCATGGCCGCCGGCGAGATCGCCAACGACCTGGGCATGATCTGCTCGTTCATGCCCAAGCCCGATCCGAAGCGGGCCGGCAACGGCATGCACTTTCACCTGTCGATCGCCAGCGCCGAGAACAAGAACCTGTTCCATGACGCCAGCGACCCGAGCGGCATGGGCCTGTCGAAGCTGGCCTATCACTTCGCCGCCGGCCTGCTCGCCCATGGCCCGGCGCTGTGTGCCTTCGCCGCGCCGACGGTGAACTCCTACAAGCGCCTGGTGGTGGGTAACTCCCTGTCCGGCGCGACCTGGGCCCCGGCCTTTATCGCCTTCGGCGCCAACAACCGCTCGGCGATGGTCCGCGTGCCTTACGGACGCCTCGAATTCCGCCTGCCGGATGCCGGCTGCAACCCCTACCTGGTCAGCGCCGCGATCATCGCCGCGGGCCTGGACGGCATCGACCGGCAACTGGAAGTCGAGCATGTCTGCAACGAAAACCTCTACAGCCTGAGCCTGGAGCAGATCGCCGCCCGGGGCATCAAGACCTTGCCGCAATCGCTCAAGGAAGCCACCGACGCCCTCGAAGCCGACCCGCTGTTCGCCGAGGTCATGGGCCCGCAAATCGTCGGTGAGTTCATCAAGCTCAAGCGCATGGAGTGGGTGGAATACAGCCGCCATGTCTCCGACTGGGAAATCCAGCGCTACACCGAATTCTTCTGACCGACCGCTTCAACAACCATCCGGGCGGTCGGGGTCAAACCGGGCGCCCTGTGTCTTCGAGGGAGACTTGATATGTGTGGGATCGTAGGGCTTTACCTGAAAAATCCGCAGCTGGAAGCCCGGCTCGGCCAGTTGTTCGAGCCGATGTTGCTGGCCATGACCGACCGTGGCCCGGACAGCGCCGGCTTTGCCATCTACGGTGATGAAGTGGCCGACGGCTGGCTCAAACTGACCTTGCAGGCGACCACTGAGGGTTTCGACTGGCAACCACTGATGGCCGAGCTGGAAGGGCGCCTGGGCTGCTCCCTGGACTGGTTTCAGAACGCCAGTGCCGTGGTGCTGAAAATCCAGGCCACTGAAGCCCCGGTACGGGCGCTGCTCAATGAGCTGGCGCCGTCGGTGCGGATCATGAGCGCCGGACAGAGCATCGAAATCCTCAAGGGCATGGGCCTGCCGCTGGAGATTTCCCAGCGTTTCGGCCTGTCCGGCATGCAGGGCAGCCACATTATCGGGCATACCCGCATGGCCACCGAAAGCGCGGTGACCCTGGAAGGCAGTCACCCGTTCTCCACTGGCGCGGACCTGTGCCTGGTGCACAACGGCTCGCTGTCCAACCACTTCCGTCTGCGCCAGGAACTCAAGCGCGAAGGCATTCATTTCGAGACCGACAACGACACCGAAGTGGCCGCCGGTTACCTGACCTGGCGCCTGCAACAGGGCGACTCGCTGAAGCAGGCGCTGGACCATTCACTGCGCGACCTCGATGGCTTCTTCACCTTCGCCATCGGCACCCGCAACGGCTTTGCGGTGATCCGCGACCCGGTGGCCTGCAAGCCGGCGATCATCGCCGAAACCGACGACTACGTGGCCATGGCCTCGGAATACCAGGCCCTGTCGAGCCTGCCGGGTATCGAACACGCCAAGGTCTGGGAGCCGGCACCGGCCACCCTGTACCTCTGGGAACGCGAATCAGCTTAAGGAGTGCCTGCATGAAAACCATCGATCTTTCCACGGCCTCGGTGCGCGACCTCAACCAGGCGCTGCATGACCAGGTCCATCAGCTAGAAGACCGTGAATGGGTGGTCACTCATTCCAACGGCAAGCACAACCTCGCGGTGGGGGTGAACCAGGCGGTGTCCATCGATATCCAGGGCCATGCCGGTTACTACTGCGCGGGCATGAACCAGAAGGCGAGCATCACCGTGCACGGCAATGCCGGTGTCGGTGTGGCGGAAAACATGATGTCCGGCATGGTCCGGATCAAGGGTAGCGCCTCCCAGGCGGCCGGAGCCACGGCCCATGGCGGTCTGCTGGTGATCGAGGGTGATGCCGGGGCCCGTTGCGGGATCTCGATGAAGGGCATTGATATCGTGGTCGGCGGCAGCATCGGCCATATGAGCTGCTTCATGGGCCAGGCCGGACGCCTGGTGGTGTGTGGCGATGCCGGCGATGCCCTGGGCGATTCGCTCTACGAAACCCGTATCTATGTCAAAGGCAGCGTGCAGTCCCTGGGGTCGGATTGTGTCGAGAAAGAGATGCGCGCCGAGCACCTGGAAGAGTTGCAGGAACTGCTCAACCGCGCCGGTTTCGACGAGTCCCCCGCCAGCTTCAAGCGCTATGGCTCGGCCCGTCAGTTGTACAACTTCAAAGTCGATAACGCGTCCGCGTACTGATCCGCGCGAGGAGAACTGCCATGAGCGACCCTGTTAACCCAAAAGCCGCTACTCCGGTGCTGCGTGAATCCGCCACCTTCGACCGCCTGACCATCCAGGAAATCCAGCGTGCCGCCGAGACCGGTATCTATGACATCCGGGGTGGTGGCACCAAGCGCAAGCTGCCGCACTTCGATGACTTGCTGCTGCTCGGTGCCAGCGTCTCGCGCTACCCGCTGGAAGGCTACCGGGAGAAGTGCGGGACCGATGTGATTCTCGGCAACCGCTTCGCCAAGAAGCCGATCCACCTGAAGATTCCGGTGACCATCGCCGGCATGAGCTTCGGCGCGCTGTCGGCCAATGCCAAGGAAGCCCTCGGCCGTGGCGCGACCATTGCCGGCACCAGCACCACCACCGGTGACGGCGGCATGACCCCGGAAGAGCGCGGGCAATCGCAGCACCTGGTCTATCAATACCTGCCGTCGCGTTATGGCATGAACCCGGATGATCTGCGCAAGGCCGACGCCATCGAGATCGTCCTGGGGCAGGGCGCCAAGCCGGGCGGTGGCGGCATGCTGCTGGGGATGAAAGTCACCGAGCGCGTAGCGGGCATGCGCACGCTGCCGATCGGCGTCGACCAGCGCAGCGCCTGTCGGCACCCGGACTGGACCGGCCCGGACGACCTGGCGATCAAGATTGCCGAGTTGCGGGAAATCACCGATTGGGAAAAACCAATCTACGTGAAGATCGGTGCCAGCCGGCCGTATTACGACGTCAAGCTGGCGGTCAAGGCCGGGGCCGATGTGATTGTGCTCGATGGCATGCAGGGCGGCACGGCGGCGACCCAGGAAGTGTTTATCGAACATGTGGGGATTCCGATCCTGCCGGCGATTCCCCAGGCGGTCCAGGCGTTGCAGGAGATGGGCATGCATCGCAAGGTGCAGTTGATCGTCTCGGGCGGGATTCGCAACGGCGCCGATGTGGCCAAGGCCATGGCACTGGGGGCCGATGCGGTGGCGATCGGCACGGCGGCATTGATTGCCCTGGGTGACAACCACCCGCGCCTGGACGAGGAATTGAAGAAGATCGGCTCGGCGGCCGGCTTTTACGATGACTGGCAGAACGGTCGTGACCCGGCGGGGATCACCACCCAGGACCCGGAGCTGTCCAAGCGCCTCGATCCGGTGGAAGGCGGCCGGCGCCTGGCCAACTACCTGCGGGTGCTGGTGCTGGAGGCGCAGACCATGGCGCGGGCCTGTGGCAAGTCGCACCTGCATAACCTCGATCCCGAGGACCTGGTGGCCTTGACCGTGGAATCGGCGGCCATGGCCCGGGTGCCGCTGGCCGGCACGTCGTGGATTCCGGGTTCGGGCTACTGAACCAAGACTCCAATGGAATCTTGAACACGCCGAAAAACCTGTAGGAGCCAGCTTGCTGGCGATAGCGGCCGCTCAGACGATGCAAGGCTCACCGGCCTCATCGCCAGCAAGCTGGCTCCTGCAGAGAGCGTGCTCAGCCGTGACGGGCCCTGACAGGGACGGCGGTATTTGCACGTTCATCATTCGAAGAGGCCTCAAGGCCCGTCCACTCTCACATTGCTCGCTGCCAGACATCCCCATTCTTTTTGCAGGAGCTTCAATAATGGTCAATCGTCTACCTGGCAAATCCCTTTTACTGCTGCTGGCCCTCGGTGCGATAGCACCCGTGGCTCAAGCAGCCGACACCCCGACCCTCAATACCGGCAGCACCGCCTGGATGATCACCGCGGCGGTGCTGGTGCTGTTCATGTGCCTGCCGGGCCTGGCACTGTTCTACGGCGGCCTGGTCCGGGCAAAAAACATGCTCTCGCTGTTCACCCAGTGCTTCGGTGTCGCTGGTCTGGTCGGCGTGTTGTGGGTGATCTACGGCTACAGCATGGTGGTCGACACCACCGGCATGATCGACGGCCAGGTGACCTTCAACAGCTTTGTCGGTGGCCTGAGCCGGGCCTTCCTGGCCGGAATGAAACCCGACAGCCTGGTGGGGGATATCCCGGAAGGGGTGTTCGTGACCTTCCAGATGACCTTCGCCATCATCACCCCGGCGCTGATTGCCGGGGCCTTTGCCGAGCGCATGAAGTTCTCGGCGGCGCTGCTGTTCATGGCGGTCTGGTTCACCCTGGTCTACGCGCCGGTGGCGCATATGGTCTGGGGCGGGTCCGGGGCCCTGATGCACAACTGGGGCGTGCTCGACTTTGCCGGCGGCACCGCCGTGCATATCAATGCCGGCGTCGCCGCCCTGGCCGCGTGCCTGATCCTCGGCAAGCGCAAGGGTTATCAGAACGAGCCGATGCCGGCGCACAACCTGAGCCTGACCATGGCTGGCGCGGCGATGCTCTGGGTCGGCTGGTTCGGTTTCAATATCGGTTCCGGCGGCGGTCTCAACGGGCTCTCGGGCATCGTCATGCTCAATACCCAGTTGGGCGCCTGTGCCGGTATTCTCGGCTGGATGTTCACCGAGTGGTTCAAGGTCGGCAAACCCAGTGCCCTGGGCCTGGCCAGCGGTGCCTTGGCCGGTTTGGTGGGGATCACCCCGGCCTGCGCCTATGTCGGCGTCGGCGGTGCCCTGGCCATCGGCTTGTTGTGCGGGGTGTTCTGCTACCTGAGTGTGACCGTGCTGAAACGACGTTTCGGCTATGACGACAGCCTCGATGTCTTCGGACTGCATGGCATCGGCGGCATGATCGGCGCGGTGCTGACCGGGGTGTTCTGCGTGCCGTCGATGGGCGGCCTGGTGGAGGGCGTGACCCTGGGCGGGCAGGTCCTGGCGCAGATCAAGGGGGTGGCGCTGACCACGGCCTACTGCTTTGTCGTCAGTTGGGTGATTCTCAAGGTGATCAAGGTGTTGATCGGCTTGCGCGCCAATGAGTCGGTGGAAGAGATGGGGCTGGACCTGGCCGAGCACAATGAGCGCGCTTACAACCATTGAGCCTGGACCCGGTGTGCCGGCCGGTGAAACGGTGTAACGGCTGACATCGCATCGCCGGCAAGCCGGCGATGGCGTCTGCGAGGACAGCACAACCGCCAGCGTCTACCGGGATTGCTGCAACTGTGTGGCAATCACGGTGTTCTTCATCAGATAGGCAATGGTCATCGGCCCGACCCCACCCGGTACCGGGGTGATCGCGCTGGCCACCAGGCGGGCGCTGGCATAGTCGACATCCCCTACCAGTCGGCTGCCGGTCTCGGTTTCAATCCGGTTGATACCCACATCGATCACCACCGCACCCGGCTTGAGCCAACTGGCATCGATCAACTGCGGGCGCCCGACAGCGGCCACCACAATATCCGCCAGCCGGCACAACGCCGGGGCATCGACACTGCGCGAGTGCACCACGCTGACCGAACAATCGGCCTGCAACAGCAAGGTCGCCATCGGCTTGCCGACGATATTCGAACGACCGATCACCACCGCGTGCTTGCCGCTCAGATCGCCGCAGGTTTCCTGCAGCAAGCGCATGCAGCCACTGGGGGTGCAGGGTGTCAGCACTTCGGCGCCGTGAACCAGGCCGCCGACGTTTTCCCGGTGAAAGCCGTCGACATCCTTGAGCGGGTCGATGGCCTGGATCACGGCATTTTCTTCGATATGCGCGGGTAACGGCAGTTGCACCAGGATGCCGTTCACTGTCGGATCGGCATTCAGTTCGCCAATCAGTTGCAGCAGCTCGGCCTGGCCGGTGCTTGCGGGCAGGCGATGTTCCAGCGAGCAGATGCCGACTTCTTCGGCGCGCAGCAATTTATTGCGCACATAGACTTGGCTGGCCGGGTCGTCGCCCACCAGGACCACGGCCAGTGCGGGGAAGATGGCTTGCCGGGCCAGATTCGCGACTTCGTCGCGGACTTCATTGAGCACCTGGGCGGCGATTGCCTTGCCGTCGATGTCACGGGCCGGTGCAAGGGAAGAATTCATCGAATGCGTCACCATGGTCTGGATAGGAAAAAGAGTGGGGCCAGGCGCCTTCGCCCCAATGGGGGACTTGAAGACACCGCCAAACCTGTAGGAGCCAGCTTGCTGGCGATAGCGGCCGATCAGGCGATGCAAGGCTCACTGGCCCCATCGCCAGCAAGCCGGCTCCTACAGGGATCGGGTTCAGCCTGGGCGGCTGGTAGCGCCAGCCAGGTCATTGGGGTTCTTCAGGTCGGTCAGGCCACCAGCCGGTGGCAGAAATATACCACCAGCACGCCGGCGAGCAGTGTGACATAAGGCAGCATACCCGCGCGCTTGAGTCCGGCATCGGCCTGGATATGCAGGTCGGTCAGCATCGCTTCCGGGAAACGGCCCTTGTCCTGCCAGTAATGGCGCACGACAAACACCGGAATGATCAGCAGCGCCAGTAACAGGCCGGTGAACAGCGTACTGGCGCCCCAGATATCCGCGCCCATTCCCATGCACGCTAGGTTGACGAAGCTCAGCACCCCGCCGGCCGCCAGCAACAGGGTCGGTGCCTTGTACGGACGGGCCCAGTCCGGGCGGTCCAGGCGGTGGATCCAGCCGGCGTTGAGGTTGAGGAAGTTGAAGATGATGTAGCTGACATTCGACGCCGCGAGGACGAACACATAGTCGGACATCAGCAACAGCAGCATATTGAACGTCAGGTCGGTCCACATCGCCGCCGTCGGCGCGCCGTGTTCGTTGGTCCACCCCAGGTACCTGGGCAACCAGCCGTCCACCGAGGCCTGGTACAGGGTGCGCGAAGAGCCGGACATCGAGGTCATGATCGCCAGCAGCGTGGCCAGTATCAGCATGATCAGCACGATATTGGCCACCAGCTTGCCGCCGCCGATGCTATCGGCCATGACCTGGCCGACGCCCATGCCGCTGTAGATCGCTGGCGACAGCAAGCCGCTGTAGACGGCGGGAGTGACCACCGCGCCGCTGGCATCGAGCACCGCCGGCGTCACCAGTTGACCGAGCCCGAGGCTGCCCTGGAAAGCCAGCGGCACCAGGGTGAACACCAGGATGCAGAGCAGGCCCGCGTAGAAGATCGCCTTGAAGGTGTCGCGCTTGGGGTCCTTGAATTCCCGTGTATAGCACACGGCGGTCTCGAAGCCGTAGGTCGACCAGGCGGCCATGAACAGGCCGCCGGCCATCAGCGACCAGCCGGAAATATCCCAGGGCCCGTCGATCACCTGTCCGGCGGCGTCGTGGGCCAGGGGGAACAACGGCAGGAAGTTGACCCGCGCCGCGTCGCCGGTAAGCAGCGGCACCACACCTACCAGCAGCAGCGGAATCAGCGAAGTGGCGCCCAGCACCAGGGTCAGTCGCGCCGAACGCAGGATGCCGCCGTGCTGCACGGCGAACACTCCCAGCAGGATCAGCAGGCCAATACCGAAGGTGGCGTTGATGCGCAGCGACAGGCCGCTCTTGACCCAGCCCAGGTCAAGCAGGGTGAACTGCCAGGTGTTGATCAGCGCATCCGCCGGAAACAGCGCGGTGAGGATATAGCCGGCGGCCAGTCCCGAACCGATGGCCAGCACCGGCGACCAGGCCAGCCAGTTGCACCACACCGACACCGGGGCGATCAGCTTGCTGTAGCGGACCCAGGCGATGGCGCCGTAGACCGAGGCGCCGCCGGACTTGTGCGGAAACAGCCCGGCGATTTCGGCATAGGTGAAGGCCTGGATAAAGCCGAACAGGATCGACACGATCCAGACGATCCAGGCCGGTTTGCCCACGGTGGCGGCAATCGCGCCAATGGAGAACAGCACCAGCGCGGGCACGCCGCTGGCGACCCAGAAGGCGCCGCGCCAATCGATCTTGCGGTGCAGGCTGCCGACCGCGGCGGTGGCCGGCGGTACGGTCTCGAACGTCGTCGCTTCCATCGTTGTATTCCCATGTCTGAGTGGAGGGGCGTTGGGCAGTCAAAGTCAGTTGGCGTAACCGTTCGTTATTCCTATCAACTGCGCACCCGGCTCTTGTCCGGGTCGTAGAAGATCGCGGGCGTGACCGTGGCGCTGATGCGCTTCTGCAGGCCATCGACCTTGCCGACCTCAAGCTCCATGCCAATCTCGGCGCAGGCCACATCGACGCGACAGAGGGCGATATTGCTGCCCAGCAGTGGCGAGCGACAGGCGCTGGTGACGACTCCTACCCGGGCCCGCCCGCGATAGACCGCATCGCCATGGTGGGCACCTTCATTGCCGCTCAGTTGCAGGCCCACCAGCTTGTGGCTGGGATGGGCGCTGCGCCGCAGCAGCGCGTCGCGACCGATGAAGTCGTCGGTCTTGCTCTTGAGCGGCACGCTGAAACCGATCCCGGCTTCAAATGGATCGGTCTGGTCGCTGAACTCGTAGCCGGCAAAGATCAGCCCGGCTTCGATGCGCAGCATGTCCAGGGCTTCCAGGCCCAGGGGGACGATGCCCAGGGGCTGGCCCAACTGCCAGATCCGGTCCCAGACCCGCCCGGCGTCCTCGGGCTGGCACCAGACCTCATAGCCCAGCTCGCCGGTGTAGCCGGTGCGGGAAATCATCAGCGGGCAACCGTCGTAGCCGTCCAGGCGCCCCACCAGGAAGCGGAACCAGCCGAGGCTTTCCAGGTCCGGCTGGGTCGGTGGGGTCCAGACCATCTGCTTGAGCAGTTCGCGGCTCAGCGGACCCTGGACCGACAGGTTGTGGATCTGCTCGCTGGCGGACTTGACCCAGACCTTCATGCCCAGCTTCGCCGCCTGTTCACGCAGCCAGGTGCCGGCATAGTCCTCGCCGCAGATCCAACGGAAATTATCCGGCCCCAGGCGCAGCAGGGTGCCGTCGTCGAGCATGCCGCCGTGCTCGTGGCACATCGCCGAATACACCACCTGGCCGACCGCCAGGCGCCGCACGTCGCGGGTCAGGCAGTACTGCAACAGGGCTTCGGCGTCCGGGCCGAGGATCTCGAACTTGCGCAGGGCCGTCAGGTCCATCACCGCCACGCGCTCGCGACAGCCGAGGTATTCGTCGATGGCGCCGAAACCGTCGTAGCGCAGGGGCAGCCACCAGTTGCGGTAGTCGGTGAAGCTGCCGGTCAGGCCGCTGGTGCGGCTGTGGAAGCCCGATTCACGGGTCAGGATCGGGTCGGCGTCCGCCGTGGTTCGAGTGCTCATGGCGATGGAAAAACGCTCCTGTTCGCTGTAGACGCGGATATGGATGTCGGTCGGGTTCCAGCCGTTGGCCGGGTCGATGTCGTCGGGGCACGATGAGCTGCCGCAGACCAGGTCGTTCATGGCCTTGAGCAGCACATAGTCGCCGGGGCGCGACCAGGGTTCGTCGAGGGTCATCTGCTGGTGGGCGTCGATCGCGGTGTTGAAGAAGAAGTTGATCGCCGGCCAGCCGGCGCGCGCTTTTACGCCATGGGGGGCGAGGGCGCGGCTGAGGTTGTCGCTGCAGTTGTCGTGCCCGAAATAGCCCTGGCTTTCGTAATAACGGGCGGCGCAGGCGAGGGCGAAAGCGTCGTGACGGCCCACGGTGTCGCGCACCACTTCGAGCATGGGCTGAAACTGCCGGTCGAAGAACTTCGAGAACAGCCCGGGCGCCGGGTAGGCACTGCCGTTCAAGGTGCGGGTGACGGTCTGGTCGAGGTCCAGTTCCTGACCGCGCTCCAGCGCCCGGCGGTCGAAGGCGATAAAGTCCGAGCATTGCCGACCGGCGACATCCAGCACCTGGATATATTGGCCCTTGGCGACGGTGTAGCCGCGGGCGCTGCCGGCGCGCACGGTGAACTCGTCCACCAGTTCGCCCAAGGGTTCCGGCAGTTCGGGCAGCCACAGCGGCGACGGGTTGGCCCGCTCGATCACCAGGCGAAGTTCGCTGGGCCGGTATTGCCGGTCGACGGCATGGGGGCCGGAGGGGGCGGCCACCAGCACCAGCAGCGGATCACTGGCGACAAAGCGGCGGCTGTGCCCGGCTGCGCTGTCGTCGCCCCAGAGTGAGGCGGCGCGGGGCAGTGAGCGGAGATCGATACCGCGTTTGTGCAAGGCCTGGAGAATGCGTCGGCTGTGCAGGCTCGGCTCAGCCAATTGCCCTGCGATAAACTCGCCGCCCGGCGTGGCGGCCAGTGCCCATTGTGCCAGGGCGCTGTGGCCGTTCGCCGCGAGAGCCAGCAGCTCGCAGGATTGCAGGCCTTCGACGTCGATCACCTGCAAGGTGTCGCCGGGCTCCAGGGCCACCAGGCTGACGCCGCCGGCGGCCACCCGATAACGTTCCTGCGCCGGCGCCCGGGCAAACAGCCCGGGCTCCCGGGGATGCGAAACACGTGGTGCGTTCATGCTGCGACTCCCCTGTCAGCCAACCGACTGGATCGAGGTGGGCGGTTCGCCGAGGTAGGCGGCCATGGAGTCGTCCAGCGCGTGCAGCCAGGGTGTGTGATGGGGCGGCGACTGGGTGCCGGTCATCAGCGAACGGTAGGACTTGTCGCGATAACCCATGATGTTTTCGGCCTTGTCGTGCTTCCAGTGCAGGAAGGTGTCGTTGACCGCGGCGATGTCGAAATCGGGGTAGTCGGTGGCGTCCACCAGTTGCTGGATATAGGCGCCCTGGTACTCGAACATCTGCTGGTTGGTTTCCAGGGTCTGCTCGCGTGCGTGCCATTGCCGGCTGTCGGCGACCATCTCGGCGTGAGACGGCAAGGCGATGCGCCCGAGGATGACGTCGCGGGCATACCAGGCCTGGGCGTCGAACATGTTGAAGGAGTACCACTGGTCCTGCATGCCGAGGTAGATCATCCGTGGGTTGGGCTCCCAGAACACGCCCTTGTACAGGTTCATCGGCCACAGGCGATTGTCGGTCTTGAGGCAGAGTTCGTCCGGCAGGAACGGGAAGTGATGCTTGTAGCCGGTGCAGAGGATCACCGCGTCGATTTGCTTGCTGCTGCCGTCGGCAAAATAGGCGCGGTTGTTTTCCAGGCGTTGCAGCAGCGGTTTTTCCTCCCAGTTGGCGGGCCATTGGTAGCCCATCGGTGCGCTGCGGTAACAACTGGTGATGCTGCGGGCGCCGTATTTGTAGCACTGGGAGCCAATGTCCTCGGCCGAATAGCTGCTGCCGACGATCAGCAGGTCCTTGCCCTTGAATTCCAGGGCCTCGCGAAAGTCATGGGCGTGCAGGATGCGTCCGGCGAACTGCTCGAAACCCTCGAAGTACGGGACCTTGGGCGTGGAGAAGTGGCCGCAGGCATTGATCACGTAGTCGAAGCTTTCCTCGGTCTGAAGATCCTGGTTGTAGTCATGGGCCTGGACAGTGAAGCGGCCGCTGTCGGCGTCGAAGCTGACCTGGCGCACCACATTGTTGAAGCGAATGTACTGGCGCACCCCGGCTTTTTCCACGCGGCCCTTGATGTAGTCCCAGAGCACTTCCCGCGGCGGGTAGGAACCGATGGGTCGGCCGAAATGCTCTTCGAAGGTGTAGTCGGCGAACTCCAGGCACTCCTTGGGGCCGTTCGACCACAGGTAGCGGTACATGCTGCCGTGCACCGGTTCGCCGTTTTCGTCCAGGCCGGTGCGCCAGGTGTAGTTCCACATGCCGCCCCAGTCGCTCTGCTTTTCGTAGCAGACCAGTTCCGGGATCTCGGCGCCTTTGTCACGGGCCGACTGGAAGGCTCGCAGTTGCGCCATGCCGCAAGGGCCGGCGCCGATGATTGCCACGCGTAAAGTCATGATCGTGCCTCGTAATGATGGGGTCGGCGCTCAGCGAAAGATCACTGTCTTGTCCTGGTTGATGAAGACCCGGTGTTCCAGGTGATATTTCAGGGCCTTGGAAAGCGCGACGGTTTCGGTGTCGCGGCCGATGGCGACCAGGGAATCGGGCCGGTGGGTGTGGTCGACCCGCTGGATCTCCTGCTCGATGATCGGGCCCTCGTCCAGGTCGCTGGTGACGTAGTGGGCGGTGGCGCCGATCAGCTTCACGCCACGGTCGTAGGCCTGGTGATAGGGCTTGGCACCCTTGAACCCCGGCAGGAACGAGTGGTGGATATTGATCGCCCGGCCTGACAGCTTGCGGCACAGGTCGTCGGAGAGGATCTGCATGTAGCGGGCAAGCACCACCAGGTCGGTGCGGGTTTCCTCGACGATGCGCAGCAGCTCGGCTTCCTGCACGGCCTTGGTGTCCTTGGTGATCGGCAGGTAGATGAAGCGGATGCCCTCGCGCTCGGCCATCGGCCGCAGGTCCAGGTGGTTGGAGACCACGGCGGTGATGGTCATGTCCATCTCGCCCTTGCGGTGGCGATAGAGCAGGTCGGTCAGGCAATGGTCGAACTTGCTGACCATCAGCAGCACTCGCGTCGGTTCGGCGCCGCTGAACAGCTCCCACTGCATGTCGAAGCCGCCGGCCAGGCCACCGAGGCCTTCGCGCAGTGCGCCGACGTCGGCGCTCGAACCTTTGTTGAAGCGGAACACCGCGCGCATGAAGAAACGCCCGGTGAACTCATCGTCGAACTGCGCCAGCTCGCTGATGTAGCAGTTCTGCCCGGCCAGGCAGGAGGTGACCGCCGCGACGATGCCGGAGGTGGCCGGGCAGGTGATCTTGAGAATGTAGTGTGGCTCTGGATGGTCCATGGAAACTCCTGGGGTGGCTCAGCCCTTGGCGGTGCGTTTGGTTTTCTGCGGATCGTCGAAGGGCAGCGCGTGGCTGACGGCGCCGGTCTCCAGGCTGCCGCGCACTTGCAGGGCGATACCGGGCACGGAGCAGGCGACGTTCATGCGGGCGATGGCCATGGAGCGTTTGCTCAAGCGCGAATACATGCCGCAGGTGACCACGCCGACCTGTTGGCCGCCTTGCCAGAGGGTGTCGCCGGCCTCGGCGGCGCGGACGCCGTCCAGCAGCAGGCCAGTGATCTTGAAGCGCTCGCGGCCTTGCAGGCGGCGGTGTTCCTCGGCGCCGCGGAAGTCGCGCTTTTCCGGCGAGACGGTGAACTCCAGGCCCATTTCCCAGAGGGTGTCGCCGGGCTTCTCGTCGGCGAAGGGGTACATCTGCGAGTTGTCGTAGGGGAAGAACATCAGCGAACTTTCCACCCGCAACCAGTCCAGGGCGGTAAAGGCGCAGGGAATAATGCCCAGGCCTGCGCCCTGTTCCAGGATCTGGTCCCAGAGCAAGGGCGCATCGGCGGCCTTGCAGAAGATCTCGTAGCCGCGCTCGCCGGTATAGCCGGTGCGCGAGATCATCACCGGGCGCTCGAACAGCCGGGTCTGCAGGTGGTGGAAGTAGGGCAACTGGCGAATGCCGGGCACGTGCTCGGCAAGAAAATCCACCGCCAGCGGGCCTTGCAGCGACAGGTCGTGGAGATCGTCGTCGAACAGCACCGCGACCTGCCGGCCCTGGGCCGAACGCACCAGCATTTCATGGCCGCTGCCGGCACCATGGACCACCATAAAGGCGTTGGGGCCGGTGCGGTAGACGATGCAGTCGTCGACGAACTTGCCTTCCTCGTCGAGCATCGAGGCGTACACCGATTTGCCCGGATACAGCTTGCTGATGTCCCGGGTGGTCGCCCATTGCAGCAGGCTTTCGGCGTGGGGGCCGACGTAGTGGACTTTTTTCAGCCCGGACACGTCCATCAGCCCGGCCCGGGTGCGGATCGCTTCGTGGTGATCGGCGAGGTCGCTGGCGTAGGTCCAGGCGGTGCCCATGCCGTTCCAGTCTTCCAGGTTCGAGCCGAGTGCGCGGTGGCGCTCGGCGAGTGCGGAAATGCGCCATGAATGAGCCATATGCAGGTCCTTGTCGGTCAAAGAGTGGGTAAGGGGTCAGGCGTCGGGGTCGAAGCGGCTCAGCCACTTGACCAGGGTCTCTCGGTAGCGGGTCATGCCCTTGTAGTCGGCGATCGGCTCCGGCAGGTCGCGCAGCACGCGGTGCAGGCGGCAGCCCCAGCCGGGCTGGCTGACCAGTTCGTCGAGGCTGATCAGGTAGGTGCGGATACTGAACATCAGGCCGTTGCTGCGGGGCAGGCGCGCCATCAGTTGCAGTTCGACCCGCAGGTGCACCAGGCGACCGGCGTTTTCGGCGGTGACGCTGCCGCGGTCGGCGCCCCACTCGTGGAAGGTTTCCGGCGAGGAGTCCAGGCGCGGGTTGATCGTCAGCGTCCAGTTCAGGCGCCGCACCGGCTGGCCCACCGGGACATTGAGCAGGTATTTCAGGGCCCGCTCGAAGATGCCCATCTGGTGGGCCATGGGCACCGGCGAATGCCATTGCTTGAAGCTCATGCCGGCATCGAAGGCCAGCGACCAGTCCGCCGGGCTGGTGACCATGCCGGCGTCCATGAACAGGTCGCCGTCGCGCTGGTCGAGCAGGGCGAAATCGCCCTGGACCTGGCGGGTGATGAACTCCAGCGGTTCGCACGGCAAGGTCGTGGCGTCGCCGAAGATAAAGCGCTGGTCGATCGCCAGGGCCTTGTTGCGCCAGTGCCAGTTCAAGCCGTCGCAGTCGAGTTCGAACCACTGCGGATAATCGGCGGCGAGCTTTTCCATCAGCATTTCCAGGGCGTCCCAGGCGGCTTCCTGCATATGCGGCATTACCAGGTAGCGGCGTGGGTCCTGGTCCAGGACCCGGGCGCGTTCGGCCATTTCCGAGCGGTAGTGCTCGTCGATATCGAACCAGTGCTCGTAGATCGAGCCGGGGTCCTTCGAGTTCGCCGGTTCGATGTTCACCGAGTAGAGATAACTGTCCTCGCTGAAGGGGAACGGAAAGCGCCGGATGGCCTTGGGGCTGTTGCGGAAGCTGAAGGGCTCCCGGTAGGTCTGGAGTGGGCTGAATTGAACGGACATGGTCGACTCCTAGAGGTCTAGCAAAACCCGCGGGCCGCAGCCGCGGGACACACAGGGCATAAGGAACTCGGCCTGTTCGGCGCGGCTCAGGAAGCTGTCGCGGTGTTCGATTTCGCCGTGCAGGTGGCGGGTCATGCACTGGCCGCAGACCCCGCCGCGACACAGGCTGGGTGGCGCGATACCGACGCTTTCCAGGGCTTCGAGCAGGCTCTGTCCGGCGCTGACCTGAAGGCGGCGGCCGCTGCGGGCCAGTTCCAGTTCGAAGGGCCGGCCGGGCTGCGCGGCGCTGAAGGCTTCCCAGTGCACGCGGCTGGCGGGCCAACCGAGGCGGTTCGCGGTTTCCCGTACCGCATCGAGCAGGCGCTGCGGACCGCAGGTGTAGACATGGCTGCCCAGGGGCCGGTCGCGCAGGATCGTCGACAGGTCGCAAGGTGTGCCGGCGGCGTAACGATGCAGGCGCGGCCCCAGGCGTTCCTGCAACTCGTCGAGATAGGCATCGGTCAGGCCCGGCCGGTAGAGGTAGTGCAACTCGACATCCGCCTGCCGCCGTTGCAGGGCGTCGAGATAGGCCATGAACGGGGTGATGCCGATGCCGCCGGCAATCAGGATGTGTAGTCGCGCGGTCGAGTGTGGGGCAAACAGATTGGCTGGCGGCGAGAGGATCAGGGTGTCGCCGACTTCGACCTGTTGGTGCAGGTAGCGCGAGCCGCCTCGCGATGTCTCTTGCAGGCGCACGGCGATACGGTAGTGACGGTGATCGGACGGGTCGCCGGTCAGCGAGTAGGCGTTGCGCAGGGTCCGTTCGCCCAGGGGCAGGTGAACTTGCACGTGGCTGCCCGAAGAGAAGCCCGGCAAGGTGCCGGTGCAAGGCTCCAGGGTGAATTCGCGGACCAGGGGCGTGAGCAGGCGCGCCGCGCTGACCCGGACCTGCAACGGTGTGCTCATGGGTGGGCTCCGGCGTAGGGGCGGTCGGCGTCGTCGCAGACCCCGAGGTAGGCCCCCAGGCGTCTGGAAAAGTGCGCACGGACACCCAGTCGCACCTGGCAACCGATGCAGTTGAAACGGTCCGCCGCGCCGGGGGCCTGGGTCAGCCCGCAATGCACGCAATAGACCCGGCGGCTGCCGGGGGCCGAGAGGATCATGTCGATTTCGTCGTCGTGCAGCCCGGCGTTGCGGGCCTGGCCATGGACCAGCCAGATAAAGGCTTCGTCGCCGAGGATGTACAGGTGACAGCCGACGCTGGCATCCGCCAGCACGCCAGTGAGCTGCAAGGGAAAATCCCTGCCCTGGGCATTCAGCAGCAGCGGCTGGTCGAGCCCTTCGACAAAAGCCGCGCCGGCTGCCGTCGACTGCATGACGACGATGTGCCGGCGTGCCGCCTCGCGGGGCATCGGTTCCCGGTAGACGGGGAGGCTGTGAAGCCGGTCGGGGGCGGCGCTGGGTCTATCCATCATGGTGATTTTCCTGGCTGACTTGTTTCTTGCTGGGGAAGATAGTTTCCCAGAAGGAATTTCCACTCAATCTGGAAAAAGCAGTACCTCTTTGGAGATAGCCCGTCGTTATTGGGCGGCGGGGCATGGAAGTTGCTCAGCAGTGGTCAGGGCGGAGCAACCGGACGGGGAGTCATCGACAGTGCGAACACGACCACAGTGGTGGGTCCGCTGGTTTCAGCGCGTGAGCCCCGGGCAAGTCCGCCAGGTGCGCGGGCTGCTGGCCGAGTTGCCGCTGTGCCTGATGCACGCTGACGGTGCCTGGCCACGGCTGCTGGACCGTTTCGAAGCACTGCTGCCCGGTTACCGCCTGAACCTGATACTCGGTGACGAGGACCTGGGCCCGGCCCGTAAACAATTGACCAGCCTGTGCCACGGCGAAGCCAACTGCCCCTGGCGCGGCGGTGTGGTGAGCGAGTTGCCGCAGCCCTGCACGGCGTGTCGCCGGCACGGTACGCACCGCCTGCTCTGTGCCTTGCCGGAAGTGGGTAGCGTGCAGCGCGGCCTGTTGTTGCTCGATGCACCGGGCCCGGTCGGCCGGACCTTGCGCCAGTTGCTGGAGGAGGCGGCGCGGGCGGTCGGGGTCACGGTGCAACTGCTGCGGCACAAGCGCGAGCAGCAGCGCAAGCATGCCACGTCCCAGTACGGCGCCCTGGCCCGGGAGCTCCATGACTCGGTGGCCCAGCAGCTGGGCTATCTGTCATTCCAGGCGCGGCTGATGCAGTCGCACATGGGCGAGCCGGCCCAGGCGGATGCGTCGCTGGGGGAGCTGCGCAGCGGCCTGAGCCAGTTGCAGCGCCAGGTCCGCGAGCTGATCACCAGTGCCCGCCTGACCATGGACGGGCGTTCGCTGCGCCAGGCCCTGGCGGACTCGGTGGCGGAGTTTTCCCGGCGTTGCATCATTGTCTTCGAGCTGGACAACCGCCTGGCCGACGATGCCCTGAACCCGGAAACCGAATTGCAGATCCTGCAGATCATCCGCGAGGCCCTGGCCAACGCGGTGCGCCATTCCCATGCGCGGCACGTGCGCATCGAACTGCGCCAGACCCAAGAGGGCGAGGTCTCGGTCGCGGTGGAGGATGACGGCATCGGGCTGAGCCAGGCCTGTGGCGAAGACAACCATTTCGGCCTGGAAATCATTCGTGAGCGGGCCAGCAGCATCGGCGCGCGACTCTCTATCGAACCGATCCGGCCCCACGGTGTGCGCGTGCACCTTGGCCTTTCCCGCCACCCAGACGATCCCCAGGGGAGTTTCAATGGACTGCACGACCTTATTGTTGATCGATGATCATCCGCTGTTCCGCAAGGGGCTGGCGCAGTTGTTCGCCGCCAGTGAGGATTTCGAAGTGGTGGGCCAGGCGGCCAGTGGGCGGGAAGGTATCAACCTGGCGTTGAGCCTGGCGCCGCAACAGGTCCTGCTGGATCTGCACATGCCCGGCCTCAGCGGTTTGCAGGTACTCGACGAGTTGCGCCAGTTGCGCCTCGGCTGCCAGATCGTGGTGCTGACCGCGTCGATGGACCGTGGCGAGTTGCTCGCCGCGCTGCGCCTGGGCGCCAATGGTTATGTGCTCAAGGAGACCGAGCCCGATGCGTTGCTGGCCTATATGCGCAACTGCAACAAGGGCGCGATTGTCCTCGACGACACCCTGGTCTCGCTGCTGGCCGGACAGGGTGAGTCCACCCCGGCGCCACACCGGGCGGACCCCGGCGGCCTGACCGAGCGCGAAGGCCAGACGCTGGCGCTGATTGCCGCCGGCATGAGCAACAAGCAGATCGCCCGGGAATTGGGGATCAGCGACGGAACGGTAAAGATCTACGTGAAGAATCTCCTGCAGAAGTTGAGCCTGCACTCACGCCTGGAACTGGCGGCGTGGGTGCACAACGTCGGTAGCGGGCGACCAGAGGAGCGTCATTAGCCATGGACAAGCGTGGATCACTGTTGGAATCGTTGTTGAACGAGCCGGCCGAAACGGCACTGGACCGCTTCCCGGTGGCCCTGCTGGAACTGGGCGACGATGCGCGGATCGCCCGCTTCAATAGCGCCTGGGTTGCCTTGATGGACCGGCCGCAGGCCCAGCGCCCGCTGATCGACTACGTGCATCAGGAGGACCGTCCGTTATGGCGGCAGGCGCTCCACGAGTTGCGCCGCCGCCCCGAGACCGCGTTCAGTCAGCGCCTGCGTTTTGTGCACCCGTCGGGGGAGTTGCGCTGGTTCGAGGTCAATCTCAAGCGCAATGCCGATGGCTTTTGCCTGGCAGTCGGTGATGTCACCGCGCACAAGCGCCGGGAAATTGCCTTGCAGGCCAGTCAACGCAGCACCTTGAGCCTGCTGGACAGCATGCCCGGACTGATTTATCGCGGACGCAACAATCGGGATTGGACGATGGAGTTTGTCAGTGCCGGCTGCCTGCAACTGACCGGCTATCCGGCCCAGCGCCTGGTGGACAACCATGACTTCACCTACAACAGCCTGATTCATCCGCAGGATGCCGATTACGTCTGGCGAGCGGTGCAATATGCCTTGTCGCGGCAGGAGGCGTTCGAACTCAACTACCGGATCCGCTGTGCCGACCATTCGATCAAGGCCGTGTGGGAGAAGGGCGTGGGGATCTATTCGGACAATCGCGAGGTGCTGGGGATCGAGGGGGCGATTTTCGAACGCAAGGTGCCATGATCCCGAGCGGGTCACGGCGATGCGGGAGCAACCGGTCGGTGCTCCCGCGGTCTGGCGAGGCTCAGCGGAAGGCCGGCACCACCTGTTGGATAAACAGCTCCAGCGATTTCTTTTTCTCGGCGTGGGGCAGACTGTTGTCACACCAGAAGCTGAACTCGTCGACCCCCAGCTCCTGGTAATAGCGGATCCGCTCGATCACTTCCTGCGGGGTGCCGATCATGGTGTTCTTGCGGATATTCTCCAGGGCGAATTCCGGCCGTTCGGCAAACTTTTCTTCCGGGCTCGGCGCCAGGAAACCGTTGACCGGCACCTGCTTGTTGCCGAACCAGGCGTCGAAGGTCCGATAGAACTTCGAGATCGCCGTGGCCCCGACTTTCCAGCCTTCGGGATCGTCGACCGCATGCACGTGGGTGTGGCGCAGCACCATCAGTTGCGGGCGCGGCACCTCGGGATTGTTGTCCAGCGCGGCCTGGAACTTGTTCTTCAGGTCCAGCACTTCCTCGTCGCCCTTCATCAATGGCGTGACCATCACGTTGCAGCCATTGGCCACGGCGAAGTTGTGGGAGTCCGGGTCGCGGGCGGCGATCCACATCGGCGGGTTGGGCTTCTGGATCGGCTTGGGCACGCTGGTGGAGGTGGGGAATTTCCAGATATCGCCGTCATGGGCGTAGTCGCCTTGCCACAGGGCGCGCACCACCGGAACCATTTCCCGCAGTGCCTGGCCACCCGAGGAAGCGGGCATGCCGCCGGCCATGCGGTCGAACTCCACCTGATAGGCGCCACGGGCCAGGCCGACTTCCATCCGGCCATTGCTGATCACGTCCAGCAGGGCGCATTCCCCGGCGACCCGCAACGGATGCCAGAACGGCGCGATGATGGTGCCGGCGCCCAGGTGAATGGTGCTGGTCTTGGCCGCGAGATACGCCAGCAGCGGCATCGGGCTCGGCGAAATGGTGTATTCCATGGCGTGGTGTTCGCCGATCCATACGGTGCTGAAGCCGCCGGCCTCGGCCATCAGGGTCAGTTCGCTGAGGTCTTCGAACAATTGGCGGTGGCTGACACTTTCGTCCCAACGCTCCATATGGATGAAGAGGGAAAACTTCATGACGCTTACCTCGGGTCTTTTGTTGTTGGCCGGCAGGTCTGTCTGCTGATTTATTGGTATACCATAATACTGTTTATTGCCCTTAAGCAAGGACCGCCTGTGCAGTGTTGTACTGGCTCAGGCGAGAATGGGCAGGGTGCCCATCTTGCCGTGGCAGTAGATCATCGGCCCGGGGTCCTGGCGCGGCACGATCAGGTTCTTCACCGCGCCGACCATGATCGCGTGGTCGCCCCCTTCATACTCGCGCCACAGTTCGCATTCGATGATGGCGCTGGCATTGGGCAATAGCGGGTTGCCCAGTTCGCTCAAGGTCCACTGGATGCCCTGGGCCTTGTCCTTGCCTTTGCGGGCGAAGGCATAGGCCTCGCTTTGCTGGCCGCCGGACAGCACATGAATGGCAAAACGCTTGTTCTTGATCAGCACCGGATAGGAGTCGGAGCTGTAGTTGGGGCAGAACAGCACCAGGGCCGGGTCCATGGACAGGGAACTGAAGGCGCTGGCGGTCAGGCCCACCACCTGGCCGTCGTCATCCAGGGTGGTGATCACGGTGACTCCGGACGGGAACGAGCCCATGACTTGTTTGTAGATGGCGGCATCGATCATGGGGCGGTCCTCGGGTGGCTGGAGCTGCTTTTTGTAGAATTTAAGTGTTATGGTATACCGTAATACAATGCATGCAAGAGCTTTTTTTGCCGGTGTATTGGCTCGATACAGTCTGCCGGTGTGAAACGGCTCCACTTTTCCCGAGGTGCCGTTTAGAGTCTGTGCTTTTGGGGGAGGGCGACAGGCTTTCCCCTGACTGCTTAGGGAAGAGAGTCATGCAGCTTTTTGATCGTGGTTCCGTGCCACCGCCGAGTTTTTTGCAAAGTCGGGAGGCCGTTGCCAGCAGGCAAGCGCTGGCAGATTACTTTCTTATGGACCCGGTGAAGAGAGCGCAGACTCGCACCCCGGGACTTGATCTCAATCTGGATCATGAGTCTGTTCATACCAGCCTTGGACGGCTTTTCCGAGGCAAGTGTGCGTTCTGTGAAAGCATGACCCGCAACTTTCCTTACCGATTTCGCCCAAGTACCGGGGCAATCTCCACACAGAAAACACCAGATGACCATTTGTATTACATCTGGCTCAGCAATGCTTGGGAGAATATCTATTCGATTTGTCAGGGCTGTGTGCCTGAACGCCTGGATTACTTTCCTGTTTTAGGGCGGCGCGCGCCATTGCCTAGGAAACACCAACTTCTGAATTATGTGGCAGAAAACCTAGGTTTATGGCGCGACTTTCCGTTGCAAGAGCGGCACGACTTACTGGATCCCTGTGAGCAAAGTAACGTTGAAGCCTTTCCTTATGCTGACCTCACTGGGAGGCTATTTGCGTCGAAGCTGCGCACACAGGCAACTATTGATCATTTCAAGCTCAATCGGAGCGAGTTGATTGAGCGGCGCAGAAGCGTGCTTGGAGCGTATTTTGATGAGCTGATCAATCATACGATTCGGATGATGCGTCTCGCCGACCCTGAATCTTTGTCGATATTTAACTTTGCGGAGTTAGAGTTCGGCGGTCTTTGGTACCAGCTATGTCGTCGAATTGCTCAGGAACTGGCGCCCGTCAAATCGAAACGTTTATCTCTGTCACGTGGGGATATTTTGGCAAACTTCGTCACGATTGCTCGAAGCGAAGGTTACGACTCTCGGCGTGAAGGGCTCGAGATGAGACTGGATAAGTACTCTCAGGAGTGGACTCTCTATCCACTCCGATTGAGGCAGAGTTCGCTCTTGGCGTCTCCCTCGCTTGTGTCAATTTTCTTGAAAAACTTCAAAGGGATCGAGCAACTCGAGCTTCTGATGCCTCCCGCGCAAGAGACCCCAATTCCGAACGTCAAGCCCTCTCGACCAGCGCTGCTGATCCTGGGTGAAAACGCCGCTGGCAAAAGCTCCATCCTCGAAGCCACGGCCCTGGCGTTGTGCAGCGAAGAAGCGCGGGCACAATTGCCGGTCGACGTTGCAGCATTGCCCCTCGATCCCGAACTGCTGGGCGCGGGGCAGATGCCTCGATGCACCTCGGCTACCGTTGCCTTGACCTTCCAGGACGGCAGTCAGCGGGAATTGACCATCGCCGGTGGCGACTACTGGCTCGAAGGCGCGCCCATCACACCGCCGGTCTTCGCCTACGGCGCCTTCCGCCAATACCAGAAGCAGGTGCGGCGCTACAGTCCGGGCAAATCGATCATCAACCTTTTCGACGCCACGGCCCTGTTGTCCAACCCGGAAAAATGGCTGTTGAGCCTCAAACCGGTCGAGTTCGACAGCGTGGTGCGGGCCCTGCGGGATATCCTCTCCATCGAGGGTGAGTTCGAAGTCATGGAGCGTGATGTTGAAAACCAGCGCTGCCTGATCGTCACGGCCACGGCCGGTAGCCGGACCCTGTGCCGAACCCCATTGAGCCTGGCGTCCTCAGGCTACCGCTCGGTGCTGGCCATGGTCTGCGACATCATCCAGGGCCTGATGAACCGGCGCATCAACCCTTACTTCGAAAGCCTGGAAACCGCCCAGGCGGTGGTGCTGATCGACGAGGTCGAAGCCCATCTGCACCCGCGCTGGAAAATCCAGATCATGGGCGCGTTGCGTAGCGCCTTGCCGAACGTGACCTTTATCGCCACCACCCACGACCCTCTGTGCCTGCGCGGCATGCGAGAGGGGGAGGTGATCGTCATGCAGAGGGTCGCCAGCGAGGACAATCCCGACAGTGATTGGCCGGTGATGGTGGAGCAGGTGGTCCGCCTGCCCAACGTCAGCCAACTGACCATCGAGCAACTGTTGACCTCGGACTTTTTCAGCCTCACCTCCACCGACCAGCCGGATACCGAGCGCGAGCTGGCGATGTTCGCCGATCTGCTGGCCGCCCGCGAGCAGGGCCAGCCCCTGAGCGACGCCCAGCAGCACGCCTGGAGCCGCTTCGAACGGGATATCAGCGACGCCTTGCCGGTGGGCGCCACCGAAGTCCAGCGGCTGGTACAGGAAGCGGTGGTGGAATACCTGCAGAACCGCCGACAGGTCAGTGCGCTCAAGCTCGGCGAGCTGCGTAAGGAATCCAAAAAGCGGATCCTCGCTGTCCTGGAGGGTATCTGAAGCATGCGTGCGGTCCTTCGAACGATTGCCAAGGCGCCGGATGCCCTGTCCGGAGCCGACTCGCCCGCCGCCAAGGAGCTGCAAAAACTCAAGGCCTGGTTCGCCGCACCGACTGGCAACCCACCGGCTTTTGCGGTGTACAAATCCGATAGCGTCAAGAAGCAGCTTGATGAGCTGTTCCACGGCAAATGCGCCTATTGCGAGAGCTTCTTTGCCTCCACCGCGCCGGTGGATGTCGAGCATTATCGGCCCAAGGGCGCGGTCTCCGAGGACGCCAGCCATCCCGGTTACTGGTGGGTGGCCATGGACTGGGACAATCTGCTGCCCAGTTGCATCGACTGCAACCGCAAGCGCAAGCAGGTCACCCCCAGGTTGTCGGCCAAACTGCTGACCCTGCGGGACGACCGCCAGGGGTTCAACCAGGGCAGCCTGCTGCTTTCCGGCAAGAAGGACAGCTTCCCTATTCTCGGCCGGCGGGCGATGTCCGCTGCGCAGGACTTTGCCGACGAATACCCGCTGCTGCTCGACCCGTGTCGTGACAACCCCGACGAACACCTGAGGTTTCATATCGACCGGGACAACCTGATCGGCCTGGTACTGCCCAGGCCGCACACGGGGGCGGACCTTCCGGCCATGACTGATGCGGCCATGGATGGAAACCTCCAGGAAGCACTGGCCGCCGGGCTGAGCCTCAAGGGCAGCGTCTCGATTCATGTCTACGGTTTGAACCGGCTGGGCCTGGTGCAGGAGCGCACGCGTCTGTTGCGCCAGCTGGAGTTCCTGGAAATGCTCGCGCTGGAAGTGGGGACTATGGCGGATGAGCTTCTACCTGATCCCGAGGCACCGCCCTCGGCCACGGTCGCCAGTATCGCCAAGCGCCTGTACTTCCTCCAGGACCGGATTCTCAGTGAAATGAAGCGCATGGCCCGGCCCGAGGCGCCTTATTCGGCCATGGTCCGGGCCTGGATCGAGGACTTCAAGGTCCGGCTCCAGGCCTGACTACGGTGCCGTTTCGGCGTCGCGTATGCCCTGGTGTTCGGCCACCACGCGCAAGGTCCTGAGGCTGACCATCGGTGCGTCGACCACGAACTGGTTGGCCAGCCAGGAGGGGATATCGCCGGCCGGCTCGGCTTGCAGCTCATAGGTCACGCGGGTTTGCGTGTCGCTTTCGGGGTGCATGGTCCAGGTGCCCTTCATCTGGCTGACACGGATCTGTCCCGGCACGAGGGGGACGAAGCCGGGTACCGCCTCCAGATAACGGGTCAGGCTGCCGTCGTCGGCGCGCTCGCTGTGCACATGGATCACCATGTCACGGGTTTGCGCCGGCCACGGCAGTGCAGTGGTCAGATAGACCCAGGTGTCGTCACCGTCATTTTTCAGCAGGCGCATATCGGCGCAGGCATACAGCCATTTGCAGGCGACCCGCAGGTTTTCCTGGAGGTTGCTCAGGGTGCTGACATCGGCCTTGATCCGCGTCTCGCCGCGAAAGCTCTGGTAGCGCGAGCCCGGGACGTGGCGGAGGTAGACCTGGATGCCGTCTTCGTCCTTGGCCAACTGCCAGTCCGGGGGCGCCGCCAGTGTTGTCGTGCTGAGAAGAGCACTGGCCAGCGCTGTCGCAGATAACAGGATGTTCATTCGGATCTCCGGGTTGCACGGCCGATAGTGCCTGGCTACCCGGATATAACACCTGAGCCCGGGTTTTATTCAATGGGCGCCGGCTGCTTTGTTCAGATCGCCCTCGCTCCATTGGGTATAGACGCAAGCGTCCGCGCTGGCCCAGCGTACCCGCAGTGGATCGCCGGCCTTGAGCGGCATGCCGGTGGCCGACAGTGCCTTGACCGTCATCGCCGTGCCGCCTTCGGTGACCACGCTGCAGGTCTGGCTTTCGCCGAGAAAGAGCATTTCGCCGACCTTGGCCGAGACCTCGTTCCAGCCTGCCGGCAAGGGTTCGGCGGCGGCCTGTTCGAGGCTCAGGGCCAGGGCTTTCTCCGGGCGCACCATCAGCAACAGCGGCTGCTCGCTGGAAACTCCGCTGGTCGGCCGGATCGTCAGGGTCTGCCCCTCGAAATCCCCCGCGGCATTGCCCCGGGCCTTGAGCTTGAGGAAGTTCGAGTTGCCGAGGAATGAGGCGACAAAGGCGTTCGGCGGGTTCTGGTAGAGGTCGTAGCCGCTGCCCAGGCCGACGATCTTGCCGTGACTGAAGATCGCGATGCGCTGGGACAGGCGCATGGCTTCCTCCTGGTCATGGGTCACGTAGACGATGGTGATGCCCAGCCGACGATGCAGTTGGCGCAGCTCGTCCTGCAGGTCTTCGCGCAGCTTCTTGTCCAGGGCGCCGAGGGGTTCGTCCATCAGCAGGATGCGTGGTTCGTAGACCAGCGCCCGGGCAATCGCCACACGCTGTTGCTGGCCGCCGGAGAGCTGGGAAGGGCGGCGATGGGCAAAGGTTTCGAGCTGCACCAGCTTGAGCATGGCGTCGACCCGGCGCTCGCGCTCCTCGCTGCTGAGCTTGCGCAGGGTCAGCGGGAAGGCGATGTTGTCACGCACCGACAGGTGGGGAAACAGCGAGTAACGCTGGAACACCATGCCGATATCGCGTTTGTGCGGCGGCACCTTGACCAGGGACTGTCCACCCACCAGGATTTCACCGCTGCTGGGCGTCTCGAAACCGGCCAGCATCGACAGGGTGGTGCTTTTGCCCGAGCCACTGGAGCCGAGGAAGGTGAGGAATTCACCCTCCCGGATATCCAGGGAAATATTGTCCACGGCGGCGAAGTCGCCGTAGTGCTTGTTCAGGTTGCGCAGGCTGACCAGGGGGCGGTCGGGTTGTTGCGCGGGGTCTTTGATCACGGCACTCATGTTCTACTCCTTGGCGCTCAGGCGCGAAGTTCATTGCGCCGGCGCAGGGCGGCGGCGATCACCATCACCAGCACCGACAGGGCGATCAGCAGCGTCGAAGCGACGGCGATCACCGGGGTCAGGTCCTGGCGCAGGGTGGTCCACATTTTCACGGGCAAGGTCTGCAGGGTCGGGCTGGCCATCATCACGCTCAGCACCACTTCATCCCACGACACCAGGAAGGCGAACAGCGCCCCGGCGACCATGCCGGGACGAATCGCCGGGAAGGTCACCTTGAACACCGCCTGCAGGCGCGAGGCACCGCAGATCACCGCGGCATCCTCGATCGACTGGTCGAACAGCTTCAGCGAGTTGATGATCGAGATGATGGTGAAGGGCAGCGCGACGATGACGTGGCTGACCACGAAGGCGAACAGCGTCCCCGTGTAGCCGAGTTTGAGAAACAGCGCGTACACCGCCACGGCGATGATCACCAGGGGCACGATCATCGGCAGGGTGAACAGGCCGTAGAGCAGTTCGCGGCCGGGAAAGCGTCCACGGACCAGGGCGAAGGCCGTCGGCAGGCCGAGAGCGACCGCGAAGAAGGTGGTCAGGATCGCCACCTTCAAACTGGCCAGGGCGGCGTTCATCCAGTCCGGGTTGGAAAAGAACTGGCCGTACCATTTCAGCGTCCAGCCCGGTGGCGGAAACACCAGCCATTGGGAGGAGCCGAACGACAGCAGCACGATGAACACGATCGGCAGCAGCAGGAACAGGGCGATCAGTCCGGTGGTGAGGTAGAGGCCCAGGCGCAGGCGCCGGCTCATGGCATTGGGAGTCAGGAGCATGACGGCTTACCTCGCGTTACTGGCACCGACCGGGGATTCCGGCTGGAGCTTCAGGTAGAAGTAGAACAACACCAGGGTGATCAGCACCAGCAGGGCGGCACCGGCGCTGGCCAGGCCCCAGTTGAGGAACGACTGCACCTGTTGAATGATGAACTCCGGCAACATCATGTTCTGCGCGCCGCCCAGCAGGGCCGGGGTGACGTAGTAACCCAGGGACATGACGAAGACCATCAGCCCGCCGGAAAACAGCCCCGGCCGGCACAGCGGCAGGAACACCCGCAGGAAGTTGCGCCACGGGCTGGCCCCGCAGATGGCCCCGGCCTGCAGGATCATCGGATCGATGGCTTGCATGGTCGCCTGCAACGGCAGGACGATGAACGGGATCATGATGTAGCTCATGCCGATCACCACGCCGGTCAGGTTGTGCACCATCTCCAGCGGCTGGTCGATAATGCCCATGGCCATCAATGCCTTGTTGATCACCCCGGAAGCCTGTAGCAGCACCAGCCACGAATAGGTCCGGGCCAGCAGGCTGGTCCACATCGACAGCAGCACGATATTCAGCAGCCAACGGCCCCAGCCACGGGGCACCAGGGTAATCGCCCAGGCCAGGGGAAAGCCCAGCAGCAGGCTGAACAGCGTGACCAGCCCGGCCACCGAAAAGGTGTTGAGCAGGACCCGGGCGTAGGCCGAGTTGGCGAACAGTTGCTGGTAGTTTTCAAGCCCCGGCGTGGGCTCCAGGACGCCACGCAGCAACAGGCCGATCAGTGGTGCGAGGAAAAACAGGCCGAGGAACAGCAGGGCGGGTAACAGGTTACCCGCCCCCCGCCAGCGCTGCGCATACGTGGAAGACTGCTGCATGACCGCCGCCTTGCTGCTGGCCAGGCCGGCAGCGCCAGGGGCGCTCCCGGTCGGACGGGTGTCAGGGGAAAGCGTGGCCGTCATTTTCATTTGACCAGCCATTCGTTCCACCGTGTCGCAATGGCTGGACCGTTCTTGGCCCAGTATGCGAAGTCGAGTGTGATCTGATCCTTAGCGTAGGCAGTCGGCAGGTTCGGTGCCAGTACCGAGTCCAGGCGCGCGACGCTGTCGACGTTGACCGGGGCATAGGCGGTCAGGTTGGAGAAGTCGGCCTGGCCCTTGGCGCTGCTGGCACTGGCCAGGAACTTCATGGCCGCTGCCTTGTTTTTCGTGCCTTTGGGGACGACCAGAATGTCGGCCATGACCAGGTTCTGTTTCCAGCTCACGCCCACCGCTGCGCCGTCCTGCTGCAAGGCGTAGATCCGGCCGTTCCAGAACTGGCCGATGCTCGCTTCACCGGAGGCCAGCAACTGCTGGGACTGCGCGCCGCCGCCCCACCAGACGATGTCTTTCTTGATGGTGTCGAGTTTCTTGAAGGCGCGATCCAGGTCCAGCGGGTAGAGCTTGTCGGAGGGCACGCCGTCGGCCAGCAGGGCCAACTCCAGCACGCCGGGGCTCGGCCATTTGTAGAGGGCGCGTTTGCCCGGGTAGGTCTTGGTGTCGAACAGGGCGCTCCAGTCCTGGGGCTTGCCTGCGCCCAGCTTGCCCTGGTTGTAGCCGAGGACAAAGGAGAAGTAGAACGAACCGACGCCATGGTCCGAGACGAAGCGCGGGTCGATCTTGTCGCGCTGGATCTGGCTGAAGTCCAGCGGCTCGAGCAGGCCTTCGGCGGCGGCGCGCAGGGCGAAGTCGGCTTCGACGTCGACCACGTCCCACTGCACGTTACCGCTTTCGACCATGGCCTTGAGCTTGCCGTAGTCGGTGGGGCCGTCCTGGACCACGGTGATGCCGCTGGCCTTGCTGAACGGATCGGCCCAGGCCTGTTTCTGCGCGTCCTGGGTGCTGCCGCCCCAACTGACGAAGTTGACGCTGTCGGCGGCCATGGCGAAGGAACTGCCGATTGCCAGGAAACCCGCGAGCAATGTCGCGGTTGCACCTTTGTTCAACACCATTTTCACGCCCTCATTTGTTGTGTTTTTGAGCGGGTTGTTGATGCCCGCCTATCGGGAGCAGTAGGTCCATCGGGGCCTTTTAAGGCGACCGCGCCAAGGGCTTTTATGGGTGCTTTCCCTGTCGGGGGCACTTGGCAAATATCTCCGGTCTACGGAATATCATATTATGGTATTCCAAACTTTCTGCAAGCACTTTGCCTTACCGGTGATCCGGCCTTGGCGCTTTTTTACGGGGTATCAGGGTTGCGTGAAGGGGATGCTTTCCACCACCTGCAGATCGTAGCCGGTCAGCCCGGCATATTTGAGCGGCGGCCCCAGGTGGCGCAGTTGGCCGACACCGATGTCCTGCAGTATCTGTGCCCCGGTACCGATCTGCGAATAGATCCGCGATTGCGAACGGCTGTACTGGCGCGCTGGCCGGGTCAACTGCGGTACGCGCTCCAGCAGCGCCTGGGAGGATTCGTGGTTGGCCAGCACCACGACGACGCCGCAGCCTTCCTCGGCGACCCGTTGCAGCGCCGCCCAGAGCGTCCAGTTGCTCGGCCCGTGGTAGTCGGCGCCGACCAGGTCACGCAGCGGATCGATGACGTGGACTCGCACCAGTGTCGGCGTATCGCGGCGGATATCGCCCATCACCATGGCCATATGCACGCCGCCTTCAATGCGGTCCTCGAAGGTGATCAGGCGAAACATGCCGTGCACCGTCGGCAGTTCCCGTTCGCCGATCCGCAGCACCGTGTGCTCGGTGCTGAGGCGGTAGTGGATCAGGTCGGCGATGGTGCCGATCCGGATGCCATGTTTTCGCGCAAATACTTCCAGGTCCGGGCGCCGGGCCATGCTGCCGTCATCGTTCATCACTTCGACGATCACCGAGGCGGGGGTAAAGCCGGCCAGGCGCGCCAGGTCGCAACCGGCCTCGGTGTGCCCGGCACGGGTCAGCACACCGCCTTCCCGGGCCCGCAGGGGGAAGATATGCCCGGGCTGGACCAGGTCTTCGGCGCGGGCCTCGGCGGCCACCGCGGCTTCGACGGTGCGGGCGCGGTCGGCGGCGCAAATGCCGGTGGTCACGCCGTGGGCGGCTTCGATGGACACGGTAAAGGCGGTGCTGAACGCGCTGCCGTTGCTCGGCACCATCTGTTCCAAGCCCAGGCGCCGGCAATGCTCGTCGGTCAGGGTCAGGCAGATCAGCCCGCGTGCCTCGCGGGCCATGAAGCTGATAGCCTGGGCGTTGCAACGGTCGGCGGCGATCAGCAGGTCGCCTTCGTTTTCGCGATCTTCGTCATCCACCAGCAGGACCATCTTGCCCTGGCGGTAGTCGTCGATGATGTCCTGGATACTGTCAAAGGCCATGCGGGCGCTCGCTCTGTCTGAAAGTGTGATTTGTGGTATACCATAATACAAAATCAGCCAGCAATGAGGTCATCGATGAAGGCTTACTGGATTGCCCATGTGGATGTCACGGACCCCGAGCAATACACCGAGTACACAAGCCGCGCCCCAGCGGTATTTGCCCGCTACGGCGGACGCATGCTGGCACGGGGCGGGCGCGCCGAGGCCCTGGAGGGGCGGGAAACGCCACAGCGTAATGTGGTGATCGAGTTCGACTCCTACGACCAGGCGCTGGCCTGCTATCGTTCGGCGGAATACCAGGAAGCGCGCGGGCACCGCGAAGGCGCGGCCCGGGCCGAAGTGATCATTGTCGAGGGCATGGCGCCCTGAGGGCGCTCAGCGGATAAAGTGAATCTTGCCGCTGTCGTCGTTGCCGATGTAGATGCCGTAGACCCCGGCCTGGCGTTCCTCGATGTAGCGTTCGAGGATCTGCCGGATCGCCGGGTAGTAGATGCTGTCCCAGGGGATGTCCTCGGGCGCGAAGAATTGGTAGTCCAGGGTTTCCGGCCCGAACTGGCCGGTGATCTCCAGCGCGATGGCGCGGAAGATGATGTACACCTCGCTGATCTGCGGCACGCTGAAGATCGAGTAGGGCGAGAGGATTTCCGCGCGCACGCCGCTCTCTTCCCAGACTTCCCGCAGTGCCGCCTGCTCGGTGGTCTCGCCACCTTCCATGAAGCCCGCCGGCAGGGTCCAGGTGCCGGGCCGTGGCGGGATCGCCCGTTGGCACAGCAGGTACTTGCCGTCGCGCTCGATGATGCAGCCGGCGATGATCTTCGGGTTGACGTAGTGGATGTAGCCGCAGCCCGCGCACATCAGGCGTTCATGGGTATCGCCCGGCGGCACTTGCCGAGCGAGGTCGGCGCCGCCGCACTGCGGGCAGAAGCGCGGGCTGGGCATGTCAGCGGCCCATACGGGGTTCTTTGAGGGCGATGGGCGCGGTGATCTCGGGGGCCGGGCCGGTTTCGTCCTGCTTGCGCTTGAGGTATTCCAGCGCCACCTTGGCTGCCGCGCGCACGTGGTCGACCGAGGCCTGGTGGGCGGCCAGCGGGTCGCCGCTCTTGATGGCCTCGACGATGCGTTCCATTTCCTGGTTGCTGGCGCCGCGCCGGTTTTCCTGGGACACCGAGGTGGCCCGCAGGTAGCTGATCCGGGCCTGCAACTGGCGCAACTGGGTGGCCGCGGCACGGTTGCCCGAGCCTTCGAGCAGGACGTCGTAGAAACCCTGCACCGAATCGATGACCTGCTGCAGCTCGCCGTCCTTGAGGGTCTTGCGATTGACTTCGAGGGCCTTTTCCAGGGCCTTGATGTCCTTGGCCTTGGCCCGCAGGGTGAACAGCTGGACGATCAGGCCCTCCAGCACACAGCGCAGCTCGTAGATATCGACCGCATCGTCCAGGGTGATGATGGCGACGCTCGGCCCCTTGGCATCGGCGAACGCCACCAGGCCTTCGGACTCGAGGTGGCGCAGGGCTTCGCGCACGGAGGTGCGGCTGACGCCGAGGCGCTCGCAAAGGTCGCGCTCGACCAGGCGGTCCCCCGGCATGAGTTGGAAGTTCATGATGGCGCTTCGCAGCTTGTCCAGCACGATTTCGCGCAGGGTAACGGGGTTGCGATTGACCTTGAAGCTGTCGTCGAGTGGCAGGCGTTTCATGGGATCCGCTCTAAAAGTTCGTGGGGCCGATCGAGGGCCGAAATCACCGGCAAGCTTATCATGCGCCGTTCATCCGCGTCGGCTCGCGCCGTGGCAAAACCTCAGGCCAGCGCGGGCAGCGGGCCGAGCTTGCCCTTGTGGTAGATCATCGGCGTCACCGCTTGCTCGGGCAGGATCAGGTTCTTGACCGCGCCGACGATGATGGCGTGATCGCCGCCGTCGTATTCGCGCCACAGTTCGCACTCGATGATGGCGGTGGCCTTGTCCAGCAGCGGGTTGCCCAGGGCGCTCAGGTGCCAGGCGATCCCCTTGGCCTTGTCCTTGCCTTTGCCGGCGAATGCGTAGGCTTCGGCGGTCTGGTCGGCGGACAGCAGGTGAATGGCGAACTGCTTGCTGTCCCGCAGGATCGGGTAGGTGTCCGAGGCGTAGTTGGGGCAGAACAGCACCAGCGCCGGGTCGATGGACAGGGCGCTGAAGGCGCTGGCGGTGATGCCGACGATGCCCCCCTCGGCGTCCAGGGTGGTGACCACCGTGACGCCCGACGGGAAGGAGCCCATGACTTCTTTGTAGATACCGGGTTCGATCATCTCGTTTGTCTCCTAGCGCATCACGAAGGGGTCGGGCATGGGGGCTGACGAGAGGTTGATCCACACCGTTTTCAGCTCGGTATAGGCCAGCACCGAATCGATGCCGCTCTCGCGACCGTAGCCGCTGTTCTTGAAACCGCCGATGGGTGCCATGGCCGAGACCGCGCGGTAGGTGTTGACCCAGATGATTCCGGAACGGATGTCCCGGGCCAGGCGATGGGCGCGGCCCAGGTCGCGGGTCCAGATGCCAGCGGCGAGGCCGAACTGCGAGTCGTTGGCGATGGCCAGGGCCTCGGCCTCATCCTTGAAACGGATCACCGAAGCCACCGGACCGAAGACTTCCTCCTGCATGATCTTCATCGAGTTGCGGTCGCACTCGAACAGGGTCGGCTCGTAGAACCAGCCGTTACCCAGGTTCGGCGGGCGCTTGCCGCCCAGGCGCAGGCGCGCGCCCTCGGCCAGGGCGTCGGCCACCAGGCCTTCGACCACGGCCAGTTGCTGCGCGGTGGCCATGGGGCCCATCTCGCTGGCGTCGTCCTGCGGGTTGCCGATGCGAATGCGCCGGGCGCGTGCCACCAGGCGCTCGACGAATTCGTCATAGATGTCGTCCTGGACCAGCAGCCGTGAGCCTGAGACGCAACTCTGGCCGGACGCCGCGTAGATCCCGGCAATGGCACCGTTGATCGCGCTGTCCAGGTCGGCGTCGGCAAAGATGATGTTCGGCGACTTGCCGCCCAGTTCCAGGGACAGCTTGGCGAAGTTCTCGGCGCTGCTGCGTACCACATGGCGGGCGGTGGCCGCGCCGCCGGTGAAGGCGATCTTGCGCACCAAAGGGTGGCGGGTCAGGGCGGCACCGGTGCTTGCGCCGTAACCGGTGATGACATTGACCACGCCGGGCGGAATGCCGGCTTCCAGGGCCAGGCGCGCCAGTTCCAGGACGGTGGCCGAGGCGTGCTCGGAAGGTTTGAGCACGATGGTGTTGCCCGCCGCGAGGGCCGGTGCCAGTTTGATCGCGGTCAGGTAGAGCGGGCTGTTCCAGGGGATGATCGCGGCGACCACGCCCATGGGTTCGTGCACGGTGTAGGCGAACAGGTCCGGCTTGTCCAGCGGCAGGGTGCCGCCTTCGAGTTTGTCGGCCAGGCCCGCGGTGTAATGGAAGAACTCCGGCAGGTAGCTGACCTGGCCGCGGGTTTCGCGGATCAGCTTGCCATTGTCGCGGCTTTCCAGTTGGGCCAGGCGCTCCTTGTTTTCCGCGATCAGATCGCCGAGGCGACGCAGCAGCTTGCCCCGGGCGGTGGCACTGAGGCCACGCCAGGTCGGGTTGTCGAAAGCCCTTTGCGCGGCCTGGACCGCGCGCTCGACATCGGCTTCGCCGGCGTCGGGCAACTGTGCCCAGGGTTCGGCCAGGGCCGGGTCGAGGCTGTCGAAGGTCTGGCCGGACAGGGCATCGACCCATTCACCGTCGATGCACATCTGGAAGCGGGTGAGTGTCATGCAACGATCCCCTTTATCTGATTTTGTCGGGCGTGGGCGTTGGCGAGGAAGTCCAGCAGCACCTGGTTGACCAGGCGCGGCGACTCCACGGGCATCATATGCCGTTGCTCGGCGAGCACGGCAACCGTGGCGCCGGGAATACGTTCGGCCAATTGGCGGGCCATTTCCGGGGTCGACCCCGGGTCCAGCTCACCGGTGGCGATCAGGGTCGGCACCTGAATGCCGCCCAGATCCTCGGCACGGTACATGTCCTGGGTGGCGAACAGTTCATAGGTGGTCAGGTAACCTTGTGGGTCATTGTCCGCCAACGTCTGGCGCAGGGCGGCGATTTGCGCGGGATTGGCCGCCTGGTATTCGCGGCTGAACCAGCGCGACAGCGCGGCTTCGGCGTTGGCGTCCGGTCCGTGCTCGGCGGCCTGGGCGGTGCGGGCGATAACGCCGGCACGCTGTTCGGCGCTGCGATTGAACACGCTGTTGAGCACCACCAGGGCTTGCAGACGTTGCGGGTAGTGCAAGGCAAACGCCCGCGCTACCAGCCCGCCCATGGAAAAGCCGATCACGCTTGCCTGGGGCAATTGCAGATGGTCGAGCAGCTCCAGCAACTGGTCGGCATAGCCGAGCAGCGGGGTGCCGCTGGCCGGGCGCGGGCTGGCGCCGTGGCCGAGCATGTCGTAGGTGATCACGCGGTACGTCGTGGCCAGGCCAACGATCTGGCCGCCCCACATTTCTTTATTCAGGCCCACGCCGTGGATCAAGACCACAGGCTGGCCTTGGCCGGTCGCCAGGTAACTGGTGCCAGCCGGGGTGCGTTCAGCGGTGAGCCGAATCATGGAGCGCTCCTGCCTTTCTTATTGATTACCGCGCTTTCTCGGCGGCCAGTTCTTCCAGGTCGATATAGCGGTTGCCGATGCGCGGGTGCAGGCGACCACCGTCGGCGCAACCGAGCACGACGACGATCTCGTCGGCGCGCGGAGCGTCTTCGATGCGCATTTCCAGGGTGATGTAGTGCGAGCGCAGGCCTTCGTCGTCCTTGTGCATCATCGGGATCTGGATCGAGGTGCCGGGCCCGCCGCGCTTGTTGGTGAAGCTCAGGTAGCTTTTGGCCTGGACCGCCTCGCGGTAGTGGTTGCCGAAGCGCAGGGTGTGGATCACCGCCGAGGCATGTTCGATTTCACCGTCGGCGCCGACTACCGCGGCCTTGCCGTAAGCCTCGATCTTGTCGGCACCGCCGATGGCGGCCACCAGGCGCTCGACCATCATGGCGCCGAGGTCGGAGCAGTGGGCGCGGATTTCCGGTTTCAGGTCTTCGACGAAACCCCGACCCAGCCAGGGGTTTTTCATCACCACGGCGAGGCCGATCATGGTCACCGGTTTGTCCGCGGCCTTGCCGCCTTCGATCAGGGTCTGTTCGGAATAACTGACGATCTTGCGGATTTCGAAACTCATAAGGGGGCTCCTGGGTGCACGTTGATCATGTGGTATGATGGTATACCATAATATTGGCTGTGCAAGCCCCTCCTGAAAGTATTCAGGTTGCCGCGAGGGCGAGTCCTACAGTGGAAGGTTGTGCCGACGGATCATCTCCATCAACTGCCGCAGCCCCGGCTGCGACTGGCGCTGGCTGGAGTAGTAGAGGCAGAACGGGGCGCCCATGCTCGACCAGTCCGGCATCACCTCCTGCAAGCTGCCGTCCTCGAGTTCCCGGGTGACGCGTTTTTCCAGGCAATAGGCAATCCCGACACTGGCCAGCGCCGCGTCGATCACCGCCTGGGTATCCGAGGCGGTCAGGGCTCCGGGGACATCCAGGCGGATCATTTGCGCGCCGTTGCCCAGTTCCCACTTGTAGGCCGTGTTGTCGCCCAGGCGCATCCGAATGCACGCATGCTCCAGCAGGTCGGCGGGTTTTTCCGGGACGCCACGGCGGGCGAGATAGTCGGGGGAGGCAATCATGATCCAGCGCAACTCGCCGGTCAGGGGCACGGCAATCATGTCCTGGGGCACCGTCGCGCCATAGCGGATACCGGCATCGAAACCTTCGGCGACGATGTCCACCAGACGGTCCTCGACCTTCAGGTCCAGGTTGATCTGCGGGTAGGCCGCCATGAACTCGCCGAGCACCGGACTGACCAGCAGGCGGGCGGCATCCCGGGGCACATTGAGGCGCAGCCGGCCGATCGGCGCATGGCGATAACGGTCGAGTTCGTCGAGGGCTTCCTGGATGGTGGCGAAACCGACGGCCAGCTTCTGCGCCAGCAGGGCACCGGCATCCGTGGGTTCCACCGAGCGGCTGTTGCGGTTGAGCAGCTTGACCCCCAGGCGGGTTTCCAGGTTGCGCAGGGTGTGGCTCAGGGCCGAGGTGGTGACCCCCAGTTCATGGGCGGCCTGGCGAAAGCTGCGGCGGCGGATGATGGCCATGAACACATTGAGATCGGCCAGTTCGGAGCGGTTGAAAGCTGCCATGTCATGGGTTCTTTACGAGGAGAGAAGGTGAACGGGGTGTTGAGCCTTATTCAACCATGGATGATCTAAAATCATGGTCCTTTTATGCTTCGATTCCATTGGAGATCATCATGAGCATCGAACACATCGCCATCGCCGGTATCGACAAACCGGTCTCGCGCATTGCCCTCGGCACCTGGTCCATGGGCGGCTGGATGTGGGGAGGCGCGGACGATGAAGTCTCGATCCAGACCCTGCGTCACGCCCTGGAACGGGGTATCAACCTGATCGATTCCGCGCCGGTCTACGGCAAGGGGCATTCCGAAGAGCTGATCGGCAAGGCCTTGAAGGGCGTACGCGATCAAGCCGTTATCGCCACCAAGGCCGGCTTGCAGTGGGATGACGGTTCGGTTCGGCGTAACGCCACGGCCGTGCGGATTCGTCGGGAAGTTGAAGACTCCCTGCGGCGCTTGCAGACTGACTATATCGATCTGTACCAGATCCACTGGCCCGACCCTCTGGTCGAACAGCAGGAAACCGCGCTGGAGCTGGAAAAGCTGCGTCAGGAAGGCAAGATCCTGGCGGTGGGGGTGAGTAACTATTCGCCGGCGCAGATGGACGAGTTCCGTGAATACACCGCGCTGGCCACGGTGCAGCCGCCCTACAACCTGTTCGAACGGGCCATCGACAACGATATCCTGCCTTATGCCAAGCAGCATTCGCTGGTGGTGCTGGCTTATGGTTCGCTGTGCCGCGGGCTGCTGACCGGTTCCATGAGCGCGGCGACGGCGTTTGGCAGCGACGATATCCGCGGTGCCGATCCTAAGTTCCGTGCCCCGCGTTTCGAGCAGTACCTGGCGGCCGTGGCGGCGCTGGACCTCTACGCCCGTGAGCGGCATGACAAGTCGGTGCTGGCCCTGGCCTTGCGCTGGGTGCTCGACCAGGGGCCGACCATCGCCTTGTGGGGCGCGCGCAAGCCTGAGCAATTGAAGGGCATCGAAGACGCCTTTGGCTGGAGCCTGTCGGCGGATGAACTGAAGCAGATCGACCAGATCCTGCTCAATACCGTCAAGGACCCTGTGGGTCCCGAGTTCATGGCGCCGGGTATCCGCGGCTAACGCCTGTCCATCAAGGTTGAACGCGTTTCCTGTAGGAGCCGGCTTGCCGGCGATGACGTCAGTAAGGTCGATGCAAGGCTTACTGGCCTCATCGCCGGCAAGCCAGCTACAGGTGTTGCGGTGTGCTTTTAGCGGCAGCCGGTCAGGGTGACCTTGCAGGTCGCCGGCGTTCCGCCCGATTCAGCGGCGTAGCGCTGGCAGTTGCCCATCGCTTTGACGCTGGCGCTTTTCACGTTCGGCCCCCACGCCAATCCGCCATCCCCCAACGTCGGCACCGCCTTGGCGTAGCAGGCGTAACCGCCGACCGGGGTTTGCGAAGCTCTCCCCGAACAGCCGGCGATCATTGAAAAACTGATCGCCAGCGTCAGCAGGCAGAACAGGGACGGGGCGTTGCGTGAAGCTTGTACGTTCATGGCAGTGTCGCTATTGCAGGTTAAGTCCCGCCTATTGTCCCGCCTTATTGATGGCTCGGATAGTCCCGTTGCAAGGCCAGGTTCAGGGCCAGCACATTGACCCGCGATTCACCGAACACCCCCAGCGCCGGCGCCTGGGTATTGGCCTGGACCAGCGCCAGCACGTTATCCAGCGGTGCGCCGCGTTGCTGTGCCACGCGGGTGGCCTGCAAGGCGGCATTGGCCGGGCTGATGTCCGGGTCCAGGCCGGAGGCCGAGGTGGTCAGCATATCGGCGGGCAGGGTCTGGCCGGCCAGTTCCGGCTGGGACTGCTCCAGGGCATGCCGGTCGGCGGTCAGCCGATCGCTCAGGGCCTGGCTGGTCGGCCCCAGGTTGGAGCCCGAGGAGCTGGCGGCGTTATAGGGCGATGGCACGGTTTTCAGCGGGTCCTTGGGATCGGTGTCGGTGGTGGCCGATGGCCGCCCATGGAACCACTGTGGGGCATCCCATTGCTGGCCGATCAATGCCGAACCGATCACCTGGCCCTCGGGGTTTTTCAGCAGGCTGCCATTGGCCTGGGCGGGAAACAGCAACTGCCCGATCCCGGTGACGGCGAAGGGGTAGGCCATGCCGCAGAGTACGAAGGTGACCGCAGTGACCCGCAGGGCCGGTGACAAGAACTTGATCATGATCAGATCCTCCTACAGGAAGGGTGCCAGGCACAGGTCGATCAGCTTGATGCCGATAAAGGGCGCAATCAGCCCGCCGACGCCATACACCAGCAAGTTGCGATAGAACATGGTTTCCGCGCTCTTGGGCATGAAGTTGACCCCGCGCAGGGCCAGGGGAATCAGCGCCGGAATGATCAGGGCGTTGAAGATCAGCGCCGAGAGGATCGCGCTTTGCGGCGTGGCCAGGTGCATCAGGTTCAACGCCGCCAGGCCCGGCAGGGCGACCATGAACAGCGCCGGCAGGATGGCGAAGTACTTGGCCACGTCGTTGGCGATGGAAAAGGTCGTCAGGGCGCCGCGGGTGATCAGCATGCGCTTGCCGATGGTGACCAGGTCCAGCAGCTTGGTCGGGTCGGAGTCCAGGTCGATGATATTCGCCGCCTCCTTGGCCGGCATGGTCCCGGTGTACATGGCCAGGCCGACATCCGCCTGGGCCAGGGCCGGGGCGTCGTTGGTGCCGTCGCCGGTCATGGCCACCAGGTGCCCGGCCGCCTGTTCGCTGCGGATCAGCTTGAGCTTGTCCTCGGGGGTGGCCTGGGCGACGAAATCATCGAGGCCGGCCTCGGCGGCGATCACACTGGCGGTGGTCGGGTTGTCGCCGGTGACCATCACCGTGCGGATGCCCATGGCCCGCAGTTGCGCGGCCCGCTCGCGGATTCCCGGTTTGAGCACGTCGGACAGGTTGATAATGCCGAGTATCCGTCCGTCGATGGCTACCGCCAGGGGCGTCGCGCCTTGCTGGCTGACACCGAGGGCAATGCGCTCGAGGTCGGCGGGAATCTCGCTGCCGTAGCTGTCCCTGACGTAGTTGACCAGGGAGTCCACCGCGCCCTTGCGCACCACGCGCCCGTCGGCCAGATCGGAACCGCTCATGCGGGTTTGTGCCGAGAAGTCCATGCCGATGGCTTCTTCCAGCCGGCTTTCTTCATGGACACCCAGGCTCTTGGCATAGGCGGTGGTGGACTTGCCTTCCGGGGTGCTGTCGAACAGCGAGGCGAGGTAAGCCCCCTGTTGCAGCTCCTGGCGGGTGACACCCTTGACCGGCAGCAGCTCGGTGGCCTGGCGATTGCCGATGGTGATGGTGCCGGTCTTGTCCAGCAGCAGGGTGTTGACGTCGCCGGCGGCCTCCACCGCCTTGCCGGACATCGCCAGCATATTGAAGCGCAGCGTGCGGTCGATCCCGGCAATACCGATGGCCGAGAGCAGGGCGCCGATGGTGGTGGGGATCAGCGCGACGATCAGGGCCACCAGGTCGGCGACGTTGATCTGCGCATTGAGGTAGCTCGCCACCGGGGCGATGGCGGTGACCACGATCACGAAGATCAGGGTCAGCACCGAGAGCAGCACAGTGAGGGCGATCTCGTTCGGGGTCTTCTGCCGTTTGGCGCCTTCCACCAGGCTGATCATTCGGTCGAGGAAGGTGTTGCCGGGTGACGCGGTGACCAGGATTACCAACGAGTCGGAGATCACCTTGGTCCCGCCGGTGACCGTGGAGTTGACGTCCGAACCGGACTCCTTGATCACCGGTGCGGATTCGCCAGTGATCATCGACTCGTCGACATAAGCCGCGCCTTCGACCACTTCGCCGTCCATGGGAATCAGTTCGCCGCGGTTGACCTTGACCAGGTCGTCCTTGCGCAACGATGCAGCGGACACCAATTCCTGGCGGCCGTCAGAGAGCAGCCGGGTGGCATTGAGCTGCGTGGTGGTGTGGCGCAACGAAGCGGCCTTGGCCTTGCCACGGCCCTCGGCCATGGCTTCGGCGAGGTTGGCGAACCACACCGTGATAAACAGGATGAAGGTCACCACGCCGTTGTACAGCGACGTGGCATTCGATGGCCCGAACAGTTGCGGGTTGATCGTCAGCGCAGCGGTCACCAGGGTGCCGATCCAGACCACGAACATGACCGGGTTCTTGATCTGCACCCGTGGATCGAACTTTTTCAGCGGTTCGACCAGGATCAGCCGCAGACGCTCCTGCCGGTTCTCCGCGCGCGGCGCCTTGCGGGCCGCAACCGGGGTCGACAGCGGGGCCAGTGGCAATGCTTTTTCAACTTTCATCTCAGTCTCCTCACCCTTAGAACAGCAAGTGCTTGTTCATGGCGAAAAACTCGGCGATCGGTCCCAGGACCAGCGCCGGCAGGAAGGTCAGTGCGCCGACGATAGCGATCGTCGCCAGCCACCAGATGCCGAACATCGGGGTATCGGTACGCAGGGTGCCTATGTTGGGCTGCAGGGTCGGCTTGGCCGCCAGTGAGCCGGCTACCGCCATCAGGAAGATGATCGAGGGGTAGCGACCGATCACGATCACGCAGGCGATGGCGAGGTTGTACCAGGGCGTATTGGCGTTCAGGCCGCCAAAGGCCGAGCCGTTGTTGGCGGCGGCGGAGGTGAAGGCATAGAGCACTTCCGAATAGCCATGCACCCCGGCATTGCCCAGCGCGGCCACGCCGTAGGGCATCACCATCGACCAGGCCGAGGGCGCGAGGATCACCAGCGGGTGAATCAGCATGGCCAGCGAAACCAGGATGATTTCGCGCTTCTCGATCTTCTTGCCGAGAAACTCCGGGGTGCGCCCGACCATCAGGCCGGCGACGAAGATCCCGACCAGGCCGTAGATCAGGAAATTGAGGAAGCCCACGCCCTTACCGCCGAAGACGCATTGCAGCATCATCTGCACCAGGGTCGAGAGACCGCCCAGTGGGGTGAAACTGTCGTGCATCGAGTTGATCGAGCCGGTGGTAAATGCCGTGGTGTAGGCGGCGTAGAGTCCGCTTTCGGCGATGCCGAAACGCACTTCCTTGCCTTCCATATTGCCGCCGGCCTGCAGGGCGCTGGCATGGGGATCGATACCCAGCTGGCTCAGCAGCGGCGTACCGGCCTGCTCCGGAATCACGCAGAGCAGCAGGAAACCCACCAGCATCAGGGCCATGACGCTATAGATCACCGCGCTCTGGCGATGGTTCTTGATCATATGGCCGAACATCACCACCAGGGCGGCGGGCAGGCTGGCCATCAGCAGGATCAGCACGAAGTTGGTCAGGGCGTTGGGGTTCTGGAACGGGTGCGCGGCGTTGACGTTGAAGAAGCCGCCGCCGTTGGTGCCGAGGTTTTCAATCGCTTCCTGTGCGGCGATCGGGCCCAGGGTCAGGGTTTGGTGGCCGCCTTGCAGGGTATCGGTCACCAGGCTGGCATCCAGGGTCTGCGGCACGCCTTGCCAGATCAGGAACAGGCTCAGCACCAGCACCACGGGCAGCAGCACCCGGGTGATAAAGCGGATCAGGTCGCGGTAGAAGTTGCCCAGATTGGCGCCGCCGTCGGTGACCAGCAAGGCACGGATAAAGGCAATTGCCACCACGAAACCGGTCGCCGCCGAGGTGAACATCGGAAAGGTGATGGCGGCCATCTGGCTGAAGTTGGACAGGGTGCTTTCGCCGCCATAACTCTGCCAGTTGGTGTTGGTGATAAAGCTGATGGCGGTGTTGAACGCCTGCATCGGTTCCATGCCGGCGAAATGCTGCGGGTTGAGCGGCAGGACATTCTGGAAGATCAGCACCAGGTAGATGAGCAGGGCCATCACCAGGTTGGTCGCCAGCATGTGCAGGGTGTAGCTTTTCCAGTTCATCGCCTGGCTGCAGGCCTGTTTGCCGATCAGCCGGTAGAGCAGGTTGTCCAGTGGATCGAGCGCCCGGTCGAGCACGGTTTTCTGATCAGTCACCACCCTGGCCAGATAACGTCCCGCCACCAGGCTCAGTGCCAGGGTGGCGATCAAGGTAATAATGATTTGTAGCCAGAGGTGTGACATTGCGTTAACTCCTGAATCAGCGGACTGTTCTGGCGTGCGCTATTAAACAGAAACAGGCCGTCAGAACTTTTCCGGATTGATAACGGCGTAGAACAGATAGATCACTACGCCAACCACCAGCGCCAGTAATAGATCAATGGCCATGTCGAGTATTCCTTCTTGCCGTGTTTGAGTGGGGGGCAGCGGACGGGGCACGCCCGCTGCGTGACTTGAAATCGGTCGGCGAGCCGTTTCCAGGATCAGTTGCGGCTGTGCCGGTTCGGCAGCACGGGCTTGATATCCGGGGCTTTCGAGGGCGTGATGACGTTGTCGGCAAAGTAGACGACCAGCCCGCATAACAGATAAAAGCCGATGATCGCTGCAAACAGGAGTGCGCTGAGTAACATGATGTTAGTCCTCGATACCTGTAGCGTTAGTGGGCACTTTCAATCGGTCTGGCCGATCTCGGTGGGTACAGTTTCAGTATAAGTATCGGATTATCCGGGTCTGATAAGGCCTGTGTCTTTTTAGGCGTTGGCGCTATCAATTTTCCGTAAAGAAACTTGGCGAATTGATACCTGGGGTCCTAACTGACATCAAGGCTATTAACAACGCATTCAAGGCGGCGCTCATGCTCAAACTGGAACGGCTGGCACAGGGGATTATCGGGCCCGCGCGCGATCCATTGGCCCCCGATACACGCGCCCATACGCTGCTGGTCGGTCTGCTGGCCTGGGCGGGCCTGGGAGCCAGCGGTTTGGCTTCGGTCAGTTATGGCCCGGAAAGAGCTTATCTGGCGCTGGGGGCCCATCCCGAGCTGGGGGTGTTCCTGGCCCTGGCGACGCTGCTGACCGTCTGGGTCCTGTCGCTGGCCTATCGTCAGGTGGTCGAGCTGTTTCCTTCGGGCGGCGGCAACTACAAGATCGTCTCGAAACTGCTGGGCCCCAGGCTCGGCCTGGTGGCCGGTTGCGCCTTGCTGGTCGACTATGTGCTGACCATTGCGGTTTGCCTGGCCAGTGGCACCGATGCGTTGTTCAGCCTGTTGCCGGTTGAGTGGCAGAGCCACAAGCTGGTGGTGGAGGTCGGTCTGGTGCTGCTGCTGATCCTGTTGAATCTGCGCGGCATCGCCGACTCGATCCGCTTGCTGCTGCCCCTGACGCTGGGGTTTGTGCTGGTGCATGTGGGGCTGATCGTCTATGGCGTTGCCTCGAAAGCCGGTGACCTGACGGGCACGCTGGTGCGCAGCTCCGCTGATACCGTGGCCTTGTCCGGGGATATCGGCTGGCCCTTGCTGGTGGCGCTGTTCCTGCGGGCTTATTCCCTGGGGGGCAGTACCTACGCGGGGTCCGAAGCGATTGCCAACAACGTCAACCTGCTGGCCGAGCCCCGGATCAAGACCGGTCGCACCGCCTTGCTCTCGGTGGGCTTTTCCCTGGCGTTCATGGCCGGCGGCATGATTCTTCTGTACAGCCTCTGGGGGGCGCAACCGACCTATGGGCAGACCCTGAACGCAGTGGTGTTCAAGGCCGTTATCGAGCAACTCGGGATTGCACCGGGTGCCAGTCATGGGCTGCTCCTGCTGACCCTGGCACTGGAAGGTGCGATTGTCTTCGTGGCGGCCAATTCGATCCTGATCTTCGCCCCCTCGCTGCTCGGCCGCATGGCCGCCGACTCCTGGCTGCCGCACCGTTTCTGCAACCTGTCGAACCGCCTGGTCAAGCAGAATGGGGTGGTTTTCGTGGGGGCCTGCGCGCTGCTGATCCTGCTGTTATCAAGGGGATCGCTGGGGCTGCTGGTGGTGCTCTATAGCATCAATGTGTTTCTCAGTCTGGCCCTGGCCAAAGCCGGGCTGTGCCGCCACTGGTGGCAGCATCGCCGCGAAGGGCCTTGGCTCGGGCGGATGCTGGTGTCGGTCACGGGCTTTTGCGTGGCCTCGGGCATCCTGCTGGTGACCCTGACGGAAAAGTTCTTCGAAGGCGGTTGGGCGACCCTTTGCCTGACCCTGCTGGTGATCGGCGGCTGTGCCCTGGTCCGGCACCACTACGCCAAGGTGGAAACCCTGCGCCTGCAGATGGATACCGAGTTCACCCTGTCGGCGCAGGTGCTGGCAACCGTCACCCGCATCGAGCCCACGCCAGACGCGCCGACGGCGGTGATCCTGGCCACCGAACATTGGGGCGCGGCGATCCATACCTTGCTTTGGGTGCAGCGTCTGTTCCCGAACCGTTTCGCCAATGTGGTGTTTGTCGGCATCGTCAAGGTGGAGGGGCATGTGTGGGGGCGGATCGACGGTGTGCAACGGCGCAAGACCCGGCTCGACGAGTCCATGGATCAGTTGGAGGCCTTCTGTGCCCAGGCCGGTATCAGCGCGACACGGCGAATCGGCTACGGCACCGACCCGGTCGCCGAGTTGCAGAAGCTGCTCGGTGAGGCGACCCGGCATTACCCGGGCTGCGTCTGTTTCAGCAACAAGCTGATCCTGCAGGACAGCTGGGGTTTCAGCGAGTGGTTGCACAATCAGACGCCCTTGCTGCTGCAGCGCCGACTTCATCTGGATGGCATTCCCCTGGTGATTCTGCCTCTCAGATTGAGTGGGTCCGAACACAAGAGCGTGATGGCTTGAGGATGTTTTTTGTATAAATTGTAAAAATTAGACAATGTGTATTGTTCTGGGTATTCTCGTTCCAAGGCCTGATGTCCTGACGCAAGGGCCGTGACTTGAATCGACCTGGGGAAAAATCATATGGCCACACTTCCGGATTTCCGCCTGGAAACCTACTTTTCCAAGTGGGAGTTTTCCGCGCGCTACCATATGACCGCATCCGATGCGCAAAGCCTGACCATCAAGGCGTTGCTGGCGTTGGCCGATGCGTCGGACCGCGAAGCCTTCGAGACCTTGTCCCTGGGCTACACCCAGACATTTGGCGCGCCCGAGTTGCTGGAGGTGATCGCTTCAACCTACGAGCGTCTGGCTCCGGCCGATCTGCTCTGCTTCGCCGGGGCCGAGGAAGGGCTCTATGTGGCCATGCATGCGCTGCTGGATAAAGGCGACCACGCCATTGTGGTAACGCCCAACTACCAGTCCTCGGAAACCATCCCCTTGAGTCTCTGCGAGGTCACGGGCGTGGCCCTGGACCCGGAACAGGGCTGGACGCTGGATATCGACGCGGTGGCGGCGGCGATCCGCCCCAACACCCGGCTGATCTCCATCAACTTTCCCCATAACCCCACCGGCAAGATCCTTGAGCGCGAGCGTTTCGACGCCCTGGTCGACCTGTGCCGCCAGCACGGTATCTACCTGTTCAGCGACGAGGCCTATCGCTTGCTGGGCCTGGGTGAGGGCGGGCAGTTGCCGGCGGTGGCCGATGTCTACGAACGTGGCCTGTCCCTGGCGGTGATGTCCAAGCCCTATGGCTTGCCGGGGCTGCGCATCGGCTGGATCGCCTGCCAGGACCGTGGGTTGCTGTCGCGCATGGAGCGCATGAAGCATTACCTGTCGATCTGTAACGCCGGCCCGAGTGAAGTGCTGGCACGGATCGCGCTCAAGGCTCGCGAGCCGATCCTGGCGCGGATCCACCAGTTGATGCGCCACAACCTCACGCTGCTGGATGGATTCTTCCGCGAGTTTGAAGAGTTGTTCGAGTGGTATCGCCCTGATGGCGGCTGCATTGCCTACCCGCGTTACCTCGGGGCCGAAGGGGTCGAGCGTTTCGCCACCGACCTGGTGGAGCGCACTGGCGTGCTGCTGTTGCCGTCGAGCATCTACGAGTCGGCGCTGGGGCCGGTGCCCCAGGATCGCTTTCGTATCGGTTATGGCCGGGCCCATATGGAGGAGGGGCTGGAGGTGTTTGCCAACTACCTGCGCGGTCGCCGTCCATGAGCCCGATAGCGTTGCCGGTCCATGGCCTGGGGGAGTTGCGCGACGTGCTGCTGCGCAAGGACATGTTGCGGGTGGTGCGTGAGGCCTTTATCCGCCATGCCGAGGGTGAAGTCGTCGCGCCCCGTGGCGGTGAGTTGCTGTTCCAGGATCCGCCGGGGGACTGTCATATCAAGTTTGGCCATTTCCGTGGTGGCGAGGTGTTTGTGGTCAAGGTGGCGATGGGGTTCTATGGGAACGCCGCCAAGGGCCTTGAGACCAATAACGGCCTGATGCTGGTCTTCGATGCGCGGACCGGGGCGACCCTGGCCGTGCTCAATGATGAAGGCTGGTTGACCAGTTGGCGGACTGCCGCCGCCGGTGCATTGGCGGCCAAGGCCGGTGCGCCGTCGCGGGTCACGGCGCTGGGCATTGTCGGCAGCGGCCATCAGGCCGAGCACCAGGCGCGCTGGACCGCCGAGATGCTGGGGATCGACCGGGTGTTTATCTGGGGCCGCAGCCCGGACAAAGCCGCGCGGTTGGCGGCCAGTCTCAGCCATCAGGGCCTGATCGCCCAGGCGTTGCCGAGCGTTGAGCTGTTGTTCGAGCGTTGCAACGTGGTGATGACCTGCACGCCTTCAACCGAGGCGCTGGTCCCGGCTTCGGCGGTACGGCCCGGTACCCATATTGTCGCACTGGGAGCCGACAGCCTCGGCAAACAGGAGCTGGACCCGGCGATCCTGGCCCGGGCCCGGGTGATCATGACCGATGATCGGCATCAGTGCGCCGAGCGGGGTGAGTTGGCCCATGCCTTGGCGGCGGGGTTGGTGGAGGCCGGAGCCGATGTTTCGCTGGGTCAGGTGCTGGCGGGCAAGGTCCCGGGGCGCTTCAGCGATGACGATGTGACCGTGGCCGACCTGACGGGACTGGCGGCCCATGACATTGCCATTGCCAGCCTGGCGATCGAGTCGCTGCGCAACGCGGAGCGTTAGGCGCCGGGGGCCTCGCCACCAAGCTCGCTCCCGCAGGGGGCATTGCGTACAATTCCCGCTTATTTTCAATGGCCCGGCTCCCCTATGGTCGATATCGCCTTTATGAACGCCGCCGCCGATGGTTTCGCGGCGCTGCTGTTTCCCGACCTTGAAGCGGTGGTCCACGATGTCCGCAACGGACGGATCACCCACATCGCCAACGGTTTCTCCCGGCGCAAGGTCGGCGATCCCTCGTTGCTCGACGATCTTGCTGAACTGGAGCAGGGCGCGGACGTTATCGGTCCCTACGAAAAGAACGGCGCCAACAATCGCCAGTTGCGTTCCATCAGCATCGCCGCGCGCGCCGACAGCGGCGAGATCGTCGCCCTGCTGTGCCTGAATTTCGATGTCACGGCCCTGTCCCAGGTGCAGAAGCTGCTCAGCGGATTTGCCGCCGGCCTCAAGCCACAACCACGTCCACAAGCCTTGTTCAATGCCGACTGGCGGGAAAAGCTCAACGATATCGTCGAAGCCATCTCGGCCGGCCAATGCGTGCGTCGAAGCGATTTCGGCCGCGCCGAAATCCGCCTGGCGCTGATCGAGGCCAAGGCCGGCGGGCTGTTGGATATCCGCAATTTCGTCGATTATTTCGCCGAATACTTCGAGATTTCCCGGGCGACGGTTTACAACTACCTGAAAGCCATTGCCGCCGACGACGGAAACGGATGATCCAGCGGGCGCATTAATGGCATCATGGCGGACTGTCGAGGTGCACGAGCTTGTGCGCTTATCTTTCGAGCCTGGAGAGTTGATGAATGGCTGTGCAGCAAACCCTCACCGTGATCCCGCCGAACGCGTCCCTGAACGGAAAGGTGACGCCGCCCGGTTCGAAGTCGATCACTAACCGGGCCCTGTTGCTCGCCGCCCTGGCCAAGGGCACCAGCCGCCTGTCCGGTGCGTTGAAAAGCGATGACACCCGCCATATGTCCACCGCCCTGCGGCAGATGGGCGTGCAGATCGACGAGCCGGACGAGACCACCTTCGTGGTCACCGGCAACGGCAAGCTGCACGTGCCGGAGCAACCCCTGTTTCTCGGTAATGCCGGGACCGCGGTGCGCTTCCTGACTGCGGCAGTGGCTACGGTGAATGGCCGAGTGGTGTTGGATGGCGATCACTATATGCGCAAGCGCCCGATCGGCCCGTTGCTCGAGGCCCTGCAGCGCGGCGGCCTGGACGTAGCCAGCGAGACCGGTTGCCCGCCGGTGATCGTGAACGGTCGTGGCGGCGTGCAGGCCAAGCGTTTCGAGATCGATGGCGGCTTGTCCAGCCAGTACGTATCGGCCTTGCTGATGCTGGCGGCCTGTGGCGAGGCCCCGATCGAAGTGGCACTGACCGGTAAGGACATCGGTGCCCGTGGTTACGTCGACCTGACCATCGCCTGCATGCAGGCCTTCGGTGCCCAGGTCGAAGTGCTGGACGAGACTCTCTGGCGCGTTGCCGCCACCGGCTACCAGGCCTGTGACTACCGGATCGAGCCGGACGCTTCGGCGGCCACCTACCTGTGGGCGGCGCAAGCCCTGACCGACGGTCATATCGACCTGGGCGTGGCCGGCGAAGACTTCACCCAGCCGGACGCCAAGGCGCTGGAGGTGATCCAGCAGTTCCCGCACATGCCTGCCGTGATCAACGGTTCCCAGATGCAGGACGCGATCCCGACCCTGGCGGTACTGGCGGCGTTCAATAAAACCCCGGTGCGCTTTGTCGAGCTGGCGAACCTGCGGGTCAAGGAATGCGACCGGGTCCAGGCGCTGTTCGATGGTCTCAACGGCATTCGCCCGGGCCTGGCGAGCGTGGAAGGTGACGACCTGCTGGTCGCCGCCGATCCGGCCCTGGCCGGCACCACCTGCGATGCCCTGATCGACACCCACTCCGACCATCGCATCGCCATGTGTTTCGCCCTGGCCGGCCTGAAAGTCGCCGGTATCCGTATCCAGGACCCCGATTGCGTGGCCAAGACCTACCCGGATTACTGGAAGGCCCTGGCGTCGCTGGGCGTACAGTACGCCTGACGGATTCGATCAGGCCTGGACCAGCGCCAGGCCCAGATCGTTGATATCGACGGCGACCTGCTGGTAATCGGCCAGCACCCGGTGCGGGGTTTCCATCGGGTGGGCGTGGGTGGCACTGATCACCACCACCCGCGCCTCAGCCGCTTCTCCAGCGGTAATACCCGCCGGGGCATCTTCAAACACCAGGCAATCTTGTGGGCGAACGCCCAGGCGCTGTGCTGCCAGCAGGTAGCAGTCGGGCGCAGGCTTGCCGTGGGCGATATCTTCGGCAGTGATCACCAGGGGGGGAAAGTCCAGGCCGGCAGCGGCCATCCGGCGTTCGGCCAGGGCGCGCGGTGCCGAAGTGACAATGGCCCAGCGCTCCGGTGGCAGGCTGGCGAGAAAGGCTTTTGCGCCCTCGATGGCGATCACGCCTTCGACGTCGTCGATTTCGGCCTGTGTGATTACTGCAGCTTCACGCTCGGGATCGATGCCCGGGAGGTTCTGGCGGCGTACGGTCTCGATACTGCGCACACCGTGAATGGTCTGCAGAAAGGCTTCTACATCAAGGCCGTGGCGCACTGCCCATTGGGCCCAGACGCGCTCGGCGCTGGCGATGGAATTGAGCAGGGTTCCGTCCATATCGAATAGAAACGCCGCGAATCGCTGACCTTCAACCATCTCCGTTCTCCACTGTCAGCCCTTGTCGCAGGGCAAAGGCAGCATGCTAGCACGGGCTTTTCTTTTGTTTTTACCGGTGCGCGGAGCGGGTCGACGGCTTGTTCAAGCGTCCTGGCCGTTGCCTGCAGGTTCGGTTGGCCATGTGATGCCAGGCAGTGCCTCGAACTGGGGGCGGGCGAACAGGTAGCCCTGGAAGAGTTCGACGCCAAGGCGGCGGAGCTGGAGATATTCTTCTTTGCTTTCGACGCCCTCGGCAATCACCTGCATGTCGAGAGATCGACACATGCTCAGCACGCTTTCGACGATGATCAGCCTGACTCGGTCATCATGGATATTTCGGATGAGCTCCATGTCGAGCTTGATGATGTCGGGTTGAAACTCGGCGAGAAAACAGAGCCCGGAATAACCTGCACCAAAGTCATCGATGGCGGTCTTGAAGCCTTGTTTTCTATATTCCAGCATAATTTGCTTGATATGCTGCTTATCAACCAGGTACTCGTTTTCGGTGACTTCGAAGATAATTCGACTCGTCGGGAAGTTGAAGCGCCTTGCCGCTTCCAGCGTGGCACGGATGCAGGCCGCCGGCTGGTACACCGCATTGGGTAGGAAGTTGATACTGAGATAGCAAGGTATTACGAGTCGAGCGGCCAATTCGACTGCTTTTACCCGACAGGCCTGGTCGAATGCATAACGATTGCTTTCAGAAACCTGGCTCAAAATACTTTGGGCGCCACTTCCATCAAGTCCGCGGACCAAGGCTTCGTAGGCAAATACCTGGTGTGTGCGGACGTCCACGATTGGCTGGAATGCCATGCTGAAATCGAACTCGAGAGCGGTGCCCTCTTTACAAGCAAGACAGCTTGCGGATGAACCATGGGTCGTGTTCATAGCGATTCACTCGTGCTAATGCCTGAAATATTTTCGGGTTCCCAGAGCATAGTCCTTTTCCGTCCTGTTCAAGGCGAGCGGATGATGGCGCTTTGATTTCATCTCGGTGTGGGTGGACGTATCTGTACGGCTGTGAGTTTTTGTATAGGAATTTATTGAATAAGTTGTTCATTCTGTGTCGGTTTTTGGCGGTTATCGTTTTTTGATCGCTTATGCCGGGGAGGTAAGCGCTGTTCTCTTGGGCTCGGCATCGAGCCGATGCACAGTGTTGCATTTGAGTCGTCCTGCCCGAAAAATCACGCTCTACAGGTTGTTTTCGGCTGTGATGCAAGATTTTTCTGTCGCTCTGCCTACCACTCTGACTCGCAAATATCTCGACAGGAGCCGAATTGATACAGGCCGGGCAAAACCTTTACAAATATTATTTTCTGTATAGTATTTCGAGTGTTCTCCTGAAGTTTTTCGGAGTCTACGAGGTGTTGGAGCATGCGAATCCTGCTGATGGCGCTTTGTTGCTTCTTGCTGGGCAGTTGCGGCAACGTCGAAGTCGATCACTACGCCGCCGAACGTCCCTCGCTCGATCTGGTGCGCTTCTTTTCGCAACCGGTGGAGGCCTGGGGGATCTTCCAGAAACGTTCGGGGGAGGTGGTCAAGAGATTCCATGTGCAGATCGCCAGTCGTCGCGAAGGTGAGCAGCTGATTCTCGACGAACATTTCCTCTATAGCGACGGCAGCCGCCAGCAGCGGATCTGGACCCTGACCCCAGGGGCCACCGGGCACTGGACCGGCCGTGCCGCCGATGTGGTCGGCGAGGCGCGCGGTGAAGTAGCGGGCAATGCCCTGCGCTGGCGCTATCAGATGAACCTGCCGGTGGACGGTTCGACCTGGGAGGTGAGCCTCGACGACTGGATGTACCTGATGGATGAGGACACCTTGATCAATCGTTCGAGCATGAGCAAGCTCGGCGTCGAACTGGGTCAGGTGACCCTGTTTTTCCGCCGGCAGCCGGTGGTGTCGCAATGAACCTTCAGACTTTGAGCGAATGGGCCGCCGAAGGGCGTGTCCAGGAATTGGAGCTGCTATCGCTGGAGGGCGGCTTCTACCTGCTGCGAGCTCGACTGGAGCAGGGCATGCGTACCTTGCTGGACGCGCGCGGTGAAGTGCTGCGGCTGCGTTCCACGAGTCATGTGCGTGAGTTGTTGCGCGAGTTGCCGTCGCTACCCTGTGTGCTGGTGCAACACGTCGTCCATGACGAGATGTGCGGTATGCGTGACGGTCCCATCGAGCCCCTGCGCCTGCCATTTTCTCTGACCTCACCCTGGTGACGGCCGCTGTCCGACGGCGTGTAAGCAGCATGCCGGTACGGGCTTTTCGAATATTTTTCAGCGGGTCGTGGAATAACTCGACGTGGTGCGCGTCGGACTAGGGCAAGCCACTTTGTACTGGCGCAATGGCCGACAAGGCCGGGCGATCACCCGAATCCCGAGCGAGACGAATTCCCATGAAATTTGCGAAAGTACCTTCCCTGTTGGCGGCCGTTTCCCTGGCCTGCATGACCCTGGCGATGGCCGGCAGCGCAACGGCGGCCCCGGCTCCGGCAGCGGCCCCCGTGCACAATATCGTTCTGGTCCACGGCGCCTTTGTGAATGGCGCGGGCTGGAAGCCGGTCTACGACATCCTGGTCAAGGACGGTTACCACGTCTCGGTGGCGCAGCATCCGCTGACCGCTTTCAGCGATGACGTGACGGCGGTCAAGCGGATCCTGGCGATGCAGGACGGCCCGACCATTCTCGTCGGCCACAGCTACGGCGGCGCGGTGATTTCCGATGCCGGTACCGATGACCATGTGGTGGGTCTGGTCTATATCGCCGCCCATGCCCTGGATATCGGTGAAACCGAAGCCGCCAACGGCAAGCTTTATCCGAACGCGACCAAGGCCGTGAAGAAAACCCCGGATGGGTTCCTCTACCTGGATCCGGCGTTCTATCCTGCTGATTTCGCTGGCGACCTGCCCAAGGCCCAGGCTGAATTCGAAGCCAATGCCCAGTCCCTGACTTCCGCCTCGCTGTTTACCACCGCCGCCACCTCGGCCGCCTGGAAAACCAAGCCGAGTTGGTACGCCGTGGCTAAGTCCGACCGCATCATCAACCCGGACCTGGAGCGCATGTACGCCAAGCGCGCCAACAGCCACACCATTGAAATCGCCGGCGCCAGCCATGCGGTCTACGAGTCCCACCCCAAGGAAGTGGCGGCGCTGATCGAGCAGGCGGCGAAACACGCGCTGGAGGCCAAATAGTCGCAGTCGACGGCCACAAGGTGGAGGGGGCGGCAGGCTAGGCCTACACTGAAACTGACAGCCCGGATGGTCCGGGCTGCTGATGCGAGGTGCGTATGGATACTCAACCTGCTTCCCCGTTCACGGCGTTTGCGTACCCGGGTGTCCAGGCCATGCCCTGGCGCAAGGTGCCGATCCCGGATGAGGATCAAGAACCGCTCAGTGAGACCCCCGGCAACGAAGACGATCACCAGGTGCCGCAAACCTGGAAACACCCCGACGATGGCAAAAGCCTTTCTGAGCTTGATGAAGAACTGCCGCTCAAACCTTGAGATACACAGCCCGGTGCAAAGCCGGGCTGTGTTGTTCGTCTGCCGTTGAAAACCCGGTCCCAATCAATATCGCGCCTGTGGCGAATGCACTCCTTTGACTTGAAGGCGTCGGAGCAAGGGCTCATGATCGCTGACGACTTCATCTCCCTTTTCCAGGAAATTCCATGAACCATGAAATTCGTGTCGTTGCCAGTCTTCATGCCAAACCGGGCAAGGCAGCAGAGCTGGAATCCCATCTCAGGGCTTGCGTGGTCCCGTCCCGCGCCGAACCTGGTTGCCGTGAATATATCCTGCATGTCGATCAGGCCGACCCCGAGCGTTTCATCTTCGTCGAGCGCTGGATCGATCAGGCCGCCATCGAACACCACCGCGGCACCGCGCACTACAAGGCGATGGCCGCGGCGATCGGTGATTTGTTGAGTGAGCGCCAGGTCCTGCTGCTGGATGAGGTGCCTGGGCAGTAAGACTGATGAACCTGGCGTGCAAGCGCCAGGTTCGTTGCCGGTGGCTTAGAAGCGCACCGTCGCGCCGGTGGTGAACCAACGATCGCGATCGCCCGACAGGTGCTGACCGGCCACCAGGTCGATGTCGAGATTTTTGCCAATATGCAGGCGCGGTCCGGCCTGCCAGCCCTGGTCGCCATTTTGTTGGCCGAAACGTTCGGCCACCAGGGTCAGCGACTTCAGCACATCGTATTCCACACCACCGCCCCAGGTCCGGCCCTCGCTGGGCGCGCCGTCGTTATGGGCGTGATACCAGCCGGCACTGACGGTCAGGCGCAAGGGTGTGAAAGGCGTGTAGGTCAGCGGCACTGCGAGGTCGGCGCCGTCGAAGGCATGCCGGCGATCCGTGGCAACGTGGGCCTGGGCCACTACCGCGGCTTCGAGCCCCAGATCTTCCCGAGTGAAAATCGAGGCCTTCAGGTGCGGACTCAGCATCGTGGTGTGCTCGCCGTCGTCACGACTGCGGTTGATGTCGGCACCCAGTTGCACGGCGGGCAGACTGGTCGGTGTGCAGTCCGCCGAAAGCACGGTTTCGCCGCTGGCGGCGTTGTGCCGGCCACTCTTGTACCAGGTGTCGATATTGCATTGGCCGGGGTCGTTGATCCCGCCATCATCGACGACGTACGAGCCGCCGGCCGCGTGGGCCTTGGAGTAGAGCGAAAGCAGCAGGAAGGTGCCGAAGGTGGCACCGACAAGCACCACCGTGCGTTGCAGGGCGCGGCGCTGGGCCGGGGGCAGGTGTTTAAGCAGGGAGCTGGAAACCGTCGGCGTCGGCCGGGCGGTGGTCGTTCGCTTGGTGTGGCGAGAAGTGGATTTTTTCATGGCAGGCCTCGGTGATCAGATGCTCACGGGCGCGCGCGTCGGATGCGCGTCGTCGTGAAACGGGCAAAGGGGTATGGAGGTCGTGGTGGTACGCGTTACAACCGGGTTCTTCATTCATGCTTGATGCTCCTTCGGGGTGGGCGGTCAGTGACCGCGTGCAGGCAATGGCCTGACCTCTACCTAGGTAAAAGGCCGGGCAGGGTGTTGCTTGATAAGGGGTGAACAGACGCTCAGTCCTCCAGGGACAGGACATCGATCTCCATGGCCCTGGCCTGGGCCACCAGCTCTTCAGTGTCGTGGCCGCCGGGAAAGGCAATCACCAGCTGCGGTTCGCTGTCCATCAGCATGAACTGGTTGCGCCGGCGTTCGGCCTGCTTGCCATAGAGCTGCCAATTGGACGGATAGCGCACCAGGTGCGTACCGTTTTCCCGGGCCCAATCCTCGATCTCACTGCCCAGGAACTGGTTGCCGCCATGAATCAGGACACTGATCTTGCGGGTCTGGTGATAAGCCTCCAGCACCTTGCGGCACATCGCCGCGTTCAGGTAATAGCGCCCGGCGCAGATCAGGACGCGCATGGGTAGTTATCCTTGTCGAGCCGGGGCTCGTCGTTGAGTTCAAGGGCGTGTACAGGCCCGGGTGCGGGCTCGTTCGCGCCCGGGGACTGAGTTTCCAGGACGCGTTCTCCCGAGCGTTCGAGCACTGGATAGGCGAGTGCCGCGATGTGGTGGTGCACGCGGCGGTAATCGCGCAGCACCCGCTGGAAAATATCCCCCGATTCGGCCCAGGTGCTCTTGTCGGCACTGAGTTTACGAAAGTGTTCGCGGCTGGCGCCGGCTTCCAGGCGGCGAATCACCTCCTTGCGCTCCACCAGCCGATGGGCCGTGACGACGTCTTCGCGCAGGAACACGGTGACCGCCAGGCTCAGGCTTTCGCGCAGCTCTTCGTGCAACGGATAGATGTGCCCCAGTTCGAACTCCGAGAAGCGTTCGCCACGGCGCCGACGGCGCGCCGCCAATTGGGCGAGGTTGGTCGAGAGAATGTCGCCGGCATGCTCCAGGTTGATCACGAACATCAGGATTTCCTGGGCGCGGTCGGCATCCTCGTCGCTCAGGCCGTCCTGGCCGATATCCGCGAGGTAGGCGCGGATCGCCGCGCTGAGCAGGTCCAGGGACTGGTCGAGCTGGCGGATAGCCTCGGCCGACACCTCGCCGGGTTTCTGGAACAGTTGCAGTACCCGATCGAGCATCACCGAGAGCATGTCGGCGATGCGCAGGGCTTCGCGCACGGCGTTCGAGAGACCGATATTGGCCACTTCCAGGCCGGCTTCGTCGAGGTACTGCGGCATGCCCGGGTCGGCGGCCTGCTCCGGTGTCGGCAGCAGTCGGGTCAGGCCCTTGGCAAGCCAATCCACCAAACCGATAAAGCCCAGGCCCAGAAGCAGGTTGAAGGCGATATGCAGGTAGACCACCAAGTGCGCGGGGGCGATGGCGGTAGCGGCCAGGCTCTTGCCCAGCAGCGAGGCGAACGGCAGCACCAACAGTGCGCCGAACAGCCTTACCAGCAGATTGCCCAGGGGCAGGCGTCGAGCGACCGGAGTGCCAGCGTTCATCACCGACGGCAAGGCGCCGCCGATATTAACCCCGAGCACCAGGGCTAGAGTGGTCACCGGCGACATCAGCCCGGTGCTGGCCAGGGAGGCGATCAACAGGATCACCGCGACACTGGAATGGCACATCCAGGTCAGCAGCAGCGCCACCAGCAAGGCGATCAACAGGTCGCCGTCAAGGCCTTGCATGACCACATGGAACAACGGCGTGCTTTCCATCTGCCCGAGGGCGGCACTCAGCAGGCTCAGGGCGAGCAGCATCAGGCCGAGGCCGATCAGGGCGCAGCCGACGCTTTCATAACGCGAGTCGTCGCGCAGGCGGAACACCACGAAGCCCGCCAGCAGTACCAGGGGGATGGCGATCGAGGTGTCGAAGCTGAGGAGTTGCACAACCAGGGTCGAGCCGATATTGGCCCCCAACATCACCGCCAGCGCCGGAGCGAGACTGAGGGTGCCGGCGGCGGTGAAAGAGCTGGCCATCAGGCTTACCGCGGTACTGCTTTGCAGCACGGTGGTGATGCCGATGCCACAGAGCAGGGCCTTCCAGCGTTTATCGAGATTGCGGCCCAGGCCATTGCGCAGCTGGGTGCCGAAGCCACGCAGCAGGGCGGTTGAAATCATATGGGTGCCCCAGAGCAACAAGGCGATGGCGCCGGCGAGGTGGATCAACAGAGCGGTTCCAGACATGAGGATTCTCCACGTACTGGTTTTTTACTTTCTGGGTGGGCGCAGCAACCTCACCGAGACACGACTGATGGTGCTGGAGAACGCCAGCAGGTAGCGCATTTCGATAGCGGTCAGCGTCCCGCGAACATAGAGCTTCACGGTGACCCGCCTGACCACTTTTGCCGCTTTGGTCAGGAACAGGACCGACAGCGCCCGATAGCTGTAGTCGAGAACGGCGAGGAACTGGCTGAGTGGTTCCATGGTGGGCTCCGGGGGATGGCCGGGTTATAGGTGCCAATGCGCGAATACAATCGTATGAACACCACGCACCTGTAGGAGCAGGGCTTGCCCGCGAAGCTTTTAGCGGTCTCGAGGTCCCCTTCGCGGACAAGCCCTGCTCCTACAAGGTTCGGTGTTATCTGACGAACCGCATCAGAACCACTGCTTGAAGCGGCGGATATAGAACATCTTCATGCTCTGGGCCACCACGCAGTAGGCCAGCAGGGTGCCCACCAGCCATGGGAAGTACGCCATCGGCAACGGCACCAGGCCCACCAGCGTGCCCAGTTGCGAGAACGGCAGGTAGATGCCGATGGACACCGCCAGACAGGTCATGACGATGATCGGCAGTGACGCAGTGCTCTGGAAGAACGGGATCTTCTGGGTCCGCAGCATGTGCACCACCAAGGTCTGCGACAGCAGGCCTTCGATAAACCAGCCGGACTGGAACAATGCCTGGGCTTCCACGCTGTTGGCGGCGAACACGTACCACATCAGGGCAAAGGTGGTCATGTCGAAGATCGACGAGGTCGGCCCGATCCACAGCATGAAACGCCCGATGTTCTTCGCGTCCCACTTGCGTGGCTTGCGCAGGTATTCCTTGTCCATCTTGTCCCACGGCAGGGCCAGCTGGGAGATGTCGTAGATCAGGTTCTGCAGCAGCAGGTGGATCGACAGCATCGGCAGGAACGGGATGAACGCACTGGCCACCAGCACCGAGAACACGTTGCCGAAGTTGGAGCTGGCGGTCATGTTCAGGTACTTCATGATATTGCCGAAGGTTTCGCGGCCCTTGAGCACGCCTTCTTCCAGCACCATCAGGCTCTTTTCCAGCAGGATGATGTCGGCCGATTCCTTGGCGATGTCCGTGCCGCTGTCCACCGAGATCCCGACGTCGGCATCCCGCAGGGCCGGGGCGTCGTTGATGCCGTCGCCGAGGAAACCGACGGTATGGCCGTTGGATTGCAGGGCCTTGAGCACCCGGGATTTCTGCAACGGGGTCAGCTTGGCAAAGACCGTGCGCTCCTCGACCCGCAGCTTGAGGGTCGCGTCGTCCATATGCTCGATGTCCTGGCCCAGCAGCGGCAGGCCTGGCTCCAGGCCGACTTCACGGCAGATCTTGCAGGTGACCACGGCGTTGTCGCCAGTCAGCACCTTGACCGTGACGCCGATCTCACGCAGGGCGGCAATCGCCGGCCCGGCGGTTTCCTTCGGCGGATCGAGGAATGTCAGGAAGCCGCGGATGACCAGGTCACGCTCGTCGGCTGTCTTGTATTGCCCCTTGGTCTGCGGTTTGGGAATGTCGCGGGTGGCCAGCAGCAGGACGCGGAAGCCGTCCTTGTTGTAATCGTTGGCCAGGGCCAGCAGGGTCTTGCGACGCTGCTCGTCCAGGGTTACGACTTCGTTGCCTTCCATGACGTGGCTGGAGATGGCGAGCATTTCCTCGACCGCGCCCTTGCACACCAGCAGGTGATCGTTGCGGCTGTCCTGGACGATGATCGACAGGCGCCGACGGACGAAGTCGAAGGGCAGTTCATCGACCTTGCTGTAGGCGAACGGCTCCTGGAAGTTGGGGTTCTCCCGGGAGAATTGCAGCACCGCCTGGTCCATCAGGTTCTTCATGCCGCTCTGGTGGTAGCTGTTGAGCCAGGCCAGGCCCAGCACCGCGTCATCGCGCTGGCCGGCTGCGTCGACGTGGTGCTCGAGGATGATCTTGTCCTGGGTCAGGGTGCCGGTCTTGTCGGTGCACAGTACGTCCATGGAGCCGAAGTTCTGGATGGCATTCAGGCGCTTGACCACCACCTTGCGCCGGGCCATGGCCATGGCACCCTTGGCGAGGTTGGCGCTGACGATCATCGGCAGCATTTCCGGGGTCAGGCCGACGGCGACCGCCAGGGCGAAGAGCAGGGCATCGCTCCAGTCGCCTTTGGAGAAGCCGTTGAGCAGGAACACGATCGGCACCATCACCAGCATGAAGCGGATCAGCAGCCAGCTGACGCTGTTCACCCCGCGATCGAAGGCGGTCTGCACCCGCGAGCCGACAATCGCCTTGGCCAGCGAGCCGAAGTAGGTACGCGCACCGGTGGCGACCACCACGGCCTTGGCGGTGCCGCTGACCACGTTGGTGCCCATGAAGCAGATGTTCTGCAGGTCCAGCAGATTGCTCTGGTCGGTGCCGGTGGAGGCGGATTTGGCCGCGACATCGCCGAGGGTGTCGTACTTCTCCACCGGCAAGGCTTCACCGGTGAGCACCGCCTGGCTGATAAACAGGTCGCGGGATTCGATCAGGCGGATATCCGCCGGAATCATGTCGCCGGCCGACAACTGCACGATATCGCCGGCCACCAGTTCGCGCATCGGCACTTCGCGCAGTACTGGCTTGTTGCCCAACTGCTCGCGGCGCAGCACCGTGGCGGTGGTCCGGACCATGGCCTTGAGGGCTTCGGCGGACTTGGCCGAGCGGTGTTCCTGCCAGAAGCGCAGGGTGCTGCTCAGGGTCACCATGGTCATGATGATGATGACCTTGGTCAGGTCGCCTTCTTCACCGGCGCGCTCGGCCAGCCAGAAGTCGGTGAAGAAGCTGATGCCGGCCAGGATCAGCAGCACGTAGATGAAGGGGTTGTTCAGCGCCTGGAGGAACTGGATCAGGACGTGTGGCGGCTTGTCGTGGGCGACTTCGTTGAAGCCTTCGCGTTGCAGGCGGCCGGCGGCATCCAGTTCGGTCAGGCCGTCACGGCTGGCGTTGACGTTGCTCAGGGTGGTGGCCAGGGTGTGTTGCGATTCGCGAGCGGCGCGCATCGACAGTTTGGTGTCTTGCGTCGCACGGTTTCCGGTGGGCCGGATAGGGTCTTTGACTGCGTTCATAGCGATGCCTCTGTCACGTCTTCGTGACCGGGCATATAGACGACTCACCTATTCAACAGGCGAACGAATACAGGCCGAGTCACGCGGATGCGAGTGATTCGAGTAAGAGTGTGTATAAGGTTTTAACGTTCGCTGCCCGTTCACCAAATAATGACGAGCAGCGAACCGTCTACTGGCTTCGTCCATAATGAAATACTCAAGTTTTAATAATTAAAGGCATAACTATGCCGTGCACTTCCAAGTGGGAAGTGCAGGGGCGGTAGTTGTCAGTGTCAGTGCCGGATAATTAAGCGGCGCGGGCCTCGACATACAGGTTCAGGGTCAGGCCGGCGCGCTGGAACAGCTGCGCAAGCCCGGGACTCTGCGGGTCCTGGCTGTCATCGAAATTCCAGCGTTGTTGCAGCTGGCCGGTGGCCGGGCAGATACGCCAGCAGACGCAAGCGCGTGCCGAAGCCTTGGAGGAGGGGGCGGCGAACAGGGCGTTGCCGCGGGCCGACTTCACCGGCTCACGGGACAATTTGACGCGCATGTTCGAAGCAAAGGCGCGAACGCCTGGCATTACGTAGGTTTTGAAAGTCATAACACACCTCGCGACCGGACTGGCGCCGGCAGAGGCGAGTTACGGAAAGAGCATCAAGCCCTGGCGCAGCTCACCCGACCTGTACGTCGAGTCCCGTCATTTTCTGGGTTAAGCGCCCGGTGAGCCGCATTCGCGGGAACCGGACAGCGTCTAGATACTGTGTCCATTGGGTTCTTTTGTGAGTTGAAAAAAGGCCTGAGCAGCAGGCAGGGGGAATTTACTCAACGGGGTGCTTGAAGTCAATATCAAATGCAGCGTTTTGCTGGAGTAACCTGAATATAAGCTGAAGTGAAGGAGATAGTCTTCGGGTATTGAGTTCTGAAGTTGTTTGTTTCAATGAGGTGAATATGTATCGCCGTGGCGCTCGAGTACATATCCACTTAATTTTATGACCGGACTTTTTTATCGCGGATCAGCGCCTCGGTTGCAGCAGCAAGGCCACCAACGCGCTCCAGCCGGTCTGATGGGAGGCCCCCAGGCCGCGTCCGCTGTCGCCATGGAAATATTCATGAAACAGCACCAGGTCGCGACTCGCCGGATCGGCCTGCAATTGCGTGTAGGCCGCCATGGCTGGGCGACATCCGTTCTCGTCGAGCAGGAACAGTGAGGTCAGGCGTTGGCCCAGGCTGTCGGCGACTTCGTCCAGGGACGACAGATAGCCCGAGCCGCTGGGGTATTCCACGGAAAAGTGATCGTCGTAGTAGCGGTGGAATTCGCGCAGCGATTCGATCAGCAGGTAGTTGACCGGCATCCACAACGGCCCGCGCCAGTTGGAGTTGCCGCCGTACAGGCGCGAGTCGGACTCCGCCGGTTGGTAGCGGGCGCTCAGGGTCTTGCCGTCGAGCTGCATCGCCAGCGGCTGTTCGGCAAACACCTTGGACAGTGAGCGGATGCCGAAGTCGGAGAGGAACTCGGCTTCATCGAGCATGCGCTTGAGCAGGTTCTTGGTGCGTTCGCCACGCAGCAGGGCCAGCAGCAGGCGATTGCCGTCGCCAGGTTCGTTCCAGCGTGAGACCAGTGCCGCGAGGTCGGGCCGATGGTGCATGAACCCCAGCAACCGCTCGCGCAGGCCGGGCAGGCCTTCGTGTTCGCGCTGCTCCAGCACCAGCACGGCGAACAGCGGCATCAAGCCGACGATGGAGCGCAGGCGCACCGGTTCGCTTTGGCCGTCCGGGTGTTGCAGCACGTCGTAGAAAAATTCGTCCTGGTTGTCCCAGAGGCCTTCGGCGCTGTCGTCGACCCGATTGATCGCCCCGGCGATATAGAGGAAGTGCTCGAAGAATTTCACCGCGATATCGACATACACCGGGTTGCGCTTGGCCAGTTCCAGGGCGATGCGCATCATGTCCAGGGCATAGGCGGCGACCCAGGCGGTGCCGTCGGCCTGGTCGAGGGTGTAGCCGGGCGGGATGTCGTCGGAGCGGTTGAACAGGGCGATATTGTCCAGGCCCAGGAAGCCGCCCTGGAACAGGTTGCGGCCTTCGGCATCCTTGCGGTTGACCCACCAGGAGAAGTTCAGCAGCAGTTTGTGGAAGATCCGCTCGAGGAAATCCAGGTCACCGCTGCCGGTCAGCTGTTTTTCCCGTTGGTAGACCCGCCATGACGCCCAGGCATGCACCGGTGGGTTGGCGTCGTCGAAACGCCACTCATAGGCGGGTAACTGGCCGTTGGGGTGCATGAAGCGGTCTTTGACCAGAAGCAGCAACTGGTGCTTGGCGAAGCCCGGATCGATCAGGGCGAAGGCCACCGCCTGGAAACCCAGGTCCCAGGAGGCGTACCAGGGGTATTCCCATTTGTCCGGCATGGAGACGATGTCGAAGTTCGACAGGTGCCGCCAGTGGGTATTGCGGATATGCAGGCGTTCGGCCGGCGGTTGCGGTTGGGTCGGGTCGCCGTCGAGCCACTGGTTCACATCGAAGTAATAGAGCTGCTTGGACCACAGCAGGCCGGCCAGGGCCTGGCGCTGGACATTGCGCGCGTCGGCGTCTTCGAGACCGTCCTGCAGGGCGGCATAGAAGTCATCGGCTTCCTGGCGGCGCTTTTCGAACAGGTGGCGGGCATTGATTTTTGCGGCATCGGGTGGCGCGAAACGCAGGTAGACCGTGCGGGTTTCATCCCCTTGCAGCGCCAGGGAAAAGTGCGCTGCCACCCGTGTCCCGGTATCCCGGCGAATGCTATCGGCACCGTTCACCACATGGTCGTTGATACCATCCTTGAACGGTCCGCGGTCTTGCGAGCCATACAGTCGCCGAGTGTTGGTTTCGTTTTCGCAGAACAGCCACTCAAAGCCGTCATCGCCCCAGGCGCTGGCTTGCATGGGGTCGCAGCCGGCGTGCTGGGCGCTGATTTTGTCACCTTCCAGGACCAGGCGCGGCCGTCGGGCGTGGTCGCTCCAGCTCCAGTCATTGCGCGCCCAGAGATGGGGCAGCACGCGCAGGCGGGCAGGTTGGTGAAAGCGGTTATGCACACTGACCCGCATGACGATATCGTTCGGGCCCTGCTTGGCGTACTCGACCGTGATATCGAAATAGCGGTTGTCCTCGAACACCCCGGTATCGAGGATCTCGTACTCGGCATCGGCCAGGCCGCGCCGGGCGTTTTCGGTGATCAGGTCGTTGTAGGGGAAGGCCGCCTGCGGGTATTTGTAGAGCATGCGCATATAGGCATGGCTGGGCACGCCGTCGAGGTAGAAGTACAGCTCCTTGACGTCTTCGCCGTGGTTGCCTTCGGCATTGTTCAGGCCGAACAGGCGCTCCTTGAGAATCGGGTCGCGCTCGTTCCAGAGGGCCAGTCCGAGGCACCAGTGCTGGGACTTGTCGGAAAACCCCGCAAGACCTTCCTCGCCCCAGCGATAGGCCCGACTACGGGCGTGCTCGTGGGGAAAATAGGCCCAGGCATCGCCGTCGGTGCTGTAGTCCTCGCGTACCGTGCCCCATTGCCGTTCACTCAGGTACGGCCCCCATTCGCGCCAGCGGGTGGCATCCTCACCGGCCAGGCGCTGGCCTTCAAGGGTGTCGAGAAGCGTCGCTGTTGGTTTGGCCGTCATCGGGTCTTCCGTCGCTCGGGGAGTGAGCAGCAGTGTAGAACGCGGCGACGGTCTTGCGGGAATCGAGTGCCGTCAGGCGAGCACCGCCACCGACTTGATCTGTGCCCAGAGGGTCTGTCCCGGAGCCAGCTTGAGCTGGTCACGGGAGTAACGGGTGATCCGCGCCAGCAACGGGGTACCCGCGGCCTCCAGGCGGATCAGCACATGGGCGTTGTTGTCGGCGGGGATTTCCCCGATGAGGGTCACCGGCAACAGATTGAGGATGCTGCTGTGTTCGCCCGGTTGCCGGCTGAGGCTGACGTCCCGGGCCTGGATCTTGACGCGCAGGCGCTTGCCCGTGGCCAGCGGTGCGTGGGCCACTCGCACGTTCAGCAGGCTGCCGGGCAATTGCAGGGTCAGCAGTTGATACTGGTCGTCATAGGCGCTGACCGTGCCCTCGATCACCACCCCGGCGTCATCGCCCAGGGCCATGGGCAGGTCGAGCCGGGCCAGGGTTTCACCGATGGGACCGCTGGCCAGAGCCTTGCCCGCGCTGAGCAGGACGATATGGTCGGCCAGGCGCGCCACTTCGTCCTGGGAGTGACTGACGTAGAGCACCGGGATATCCAGTTCGTCATGCAGACGTTCGAGGTATGGCAGGATCTCGTTCTTGCGCTGGCTGTCGAGCGCCGCCAGCGGTTCGTCCATCAGCAGCAGTTGCGGGCTGGTGAGCAGTGCCCGGGCGATGCCGATGCGCTGGCGCTCGCCGCCGGACAGGTGCTGTGGGTGGCGGTCGAGTAGATGCCCGATGCCCAGCAAGTGGGTGGCGTGGGCCATGTCGACCCGGCGTTGTGCGCGGGGAATGCGGCGCAGGCCGAACTCCAGGTTGGCCCGCACCGACAGGTGCGCAAACAGGCTGGCCTCCTGGAACACATAGCCCAGGGCGCGCTTGTGGGGCGGGACGAAGAGTTTACGGGCGCTGTCCTGCCAGACCTGGTCGTTGATCCGGATAAAGGCCTCGGGGGCTTTTTCCAGGCCGGCGATGCAGCGCAGGCAGGTGGTCTTGCCCGAGCCCGAGTGCCCGTACAGGGCGGTGACGCCACGGCCGGGCAGTTGCAGGTCGAGGTCCAGGGCAAAGTCCGGATAATCCAGGTGCAGGCGAACCTGTATCGAAGAAGCCATGGCTCAACTCCAGCCCATTTTGGTCTTGCGGCTCGAGTAAAGCGCCAGCAACACGATAAAGGAAAACACCAGCATGGCGCCGGCCAGCCAGTGGGCCTGGAGGTATTCCATGGCCTCGACATGGTCGTAGATCTGCACCGAGACCACCCGGGTCTTTTCCGGGATATTGCCGCCGATCATCAACACCACGCCGAACTCGCCGACGGTATGGGCAAAGCCGAGGATCGCGGCGGTGATAAAACCGGGTCGTGCCAGGGGCAGGACCACGCTGAAAAAAGTGTCCCAGGGGTTGGCGCGCAAGGTCGCCGCCACCTCCAGCGGGCGCGTGCCGATGGCACTGAACGCGTTCTGCAGTGGTTGCACCACAAAGGGCATCGAGTAGATCACCGAGCCGATCACCAACCCGGTGAAGCTGAAGGTGAGGGTGCCCAGTCCGATGGACTGGGTGAACTGGCCGATATAGCCGTGGGGGCCGAAGGCGATCAGCAAGTAGAAGCCGATTACCGTCGGCGGCAGCACCAGCGGCAGCGCCACCACCGCGCCGACCGGTCCGCGCAGCCAGGAGCGGGTGCGGGCCAGCCAGAGCGCAATCGGAGTGCCGATCAGCAACAGGATAAGCGTGACCAGGGACGCCAGTTTCAGGGTCAGCCAGATGGCGGCGAAGTCAGCACTCGTGAGCGGCATTTAGAGCTGGTAACCGTAGGACTTGATGATGGCGGCGGCTTTCGGGCCCTTCAGGTATTCGACCAGGGCCTTGGCGGCGGCGTTGTCCTTGCCCTTGGTCAGGATCACCGCGTCCTGCTTGATCGCCTCATGCATGTCGGCCGGAACGATCCATGCCGAACCGCTGGTGACCTTGCCGTCCTTGTAGATTTGCGACAGGGCGACAAAACCCAACTCCGCATTGCCGGTGGAGACGAACTGGTAGGCCTGGGTGATGTTCTGGCCGGTGACCAGCTTGTTCTTGACCTTGTCGGTCAGGCCGAGTCTAGCCAGGACCTGGGTGGCGGCCAGGCCGTAAGGCGCGGCTTTCGGGTCGGCGATGGACAGGTGCTGGTACTGGTTGTCCTTGAGCACCTGGCCCTTGGCATCGACATAACCGTCCTTGGCCGACCACAGGGCCAGGGTGCCGGTGGCATAGGTGAAGCGCGAGCCGGCAACGATATCGCCTTCTGTTTCCAGCTTGGCGGGGGTGCTGTCGTCGGCGGCGAGGAAGACTTCGAACGGTGCACCGTTCTTGATCTGGGTGTAGAACTGGCCGGTGGCCCCATAGGCCGCGACCAGCTTGTGGCCGGTGTCTTTTTCGAAGTCGGCGGCGATGGCCTGGATCGGCGCGGTGAAGTTGGCCGCGACGGCGACCTGGACTTCGTCAGCCTGGGCCGAGCTGAAAGCGAGCACGCCGAGGAGGGTGGCCAGGCAAGTCGGGGCAAAGCGTGAGGCACGAATGGTCATGAAGCGGCTCCGTTCAAAGGAAAGGGACAGGCAAATGCGCCGCTTGTTATAGGAAGTGTGCGGCGCTGAGAGGGTAAATCGCTATATAAATAAATATATAGCGATTTGATGGCCCTGGCGAGGGGGCCGGCTCCTGCTCAGCGTCTGGTCAATATCGCCTGGGCCTGTTCCGCCAGCTGCCGGGTCAACGCCTCGGCCGGCAGCTCCACGCTCAGCCGCAATGCCTGGCCCGACCAGAGATTGCTGAAGTCCGCCTCGCCCTTGGCCCGCAGCGGCAGCAGCGCACCGCCGGCCAGGGGAAACGCCGGGGCCATGTCGCTGATCGGCCCCAGCTCGCGCATCACCCGGTTCATGATGCCCCGTGCCGGCCGGCCGGTGAACAGGTTGGTCAGCGCCGTCTCGCTTTCCTTCGCCGTGCGCAGTGCCTGGTGATGGGACGCCGAGACCTTGGCCTCCGGGGTGAACAGGTAAGCGGTCCCCAACTGTACCGCCGAGGCCCCGAGCATAAAGGCCGCCGCGATGCCACGGCCGTCGCCGATACCGCCGGCGGCAATCACCGGCACATCCACCGCATCGGCGATCTGTGGCACCAGGGCGATGGTGCCGACCTGGGTGTTGAGGTCGCTGCTCAGGAAGATACCGCGATGGCCGCCGGCTTCGTTGCCCATGGCGATGATCGCGTGGCAGCCACGCTCTTCCAGCCAGCGCGCCTCATCCACAGTGGTGGCGCAACCGACGATGGTCGCGCCGGTGGCTTTCACCCGGTTGAGCAGGGTTTCGGGCGGCAGGCCGAAGTGGAAACTGACGATCTCCGGGCGCAGCTCTTCCACCAGTTGGCAACTGGTTTCATCGAAGGGGGCACGGCTGGACACCGGCGTTGGTGCATTGAAATCCACGCCCAGTTCACGGTAGTAGGGGGCCAGGCGTTCTTTCCAGCGTTTTTCCCGCTCCGGGTCCGCGGCCGGCGGTTGGTGGCAGAAGAAGTTGATGTTCAATGGCGCCTGGGTCGCGCTGCGAAAGAGCTGCACCTCCTGACGAATCTGCTCCGGGGTCAGCATCGCGCAGGGCAGGGAAGCAAGGCCGCCGGCCCGGGCAACGCCGATCATCATGGCGGACGTGGTTGCCCCGGCCAGTGGCCCCTGGATGATCGGGAGTTCGATGCCGAACAGGTCAAGAATGCGGTTGTCGGGCCAGGTGCTCATGACGACTTTTCTCCGGGGCAGATAAAAGGATAACGACGAGAACAGGGCTGGTTTGTATCAGGAATGAGGACCGTAAGGCCAGTCGCTGTCTTATTTGCACACGCAAAAAAAGTGCTCCCCGGTGACGGCCTCGGAAAATCCACCTAAAGTTTTCGTACTTCAAAACACCCGCTCAGGAGCACAAATCAGATGGACGTGAAACGCGTGGAAGTGGCCGCTTTCCAGGTCTGCGGCCCGCAGGTCCGCACCCGCAATCTGGATGAACAGCAACCTCGGACGGCAAGGATCGGCGGGCTGTGGGGCAGCTTTTTCGCCGAGGGATTGGCCGAGCGCATCAGTACCCGGCAGCCCGACTCGCTGGTGTATGGCGTCTATTCCGGTTACGAGTCCGATGCCAGCGGCTATTTCGATGTGACGGCTGCGGTGGCGGTCAGCGCGCCCGCGCCTGGCTATGAGACGCTGCAGGTACAGGCGGGTCCCTACCTGGTCTTCGAGGGCCGTGGCGCCATGCCGCAAACCGTGATCGACACCTGGGGGCGGATCTGGTCCTACTTCGAGCAGCATCCCGGGCAGCGTCGTTTTGCCACGGATTTCGAAGCCTATACCGGGCCCGACAGCGTGGCGGTGTATATCGGCGTCGTCGATTGAGCCGGGACTACCTCTTTGGTCGTATGTATTTTGTAGCCGATCGGTCTATATTGTGCCCATGACTCCGATAAACCCCGCACCGCGCAAGCCTGGCCGTCCGCCGAAAATCCCCCGGGAGAACCTGCAAACCCGCGAGATGCTGATTCGTTGCGGCACCGAGATCCTCACCGAGCGAGGTTTCATGGCCACGGGGATCGATACCGTGCTCAAGCGGGTGGGGGTGCCCAAGGGCTCCTTCTACCATTACTTCGACAGCAAGGAAGCGTTTGGCCAGGCAGTGCTTGAGAGTTACGCCGGGTATTTTGCCCGCAAGCTCGACCGCTGGCTGCTGGACGCGTCCCTGGCGCCTTTGCGGCGCCTGCGCGGTTTTGTCGACGAGGCCAAGGCCGGCATGGCCCGGCATGAATTTCGTCGCGGTTGCCTGGTGGGCAATCTCGGGCAGGAAGTGACGCTGTTGCCGGACAGTTACCGCGAGCAGCTGGAGGCGGTGTTTCGCAGTTGGGAGTTGCGTCTGTCACGCTGTCTGCAAGCGGCGCAAGCCGCGGGCGAGTTGGCGGCGGATGCGGATTGCGAGGCCTTGGCGAGTTTTTTCTGGATCGGCTGGGAAGGTGCGGTATTGCGCGCCCGGCTGGTGCGTAGCGATGCACCGTTGGAAATTTTCATGCAGGGATTTGTACGCAGTCTGGCAGGTTGATTTTTTTGGGTTTATTTCTAGGCGATCGGTCTAAATTGGAGGCAAGCATGTTCAGTGGCATCTTGATCGAAAAGGACGCGGACGGTTATCGGGCCAACCTGGCGTCCATCAGCGAGGCGCAGTTGCCGGAAGGCGATGTGACGGTGCGGGTGGCCTACAGCACCCTGAATTTCAAGGATGCCTTGGCGATCACCGGTGCAAGCCCGGTGGTGCGACAGTTTCCGATGGTGCCGGGCATCGATCTGGTGGGAACGGTGGAGCAGAGCAGCCACGCCGATTATCGGGTCGGCGATGGGGTGCTGCTTAATGGCTGGGGTGTCGGCGAAGGGCATTGGGGTGGCCTGGCGCAGAAAGCCCGGCTCAACGGTGACTGGTTGATCCCGATGCCAGCGGGCTTCACCCCGGCGCAGACCATGGCCATCGGCACCGCGGGTTTCACCGCGATGCTCAGCATCCTGGCCCTGGAGCGCAATGGCCTGACGCCGGATCAGGGCGATGTACTGGTGACCGGGGCTAACGGCGGCGTCGGCAGTTTTGCCGTGGCCTTGCTCGCGCGGCTGGGCTATCGGGTGGTGGCCTCGACCGGACGTACCGCCGAGCATGCCTACCTGCAGCAACTGGGCGCGGCCGAGATCATCGATCGCGAGACCCTGTCGCAGCCGGGCAAACCACTGGCGAAAGAGCGCTGGGCGGCCGCCATCGATTCGGTGGGCAGTCACACCCTGGCCAACGTCTGCGCCGGTATCCGCGCCAACGGCACGGTGGCCGCTTGCGGCCTGGCCCAGGGCATGGACTTTCCGGCCTCGGTGGCTCCCTTTATTCTGCGCGGCGTGACCCTGGCCGGGATCAACAGCGTGACGCAACCCAAGGCGCAACGAATCCTCGCCTGGGAGCGCCTGGCAAAAGATCTCGACCGTGGGCTGCTGGCGCTGATCAGCCAGGAAATCAGTCTGAGCGAGGCGCTTGAACTAGCACCGCGATTGCTCGCCGGGCAGGTGCGCGGTCGGGTGGTGGTGGACGTCAACCGCTAAGCCACAGGCGGCTAACCGGCGCTGCGCAAGGTGAAGTTGAGGCGCTCGGCCCCCAACTGTGGGTGATGGCCTTCCTTGATCGGCAGGACACCATGGAAACGCAGCCGGTCGACGCCGCCCCACACCACGATATCGCCGTGAAACAACGGGATGCGCCGGGTCTTGTCGCTGCGTTCGTGGCCGCCGAACAGGAAGATCGCCGGCAGCCCCAGGGAGACCGAGACCACGGGCGCGCTGAAATCGCGTTCGTTGCGGTCCTGGTGCAGGGACATCTTCGCCCCCGGCAGGTAGCGATTGATCAGGCAAGCATCGGGACTGAAGTGGGTAAACCCCGCCGCCTCGGCCGCCTCCACCGCCAGTTGCCGGAGCACCTCGGGCATTTCCGGCCAGGGTCGACCGCTTTGCGGGTCGATGCGGGTATAGCGGTAGCCGTCGCGATCGGTGGTCCAGCCCAGTTCGCCACAACTGCTCAGGCTGGCGGACATGGTGAACCCACCCGGGGTGACCATCTGCCGAAACGGCGCCTCTACCAGAACTTCGGCCAGGGCCGGCAACAGGCGCTCGACCCAGGGCAGGGCGAAGCCGCGCAGCACGCAGGATTGCGCGCCGATGGCTTCGAAGCGTTCGGGTTGCTGCAGGTCGGCGTCGGCAAATAGATCGAGGGTCATGGCAGGCTGCGGGTGGCGAGGTTTACAGGGCCTTGCTCGCTTTCACATCGCTGATGACATCGTCACTTTCACCATGAATGGCTTTCAGCGCGGCCAGGGCTTGCTCGTCGCTGCCGTTTTCCAGTTGGGCGAATTCGAAGCGACGCTCACCGTTGAGCTTGTATTTGATGACGTACTTGGTGGTGGGTGTGGTGTTCACGGCGATTCCAGTAACGAGAAGATGGACAGCGGTGGCGATTCAGCGCAATTTCGAGCTGGAGCGTCGGATGATGCGAATCGAGTGTGTCAGGTTCGGCTTGCGGGTAACGCTGATGGCGCGCTTGGTCACCACGGTATCAATGGTGATGTTCCAGAAACCGGTGCTCGGGATGGTGATCTTCGCCGGAAAGGTATCAAAGGCGCCGCCGTGGTAGGTGTGTCGGCCGCCATTCTTGAAACTGCGAAAGTTGGCGTCGTTCATCAGGCGGATGTTGCACGTCTGGGAGCATTCGATCACGACGATGTCGTCTTCGTTGAGGTGCTCGCGCTGGTGGATGAATTTCAAGGGCGTCTCCAGAAGGCTTTTTCTACAAAATCAAAAAGATAGCATGTGGCGCAGGGCGTTTTTAGCGCGCTGGCGGATTTATTCAACCGGCACGGGCGCCAGTTTGACGGATTGTGTAGGCTTGTCGCCATAAAAGTTGGATTAAATCCTTGAACTCGGGAGAAAAATCCCTTGAGCGCTGTCCTACCGTCTTTACTGGAGATTTGCTTATGAAGTGGGGTGTGTGGGCATTGGTTGCTCTGGCCATGAGCGGGTGTGCGAGTGTATCGGACATCGAGCAGTCACCGCCGACAATGAGCGTGATCTCAGGCAAGAAGCCCATGGCTTATGCTCAGTGTTTCGATACGCGGTTGAGCAAGGATCGCGGGCCTTCGTTGATCGAACCGTATCACAAGGACGGGGTCAAGGTGGTCGTACGTGACCAATTCTCCACCCATCCGTCGGCGGTACTGATTATTGAAGAGCGCTCCAGCGGCAGCAGCATCAAGGTCTTCGAGAGCATGTCGAATTTCCCCTTGCGCTCCAAGGCCGTGCTCAATGCCGCGGAGCATTGCATTTCAGGCTGAAGTTGCCAGCGCGCAGGCCCCGACGGGGCCTGCGGCTATTTGCACTTGACGATCACCGTACGGCTTTTGAAGTTGCCCACGTCGACGCCCAGGGTCTTGTCGCTTTCCTTGGGCGACGGGGTGCCGTCGGTGCCGACGATGGTGTAGCCGGTACCGGCACAGGAGGCATCGGCCTTCTCGTAGCACTTGGCCCAGGACATCGCCTCGCCCGAACAGTCGATAGCCAGGCCCTGCTGGCCGTTGTTCAGGTAGGTTTTGGACGCCGTGGCGCAGCCGCCAAGGGCCAGTAGAGCGATCAATGCCAGGAATTTGTTCATGCCGGCTTCAGTCCTTGTTGCCACGACGCCGGGCGGCGGGGGCGGGTGTATCTTCGAACACCGAGGCCACTTCAATGGCCAGGGCTTCGCTCGGGAACGGGCCGGCAACAGGTTCGCCATCGACACCGGTCAGCCACCATTGGCCATCTTTTGCTTGATTGATCAGGTAACCGTTCACGTTCTTTGCTGCCGACATCGATCTGTCTCATGGGCTGATGAAAGGTGCTGATGATAGCTCAGATCAAGGCATAAACCGTCAATAGCGGCTAGAGTTGCTGGCCGAAGCGTAAAGGTCGAGGCTTGACCGGGCCTGTGAGCGCCGGATGTAGCAAAATTTGACACAATCCCGGAACTATCTGCCGCCAGGTTTCTCTAGATTGACGTCAGTCTGCTATCAGCAGGGCATTGTAAGGTGGCCGCTGCCTGATTAGACTGCGCCGAAACTTGTACACACCGCCCTTTCAAGGACTTATATGATCAAGAAATGCTTGTTCCCAGCAGCCGGTTACGGTACTCGCTTCCTCCCAGCGACTAAAGCCATGCCCAAGGAAATGCTGCCGGTGGTGAACAAGCCACTGATCCAGTACGGCGTCGAGGAAGCGCTGGATGCCGGCTTGACCGAGATCTCGATCGTCACCGGTCGCGGCAAGCGCGCGCTGGAAGACCACTTCGACATCAGCTACGAGCTGGAAAACCAGATCAAGGGCACCGACAAGGAAAAGTACCTGGTCGGTATCCGCAAACTGCTGGACGAGTGCTCGTTCTCCTACACCCGTCAGACCGAAATGAAAGGCCTGGGTCACGCGATCCTGACCGGCCGTCCATTGATCGGTGACGAACCCTTCGCCGTGGTACTGGCGGACGACCTGTGCGTCAACCTCGAAGGCGACGGCGTCCTGACCCAGATGGTCAAGCTGTACAAGCAGTATCGCTGCACCATCGTCGCGATCCAGGAAGTCGATCCGCAGGAAACCAACAAGTACGGCGTGATTGCCGGCGACCTGATCGGTGACGACCTGTACCGCGTACGCAACATGGTTGAGAAGCCGAAGCCGGAAGATGCGCCGTCGAACCTGGCGATCATCGGTCGTTACATCCTGACCCCGGACATCTTCGCCCTGATCGAGCAGACCGAGCCAGGCAAGGGTGGCGAGATCCAGATCACCGACGCCCTGATGAAACAGGCCCAGGACGGCTGCGTGATTGCCTATAAGTTCAAAGGCAAGCGTTTCGACTGCGGCGGCGCCGAAGGCTACATCGAAGCGACCAACTTCTGCTTTGAGCACTTCTACAAGACCGGCAAGGCTTACTGATCAAGCCTGCTGTTGCAGAAAGCACTGCGTAGAAAGAAAGCCACCCACCCGGGTGGCTTTTTCGTTAGTGCGCCCTCATGTAGGCCTGACGCAGACCCAGAAGGCTACAGCGGGTATGCTGTGCGCCTGCCGAGGAGATTGAAATGGCCTACGATTTTGACCTGTTTGTGATTGGCGCCGGTTCCGGCGGTGTGCGTGCGGCGCGGTTTGCCGCGGGTTTTGGTGCCAAGGTGGCGGTGGTCGAAAGCCGCTACCTGGGCGGGACCTGCGTCAACGTCGGCTGTGTGCCGAAAAAACTGCTGGTGTATGGCGCGCATTTCGCCGAGGACTTCGAACAGGCCCAGGGTTTTGGCTGGTCGCTGGGCGAAGCGGGCTTCGACTGGGCGACCCTGATCGCCAACAAGGACAAGGAAATTCACCGCCTCAATGACATCTACCGCAGCTTGCTGGTCAACAGCGGCGTGACCCTGCTCGAAGGCCACGGCAAGCTGGTGGACCCGCATCAGGTCGAAGTCAACGGCCAACGCTACAGTGCCAAACACATCCTGATCGCCACCGGCGGCTGGCCGCAGATTCCCGATATCCCTGGCAGCGAGCACGCCATCAGTTCCAATGAAGCGTTTTTCCTCAAGGAACTGCCCAAGCGCATCCTGGTGGTCGGCGGCGGCTACATTGCCGTTGAATTCGCCGGGATCTTCCACGGCCTGGGCGCCGATACCCAGTTGCTGTATCGCGGTGACCTGTTCCTGCGCGGTTTTGACGGTTCGGTGCGCCGTCATCTGAAGGAAGAGTTGACCAAGCGCGGGCTGGGCCTGAACTTCAACGCCGATATCGAGCGGATCGACAAGCAGGCCGACGGTAGCCTCAAGGCTACCCTCAAGGACGGTCGCGAGCTGGAAGCGGACTGCATCTTCTACGCCACCGGCCGGCGGCCGATGCTGGACAATCTGGGCCTGGAAAACACCGGGGTGAAGCTGGACAAGAACGGCTTTATCCAGGTCGACGAGCAATACCAGACCGACGAACCGTCGATCCTCGCCCTGGGTGATGTCATCGGTCGTGTGCAGTTGACCCCGGTGGCCCTGGCCGAAGGCATGGCGGTGGCCCGTCGTCTGTTCAAGCCTGAGCAGTATCGTCCGGTGGACTACGCGATGATTCCGACGGCGGTGTTCAGCCTGCCGAATATCGGCACCGTCGGCCTGAGCGAAGAGCAGGCGCGGGAGCAGGGCCATGAAGTGCAGATCTTCGAAAGCCGCTTCCGGCCGATGAAACTGACCCTGACCGAGTGCCAGGAACGGACCCTGATGAAGCTGGTGGTGGATGCCAAGACCGACAAGGTGCTGGGTTGTCACATGGTCGGGCCGGATGCCGGGGAAATCGTCCAGGGGCTGGCCATTGCCTTGAAAGCCGGCGCCACCAAGCAGCATTTCGACGAAACCATCGGCGTGCACCCGACGGCGGCCGAAGAGTTCGTCACCATGCGCACGCCGGTTGCCGGCTGAACCATGGCCTTGGCCGCACCGCCGGACCTGAGCGACACCGACAGGCCGGTACAACCCCTGGCCCGGACTTACCCGCGGGGCTTGTTTATCGAGCCCCATGCCCATGTCTGGGGCCAGTTGCTCTATGCGATGTCGGGGGTGATGTGGGTCGAGACGCCCCACGAAGCCCTGGCGGTCCCGCCGCAGCGCGCGGTTTGGCTGCCGCCCGGTGTTCCCCACGGGATCCGGGTGGTATCGGACCTGCAGATGCGCAATATCTACCTGCGCCCGGCGTTGGCCGAAACCCTTGAAGACACGGTCCAGGTGATCGAGGTCGGCGGCTTGCTGCGCGAGCTGATCGTGCATCTGGTGGAGCAGGCCGAGGATCCCCGGGGCGACTATTACGAAGCGTTGGTCAACCTGGCGCTGCTGGAACTCAAGCGGGCACGCCGCGCATTTCTGAAGATTCCCATGCCCTCGGACAGTGACCGCCGGCTGATGAACCTGTGCCAGGCGGTCATGAGTGCGCCGTCGTTGGACATCTCTTTTGAGCAGCACGCGCAATCGGCTGGGGCCAGCGTACGAACCCTGGCGCGTTTGTTCCAGGGCGAGCTGGGTATGGGCTTCGCCGAATGGCGGCGCCAGGTGCAATTGGCGACGGCCGTGGCGGAGTTGATCCAGGGCGTGCCGGTCAGTCGTATCGCCCGGGAGCTGGGTTATTCGCCCAGCAGCTTCAGCGATATGTTCCGGCGCGCCCTGGGCGTTGCCCCGTCCCACTATCCGGCGGGCTGACGAGCACTGTTCCTGCAGAGGAGGGTGCTTTGGCCGAAAAACAGAAGCCTTTGACCGACGCCCCCGCTTTGCCGGTCATAGACTCTGGGCATTCCCTCACCGAGCCTGGAGTTCGTCATGAGCTACCTTGTTTCTCTCGTCATCGGCATAGCTGTCGGCCTGCTTTACGGCGGGCTCGACTTCCGTTCCCCGGCACCGCCCGCCGTGGCACTGGTTGGCCTTTTGGGCATGCAACTGGGTGAAAAGGCCTGGCCCCTGGGCAAGCAATTGGTCGCCGGCTGGCTGTCCTGAATCCCGCATTTTTCTCTGACTGGATACGTACTTTATGAAAGCCCTGCAATTTGCGAAAACCGGCGATCTCTCGGCCCTGCAACTGGTCGACGTGCCCACCCCTGTGCCTGCTGCCGGAGAAGTCCTGGTGCAGATCAAGGCGGCCGGCCTGAACCCCAGCGATGTGAAAAACGTGCTGGGGCGTTTCTCCTACACCACGCTGCCACGGATTCCCGGCCGGGACTTCGCCGGGGTGGTGATCGAAGGGCCGCAATCGCTGCTGGGCCAGGAAGTCTGGGGCACCGGCAAGGAACTGGGCTTTACCGGGGACGGCTCCCATGCCCAATACCTGACCCTGCCCGCCAGCGGTGTGGCGATCAAGCCGACGCACCTGAGCTTCGCCCAGGCCGCCAGCCTCGGCGTGCCGTTCACCACCGCCTGGGATGCCCTGGAACGCAGCCTGGTGAAGGCCGACACGCGTTTGCTGGTGATCGGTGCCAATGGTGCCGTCGGCAGCGCCGCGCTGGCCCTGGCGAAGATTCGCGGGGCCCGGGTGCTGGGCGCGGTGCGCCGTGCGGAGCAGGTCAAGGCGCTTCAGGACAAGGGCTTTGATGCCATTCAACTGGACAAGCCGGAAGACCTCGCGGCGTCGGTCAATGGTGTATTCCCCGGTGGCGCCGATGTGATCTTCGACACCACCGGCTTCTGGCTGCCGCCGGCCGTGACGGCCCTGGCGCCTTTCGGTCGGATCGCGATCATCGCCGCGCCGGTGGACGGCCATGTGCAATTGCCGGCACTGGCTTTGTACCGCAAGGGCGGTTCGGTGGTCGGGATCAACTCGTTGCTCTATGGCACCGAGGCCTGTGCGCGAATGCTCGATCAGTTCGGGCGCTTCTTTGACGAGGGCTTGCTGGAGCTGCCGACGGGGTTGCTGGAGTCGCCGCTGTCCGAGGGCCTGGCGCGTTATGCCGAGGTCAATCAGGGCGGTAGTGACAAGGTGATCCTGTTGCCTTGAGACCCTGAGTCGAGCCGGGGACCTGCGCAAATATCGGCGGCTTGAGCTACAACTGTCTTGCTCATTCAAGGAGACGACTCAATGTTTGCTCACTGGTCCCTGGCAGCGCTTCACCTTCTGGCGTTCGGTATCGCCCTGGCGGCGGTCCTCGCACGCGGCGGGGCCTTGCGTCGTCTCACCGGCACCAGTCCGGCCGAGCTGCGGCAGGTGTTTGTCTGGGACAATCTCTGGGGTATCAGCGCCGGTGTCCTGTTGATCACCGGTGGCCTGCGCGCTTTCGGCGGTTTCGAGAAGGGCACGGATTACTACCTGCACCAGCCGCTGTTCCACCTCAAGTTGACCTTGTTCGTGATTATCCTGCTGCTGGAACTGGCGCCGATGATCACCTTGATCAAATGGCGTATCGCCCGGAAGAAGGGCTCGGTCATCGATATCGGCCGCGCCCGGCTATTCGCGCGGATCAGCCATATCGAAGCCTTGTTGATCATGCTGATGGTGATTGCCGCCAGCGGCATGGCCCGGGGGTTCCTGGCCGGGTAGCTGGGGAATCAGGGCTGCAGGTGCAGACTTGCGCGGATTCCATTGACCACCGGCTCCACGCTCTTGTAACCGTCCGCCGACCCGGCATAAAGCAAGGAATACGCCTTGCCGTCGCGGGCTGCGGCCACCAGGGTCTGGGTCATCACGTGCCCGCCGTTCTGGGTGATGGTGCAGGTAGTCTCTACCGCCGCCATGCCGCCCAGGGTGCTGTCGTGAATGCGATTGCAGACACTCATGAAACCGCGCTCGACGAAGTTCTTCTGCACCGCCTTGCGCATCTCCAGCAATACCCCGGGGAGGTTGACTGCATGGTCGGGGTTGAGTCCCGACTCGGTCAACTCCATGACCATCAGCGGGTCGCCGTTGGCATCATTCTTCACCGCGCGCTGGCGCAGGCCACTGATCGCTTCGCCCGCAGCGTTCTGGGCCGGAGGCAGGGTCTGTACTTCCCAGTCGCCGGGCCAGGTGATGATCAGGTCGTCAGCCAGGGCCGAGGAGCAGCCCAGCAACAGGACAAGGGCGGTAAAACAGGCACGACATTGCACGGGGGTCATGGGAGGGCACTGATCGAGAGGCTGAAGTTGATTGTTACAGTGTATCAATACTCCACGTGTCATGGCTGATAAAACTGCCCCAGCAATAGACCGTTACTCAGCTAACCCTTTGCTTCTCAAGCTTAATCCCGGACAATCGCGCCCCTCTTATGGCCGGGGCGCTGCCAGTGACATGCTTTTTATCCGCCCCGGTCGCGTGGTAATGACCGGCTAACGGAGATTCGACCGGATGAATGACCAGGCCAACAGCGTCGACGAACGCTATGAATCGGCACCCGCTGTACTGAGCAGTTGGAGCCGCCAAGACACCACCTGGATGCTGGGCCTGTTCGGCACGGCCATCGGCGCGGGCACCTTGTTCCTGCCGATCAACGCGGGGCTCGGCGGCTTCTGGCCGTTGCTGGTCCTGGCGGTGCTGGCGTTCCCCATGACCTTCTACGCCCACCGTGGCCTGACCCGTTTCGTGCTCTCCGGGCGCGATGGCGCGGACATCACCGAAGTGGTGGAAGAGCATTTCGGCATCAAGGCCGGGGCGCTGATCACCTTGCTGTATTTCTTCGCGATCTTCCCGATCCTGCTGATCTACAGCGTGGCTTTGACCAATACCGTCGGCAGTTTCCTCGAACATCAACTGCACCTGGTGCCGCCACCGCGGGCGCTGTTGTCGCTGATGCTGATTCTCGGCCTGCTGGTGGTGGTCCGTTGCGGCGAGCAGGTGATCGTCAAGGCCATGAGCCTGATGGTCTATCCGTTTATTGTCGCCTTGCTGTTCCTGGCGGTGTACCTGGTGCCGCACTGGAACGGCGGCATCCTCGCCACGGCCGGCAGCCCGCCCGAGCCGTCGGCCTTGCTGCACACCTTGTGGCTGGCGATTCCGGTGATGGTGTTCTCCTTCAACCATTCGCCGATCATCTCGGCCTTTGCGGTTGACCAGAAGCGTCGTTATGGCACCCATGCCGAAGAGCGCAGCTCGCAGATCCTGTCGCGGGCGCACCTGCTGATGGTGGTGATGGTGCTGTTCTTCGTCTTCAGTTGCGTGCTGACCCTGTCGCCGGCGCAGCTGGCCGAAGCCAAGGCGCAGAATCTGTCGATCCTGTCGTACCTGGCCAACCACTTCAGCAACCCGACCATTGCCTTCGCGGCGCCGTTGATTGCCTTCGTGGCGATTTCCAAGTCGTTCCTGGGGCACTACATCGGGGCCAGCGAAGGCCTCAAGGGCCTGGTCGCCAAGAGCGGTCGCAAGCCGGGCGCCAAGGCCCTGGACCGGATGACGGCGGCGTTCATGCTGGTGGTGTGCTGGTTGGTGGCGACCTTGAACCCGAGCATTCTCGGCATGATCGAGACCCTCGGCGGGCCGATCATCGCGGCGCTGCTGTTCCTGATGCCGATGTACGCGATCCGCCGGGTGCCGGCGATGCGTCAGTATTCGGGGCAGATGTCCAACGTATTCGTCACGCTGGTGGGCTTGGTGGCGATTTCGGCGTTGATCTATTCGTTGTCGGCCTGACCTGAAACGCGATTTCCGTGGGAGCTGGCAAGCCAGTTCCCACAGGACACCTCAAACCCAGACGTCGTTACTGGCTGTCATTTCCCCGCCTTCGTCTCCGGTATTGACCACCCCCCGTGGTTCGATCAGCAGCATCCTGACCTCCTTCTCGGCATACGGCTTGTGCTCGACACCCTTGGGCACCACCAGCATTTCGCCGGCTGCCAGATGCACCTGGCGGTCACGAAAGTCGATACGCAGCACGCCTTCGAGGATGATGAATGTCTCGTCGGTATCGGCATGGGAGTGCCAGACGAAATCGCCTTCGATCTTCACCACCTTGAACTGATAGTCGTTCATTTCGGCAATGACCCGGGGTTTCCACTTGTCATCGAACAGGGCGAGTTTCTGCGCGAAATTGATGGGTGAAAGGGCTTGCGGGGTATTCATGGGCTGGACCTCTGAGCGGATGACTAAGACCCAGCCTAGCTGCATTTCAGTGTCGACCGCTTGTACGATTGTGCAGGCGCTGCATGTTCAGCCAGCGTCCCGGCGACTGACCGAAGGTCTTGCCGAACTGGCGGGTCATATGACTCTGGTCGGTAAAGCCGGCGATCAACGCCGCCTCGGCCAGTGATCGACCCTGAACCAGCAATGACCGGACGAGGTCCAGGCGGCGCATGCTCAGGTAGCGATAAGGGCTGGTGCCGAACAGCATTCGAAAATCACGTGACAGATTCCAGCGATCACGCCCGCTGTGTTCGGCCAGCTCATCGAGGGTAACCGTGCGATCCAGGGCGCTGTGAATGTACGCTCGAGCCCGTTCCGCCGCCTGGTAATCGAAGCTTCGCGGCTGGCGTGGTGCGCCACAGAGCGCATTCAGGGTCTGGGCCAGGTCGAACAGCGCGTCTTCCTCCTCCAGTGGATCAAGGACGTTGTCCATGCCCCGCAGCAGGGCTTCGGTGGCCCGGCGCAGGCGCGGATCGTGACTGATACCGCCTGGAACAAAGGGCAGGGGCTGCCCGCCCAGTGCCGATTGGATCAAGGAGGGTTGCACGTAGACCATGCGGTACTTGAAGCCATCCCGCGTCCCGGCCTCGCCGTCGTGCACCTCGTCCGGGTGCAGTACCAGGGTACCGCCGGGCAGGCTATGGCGCTGGCTGCCGCGATATTTGAAACTCTGCACGCCGGACAAGGTGCAGCCGATGGCGTAGGTGTCGTGGCGATGAGGGTCGAAGCCATGCCCGGAAAAGAACGCCTCGATGCGTTCCAGTGGGCTTGATTGTGGTGCTCGTCGGACCCAGTCGGTAGCTGCTGCGTGCTGATCCATGTGGCCTGGTGCTCCCTTTACCGTCCGAAGTAAGCGAATGGTAAAGGAAAACGCCGTTTAATCCTTCAATCGAACCACACCTTCTATCTCCACCGCCGCGCCACCTGGCAGGGACTGCACGCCGATGGCCGAGCGCGCATGTTGGCCACGGTCGCCGAAGACCTGGACCAGGACTTCGGAGGCCGCGTTGATCACCTCGGATTGCGCGCCGAAATCCGAGGGGGCCCGTACATAACCGGTGATGCGAACGATCTGCTCGACACGTTCCAGGTCGCCATCGCAGGCGGCGGCGACAATCGACAGGAAGTTCGCCGTGCACAGCCGCGCCGCTTCCCGCGCCTGCTCCAGGGAAATATCCTGGCCGACGATCCCGGTGTGGCGAATCTCATGGTTGAAGCGCGGCACCTGGCCCGATACCCACAGCAGGTTGCCGTCACGCACGCTCAATTTGAAGTGTGTCGGGACCACGAAGCTGTGCGGCGCCTCGTGGTAAACCGCCCAGAGCAATGCCTGGAACGGTTGTCGGACCTCGGAGAACGGCAGCCATTGGCGGATTTCAGCGCTCATGCCGCTCTCCCGCCGGTTGCTGCTCGGCGGCAAAGGCGCTGTAGCCACCGACATAACAACCGACCGGCTGCGCACTGCCTGCGTCCAGGTCCAGGCGCACATAGATATCGGAGGGTCGACCCATGGCCCGGCCCTGATGCACCAGGATTGGCTGTTCATTGGCCTCGATCATGCCGTACTCCAGCAGGCCGAACGCCAGGGCCGTGGCGGCAATGCCGGTGGCGGCGTCTTCGGGATAGCCCGAGGCCTTGGGGAATTGCCGGCTGTCGAACTGCCGGGCGATATCCGGGCGCGGGCAGAACAGATAGAGCCCGGTGGAGTCGATCTGCTCGCACAGGTCCTTGATGCGCGGTGAGTCGGGACGCGCGGCATCCAGCAGGGCCGGGGTCTTGACCGGAACCAGGGTCTTGATGCGGCTGGTGGCGGCGTTCAGGAACGGCAGGTCGAGGATGTCGTCCGCTTGCAGGCCGATGGCCTCGATGATCCGTGCCCGTATCTCGGCATCCTCGACCTTGCTCACCACGCCCGCCGGCTGGGAAATCTCGATAAAGGCGTCATCACCCGGCTTGCCCTGGATATGCGCGGTCACGGTGCCACTTTGGGTCTGGATGAACAGCTGCTGGCGGTCGAGCTTGCCCAGTTGTTGCAGCAGCCAGACGGTGCCGATGGTGGCGTGGCCGCACATGCTCATTTCATGCAGGGGGACGAAGAAACGGAAATGGTAGTCGTGGCTGGCCTGATCCTGCGGGGTGAAGGCAAAGCCGCTTTCATGGCCGTAGGCGCGGGCGATAGCGGTCATCTGCTCGGCGCTCAGGCCGTCGGCCGCGACGGCGATGGGGGCGGGGTTGCCGCCGCCCTGTTTCGATTTGAAGACTTCTACAACCTGTACATCACTCATACCTGACCTCACGACACGGTGGATAAGGTCGATTCTGGCAACGGACAGCGACAGGTTCTAGGTGGATCGGGTCCTGCAAGCGAACGTTTGGGCCATGACCTCAATGTGGCTTGCGCAGGTCGCTGGGCACCAGGCCCAGGTAGCGCTTGAACAGGCGCGCCAGGTAGGAAGGCGAATCGATGCCCACGGCCAGGCTGACCTCGAGGATCGACAGGGAACTGCTGGAGATCAGTTGGGCGGCGGTTTCGACCCGGGTGCGATTGGTAAAATCCACCAGGGTTTCATCGGTGCAGGCCTTGAACAGGCGGGTGAGGTGGCGCCGCGACAGGTGGAACTGATAGCCGATAAGGTCGACATTCAGCTCGTCCTGCAGGTGTTCGCGCACGTAGCGCTGGATATCGCGGACCAGCAGGGCATTGCGCTGGCTATCGCTGTGCTGCGTCGGCGGTTGCTGGCGGGCAATCAGTCGGGCGCATTCTTCGAACAGCAGGTGGTTGAGGTGCGGGACCTGGCGTTGGAAGGCTTCGGCCGAGCATCCCGACGCCAGCTGGTCGTGCAGGCGCAGGATGCTGTCGAGGGTCTCGCTGCCTTGCCAGATCCCCGAACGATCAGCCTGTTCGGCAAAGGCCTGGTAGCCGTCGAGCCGACCCTGGTGATTGATGTAGTGCGAGTCGACGTAGAGCACCACGTGTTTCTCCCGACCCGGGGCGGCCTGGGTCGAGTGGGCGAAATCCGCTGGCACCAGGGAAAAGGCCTGGCGCGAGACATGGAGCGCATTGGTGTGGCTTTCGGTCGACAGAAACAATCCACCCTGGCGCGGTAACAGCAGCATATGACAGTCGTGGGCGTGCCAGTCCTGGGCATAACCTGTGCTTTCGCTGATCTCGAAGCGGAACACGTCGGGGGACATGCTGCTGAGCTTGGGCGATAAATGCGCCATGGGATCGACCTCCAGCGTGATTATTCAGATGTCTCGCGTCAGTCTATCCGTTAACGCGCCGGGACAAACGCCTGCTCGTCGTCCGCTTGCGGCCGCGACAGCGATTGCCAGTAACGCTCGCCCGCCGCGTCATCGTACAGGCCTTCCCAGCGCGCCACGACCACCACCGCCAGGGCATTGCCGACGATATTCAGCGCGGTGCGGGCCATGTCCATGATGCGGTCCACGCCGGCAATGAACGCCAGGCCTTCGAGGGGAATGCCGACGCTGCCCAAGGTGGCCAGCAGCACCACGAATGACACTCCCGGCACCCCGGCGATGCCCTTGGACGTCACCATCAGGGTCAGCACCAGGGTGATCTGCTGACCGAGGGACAGGTCGATCCCGTACAACTGGGCAATGAACACTGCCGCAATGCTCTGGTACAGGGTCGAGCCGTCGAGGTTGAAGGAATAGCCGGTGGGCACCACAAAACGGCTGATGGCCCGTGGCGCGCCGAAGGCCTCCATCTTTTCGATGATCCGTGGCAGCACGGTTTCCGAACTGGCGGTGGAGAAACCGAGGATCAGTTCGGCCTTGAGGATACGGATCAATCGGAACACCGAGAAGCCGCAGATCCGCGCCACCAGCCCGAACACCACCACGCCGAAAAACACGATGGCGGCGTACACCAGGGTCACCAGGCGCGCCAGCGGCCACAGCGAGGCGAAGCCGAAGTTGGCTACAGTCACCGAAATCAGGGCGAAAACCCCGAGCGGGGCGTAGCGCATGATCATATGGGTGACCTTGAACATGCTTTGTGAGACGCCCTCCAGCACCCCGACCAGGGGCAGGCGCAGTTCGTCCTTGAGGCTCGACAGACCGAGGCCGAACATCACCGAGAAGAAGATGATCGGCAGCATGTCGCCGCGTACGAGGGCGGCGAAGATATTCGACGGCACCAGGTTCAGCAGGGTGGTGATAAAGGCGTGGTTGGCCTGCACCTCGTTGGTGGTTTTCTCGTACTGGGAGATGTCCGTGGTGCCCAGCAGGCTCATGTCGATGCCATGGCCGGGCTGGAACAGGTTCGCCAGGACCAGACCGACAATAATTGCCACGGTGGTGATGATCTCGAAGTACAGCAAGGTCTTGAAACCGATGCGTCCGAGTTTCTTGCCGTCGCCGACCCCGGCGATACCGACGATCAACGAGGAAATCACGATCGGGATAACGATCATCTTGATCAGTCGGATAAACAGATCGCCCGCCGGTTGCAGGACGGTGCCGATCCACCAGGCCTTGTCCGCGCTGGAGTGGTTGAGGAGCGCGCCGACGGCGATGCCCAGCAGCAGACCGATGACGATCTGCCAGGCGAGGCTCAGTTTTGCCTTGTTCATGGTAGGAGGGTTCCCGTTTTTGTTGGAGGTCGATACAGGGGCCGGGGAGGCGGGCAATGGCTCGCCGGTGGGGCAGCTCGATGTTGAGCCGCAAATCCCCGGGCATGAGCGCCAATCGGGCCGGGCAAGCTCACGATTGGGCCATGTCTGATCCGGGCCCGGTGTCGATGGCTCTGTTAAACTCGGTGGAATTTGAAACGGATTGAGGTGTACCGATGAGCGAAGCGATTCGTCTGACCCAGTACAGCCACGGCGCCGGCTGTGGCTGCAAGATCTCGCCCCAGGTGCTGGAAGTGATCCTGGCCGGCAGTGGCGCGCAGAACCTCGACCCGAAACTCTGGGTCGGCAATGCCTCGCGTGACGATGCCGCGGTGTATGCCATCGATGAAGAGCGTGGCGTGGTCTCCACCACCGACTTTTTCATGCCGATCGTCGACGATCCCTTCGATTTCGGTCGGATTGCCGCCACCAACGCCATCAGTGACATCTACGCCATGGGTGGCGATCCGATCATGGCCATCGCCATTCTTGGCTGGCCGGTGAACCTGCTGGCCCCGGAAATCGCCCGTGAAGTGATTCGTGGAGGGCGCGCGGTGTGCGACGCGGCGGGTATCCCGTTGGCCGGCGGCCACTCGATCGACGCCCCCGAGCCGATTTTCGGCCTGGCGGTGACCGGTCTGCTGGAAAAGCGCCATATGAAGCGCAACGACACCGCGACGGCCAACTGCAAACTGTACCTGACCAAACCCCTGGGGATCGGCGTGCTGACCACCGCGGAAAAGAAAGGCAAGTTGCGCAGCGAAGACGTCGGCGTGGCCCGGGACTGGATGTGTACCCTGAACAAACCCGGCAGTCGCTTCGGCAAGCTGGCGGGGGTTACCGCGATGACCGACGTCACCGGCTTCGGCCTGCTGGGTCACCTGGTGGAAATGGCCGATGGCAGCGGCCTGACCGCGCGTATCGTGTATGAGCAGGTGCCGCGCCTGCCGGCCGTCGAGTATTACCTGGATCAGGGCTGCGTGCCCGGCGGTACCCTGCGCAATTACGACAGCTACGCCAGCAAGGTCGGGCCTCTGCGCGAATTGCACAAGCGCGTGCTCTGCGACCCGCAGACCAGCGGTGGACTGCTGGTGGCGGTCACCACCGAAGGCGAGGCCGAGTTCCTCGCCGTGGCTGCCGAACTGGGCCTGGAGCTTGAGCCCATCGGCCAACTGGTGGAGCGACAGAGCCACGCGGTAGAGGTGTATTGATGTCCCGTGATATCACCGACTACCGCAGTTTGTTTCTCAATGACACACCGATGATGGATACCCGGGCGCCTGTCGAATTCAACAAGGGCGCCTTTCCCGGGGTGGTCAACCTGCCGTTGATGACCGACCTCGAGCGGCAACGAGTGGGCACCTGTTACAAGCAGCACGGCCAGCAGGCCGCGATTGTCCTCGGTCACCAACTGGTGGGCGGCGAGGTCAAGGCGGCCCGGCTCCAGGCCTGGGCCGATTTCACCCGCGCCCATCCCGACGGCGTGCTGTATTGCTTTCGTGGCGGGCTGCGTTCGCAGATTGTCCAGCAGTGGCTTCGCGACGCGGGGATCGACTTTCCGCGCGTCGCTGGTGGCTACAAGGCGATGCGCAGCTTTCTGATGCAGACCGTTGAGCTGGCCGTGGCCCAGGCGGACTTTGTCTTGCTGGGGGGCATGACGGGCACCGGCAAGACCGATGTGATCGTTCAACTGGAAAACAGCCTGGACCTGGAGGGGCACGCCAACCATCGCGGTTCCAGCTTCGGCAAGCGCGCTACCGGCCAGCCGTCGAATATCGACTTTGAAAACCGTCTGGCCGTGGACCTGCTGAAGAAGCAGGACCGGGGCATCGAATCCTTCGTGCTGGAGGATGAGAGCCGCATGGTCGGGCGTTGTGCCTTGCCACTGACGCTGTTCCAGGGGATGCAACGGTTTCCCATGGTCTGGCTTGAAGACAGCCTGGAGAGCCGGGTCGAGCGCATCATGCGGGACTATGTGGTTGATCTCTGCGCGGAATTCGTCGCGGTGTATGCCGATCAGGGGTTCCGGTTGTTTGCCGAGCGACTGCTGGGCAGTCTGGACAACATCCACAAGCGCCTTGGTGGCGAGCGACACCAGCGGATGAAGGCCTTGATGCAGGCTGCGCTGGAGGAGCAGGAACGCAGCGGTGCGGTGGAGCTGCACCGGGGCTGGATCGAAGGTTTGCTGAACGAATATTACGACCCGATGTACGCCTTCCAGCGTGAAAGCAAAGGCGAGCGGATCGAGTTTGCCGGGGAGCAGGCGGCGGTGCTGGAGTATCTCAGGAACCGCCGCCAAAGGCGTTGAGTGGGTAGTGCGTCTTACAAGACCAGCATGGCCACCAGCCCGCTGACCACACCCACCAGCATCGTCAGCACCGCCACGGTCACCAGCACCTTGGCGTCGAACTCCTTGCGCAGCATCAGCAGCGACGGCAGGCTGATGCTCGGCAGGGTCAGCAGCAGTGCCACGGCCGGCGCGGTGCCCAGGCCCAGGGTCATCATGGTCTGCACGATGGGAATCTCGGCCGCCGTCGGGATCACGAACAAGGTTCCGATAATCGCCAGCGGTACCAGCCACAGCAGGCTGTTGCCCATGGCGCCATCCACATGGGGAAACAGCCAGACCCGCGCCGCACCGAGCAACAGCACCGCCAGGATATAGATCGGGATGGTGGTCCAGAACAGTTGCCACAGGGTCTTGCCCCAGCGTGCCATAAAGCTGCTCTGGTCCGGGCTGCTGGCATCGACCACGGCTTCCACCGCCGCTTCCGGCAAGGTTTCCGGACGGGCGACCCGTTGTGCCACCAGCGAAACCCCCAGTACCAGCACCAGGCCCGCCACCAGGCGAATCGCGGTAAAGCCCCAGCCCAGCACGAAGCCCATGAACACCAGGGTCGCCGGGTTGAGCACCGGGTTGGCGATCCAGAACGCCAGCGCCGCGCCCACCGAGACGTTCTGTCGACGCATCCCGGCCGCTACCGGTGCCGCGCAGCACGAACACATCATGCCGGGCAGGGCGAACAGCCCGCCGCGCAGGGTCGAAGCGAAACCGGCGCGCCCGAACAGGCGCAACAGCCAGTCGCGGGGAATCAGCACTTGCAGCAGCGAGCCGAGGATCACTGCCAGTACCGCGGCTTTCCAGATCGCCAGGAAGTACACCTGGGCGTAGGCCAGCGCGGCGGCGACCGGCGAGGCCGGGTTGTCGTTGATGATCGAGGCGCCGATGCTGTGGCTGTCGGCGGCGACGAAGGCCTTGGCGTAATAGGGCGACCATTTGACGTAGTACAGGCCGATGGCGGCGACGGCGAGAAACAGCAATGGTTTCCACCAGAGCGACCAGCCTCGGGCGGGGGCGGCTTGGGTAAGAGTGGGCATGGGAGGGTATCCGATGGATAAGGGGTGATGGGTGAATGATAACCCAGCGGTGGGCCTTCGCCAGCCGTTGGGCCCCCACGTGTGTTGAAGGTTTCGGCCTATCGGGGCGTGGGCGATTTCTTATAGCGTGCCGAGTGTGTACCTCCGCCATTTCAAGTCCGTATGGCGACCTGTTTGATGGCGTATTTCCCGACGACGCGTTGTGTTTTTGCGCAGAGGCGCGGGGTTGAACGGATTATCTCAGGTCATCGGCGGCAAGCGGCGCTTGATCGGTGTCTTCTTGACGATGGCGGTATTGGTTTCGGCATGATGGTTGAGTCGGTCCAGCAGCGTATCGAGCTGCTCCATATCGCGGACATGTAAACGGGCGATAAAACAATCGTCGCCGGTGACCTTGTCGCATTCGGTGAACTGGGGAATCGCCTGGATCTGTCGTTCCACTTCCTGCAACTGGCCGGGCAGGGGGCGAATACGCACGATGGCCTGCAACAGGTAGCCGAAGGATTTGGGTTCCACATCGACGGTGTAGCCCTTGATCACGCCGCGTTCTTCCAACCGGCGCAAGCGTTCCGCGACGCTGGGCGAGGACAGCCCGCTGACCTGCGCAAGAGCCTTGAGCGAACGCCGTGAGTCGCTCATCAGGGCGCTGATCAATAAGTGGTCGATTTCGTCAGTCATGGCGGCCTCGTTAGGTCAATCGCTAAAAATGCCTTGATAAGAAAGGCAGAAGCAAAGTCTAGCCTATTTCTGGCGCTGGAGAAGCGGCTGGAGGAATCGGCATACTTTTGCCATCTGTCCAAGGCTGACTCAGAGGAACTCATTCATGAACACATCACTGCATCGTGGCTCGCTGGAAATGGTCGCGGCCATGTTGATCTCGGGGACCATCGGCTGGTTCGTGCTGGTGTCCGGCCAGCCGGTGCTGGACGTGGTGTTCTGGCGCTGCCTGTTCGGTGCACTGACCTTACTGGTGATCTGCGCCGTGATGGGTTTTCTGCGTCCGGGCATCCTGACCCGCACTACCTTCCTGCTGGCGGTACTCAGCGGCGTGGCGATCGTCGGTAACTGGGTGCTGCTGTTCGCCTCCTATTCCCGGGCCTCGATTGCCATCGGCACGGCCGTCTACAACGTCCAGCCGTTTATGCTGGTGGGCCTGGCGGCGTTGTTTCTCGGTGAGAAGATCACCGCACAGAAATTGTTCTGGCTGGGTTTGGCTTTTGTCGGGATGCTGGCGATTGTCAGTGCCCACGGGCAGCCGGGAGAGAGCGGTGGCGAGTATCTGCTGGGCATCGGCCTGGCGTTGGCGGCGGCGCTGTTGTATGCCATTGCGGCGCTGATCATCAAGCGTTTGAAGGGGACACCACCGCACCTGATCGCGCTGGTCCAGGTCTGCACCGGGGTACTGTTGCTGGCGCCCTGGGCGCATATTTCGGCGTTCCCGCAGCAGGCAAGTGCCTGGGGCAGCTTGCTGACCCTGGGGGTGGTGCACACGGGCGTGATGTATGTGCTGTTGTATGGCGCGATCCAGAAGTTGCCGACGGCCATGACCGGGGCGTTGTCCTTTATCTACCCGATTGCGGCGATCTTCGTCGACTGGTTCGCTTTCGGTCACCAGTTGGTGCTGGTGCAGTGGGTCGGGGTGATTGCCATTCTGCTGGCGGCGGCGGGGATGCAACAGGGCTGGACGCTCGGCTTCAAGCGGGTGCTTGTGCGCTGAGGGGGTAGAAGCCGTCGGTCACAGGCTGCGGATTTTGTGGGAGCCGGCTTGCTGGCGATGAGGCCAGCAAGCCTTGCATTGATCTTGCGGACGTCATCGCCAGCAAGCCGGCTCCTACAGGTATTGCGCTGACCGCAGTGCTGAGTCCAGGGTCAGAACGCTTTCTATTGCGCCGAAACGTTGGCCTCAGGCGCCATTGCGATAACGCGCCGCCGGCAGGACCTGCAGGAAGTTTGGCAGCATCGCCAGCCGAGCGGCTTCCAGGGCTTGCCACTGGCCTTCATCGGGCAGCGGTGGAATGGTCACGGTTTCACGGCGATCAAAGCCCACCAGCGCCGCATCCACCAGATCATCGACTTCCATGACCGCCGACAGGTCCTCGATCCGCTTGCCCGAGCGTTCCCAGATTTCGGTGCGGGTGGCGGCCGGCAGGACGGCCTGCACATACAAGCCCTTGCCACCGAGTTCGATATTCAGCCCCTGGCTGAAGAACAGTACAAAGGCCTTGGTCGCCCCATAGACCGTCATCTGCAGTTCCGGCGCCAGGCCGACCACCGACGCGACGTTGATGATCGACCCCGTGCCGGCCTGGACCAGGCGCGGGGTGATTGCACTGGTCAGGCGGGCGAGGGCGGTGATGTTGAGGTTGATGACCTGGCTCACCGCATCAGGCGCCTGCTCCAGGAAAGTCCCGGCTCCGGCCATCCCGGCGTTATTGATCAGAATGCCTATCTTGGCGTCGTCGCGAACCCGAGCTTCGATACGGGCCAGATCGCCGGCATCGGTCAGGTCGGCCTGGACCACATCCACCGAAACTCCGGTTTCCTGCCGCAGCCGCTCGGCCAGGCTGTCCATGCGGGCCTTGTCCCGAGCCACCAGCACCAGGTCGTGGCCGCGCTTGGCAAAGCGGTCGGCATACACGGCACCGATACCGGTGGAAGCGCCGGTGATCAGAACGGCGGGTTTGACTGTCATGACGGTAATCCTCAGCGGGTTGATTTATTCATGACCATTGTCATGTTTAGTAAATATGATGGCTGTCATGTATACTGTCAAGCCTATTACCGGAGGTTTCCAATGAAGGTCAGTCGCGAGCAGGTGGCAGAGAACCGGCGCAATATCCTCGAAGCCGCCAGTCGGCTGTTTCGCGCCAAGGGTTATGAGGCGGTCACCGTGTCGGAGGTGATGAAGGCGGCGGGGCTGACCCATGGCGGTTTCTACGGGTATTTCGCCTCGAAGGACGATCTGGTGGCCCAGTCCCTGGCCCATGTGTTTTCGACGGCGGTGCCGGCGGGCGCTGACGTGGCGGGTTATGTCACGCAGTATTTGAGTTCCGCACATTTGAAGGACTGTGCCGGTGGCTGTCCGATGGCCGGGCTGGCATCGGAGACCAGCCGTCAGGCCCCCGAGGCGCGGGCGCAGATGACCGGGAGTATTCGCCGTCAGATCGAGAGTTTGAGCCAGGCCATGGCGGGTGCCACGGTCGAGGAAAAACGCCGTGCCGCTACTGGAAGCTGGGCCGCGATGGTCGGCGCCATGGTGTTGGCGCGGGTCTGTGATGACCCGCAGTTGGCCGACCAGGTGCTCAGCGACACGCGGGAGTGGTTACTGACGCAAGAGGTGGCGTCTGAGGCTTAGGACCTCAGTTGCCGATCACATACAGACAGATCGACAGTGTCACCAGTGATCCCAGGGTGGAAATCAGGATGGTGCTCGACACCACCGAGGCTTCGCGCTTGTAGTACTCCGCCAGCATAAAAGGTCCGGTGCCGGTGGGCAGTGCGCTCAAGAGCAGCGCCGAATTGGCCCAAAGCGGCGGCAGATGAAATACCTTGAAGGCCAGGAACCAGGTCAGCAGCGGGTGGGCGATCAGCTTGATCAGCACCAGCATTGTCGCGCCCTGGCGTGGGCCTTGTTGCTTGTGGGCGAGGAACAGCCCCAGGGAGATCAGCGCGCAAGGAATGGTTGCGGCGCCCAGCAGGCTGAGAAACTTCTCGAAAGGCGCCGGCAACGGTGCTCCACCCCAGGCCCAGAGTGCGCCGAGCAAGGGTGAAACCACCAGCGGATTTTTCGCCAGGGCCAGCAGCACCTTGAAGACGATCCGGTGCACCTGGCGTTCGGTCTGCAAGCCGATCTCGATACACACCAGGGCCAGTCCGAAGAGCACGCAGACCACCAGCAAAGAGGCGATCAACGCCGGCTCCAGGCCGTTCTGGCCGAGCACCATCACGCACAGTGGAATCCCGATATACCCGGTATTGGCGTAGGACGCGCTGAGGGCATCGATGCTCGCGTCGGCAAAATGCCCGGACTTGCGCCAGCGTAGCAACAAGGTCAGGACAAACATCGCCAAGGTACTGAGGGTAAACGCCAGGACAAATCCCGGGTGCCAGATCTGTTCCCAGGTCGCGGTCGCCGTGGCCTTGAATAGCAGCGCCGGCAGGCACAGCCAGACCACCATGCGGTTGATCTCGGAAGCCGCGTTGGGCCCCAGGCGATTGGTTCGACGGCAGATGAAGCCGACCAGGATCAGGGCAAAGATGGGCAGCAGGACGCTTAGTACGGAGGACATTATTGAAGCTGAAGCCTTGGTGGTAGGCGGGTGGGGAAGGGTAAAGGCGGAGATCGTTAGCCTGCAATCTTTATTCTCGGGGCGAGGGATTCGCTGCCTGGGTGAGGCGGCGTTGGTGCGCCGCACACCCTGTGTTGTGGCACCTATTGCGCTTCCCGATCCAGCAACTGCCGTTTGCGTTCCACGCCCCAGCGATAACCGGACAGGTTGCCGTCGCTGCGCACCACCCGATGGCAGGGAATCGCCACGGCCAGGCTGTTGGCGCCACAGGCCTGGGCCACGGCGCGGAAGGATTTCGGCGCACCGATCATCTGTGCGATCTCGGCATAACTTGCGGTACTGCCCACTGGAATGTTGCGCAGTGCCTGCCAGACCCGTTCCTGAAAAGCTGTACCACGCAGGTCCAGGGGTAGATCCAGGCCAATGGCCGGTGCTTCGATAAAGCCCACCACCTTGGCGATCAGTTGCTCGAAGGCGGCGTCGCCGCCAATGAAATGCGCCTGCGGGAACTTGTCCTGCAAGTCCTTGGCCAGCGCATCCGGATCGTCACCGAGGAGGATCGCGCAGACACCTCGATCACTCTGTGCCACCAGGATTGCCCCAAGCGAACACTCGCCGATGGCAAAACGAATATCGGTGTTGGCACCGCCAGCGCGATAGTCGCTGGGTTTCATGCCCAGCACGCCATTGGACGATTCGTAGAACCGGCTGCTGGCGTTGAAGCCGGCTTCGTACAAGGCCTCGGTGACCGAGCCGCCCCGGGCCAACTGTGCCCGTAGTTTGCCGGCGCGATGAGCGGTGGCGTAGGCCTTGGGTGTCAGGCCGGTGACCGACTTGAAGACCCGATGGAAGTGAAAAGGGCTCAGGCCCAGCTGTTCGGCCAGGGGATTGAGTGAGGGCGGGGTGTCGGACGTTTCAATGAGTTGGCAGGCCCGGGTCACCAGGGCCACGTGTTGCTCGTTGATCGACGTCTGGTCGGCGGCGGCACGCCGGCTTGGCCGGTAGCCGGCAGCTTCGGCCTGCTCGGGGGTATCGAAGAACTCGACATTTTCCGGATTGGGCCGACGCGCGCCACTGCTCGGGCGGCAATACACGCCCGTGGTTCTGACGCCGTAGACGAAGCTGCCGTCGGCGCTGGCGTCCCGTGTCAGTACCGCTTGCCAGCGCGGATCCTGTTCCATGGAGTTTCCTTGGGTCGAGGTATTCATGGTGTTCTCCTGTCGGAAGATTCAGTTCTCGCTCAGCTTAGGGGCGCTGCGAGACAGGAAAACTCCGAGTCTTGCGGTTGAATTCTACCGACTGCGAGCGGGATGTCAGGTTGCGTCGTGAAAGATGATGCCCAGGGTATGCCGCTGGCCTGCATTCACGCGGCTGACGCCATGGCGCATATTTACGCGATAGAACCCCCGCGTGCCGTGAACCGGGCGCTGGGACACGGCAAAGATCACGGCGTCGCCCTGTTTCAGCGGGACCACCTGGGGACGGCTCTGCATGCGTGGGCGCTGCTCGGTGAGGACGAACTCGCCGCCGGTAAAATCTTCTTCCGGTTGGGACAGCAGAATGGCGACTTGCAGCGGAAACACCTGTTCGCCGTAGAGGTCCTGGTGCAGGCAGTTGTAGTCTCCGGCTGCATATTGCAGCAGTAATGGGGTGGGGCGTTGCTGGCCGGCGTCATGACAACGTTGGAGCAGGGCCTGGTGTGTTTCGGGAAACGATCCGGCTATTTGCATGCGTTCGTTCCAGTCATTGGCAATCGTTGCCAGAGGCGGGTAGAGCGTGGTGCGAAGCTGCTGGACCAGTGGCGGAAGCGGGTAGGCGAAGTATTGGTATTCGCCCTGGCCAAAACCGTGGCGGGCCATGACGACCCGGGAGCGGAAAGTCTCTTTGCGCGGGTACAGGGCGGCCAGTTCCAGACATTCTTCGGGGCTGAGGAGGTTGGGCAACAGGGCGTTGCCTTGCTGGTCCAGGTCGCGGCGGATCGCCGGCCAATCCAGTGATTGTATTCGGGTGTGCATGAGCTTGCCTCGGGGCAAATCCGGTGAGGCTTGCAGTCTAGAAAGGCCGCTGGGGCCAAACACTCCGACTCTTGCGGTTGAATTTTCCGGGTAGCGGCAGACATGGAACGATGCAGTTTCTTTGCCCTAGAGGGGCTGTGTTTCCCTGGCGTGCTCCCCTAGGATGTCCATTCTGTATTTTTGCCAGGAAACATTGCTCATGTCCGCCCATCATCGTCTCGCCGTGCCTTTGTCCAAAGCCTATCGCCTGCTCAATCACGGTCCTACGGTGCTGGTCAGCGCTGCCCACGATGGCCAGCGCAATATCATGGCGGCCGCCTGGGCCATGCCGTTGGACTTCGAGCCACCGAAGGTCGCGGTGGTGATCGACAAGTCCACCTGGACGCGGCGTCTGCTGGAGGCCTCGGGGACTTTTGTGATCAACGTGCCGTGCGTTGCCCAAGCCGATGTCGTGCAAACCGTCGGTACGACTTCCGGCCTGGAGCTGACCCAGAGTCATAGCCGCGACAAGTTCGATGCCTACGGCCTGGAAACCTTCAAGGCTGAGAAGATCGATGCGCCGATGCTGGAGGGCTGTGTCGCCTGGCTGGAGTGCCGCTTGCTGCCGGAGCCGCGCAACCACGAACAGTACGACCTGTTCCTGGCCGAAGTGATTTCAGCCCAGGCTGATTCGCGGGTGTTCAGCGAGGGGCGCTGGCATTTTGAGGGGCATGACGCGTTGCGTACCTTGCACCACGTCGCCGGCGGGCATTTCCTGAAAATCGGCGACGCGGTGGATGGTGAGATTCTGCGGCCCTGACTCAGCGGCTGGCCATCAGATGGGCGCCGAACAGCAGGTAGCAAGTCCCGGCGAAACGATCCAGGCCTTTGCGGCAGCGGCTGTAGAAGGCTGACATCCGCGTACTGGCAAACAACAGGGCCACGCTGGAGTACCAGCAGAAGGACAGGCTGCTCATGATCGCGACGGCCATGGCCAGCAGCGGCGCGGGCGGGGAGCTGGGCATGGTGGTGGCGAAGATGGTCGCGACGAACAGCGCCGACTTGGGATTGGTCATATTGCCCAGCAAACCCCGGCTATAGGCGGAGAGCAGGCTGCGTTTGGGTTCGTGGAGCGTGGGTTGCTGGCCGGGATTGGCGGGTTGTTTGCGCAGGAACAGCTTGATGCCGAGGTAGATCAGGTAAGCGCCACCGGCAATCTTCAGCACCAGGTACAGCGATGGCGCGGCGGTGAACAGCGACTTGATCCCCAGCCCACCGGCCAGGCCCCAGAGGATGGTACCCGTGGCGACACCCAGTGCGCAGACCACACCATGCTTGCGCGAATTACCGGCGGCGAGCTGGGCGGTGGTGAAGAAATTGGGGCCTGGCGTGACTACGGCAACAGCCCAGAGAAGGGCGAGGGAGATCAAGGGACCGGCATACATCAGGTTCTGGGTATCCATGGGGTACGTGCCTCAGTGTTGTTTAATCTCGTTGTGCCTGTCCGAAGCGTTCGCGATAAACCGAAGGTGGCAAACCGACCAGGCTGCGAAACGCAACCCCGAAGCTTTCGACGGAGCGATAGCCGCATTGTTCGGCGATACGGTCGCTGCTTTCATTGCCACTTTCCAGTAATTCTCGGGCTCTGGCCAGTCGTTCGTGCTGCAGCCAGGCTTTGGGCGTGATGCCGATTGCCTCGCTGAAGCGTCGCAGGAAGGTTCGCTCGCTCATCGCGGCCTGGCTGGCGAGCTGGCGGACTTCCAGCGGTTCATGCAGGCGTTCCCGGGCCTATTGCATGACCCGTGACAGATCATTGTGTGGCGTACGACCGACCGGTGCCGGAATAAATTGCGCCTGGCCACCTGTGCGTTGAGGCGACATCACCAGTCGCCGGGCCATGGTATTGGCCACCTGGGTGCCGAAGTCACGAGAGACCAGATGCAGGCAGGCATCGGTTTTTTTGCGAAGGAGGTTTTCCTGGTAAAAAATTAGCAGTTATTTTTCTGTTTTCGTGACTGAAAAATAAGATCTCGTCGGGGAACTCGAAAAGAAAATTGATTTTTTGTCGGGCTGATTGAATTTTAGGAATAGGCTGAGTCTGGGTCATTTAAATATACCGTCGGGCCGCAGAGTAAAGGCCATTTTGTTTTGAATTCGATTAGTGAGTGCTCAGATTTTGCTCGTATTAAGTAGTAATCGTCATGGTTTTCTATTGTGAGATATAATTTTTCTGCTGTCGGTATATTTTTTATTATCAGGTCGGCTGGTGATCCGCAATTTAGTCCCAGTCGGCATGTATTGAATTCGGTTTTTTTCCACTTTTCAGGTGGTGTGTCTGGTAACTCATCTATATCAAAGCCAAATGTAATTTCTGGTCTGTCATTGTCTATGCGTAATGAATAAAGAGAGATGCTTCCGATTTGTATTTTTGTATTGAAGACTTTGTTGAAGAATGTGCTTCCGTCTAAATCGTTCCAGTATTTCATTTTTTGGCCTTGAAGTTGTAGTGAGGTTTTGTTCCTTCGACTTTTCCTGTTCTGCTGAACTCGTATGGGCGGACATTCAGATGTGCTTTTTGATCTCCTACCCCATCTGGCGCGCCAAAATTATGCCCCGCAGAGTGGTCTTGGATTATAATTTTAGACCCGTCAGCGCGCGTAAACTCATATTCTCTAGACATTATTGGTTTTCCTTTGTCGTCCAGGATTGGGTTGTTTGCTGAGTCAGTCATTCTTTTATATTTGTATTGTGCATATTGACCTGTTTCGGGGTCGTATGTTTGGTTTGGATGTTGGCTTCTCGGAATTCCAGCATCAGATTTAGCCTCTCGAAAAGCCCCGTTCCGAGACACCTCAGGCGGGTCAGGTTCACATTTTTTACCTGTGTCCTGGGTTGCCTTATTCCCCGGACAATTCCGGCTCAACCCCAACGGATCCACCCACCCCGTAGGGTTGGGCGCGTACTGGTAGCTGTTCAGCCCGCCGGCCAGTTTGATCGGGTCGGGAGTGAGGTAGCGGCCGGTTTCGGGATTGTAGTAGCGATGCCGGTTGTAGTGTAAGCCGGTTTCTGTATCGAAATACTGGCCCTGGAAACGCAGCGGGTTGTCGATATCCGCGCGGTCGAGGTGGGCTACCCGGCCATAGGCGTAGTAGCGCGCCGCCCAGCGAATATTGCCGGCTTCGTCCGTCAGTTCCTGCGGTGTACCCAGGTGGTCGAGTTGGTAATGAAAGGCTTCGACCTGCTCCGGTCCCTCGCCGTTGAGCAGGGCCAGGGGCCGGAAACTGTCCGGCTCGTACAGGTAACTGCGGTAATGTGCCGGGCCGCTTTCGGCAATCAGCCGGTCGCCTTGCCAGAGGTATTCGGTGGTCCGGCCCGCGCAGGTCTTGGCAATACGGCGGCCAAAGGCGTCGTAGCGGTAGCTGACCGTGCTGCCATCCGGCAGGCTGACGCCGGTCAGTCGGTGCTGGCAGTCATAGCGGTATTCGGTAACGAGCTGTGGCTCGCTCCCATTGCGTTCACGGACCAGATTGCCAAAGGCGTCATAGTCGAAATGGCTATGACCACGGAACAGCAGACGGTTGCCGCGGGTTCGCGCCATGCGTGGACTGTCGCCCAGCAGGTTGCCGGCGGGATCGTGGACAAAACGTTCGCAGGGATCGCCACGGACTTCACTCAGTCGATCCAGCGGGTCGTACTGGTAACGGCGCAGTCCGTGGCGGCTGTCGTCGATACTCGCCAGATTGCCGTTGGCTTCATAGGCGTAGAAACGCTGGTAACACCCGCTATTGTCCTGGCTGAGGCGGTGTTTCAGCAGCCGACCTTGTTCGTCGTAACGGTAATGGCTGAGCAACTGACCCTGTTGGCGCAGGCGCTCGCGTCCGGCCTCGAAGCGGTGGCGGGTCAGGTGCCGGCCGTTGAGGTCGACACCGATCAGTCTCCCGCCCGGCAGGTAGCGATAATCGATCAGGTTGCCGTCCGGCAAACGGCAGTGAATCAACTGTCCCACGGCATCGTAGCGATAACGCTGGGTGGCCCAGCCCTGGTGCTCGCTGGTCAGGCGATCCTGGTTGTCATAGCCATAGGTCAGCGGCCAGTGCCCGTCATCGACGCTGACCAGACGGCCCAGCCCATCGTAGTGATAGTGGATCTTCTGGCCATCGGCGAGGCTCTTGAGCCGCAAGCGTCCAGTACTGTCGCGTTGGTAGCCGGTGACGAGCTCGCTGCCATCGTCGCCGAACTCCTTTTTCTCCAGCAGATGGCCGTTGAGGTCGTAGGCGTAGGCTGTGCGCCGGCCATCGAAGCCGGTTTCCTCGCGGATCAGGCCGTTGGGGTAATAGTCGAGGCGGTAATGCTCGCCACATTCGTTCTCGATTTCGCTGAGCAGCAGCCGGGCGTTGTCGTAGCGATAGCGCAGCTGGCTGCCGTCGGGGTTGTGGCGACGACTGACCTGGTGCAAGTCGTCCGCGTATTCATAACGGGTCACCCGCCCCAGTTCATCGGTTTCGGCGGTGATCTTGCCGTAGGCGTTGTAGCTGAAGCGGCGCTTGGCCCCGCCGGGCATTTCAACCTGGGTCAGGCGGCCAATGGCGTCCCACGTGTAGCGGGTGACGGCCCCGTCCGCTGCCTGTCGGCTGGTTTGCCGACCTTGTTCGTCGTAGCCGTATTTCAGCAGGCTGCCGTCGGGGAGGCGTTCTTCCAAGAGATGCCCGAGTCGGTCCCAACTGAGGCTGTGCCGGCTGCCATCCGGATGACGGATCTCGCTCAGCAGGCCCCGGCGTTCGTATTCATACTCGGTGACCTGGCCCGCGGGGTCGGTCGTGCGGGTGATATCACCCTGTGGGTTACGGGCATATTTCCAGCGTGCCTGGCCACGTTGCACGCTGCACAGATGGCCGTTGTGATACTCGTAGAAGGTCGGTTCGTCTTCCGGCGGAATAACGGCCAGCAGCCGGCCGGCTTCGCTGTAGCGGTATTCGGTAATGGCGCCCAGGGCATCCTTTTCGGCAATCAGCCGGCCTTGGGCGTCGTAGTCCTTGTGTTGCTCGGCGCCATCGGCATCGACCTTGCGGATCAGCCGCGCCCGCTCATCGTGGACAAAGACTTCTTCGCTGCCGTCGAGATGCAGGGCGGTAACGCTGCCGTCGTCGTCCCAGATGTAGCGGCTGTCCATCTGCGCAAAACTGGCCCAGTGGCGTACGCAGCGGGCCCGCTTGCCCACGCCTTGCCACTCCCAGTAGAACGCGGCACCGCCGGCCAACTGGCGCTCACGAATGACGTGATGTTCGTCATAGGCGTAGCGCTCGCACTCGTCGACGGCATTGGCGGCTTCGATCAGGCGGCCCTGGTCGTCGTAGCGATAGCGCACCAGCGTGCGCAAGGTCTGCCAGCCCTCGGAGAGATAAGCGCCGGGCTGTTCCTGCTGATACTCGACCGCGACGATACGGCTACGGTCGTAACGCAACAGCAGGGCGCGTCCGAGGCCGTTGTCCAGGCGTTGGATGCGGCCCTCGAGGTCATGGCTGATACTCAGTCGATTGCCATGCCGGTCACTCAGGGAAAACAGTCGGGCGCCGTACCGGTCGCACTTGAAGTGATAGAACCAGAGCGTGCTACCGGCCTGGGTCAGGATCAGTTCATCGGGCGTATCGCCCAGGTAGATCGCCGCTTCGCTCAGGCTGTTGTGGATGGCCGGCCGTTGGGTACTGGGACGAGGGAAGTGGATGGAGCGGTTTTCCTGGTCGGTCCAGATAACCTCGTCGCCGTCGAACCTCAGGCTGTGGGCCAGTCCATGGCTCCAGCCCGGACCGAGGCCCTGGCGGGTTTCAACGGCACTGGTGCGATACAGTCGGCTCCAGGAAAACGGCAAGGGGCCGTCCAGCTCGCCGTCGACCAGGGTCAGCAGTTCCTCCCCGGTAACCATCGACACCGGGCAACCCTGGGTCTGGGTCTTGTCCGCGCGCTCGGCGCTGTGGCCGTTGGGATTGCCGGCTTGTCGCGGAACGTCGTCGAGGTGTTCGGTCTGGCGCAGCGTGGCGTTCTTGCGCCCGTCCCAGCGCATCTGCAGGACACCCTTTTTTTGTGCGCCCGCGACACCCCGAGCCGCCACGGCCTTGTAACGACCGACATAACCCATGAATCCATCGAGCAGGTTGAACAGGCCCTGGATAAAACGGGTGCCGGCTTCCACCATCTGGCTGCCGTACTTCTTCAGGCGCAGGGCCAGATAGGCGACACCGGCTCCCGCCGCCGCGACGGTGAGCACCAACCCCAGAAGCAAGTCGATCAGCACGGAGACCAGGGTGCTCGCCACAACATGCGCGGTGTCTCCGGCGAGCTGGCTTGGCGGCAGCGACGCCAGCCAGATCGCGGCGGTGCGCAACAACAGAAAGAGCGCGGCTTCATCGCTGGCCAGCAACAGGGCCTTCTCCATCACGGCGGGTGCCCGTCGAGCGAGGTCGGCCAGCTCCTGGGCACCACTGCCCAGGCGATCAACATAGGCGAGGGGATCCTTGAGGATGTCGAGCACCAGCTCGAGCCCTTCCCATACCCCCTTGATCGCTTCCCAACTGCCGCTGGCCAGGCCTTCACCGACGGCCAGCAGTGCCGTCGAGGCGGTCTGTGACGACCATTGCGGTTTGAAGCCGCTCCATTCGCGGCGCAACCAGGCTTCCAGGTCCCGGGTCAGGTCCGCGTAGGCGGCGAACAGGGCGTCGACCTGCTCGGACGTGACGCCGCCTTGCACCCGTACCCGATAAAACTGACCCGGCTGGCCCTGGAAGCTGCCTTTGCCCTGGGCATCAAGCAGGATCGGGGTCGCAGGACCACCGTCGACGGGGATGACGTCGACTAGCAGATCGCCCAGTGGAATCTCGTGGACCGACTCGAACAGACTTTCGATGTTCAGCACGCCGCTGGCGGGGCACTGCGCAACGTTGGACAGGAAATCGCGGTCCTGAAGATCGACGACCTTGCGGCTGTCGCCGAAGCGGATGACCCGGTCCATGCCCAGCAGTGACGGTAAATCCGCGGCATGGCTGACTTGATCCAGTGCTTGGGCGTACCAACTGTGGGTCTGCTGGTGATAGAGCGTCAGACTGTCCTTGAAATCGTCGAGTTGTGTTTCGATGTAGTCGATGCGGTTCATCGGTTGGCCTCCCTGGCCAGAAACCCTCCGGTCGCCAGTTCCCGGGTGAGGTAGGCGAGCAGGGCGTCCTGCCGGTTCGGGCCGGGCGCCGAACGCTCCAGGAAACGGGCGATCTTGTGTCGCAGGTGGGGGATGGGCGCGGCGTCATACAGCGCCGGATGGTCTTCGCTCAGCCACTGCAGGCTGTTGTCGATCAGGGTTTCGGGGCTCGCCCCGGACAGGTGTTCCAGCAGCAACGGCGGAACCTCCCACCAGGGAAAGGTCCTGGCTTCGCGCCTGACCGCGGTGGCGAGCGTTCGCGCCTGGCCGTTGATGAGATAGCGACTCACGCCCGGCAGCAGCTCACCGGCCTCGGCGCCGAGAAAGTCGAGGGTCGGCAACCATTGGCGGCCGTCCCAGAAGCGGAAGAACACCGGGTTGCCCGTCGGCAGCTTCACCTGGGTCAGCCCGCGCAGGTGCGCCACGAGCTGTTCCGGGGTATTCGACGACACCGCAAGCCAGCCCCAATCCTGGTAGCCGGTGTCGGCTATCCACGACAGAAACGGGCTTTGCGCCGTGAGTTCGAGGACATAAGGCATCACCTCAAACCAATCGGCATAAGGTGTGTCCCTCCAGACCGGCAGGGGGGCCAGCGGGCTGCCGATCTTGCGCAAGGCCGCCAGCGGCTTGGCCTCGCTGGCGTCGCCGAGTATCAGATAGAGCCGTTCGTGAGGGGTAAGCGGGACCTGGGCCAGCCAGCGCTCGGGTGTCAGGAGGTCAGAGCTCACAGACACCTGCCTTGCACTTCTCGCACTCTTCGCAGAACGCCGCGCCACGCAGCAGGGTGGTCAGTTGCGCCATGGACAAAGGCGCCGTGGGGAGAGGGCGGTCAATGGCCTGGAACAGACCGGGCAGCAAGGTGGCAACCCGAGTGCCGACACCCGGCACCGCCCCGGCATCAGCGTTCGGTTCCGGGCTCAGGGTGATGCCGCTGCCATCAATCCTGATAAAGCTGCCGCCGACCTTGAGGGTCAGTTCGCTACCGGCCTCGACTACCACCCGGGCACCACTTTTGAGGTGGATCTCCTCGGCGGCCTGGAGCAGATAACCGTGGCCGAGTCGCATATGCCGGTTCTGGCCGATATTCAGGTGATCGTCGGCCCGTACCTCGGTCTTGCGATCGGCCGAGGTGCTGCGATGTTCGTCGGCCTTGAGTTCGCGGTAGCTGTTGGCGGTCACGCTGTCGTGGCGTTCATGACCGATCTGGATGAACTGGTCGTGTTCGACCACCTGTTGCCAGTCACGCTGGGCGTGCAGGTAGATATGCTCCTGGCCCTTGCGGTCCTCGATACGCAGCTCGTTGAAGCCGCCACCGCCGGGTGAACTGAGGGTCTTGAAGACGCTGCGGGTCTTGTGGGCGGGTAACTCGTAGGGCGGTCGGTTGCGCCCATGGTGCAGGCAACCGGTAATCAGCGGCTGATCCGGGTCGCCTTCGAGAAAGCTCACCAGCACCTCCATGCCGACACGGGGGATGCTCACCGCTCCATGGCCGTTTCCGGCCCAGGCCGAGGCGACCCTCAGCCAGCCACTGCTGGAATCGTTGTGGGGCGCTGCCCGATCCCAGTGGAACTGCACCTTGATCCGGCCATGGGCATCGCAATGGATCTCCTCGCCCGGCGGGCCCGTGACCACGGCGGTCTGGCTGCCATCGATGCGCGGTTTCGGGTGGCTCGGTGCGGGGCGAAAAGGCGTGTCGCCGGGCAGGGCGCGGAAGCTGTTTCGATAGCCCTGCCGGAAGCCGTCCGCCGTGTTGGCGGTGGCGGTGAGCTCTTCCAGGACTTGCGGTTGCCGGCCTTCGTGGTTGATTTCGGTCAGCAGCCAGAGGGCATTCCAGTCGTCGTTCGGATGTTCGCTGAGCGTCAGCAGATGGCCGCTCGACAGAACGGGGATATCGCTTCGGCCCCGGGCTTGGCGGAAGGTGCAGCGGTGTCGCTCCAGGGCACGTTGAGCCCGTTGTTTACGATGCTGCGGGTCGATACCGAGCGCCGGGAAGGCGTAGTCCTCGAGATCTGGCAGCCGTTCGCCGCGACTGATCTGTTCAAGGGGCCGGCCGGGATTCTCGAAGTCGTAGTCCCGTCGCGCGACGCCGCTGCTGCGGGTTTCCAGGCGGACGTTGAAGTGCTTGATGACCGCGCTCGGGGCTGCCAGGCCGCTGTCTGTTTGATAACGCCGAGGCGCTTGCGTGGGGAAAAACGCCTGGTCGTCGCCAAACACCAGGGTGTGGCTGCCGGGGTCATGCTGGAAGTGGAAATGCAGGCCTTCTTCTTCGCACAGACGCTGGATGAAGTGCAGGTCGGACTCTCGGTACTGCACGCAATATTCCCGCTCTGGATAGTGGCCACCGAGGTGGAAGCGGTAGTGGTTGCTGAACAGGCCGTGGTCATTGAGCACCCGCGCGATGATTTGCGGGGTACTGAGGTGCTGGAAGATGCGCTGGTTGATACGGTGTTCGAGGTCGGCAAGGCGTGGGCGCAGGCAGGCCTGGTAATGCGCCAGGCGTCTGCCCCGTGCCCCTTGGGCGACGCGATGGAACTGCCCGTGGATACCCGCACCCGAGGTGCAGAGTCTGAGAAAGGCTTGCTTGTGCAGCAGGCTTTGCAGATCGAGATCCCGCTCGGCCACCAGCTCCAGATCGAAGCTGAAGGGCTGGTTCAGGGCCTCACGGCCGGTGAAGGCGGCGACCTGCAATGGGTGTTCGAAGTCCTCGACGGTCAGGCTGAAGCGAGGTTGATTGGCCGGCGCTGGCATATATTCCTCCTTGGAAAACCCTTTGGCGTGAAATCAGGGCCGCACGAAACCTTCGCCAATGCCGAGGCCGTAGCGCGCCAAAGGGTTTGAGGGAACGGTGGAAGGCGTCGTCAGCGAGGCCGAACGACGCCAAAGGGCAATCAGATCACCGGGGAGCGCCAGTCATCGGAGGCTGAGGTGCCCGCAACTTCGTGGGTCCAGGTGATCTTGCGGTAGCTGAAGAACACGTCTTCCAGATGGGTGAAGTGCGCCTGGTTCGGGTCCTGGCAGTTGGGCATGCGCGATTTCACGTCGACGACGATGGCGTCTTCCAGCTCGATGGTGAAATAGTGTTCCTGGGTGCCGGAGGAGGAGGTGCGGTACCACTCCAGGCGGCATTTGGTCAGTTTTTCCCCGCTGGTCAGGGCGCTGAAGATCAGCGGCGAGGACTTGTCGAAGACCTTGCTGATCATCAGGGGCTGGTGCACGCGCTGGCCGGTCGGTTGCCCGGACTGCGGGTCGCGGGGGATGGTGACGTCGTGGGCGAAGCCCTGGACCAGGATCTGGTCTTCATGACCTTCCTGGTAGATGTTTCCGACCGAGTCCTGGGTAAAGGTACCCGCGGTGATCAGGCCTTGCTTGGTGCCCTGCAGGGTCAGGTAGGCAGGTGTTGGCATGGATGAATTCCTTGTCCGAAGAGGTGCTGTTTGCCATCAAGGGAAACTCGATGGGTTCGCAGGTCTACAGATCAAGAGTTGTGCCTGTTCTTTGGTTTTTGTTTAAAAACAACTAGTTACTTTGATTTTCTAGAAGATTTCTAGATTTAAAGGGTGTTTCTTCAGGAAAAGTGCGCAAGGTGTTGCGCATGAGCGGGCAGGAAGTTGCCAGATGGATGGGGGCCTTGTGTTGCAGGCGCTGCGGAGCTGGAGGCGGTGTTTTTCATCCCAGTGGTGGGACAGAAGTTGCGCAGTCAGGAAACGAGGTCTCTTGTACGCCACGAGACCTGAGCTGGCTTGCCAGCGATAGCGGTGGTGAAGGTGACATCGCAATCGCCGGCAAGCTGGCTCCTACAGGAACCGCGTTCAGCCCTGGACGCTCCAACCGCCACCCAGGGCGGCCATCAGGCCGATGCTGGCCTGCAGCTGTCGGGTCTGCAACGCCTGCAACTGTCGCTGGGTCTGCAATGCCGCCGTCTGCGCCGTCACCACATCCAGGTAGTTCACGGCCCCGGCCTGGTAGCTGTTCATCGCCAGGGTCTGGGTGTTCTGCGCGGCATTGACCGCCGCTTGCTCATCCAGGGCCTCGCGCTGCAAGTCGCGCAGTTGCGCCAGGTTGTCCTCGACTTCGCGCACCGCGCGCAGGACCTGGCTGCGGTAATGGGCCGAAGCCTCGTCGAATTCGGCCTTGGCCTGATGCTCCTGGGCACTGAGACGCCCGCCATCGAAAATCGGCAGGTTGACCAGCGGCCCCAATGCCCAATAGCGATTACCCGTCGACAGTAGGCTGCCGCTGCCCTGGGTCTGGCCGCCGAGCAGGCCGGTCAGGCTGAAGTCCGGGTACCAGGCGGCCTTGGCCACGCCGATCCCGGCATTGGCGGCAAACACCCGGCGTTCCGCCGCGGCGATATCCGGACGGCGTTGCAGCAAGCCGCTGGGCAGGGCGCCGGGTACCTTGGGAATGGTCAGGATCGCCTGGGTCGGCGGCAACTGGAAGTCACTGGCCGGTTCACCCACCAGTTCGGCAATCGCATGTTCGGCCAGGTTGCGTTGGCCGCGTACGTCGTCCAGTTGTGCCTGGGCCTCGGCCAGTTGGCTCTGGGCACGGGTCAGGTCGAGTTCCGAAGCGATCTGGCCCTGGTAGCGGTCACGGGTCAGTTGCAGCGCCTGGGTGTAGTCATCCAGGGAACTGCTGAGAATCCGACTCTGGGCGTCCAGTCCATTGAGCTGGATATACAAGGTCGCCAATTGCTGTTGCAGGCTCAGGCGCGCCACCGCCAGGTCGTCGCCGGAGGCCTGGGCCTGGGCATCGCCGGCGGCCACCTGGTTGCGAATCCGTCCCCACAGGTCGAGGTCGAAGTTCAGCGCAAAGCCTGCGGTGTTGCTGTTGTATACCGCCGGCTGGGTGCTGCCGCGTAACGGGCGATTGTCCGATTGGCGCTGGCGCAGGGGCTGCGCGCTGGCGCTGATCTGCGGGAACAGCCCGGCATGCAACTGGCTCGCATAGGCCTGGGCACCGTCGTAGTGCGCCAGGGCGGCGGCCAGGTCAGGGTTGGCCTTGAGCAGGCGCTGCTGCAGGTCGTTGAGGTGTGAGTCCTGGAACAGCGACCACCATTGTTCCGACAGCTTGTCGCCCGGTTGTGCCAGGTGCCACGGGCCGTCGCTGGTCTGTTCGCGATAGTGCTCCGGCAAGTCGAGTTGCGGCGGCTTGTAGGTCGGTGCCAGGGAACAGCCCTGCAAGGCCGCGATCATCAGGAGCCAGGCGCTGAGCTTAAGCCTTGGGGACATGTTGGCCTCCGGCGTCGGCGAGTTTTACCGGGTCGCCTTCGCGCAGGGCGTCCGGCGGGTTGTCGATCACGGTGTCGGCGGGTTTCAGGCCCTGGTCGATGACCAGGCGCTCACCCAGGTCCAGGCCGATGTGGATGTCACGCAGGTGCACATGGGACTGGGCGTCCAGCACCGCCACCTGGGTGCCCTGGGCACGGAAGATCAAGGCGCTGGCCGGAATGCTGACGCCATGGGTGTCCGCCGGGATCGGCAGGGTCGCCTCGGCATAGTCGCCCGGCAGCAGGACGTTGTCCGGGTTCTCGGCGACGAACTGTGCCAGCAGGGTGCCGGAGCGCGAGTCGATCGCGGTGGAGTTGCCCAGCAATTTTGCGTTGAACTGCTGGCCCGGATGTTCCGGTACCGTCAGCTTCACCTCGAGGCCGGGACGGATCACGCTGGCGTAGTTCTGCGGAATCGGTACGTAGAGCCGCAGTTGATGGGTGTCGGCGATATCGAAGAGTTCCGGATCGCTGTCGTTGTCGGCCTTGATCAGCTGGCCGATATCGGTGTTGCGGGCGGTGATGGTGCCGGCGAAGGGCGCGCGAATGGTCTTGTACGCTTCCAGTGCCGACAGCCGCGCGTAGTCGGCGGCGGCGGCTTCGACATTGGCCTTGGCCGCGGCGGCATTGGAGCTTTTTTCATCGGCCTCCTGGCGTGATACCGAATGGGTCGCCACCAGGTTCTGCCAACGGGTGGCGGTGGTTTCGGCCAGGCGCGCATTGGCCTGTTCCTGCACCAGGTGGGCATGGGCCTGGGCGACCTGCTGGTCGAGATCCGGGCTGTCGATTTCGGCGAGTATCTGGCCGGCCTTGACCTGGCTGCCGATGTCGGTTTTCCAGTCTTTCAGGTAGCCGCTGACCCGCGCATGGATCGGCGCCTTGCTCCAGGCTTCCAGGTGGGCCGGCAGGCGCAGGGTGTCGCCGGCGGCGTTCTGCGCCGGCTTGAAGACGCTGACCATGGGGATGGCGGCGGTTTCGGTCCAGGCGGTCACGGATTTTTCGTGGCGGGTTCGCGCGGCAATCCCGTTGGCGACCAGCAAGGCGGCCAGGGTCAGACCGCCGACGCCCATGTAAAGCAGGCGTTTGCCCGAAGGTTTGCGATCAGTCATGGGTGTTTTCTCCAGCTACGGCGCGAATAGGTCGGCGGCCATGCACCAGGCTGAACACCACGGGGACGAACAGCAGGGTGGCAGTGGTCGCCAGGATCAGACCGCCGATCACGGCGCGTCCGAGGGGGGCGTTCTGTTCTTCGGAAAGGGCCAGCGGCAACATGCCGATGATCATCGCCAGGGCCGTCATGCAAACCGGACGGAAACGGGTGTAGCCGGCTTCCAGGGCGGCCTTGAGGGCATCGCCGTGTTCGGCCAGGCGCTCGCGGCAGAAGCTCACCACCAGGATCGAGTTGGCGGTGGCCACGCCCATGCAGAGGATGGCCCCGGTCAGGGCCGGCACCGACAGCGAGGTGCCGCTCAAGAACAGCATCCAGACAATCCCGGCGAGGGCCGCGGGCAGGGCGGTGATGATCACGAACGGGTCGACCCAGGACTGGAAGTTGACCACGATCAGCAGGTAGATCAGCACCACCGCGCCGAGCAGGCCGAAGCTCAGGCCACCGAAGGCTTCATGGAGGGCATCGATCTGTCCGTGCAGGCTGACAATCGCGCCCTTGGGCCGCAAGGACGAGGCATCGTCGAGGATCTTCTGGATGTCATGGGCCACCGCGCCGAGGTCTCGGCCTTGCACGCTGGCGTAGATGTCCAGGGTCGGCTGGATGTTGTAGTGGGTCACCACCGCAGGGCTCTGTACCCGATTGATGGTCGCCAGGCCGCCGAGGATCTGCGACTGGCCGTTGCTACCGGTGACCGGCAGTGCTTCCAGTGATGGCAGGCTGTCCAGGCGGTATTGCGGAGTGGCCGCGACCACGCCATAGGATACGCCGTTGGCCGGGTTGAGCCAGAAGGTCGGCGCCACCTGGGAGCTGCCGGCCAGGGAGGCGACCATGCTGTTGGTCACATCACGTTCGGTAATGCCCAGGCCCTTGGCGCGCATGCGGTCGACCTTCACTTCCAGCGACGGGTAGCCGACCGATTGCTGGATCCGCAGGTCGGCGATCCCCGGTACGTGTTGCAGGCGTCGTTGCAGTTCGAGGGCGAAGACGCGGTTTTCCTCGGCACTGCGTCCGGAGATTTTCACGTCCAGCGGAGCCGGCGCGCCGAAGTTGAGTATCTGGCTGCTGATATCCGCCGGGAGGAAGGCGAACTGGCTGCCGGGGAAGCTTTCCGGCAAAGCCGTGCGCAGTTTTTTCACGTAGTCGGCGGTGGGCTGGTGATCGGCCTTGAGGGTGACCTGGATATCGCCATCCTGCGGGCCGATGGTGCCGCTGCTGCTATAGGCCATGTCGATACCGCTCAACGGAATACCGATGTTGTCGACGATGTTGTCCAGTTCCTCGGCGGGAATCACCTCGCGGATCCGTGCTTCGATACGGTCGAAGGTCGCGGCGCTTTCTTCGATTCGCGTACCCAGCGGCAGGCGTACGTGCAGGGCCAGGGCACCGGCGTCGGTGGCCGGGAAGAAGTCTTCGCCCAGGCTCGGCAGCAGGCTGAAGGAGGCCAGCACACAGGCGAGGAAACCCAGCAGGAAGCGCTTGCGGCAACCCAGCGCCAGGGTCAGCAGGCCATGGTAGACGTCACGTACCGTGGAGAAGCCGCGCTCGAAGCCCTGCTGGAAATTCAGTGCGCCTTGCAGCAGGCGGTTGCGTGGCTTGCGGTGCTGTTCGCCTTCGTGATGGTTGATAAATTCATCTTCGGGATGATGACCGCTGCCGCCCTCGACCATATGGGGCTTGAGCAGGAACATCGCCAGGGTCGGCACCAGGGTCCGCGAGAGGATGAAGGAACTGGCCATGGCGAAGATCACCGCCAGGGCCATCGGCCGGAACAGGAAGCCGGCGATGCCTTGCAGCATGAACATCGGTACGAACACGATGCAGATACACAGCAGCGAAACGAAGGCCGGGCCGACGATCTGTTTCGCGCCGTCGAGGATCGCATCGTTGACCGCCTTGCCCTGTTCCAGGTGCCAGTTGATGTTCTCGATGGTCACCGTCGCATCGTCCACCAGGATCCCCACCGCCAGCGCCAGACCACCGAGGGTCATGACGTTGAGAGTCTGGCCGGTGGCGGCCAGCAGGGCGATGGCCGAGAGCACCGCCAATGGAATCGAGGCGGTAATGATCAGGGTCGAGCGCCAGCTGCCAAGGAACAGCAGGATCATCGCACTGGTCAGCAGGGCGGCGATGATGCCTTCGCGGGCCACGCTGCCCACCGACTGCTTGACGAACACCGAAGCGTCGCCCAGCAGCGAGGTCTTGAGCTCCGGCGGCAGGGTTTCATTGATCAGCGGCAGCATGTTGCGGATGTTGTCGACGATCGACAGGGTGGAAATATTGCCGTTCTTCATCGCCGGCATCAGCACCGCGCGGCGGCCATCGACCCGCACGATATTGGTCTGTGGCGGCGAGCCGTCACGCACGTGGGCCACCTGGCCGATGGTGATCAGGGCGCCGTCGACGGTTTTGATCGGCAGGTCGTTGAGTTCTTCGATGACTTTCGGGCTGTTGTTCAGCAGCACGGTGTATTCGTAGGGGCCGAGTTTGGCGGTACCCACCGGAATGATCTGGTTCTGCGCGGCCAGGGCATTGCCCACATCCTGCGCCGAGAGGCCCTTGGCGGCCAGCGCCTGGGGATCGAGGTCGAGGGTGATCTGGCGTTGCTTGCCGCCCATCGGCGTCGGAATTGCCAGGCCCGGAACGGAGGTCAGTGGCAGGCGGATATTGTTCTGTACCAGGTCACGAATCTTCGCTTCAGACAGCGTCGGACTGGAAAACGCCATCTGCAGGATCGGCACCGTCGAGGCGCTGTAGTTGAGGATCAGCGGCGGGGTGATCCCTGGCGGCATTTGCTTGAGCACGGTCTGCGAGACCGCGGTCACCTGGGCGTTGGCGGTGCGGATGTCCACTCCCGGCTGAAAGAAGATCTTGACGATGCCCATGCCAGGTAGCGATTGCGACTCGATATGTTCGATGTCGTTGACCGTGGAGCTCAAGGAGCGTTCGTAGGTGTAGATCACCCGGCCGGCCATGTCCTCTGGGGACAGGCCGTTGTATTGCCAGACCACTGCGACCACCGGGATACCGATATCGGGAAACACATCGGTGGGGGTACGCATGGCCGCCAGCGGCCCGATGATGCAGATGAATATCGCCAACACGATAAACGTGTAGGGCTTGAGCAGTGCGGTCTTTACCAGCCCGAGCATGCCTGAACCTCCGGGGAGTGGAATTGCAAACACCGGCAGTCTTGCGTCTGGAACTTAACGTTTAGCTTTCACCAACATGAAGGATCTTTTAGATAAGGACTGAAAATCCCTTCATGTGTGTTCATTTGTACAAGAGCCTCTAGTCCGCCACTCTTTGCCTCGATTAGACGGATTTTCCGTCCAGCGATAAAGCACTTGAAGATGAGAGGAATTCATTCAATGACACTTAAGCCGCTGATGCTGATTTCGACCCTTGGACTGGTTTGCCTGCTGTCTGCCTGCGCAGCGCCAGTGCCCAAGGCTGATCCGAGCGAAGCCTGGATCGGCCTGGGGCAGGAGTCGAGCGACGACCTGCTGGCAGAGCGTGTGGATGGCAAGCGCGTCGATGACGGCCGCTACTTCGAAGTGGCGCCGGGCAAGCACGATCTGAAAGTGCTCCTGGTCCAGGGGGCCAACGGCAATACCGAACAGCCCGAGTGCATCGGTCAGGTGGACTACGACCAGTTCAAGGCCGGCAAGCGCTATCACCTGGTGGAGTCGGGATCGGGTGCGGATGTAGGGGCTGAGCTGGTGAACGACCAAGGCGTGACCGTGGCCCATTCCAGGAAGTTTTCCTGCATTTAACCGCTGACAGCTTTTTCATTTTTTGAGGTAGAACACCATGACATTCAAACCCCTGATGCTGATTCCAACCCTGGGCCTGGCTTTTCTGCTGTCCGCGTGTGCCGGCCCGATGCCGAAAGCGGATCCGAGCGAAGCCTGGATCGGTCTGCAAAATGAAGCGCCGAACGACATGCTCGCCGAGAAGGTCGATGGCAAGAAAATCGATGACGGGCGTTTCTTCGAAGTGCCACCTGGCGCCCACAAGCTGGACGTGATGCTGGTGGAGATGCCGTGGGGCGATGGCAACCAGCAGGACTGTTCGGGTGAAGTCAGCTTCAACCAGTTCAAGGCCGGCGAGCACTACAAGCTGGTGGAGTCGAGCCTGGGCCAGGAAGTCAACGCGCGCCTGATGGACTCCCATGGCAAGCAAGTCGCCGAGACCGGCGACTTCCAGTGCCTGCCGGGCTAGTCGCCGGCTTTCAGAACCGCTTGTGTGGTGAAGCCTGATGGCGCGGCGCTGATGGTCGCGTTGCGCCAGGCGGTCTGCAGTTGTTTGTCGAGCAGCGTCGGCACCGGCTTGTCCGGCTGTTGTTGCAGGCTGAGCTTCAGCCCGTTGAGCGAACGACCACTGAGGCGATTGCCCATCAGGTCTTCACGGAAAACCTTCTCGGCTTCGGCCGCCTTGCCCTGGGCCAACAGTGCGTAGCCCAGGGACTCACGCAAGGTGTAATACCAGTCCGGCGGCTCGTTATAGCTCAGTGCGTCCTGGATGGAGACCGCCTTGCGCCAGGCGCCGATGATCTGTTCCTGGTTATCGCCCTGGAGTGACTTGAGGTCAGTGGCCAAGGCCTGTGAGGGATCCTTGCCAAACACCTTCGCAGCGGTTTCCCGCAGTGACGCCAAGTCCAGCTTGCCGTGGCTGCTGTCCTGGGCCTTGTTCAGCAGGATCAGGTTGGCGATGCGAAACAGCTCCGAGGCCTTGTTGTTGCCGTAGTTGAGAGCCGGTGAGGCTTTCAGGGTATCGGTCACCGCCTGCCAGTAGCCCTTGAGCGCGTCGTTGACCTTCTCCTTGTCCGCCCCGTCCTCGGCCAACTGCCGATAAGCCTTGGCATAAGCGGCCATTACCCGGGTGTAAGGCGCGGTCAGTGGCTGCCAATCCTTGTCGGCCTGGGTGCAGGTCTCGTTGATGGTCTTCAGACCCTGCTCGATCTTCGGTTCGATACGCTCCAGCGCTGCCCAGTCCTGGAAGCGCACGGCAAAGTAATAGGGCACGGCATAGAAGTAGTCCGACTTGGTGCGGATCTCGTCGGGGTACTGCTTGCAGAGGAACTCCAGCGCCGAATACTGCGTGGTGTTCTCCACCAGTTCCTCGGCCATGTTCATGGCTTCGTTCTGACGGCCTTCGATGGACAGGGTCCAGATCAGGAAGTGAATGTTGTGGCCCAGGTAATGCAACGGGTAGGGGCTCTGCGGGCCGACCTGATGGGCGTAGGCCCGGTCCACCGAAACCGCCGTGTAGTTGGCGACGCTGGCCAGGGCGTTATTGCCGGTGCGCTGGTAGATATGCGAGGCCATGTGCACCAGGTGCCCGATGGCCGGATTCTGGTCGCGGAAGCGATTGGCCATGGGCAACCCGTTGTCGGGGAACGGCGACTCCTCGATGGCGTGGATATAGAAGTGATTGGCACCGGTGTGCAGCTTGTCCTGCACCAGTACGCGGTTGAGCACTTGCAGCGCCTGATAGGCCGCCGGCGTCGGGTGGACCTGATCGGAGACCGCCTCCTCGCCGTCCCACCATTTCCAGGGTGTCAGATTGAGCAGGGCGTCGGCGTAGAGGGTGGCGGCATCGAGGTCGTCGAAATAGGTCTGCGACAGTTCTTTCATGGCGTCGGCGTAGTGTTGTTTGCCGTCGCCGTCGAGGCTGACCTGGCCGTCCTTGAGGGTATAGGCGCTGAGGAACGCCTTGGCGTAATCGACTTCACGCTGCAACTGCCCTTCGCTGAAACGGGCCTTGGCGTCCGGGTCCTTGAGGCGAGCATTGGCGTGCTCCAGTGCAATCTGCGCCGAGCGATAGGCCAGTTGGTCGCAACCGGGAGTGGCGTCGCTGTTGATATTGGAGTTGGCCGACAGGGCAATACCCCAATAAGGCATCGCCGAACCTTCGTCGAAACGGCTGGCCTGGTAGAAGGCGCGGATTGCTTCGGAGAAATTGAAGCCGTATTGCAGGGCCATGCCCTGGCTATAGAAAGCTTCGACCCGGTCGGCGTCCTTCAGGCTGACCATGGGGTAGCGCGTGCCGCCCAGGCCCGAGAGCAACTGGCCCTGTTCGGTGTCCTTCTGGCTGACGCATTGCTGCAGGACTTCGAGGTACGGGGTGTCCGGCGAGACGGGTGTGAAACGTTTCGGAGTTTCGGCCGTTTCAGGCCCGTGGGTATGGGCCTGGGCCACGGACAGGCCGGTGAGCAGCAGGGCAGCGACAGCAAGACGCAATACAGCCATGTAGTGAATGCTCCTTTCAGGACGCGAGTCGTTCGATCTGGGGCGCCAGGTCTTTTTGCGGAATGACCACCTGGACCAGCACGGTCTCGTCGATCACCAGCAGTTTGAGCAGCAGTTCGCGCAATTCACCCAGGGTCGAGACCTTGTAGCCCTTGGCGCCGAAACCCTGGGCCAGGGCCAGGTAATCCCAGCTGGGCAGGATGTCGAACGCTGCGAACTCGCCGTGTTCCTTGAAGGCGTTGATGTTCACAAAGGCCTGCTCGATGGCGTAGACCTCGTTGCTCATGACGAACACCACGGCATTCACGCGATTGCGCACCAGGGTCGACAGCGACTGGCACATCATCATGAAGCCGCCGTCGCCGGCGACCACCAGCGGCCGGCGCTGGCCACCCATGGCCACTCCCAGGGCACAGCCGGTCTCGTGACCGAGGGAACCCCAGATGGCATCGGCGACAAAGCTGTTCTCGGGCATGCCCATGATATTGCTGGCGGCGTACAGCGCCGAACTTTCACCGAGGATCAGCGCGCTGTTGTCCCACAGGCGTTGCTCCCGGGCGAAATCGGCGAGGGTGTCGAGGAACCGCTCGTAACTCAGGGGCGTGTCATGGTCGGTTGCCTTGAGCAGCGGCGAGAGTGGTTCGCGCGGGCGCAGGGGCAGCGGGAAATCATCGTCCAGGCCGAGTGCGCTGGTCAGCGCGGTGAGGTACTGCGGCAGCGGAACATGGGGGTAGTACTGCAAGCCGGTGCGGGCCAGCTGGGTGTTGACCAGGATGATCTGGCCGAAATCCTTCTTCAGCAGTTGCAGGTAGTCGTCGGTGAAGATGACCCCGAGGGCCAGGATGCAATCGGTCTGGTCCACCAACTCCTGGGTCCACAGCCGTGAGGCGGTGCCGGCATAGGTGCCGATAAATTGCGGGTGGTTCTCGTCGACAACGGTCTTGGCTTCCAATGAGGTGGTGAACGACAGGCCGCTGGCTTCGATCAGGTGCAGCGCCTGCTTTTGCAAGCCGAAACGGGCGATCTCGATGCCGAGCATGATCAACGGCTTTTTCGCCTCGCGCAGGCGTTGCACCGAGGTCTCGACCGCCGCTTCCAGGGACAGCAGATCGCAGGCGGCCGGCACGGGAGACAGTTCGCCGACGGGTTCCTCGCAAGGTTCGCCCCAGACGTTCTGCCAGGCTTCCAGGTAGATCGGCCGGCGCTGGCTGATGGCGGCGACCAGCGCCCGGTCGATCAGTGCCGGTGCGGTACGGCTGTCATCCAGCAGTTCGCAGGCGACGGTGATGTTCTCGAACACCTTGCGCCCGACGTCCAGGTCGCCGGTGGAGTGATGGAACAGGACGTCCGCCGCCCAGATGATCTGGCGATTCTTCGCCGACGGACTGGCACTGATAACCACCACCGGGTTGCGCTCGACATAGGCGCCGGCAATGGCATTCACCGCGCTGAAGGTGCCGACACCGTATTGCAGCGATACCGCGCCGATCCCGGCATAACGGGCGTAACCGTCGGCGGCGTAGGCGGCACTCATTTCATTGACTTCGCCGACCGGCTGGATATCGGCGGACTTCTCCAGGGCATCCATAAATCCCGACACATAATCGCCGGGGACCTGGAACACCTTGTGCACACCCAGTTGAAGGAGTCGTGCCAGCAGGTAGTCAGCGACAGTAAAGTCTCTACGTATTGCCATGGTCGATCCCCTTATAGGCAAATTGAGTCACTTCATTCAGGGTGTCCGCGCAGTCCTTGCAGGCCGGGCGCTGGCCCGGTTGCAGGGCACAGCCGTCGGGTGTCGGCACTGGCAGCAGGGCGTAGTGCTTGGGTAACCAGGTCGGACGCTTGAGCCCGAAGAAGTCCTGGAGTGTCGATTCGGCCACGGTCAGGGCGCCTTCGACCCAACCCTGGCCATAGGAGTAGGCCTCGCCGACGATATGGATCTGCTGGTTTTCCACCGGCCGGCGCATGCGGCAGATGATCTGGTCGAGCCGGTAATTGGCTTTCCATTCATGCCAGCCGCCGCCGTACGGATCGGCGTCCCAAGCGTGATAGACCGCCGAGTAGGGGCGCGGCAGTTCCACCTGGTCATGGACCTGGGTGACCTGCATCTGCGCTACCCGGACCATTTCGTCGCTGACGGTGAACTGGGTCCTGGGCACCACCGGTTCGGCCTTGAGCAGGCCGGCCAGGTTGACAGGCGTGTGGCCAACAAAGGGCGCACCGCCTTCCAGGCCTTTCCAGAACGGTACGGTGCCGATGTCGTTGTAGGAGGCCATCAGCAACGAGTTGAGCGTCGGTTCGCCGCCTTTCTGCTCGCATTCGGTGCCCATGTAGTAGATCTGCCGCACCGGCAGGTCGGTGACCGAACGCCCGGCCACCAAGCCGAGGGCGCGCCACCAGGGTTGCTCGTAGGCAAGGAAGAGTTTGAAGGCCGATTGCACCAGCACCGAGCCGAGATTGTCCTTGAGCCAGGGATCGCTGAAGAACGGCGAGTCGATCAGTTCCAGGGACCGGCGGGGCATGGCCAGGATGATTTTCTTCGCCTTGACCACGGACTGGCCGCCGCTGTCGCGGGTACTGCCGTCCACCGTGGCGGTGGCCTGGAAGTGCAGGCGGTAGGGGAAGTCGGCGTCCTTGGCGTAGCTGATGGCGGTCAGCCGCTGGTTCATCTGTACCCGCTGCTTGCCCGGCAGTTTTCCGGGCAGCTTGGCGAACTTTGCCGCCAGGGTCAGGGGCAGGCTCTGGAAACCCTTGGTCAGGGTCAGGAACTCGGTGGTGTCCTTGTATTCGGTGGCCGGAAGCTGGGTCACGGCGCTGGCGTTGGCGACATTGGCGTCATAGCCGCCGGCATCCTTCATGAACTGGTAACCCTCATTGCTCATCACCCGGTAGAGCAGGTCCCAGAAGCCGTACCGCCAGATTTCCTTGCCGAACACGCTGACCTGCATCTGCTGGCACAGGTTGAGTTTGTCGAAGCCGGGGTAGACGTAGTTCATCACCTTGACCTGCAAGTCCTCGGGGCAGAAGCCGCGCTCGGACCAGGCCAGGTCGTAGGGGATTTTTTCCGGGGCTTCGACGAAGTCGCGATAACGGAAGCGCTTGCCGCGCAGGTAGAACAGGTTGTTCTTCGAATAGACCGGCTTGGGCGCGCCCATGGGGAAATCCTGGCTGGGCAGCTTGAGGTGCTTGACCAGGCTGTCCACCACCACATGGCCGTCAGGGCCCGGGATGTAGCGCATGCCGCCGACCTCGGCGACCACATTGGGCAAGCCTGGCAGGGTGATACTGAACAGGCGTCCGCCGATCCGGTCGCTGTATTCGAACAAGGCAATGTTTTGCGTATCGCCATGAACCTGTTGCAGACGCCAGGCGCTGTAGCAGCCCGAGACACCACCGCCGACCACGGCCACGTCAAGTTCCAGTTCTTGCGACTTCATGGCGAACTCCTTTTCGAGGGGAAAGAGGAACTGCGAATTCCGTTCGCGCGAAGTATTGTCGAGTTTTGCCGAAATGCCAGTTTGCCACTATGGCTTTTCGAATTGGCCGGGCTCGGACCGAGCAGTCGAAGCCTTGGTCGCGACCGGGCTCTCTGGCACCGCTGAATCGACCCTCCCCTCAGGCGGGATGTTTTTCCCGGATCAATCGAAGTCAGGTTGATTTCCTGGGAATAAGCCTTCTCTGATTAAACGTTTTAAACTGGATAAGTTTTAGTAATTGTTTCTGTCTGGTCGATAAGTTGAATGGCGTGGTAATTTTCATAAGATGTTCGGCAAGGAATATGACTGAATGGATCTCTCAACGTTAATGCATCACCGTCAAATGGATGTGGCGGTAGGGTCAGGGGCGCGTCTGAGGGCACTTCTCAAGGAGTGTCATTTAACGGCAACTGATTTTGCGCTCTATTGTGGTGTCAAGGCCCAGCATGTAAATAATTGGTTTAATCGGGGTGTGCCGTTGCGGCGGCAAGAAGCGATTGCCGCTTTGTTATCGGTCAATGTTCGCTGGCTGCGTGAGGGACGGGGGCTCAAGTATCCGGAACGGGACGATAAAAAGCAGCAGGTCGATCGGGTTGTTTGTGACAAGGTGTCCTGGGGGACGGAAGTAAAGAGTACGTCTGTCCGCTGGGTGCGTATGCTCGGCGATAATATGGGGGGGAGAATTCCTGGTGGGGCGCTTGTTGCATTTGAACCTTCGCTGGCGAAGATTGAAGAAAAGACAGTGTGCGTATTTATGCTCGATGGCGTACAGCGGGTAGACTACCTTTATCCGGAGCCGAATGGGAGCCTGGGTCTATTTCGCTACAGCGACGCCAATACTTCAAAAGACAATAACAGCCAAGTGAATGATGTGAAGCCGATCGTTGAAGTGTGCGGTCGGGTGTTGGGATGGGTGATGCTCGATGCACTGGCTTGAATGAAGACCCATGACGGCTTTCAAATCAGGCCGTGCAAGGCTGCCCTCGCCACCGCGGCGGTCTTGTTGGCGGCCCCGAGCTTCCGGATGGCGGCGCCGATGTGAAAATTTACCGTACGCTCGCTCAACTGCAGCAGTTGGGCGATTTGCCCCACGGTCTTCCCGAGGGCGGACCATCTGAGTACCTCGACCTCCCGCGGTGAAAGTTTGTGGGGGCTGTCGAGGGACAATTGTATATCGGTCATGATGATATGCAGTAAGTTGCATAGCCAGATGGCATGGTTCGATTTTTCATGAAACTCTTCGAGTGAAAGCGCCGGGGCCGTTCGCGCGATGCTTAGAATGCTTTTTCGACTGAGGGCGTCATGGGTGGATTGGGACAGTCCGTGGGCCAGGCCATGATTTTTTTGTTGCTCTCGAAAGTCGGGGTGCCTGATAAAGGCCTCGTCCGACCACAGCAGGGGGAGCAGTGAATGCTGGCAGTGCAGGGTGATCGGATCGATGGACTGGAAGTGGCGTTGTTGATAGAGCCTGTTCCAGGCAGGAGGATAGTTGTTGTGTGATTGGGCAGAACCGCACAGGGGTGAGGGTGAAGTGTAGAAGGTGTAGGCATAGTGCTTGAAACCAAGTTGCCGAATCAGAAGTTCTGTCGCCGCGAATAGCGTTTCAGTGTCCTTGATATAAGGCAGGTCTCGCAGTAATTGGTCTTTCCAGTACTTCATTGTTGGGCCTTGAGTTGGAGGGAGGTGTAGATTTTAAGGGGTCGAGTTTAGATAAAAGCGGGGCTTATACAAGCAGGGTTGTTGAATTTGGGAAGCGGCTGGATAGTGCTGTTTATAAGTAAACGCTTTTCGGCTATTTGTCGCTTGAAATGTTGATCGCTGGTCTTCGGGGAAGCGGACGCTTCATACGATATGGGGGAAAGCCCGAGCCCTACGGTTGAAGCCGGTCGCCGCGGTAGACAGGCAGGCAGAGACCAGCGCCGACGGCGGCCAGATCACTGACCGCCGACAGGATCAACAGGTGTGGGAGGAAGCGGGGAATCAGGTGGCCGGAGTGCTGACGAAAATCTCCAGGCGCTCGGCATAGGCCGTGAATTGTTCGAGGTGCGGATAGTGTGCCGCCAGGCATTGCTCGGGGAGCATCATCTTGCTGAAGCTCCAGGCAACCGCCAGGCTGATGCCTTCCTGACGAATCGTGCCGTCTTGGGGCAGTTGCTGGCGTGACAGTTCGTTCTCGATCTGCGTGTAGGCGGCTGCCAACTGGCCGCCAACCCGTTCCAGCCAGGGACCATGCTGTTTCTCCGCGGGACGCAGATTCTTCTCATAGACGATCTGCACCGATTTTTCGCAGGCGGCCAGGGCCAGCCCGATCAGTCGCAGTCCGCGCACCTGCTCGGCCAGGCTGGCATAGGCCTGGCCGGGACCGGCGATCAGCGCCAGGTACTCGAGAATCAGTCCGGAGTCCATCAACACTTCACCGCTGTCGCAGACCAGGGTCGGGGCCTTGACCACCGGGTTGATCTGCGCAAAGCGCTCGAAGTCACGAAACACCGAGACCGACTGGTGTTCGAAGGCGATGCCCAGGTGCTTGAGGGTGATGGCGACCCGGCGCACGTAGGGAGAGTCCAGCATACCGATAAGCTTCATTGATCCTGTCCTTTTGATGCGGTGAAGGGAATCCTGGCAGCCCCTGGGGCTTGAACCGGTTACTGTGCTGGACACGCAACTATCCCGAGGCTCCATGAAGAACGCCCTCTCGATCTGAAGAAAGGAGCACTGTCTCGTTCACGGCCAAGGAGGATTGAGTCCGGACCCAATACTAGTTGGCTATCGCGTTGAGTTTCAAGTCACCAGCTATGCTCCTGTATGACCGTCATTGAGTACGAGCGAGGCCTGCCATGCACGCTGTCAAAACTGCCCTCGTGTTGGCTGGAGGTGGGAGCCTCGGCGCGGTCCAGGTGGGCATGCTCAAGGCCCTGGTGGAGGCCCGGGTGAACTTTGACCTGGTGATCGGCGCGTCGGTCGGTGCCATCAACGGCGCCTACTTTGCCGCACGGCCCACCGCGCAGGGGGTGGCGGAGCTGGCGGACTTCTGGCGCAGTTTGCGCAAGGGCGATGTGTTTCCCCTGTCGTTACTCGATACCCTGGGGGCGCTGATCAATCGGCGCGGCTTTCTGTTGCAGGCCACGGCGCTGGAGCGACTGGTCAAGCGAGCGTTGCCCGTGGCACGGATCGAAGACACGGTCCTGCCACTGCATATCGTCACCACCAACCTGCTGACGGGGGCCGAAGAGCTGTTGTCCAGCGGCAGCGCGGAACAGGCGCTGCTGGCCAGTGCGGCTATCCCGTTGGTATTTCCTTGTGTGAGGGTTGGCGACAAGTTGTTGATCGACGGTGGTGTGGCGAGTAATACACCGATTGCCAGCGCGGTCGACCTGGGGGCCAACCGCATCGTGGTGGTGCCGACGGGCTTCGGCTGCGCCTGCCCACAACCGCCGGCCGGCCTGGTGGCCCTGGCGCTGCACACGTTGAACCTGATGAGCATGCGGCAATTGGTGCGGGATATCGAACTCTACGCGCACCGGGCGGGTATTCACGTGGTAGCGCCTTTGTGTCCCTTGGGGATCTCGGTCTTTGACTTCAGCCAGACCGACGCCCTGTTGCAGCGTGCCTATGAACAAACCTGCATCTGGATCGAGGAGGGCGGGTTGGTTCGTACCGGTGTGCCCGATTCATTGCAGGCCCACACTCACCCCTCGACGCACGGGCATTGAGGGGTAACGCCGGTTACGGCTTGAGCCGGTCGCCGCGGTAGACACCCAGGCAGACGCCCACGGCGACCACTACCGGCAGAATCAGCGCCCACAATCCCCAGGCCAGATAGAGCAGGGCGGCGCTGACGCAGCCTGAGGCAAAGGCCAGCAGCGTCGTGCAAATCGGTTTCAGACGTTGTTTGATCACGCTCCGTTGCTGGATGTCCCGCTCGGTCCACAGGGCAAACACATCGACGGCGAACTGGGTGACGTTGCCCGTCATCAGCGTGGTCGGCGGGGTGCCTTTCATATGCTGGCGGGAAATGGCGTTCTGAATCGCCATGGCGGTGACCCCGGTCATGCCGGTGATCAGCGCCGTCGTGCTGTCGCCGTCGATAAAGGGGCCCCAGAAAATCGCCAGGAAAGCGAAGGCGGCCAGTATCAGCGTATGGGTCACCAGCAGCAGGCGCAGCGGCGTCAGCCCCCGACGATGGATGGCCACCGCGGCCAGGTGCGTCAGCCCCACCACCAGCACGAATACCGGTAGCGCGATCAGCTTGGGCAGTGCGCCTGAGGTGCCATGGACAATGCTCACCCCCAGGGTGACGAAGTTGCCGGTGACGTGGGCGGTGAACAGCCCTTGCAAGGCGAGGAAACCCAGGGTGTCGACGAAGCCGCCGTTGAAGCTGAGGGCCGGCCCTACGCTGGGGTGCAAGGGGGATTCCATGGCATGTCCTCTCTGGTTCTGGCGTCGTGGGCACCGGATGGAGTCAGACGGTAACTCGCCGCTTGTCGTTGATCAAGGTCGGACGGCTGAAACCTTGGATGGAAAATTTCATGGTGAAAGTCGCGTATGAAGTGCCTGGCGTCATAAAAATTCGCTACGCTCGAACACCTCAGCGGACTTCCCAAGGATGTGGTGCATGCGCGTACTTCAGAGCAATCCCCAGGACGATTTTCGGGTCAAGGCCTACGCCGGGACCAGTGGCGTGTTGCTGGCCATCGACCTGGCCGAATCGCGGCGGGCCGGCCTGCTCGGTTTTGCCATCGAACGCCAGGAAGGCAGCGGGCCCTGGGAGTTCCTGTTCAACAGCCTGACGTTCCCCGGCAAGGAACACACCTTCCCCCAGTACCACGCGACCCCGAGCAATCTGGCACCTTTGCAGAAATTCCGTTGGGCCGACTACAACGTCGAGCCCGGCAGCACCTGCAACTACCGGGTGCACCTGGCCTACGGCACGCCTGATGCGCCGCAACTGGGCGAATCGCTGGCGGTGACGGTGACCACCGACAATGGCCTGCCCAAGGGCCAGCGGGTGATCTTCAACCGTGCGGTGGCGGCCAGCCAGGGCTTCGAACGCAAATTTCCGGATCTGGACAAACTGATCACCACCCAGAAAAACCTGCCCATCGAAGCCTGGCCCGATGCGGCGCGGCTGTGGTTGGAAAACGGCCTGCTGGAAGAGTTGCTGGGTTTTATTGCCCGTGCAGCGGATGTGCAGTGGGGCCTGGATATCGCCATCTACGAGTATCAGTTGAAAGCGATAGTCGATGCGGTGAACGCGGCGCAGCAGCGCGGTGTGCGGATTCGCGTGCTCTACCACGCCAAGGTCGGTGATGAGGACACCACCCTGAACGAGCAGAGCCTGGCGCCGATTCCGGCCGAGAGCAAACGGGGTCGGGTCACCAGCAATATCTTCCATGACAAGTTCATCGTGCTCAGTCAGCGCGACGCCGGTGGCGAGTACCGGCCTGAAGCCGTGCTCTGTGGCAGCACCAACTTCACCGCCAATGGTGTCTATCGTCAGGCCAACGTGGTGCACGTGCTTGACGACGTCCGCCTGGCCACCGAGTACACCCAGGTCTTCGAGGAGATCTGGGCGGCGCCGGCGGATGTGGTGGCGACCCGCAAGTGGATCACCCAGAACAATCCCATGGACCCGAGCCAGCCGCTGTTCGCCGGGTTTTCCCCGCGTACCGGACAGGGCGATCTGAAGGAGTTCGTGCAGATCATTACGGCGGCGCAGAAGGATGTGCTGTTCGCCACGGCCTTTGCCTTGCCCCAGGAAATCCTCGACGCCTTGCTCGGCAAGCCCCACGACGATGTGCTGCGTTTCGGCTTGCAGAACACCGCCAGCAGCATCTCCGGGATTCATGCCGATCGGACGGATGATTTCGTGGCCACGGCGCTGCTCAATACCGGCCTGGAGGGCTGGATCAAGGAGGGGCTCCTTGGCCAGAAGGGCAACCTGCTGGTGCATACCAAGGCCATCGTCACTGACTTCACCACCGACGCGCCGACCATTATCAGTGGTAGCCACAACCTCAGCGTCGGCGCCAGCGATGGCAATGACGAAAACTACCTGGTGATTCGTGGCGATACCGATCTGGCGGATCGTTATGGCCTGGAGATCCTGCGCTTTTATGAGCACTACCGGTTTCGCTATTACGCGAAGAAGCTGGAGCTCAAGCAGGTCCAGCCGCTGTCGCCGGACAACAGCTGGAGCGATGGGTATTACAAGGATGGCGATTTGAAGATGCTGTCTCGGTTGCGGTTTGCCGGGCGCTAACGGGATCAGGCGCTCAGGTTCTTCATCGCCGCGCGATACTGCTTTGTCCTTCGACCGATAAACAACCGATCCAGCACCAGCGCCCACACCGCCGAAACCTCGGGGTGAGGGCGCTTGCCCTTGCTCAGGCGCTGCAGTTGGAACTTGACCACCGCCATGTTCGCCAAGGCCGCCAGCGGCTTTTTCTTCCAGTGGATCGGTGGCAATTGCGGATGGCTGTCGCGGCCTTCGCGCCAGTGTCGGGGCAGGTGCGGTTCCACAGCCAACGCAGTGCCGATACCGGCCATGGCGATGCCGCTGTCCAGCACCTGTTCGACGATGGGCAAGCGCCGAATGCCGCCGGTGACCATCACCGGCATTTTCGCCACCTTCGCCAACTCGCCGGCCATTTCCATGAAGTAGGCCTCGCGCGCCAGGGTGCGACCGTCCCGTGCTTCGCCCTGCATGGCCGGAGCCTCATAGCTACCGCCTGAAAGCTCGACCAGATCCACCGGCAAGTCGTTCAGCCATTCGATCACCTGGCGGGCATCGTCAGCGTCGAAGCCGCCGCGCTGGAAGTCCGCCGAGTTGAGTTTGATCGCCACGCAAAAGTCCGGCGAGACAACGGCCCTTATCGCCTTGACCACCGACAGCAACAAGCGGGCGCGATTTTCCAGCGAGCCGCCCCAACGGTCGCCGCGCTGGTTGCTCAGCGGTGAGAGAAACTGGCTGATCAAGTAGCCGTGGGCAGCATGGATCTCTACACCGGTGAATCCCGCTTGCTCGGCGAGACGGGCGCTGTTGGCGAAACGGCCGATCACCTCTTCGATATCCGCTTCGCTCATGGGGCGAGGTTCGGCGAACATTTTCGAGAAGCCGCCCATATCCAGCGCCACCGCGGACGGTGCCCAGGCGATCTGGCCGAGATTGGCCATGGTCTGGCGCCCCGGATGGTTTATCTGCATCCAGAATTGCGCGCCCTTGGCCCGGCCAATGGCGGCCCACTGGCGGAATTTTTCCAGGTGTTTTTCATCTTCCAGCACCACACCGCCCGGGCCGGTCATGGCGCGACGGTCGATCATCACGTTACCCGTCAGCAGCAAACCCGGTTCACCGTCGGCCCAGGCGCGGTAGAGTTCCATCAACTGAGCGGAAGGCGCGTTATCCAGGTCAGCCATGTTCTCTTCCATGGCGGCCTTGGCGATGCGATTCGGGATCTGTACGCCGTTGGGCAAGAGCAGTGCTTGAAAGGGGGACATGCTTGACTCCGGGGTAGTGGGGAGTTCAGGCTAAGCTTAAACCTAACTTTAATGTCAAGCGTCCATTCGAGGCCTCTTATGAAGATCGGTGAACTGGCCCTGCGCAGTGGCCTGGCGGCGTCGAAGATCAGGTTTTACGAAGCCCAGGGGTTGATTCGCAAGGTACAGCGCCAGGCCAACGGCTACCGTGAGTATCCGGCCGAGGTGTTGCAGACATTGTCGATCATCCAGTGCGCACAGCAGGCGGGTTTCAGTCTCGAGGAACTACGGGCGTTGGTGCCGGTGGCCGAGACCGGGGGCTTGGGCCATGAGGTCATGGTCGACAGCCTGGAGCGCAAGATCGATCAGATCGAAGCCATGCAGGCGCGCCTGGCCCATAGCAAAATGCAGTTGTTGGGGATCGTCAATAGCATCCGCAACCGACCCGATGGGGTCAGTTGCACGGAAAACACCGAGCGGGTATTGGCGTCGATCCAGTCCCCGCAACCACGGCTACCACTGTAAGGGCTTCTAAATTGGGCGGCTGAATAATTTCAGTGCCCGTGCGACGAGCCCCGTACGGATTTATTCCCTGGCCAATGAATAAGAGCGGCTGGCGGGCAGCGGATGGCGCATCAAACTGCCCACCACCAACGCCCCTGACAACGCCAGCAAGCCCGCGACCCAGAGCACCGTGGCAAAGCCCCCGACGAAGGCTGCGCGAGCCAGAGGCTGGACCACCTGGCGTGCGGACTCCGGCAGCGTTGCCATGGCCGCCGGCATATCACCGGCGACCACCCGCGAGGCAATCGCCCGGGCCTGATCGAGCCAGGGCGCGGCCTGGGTGGCGAGGCTGGCCTGGAGCAATTGCTCGGTATGGCTGGCGAGCAGGGCACCGAACACACCGATGGTCAGCATGATCGCGCTGAAGCGCATGGTGGTGCTCATCCCCGAGGCCATGCCGGCCCGTTCCCGGGGTACGCAGGCCATGATGTTTTTCTGGGTGTCGCCGTTGAGCAGTCCGGCGCCGGCACCGGTCACGGCAATCGCCAGGGCAAATGGCAGGTAGTTGCCACTGCCGACCGCCCAGGCACTGAGCAGGTTGCCGCAACCGACCAGGGTCAGGCCGCTCGCCATCATTGTCGCCGGGGCGAACCGTGAGGCCAGTCGAATACCGATACGCGGGCAGATCAGCATGGCCAGGGCGAAGGGCAACATGCCCAGGCCCGAAGCCACGGCGGAAAAGCCCAGGCCGTTCTGCAGGTAGAACGGCAGCAGGGTCATCATCACCTGGGCGCAACCGGCATAGGCGAACATCCCCAGCAGGGCACCGATAAAGCGCGGGTGGCGGAACAGTTGCAGGTCGACCATCGGCCGTTGTTGCACCCGTTCGACGAACACGAACAGGCCCAGCAGCGCAGCGCCGCCCAGCAGCCGGGTGTAGGTCAGCGGGCTGTTCCAGCCGATGCGATTGGCCTCGATCAAGCCCCAGATCAGGCACAGCAACGCGCCGCTGAAGGCCAGGCTGCCCCAGGGATCCAGGCGCGCCGCCTGGCTGTCCCGGGATTCCGGCACGGCGTGGCGGACCATCGCCATCAGCAGCAGGCCCACCGGCAGGTTGAGGTAGAAAATCCAGCGCCAGCCCAGGTACTGGGTAATCAGCCCGCCGAGGGTTGGCGCGGCGGTCATGGCGACTCCCATGCAGGCACCCCAGAAGGCCCAGGCCTTGGCCCGCTCGGCCTCGTCGTGAAAGACGTGGCCGATGGAGGCGAGGGCGGAGGTCAGCAACAGCGCGGCACCGACGCCCTTGATGGCGCGGGCGATATCGAGGAACAGGCTGTCGGGTGCGGCGCCACAGCCCAGTGACGCGAGGATGAACAGGGTCAGGCCCCAGAGCAGGGTTTTGCGTCGGCCGAAGCGGTCGGCGATGCTCCCCGCCGGCAGCAGCAGGGCGGCGAAGGCCAGCATGTAGGCACTGACCACCCATTCGATATCGGCGAAGTTGGCCCCCAGGTCGCGGGCAATGCTGGGCAGGGTGACGGCGACGATATTGGTATCGAGGACAATCAACGAGCAGACGCCGGAGGCGGTCAGCAGTGTCAAGCGTGGGCTGACCCGGCTCATGGCTGGGCCTGCGACGGCAGGGCGGCGATGGCGGCCAGGGCGATTTCATCGTCATGGGCCGGGGTGTCGGCGCTGATGCCGATGGCGCCGATCACCTGGCCTTCGAGGCGAATCGGCTGTGCCCCTTTCATCATCACCAGGCCGGCGCTGAGGGCGGCCTGGCGTCCGCCGTTGACGGCGTTTTCCAGATCGCCCGACGGCCGTTTGAACAGCGCCGACGTTCGGGCCTTGCCTTCGGCCAGTTGAATACCGGCCACTACGGGGGCGCCGTTCATGCGTTCGCCGAGGACCGGCCAGCCGCCGTCATCGACCACCACAATTGCGCAGGGCCAGCCTTTTGCCGTGGCTGCCTGCTCGGCGGCCTCGAGCAGCGTACGGGCCAGCCCCAGGTCAAGGATTGCCTTGTGGGCAATGGCGGGTGATGAGTCGGCTGTTGCCACCAACGGCAGGCTCATGCAGACAAAAAACAATGGAATAAGGGATTTGACGCGCATGGTACAAGCTCTCTACTGTGGCGGTAGAAGCAGCTTATCGCGGGCTGTACGCGACCTTGTTAGGTGGGCTTCGGTACTTCATTACCTTTGAGCTAATGCCTGTATGGAAATTCGTCATTTCCGCTATTTCCTGGCGGTGGCCCGGCAACGCAATTTCACCCGGGCGGCCGAGCAGCTGGATATCGCGCCGCCGACCCTTAGTCGACAGATCCAGGATATGGAGGTCGCTCTCGGCACCCGGCTGTTTTTGCGTGGGCAGCGCGAGGTCACCCTCACCGAAGCCGGTGCGGCACTGCTGCCGGAAGCCGAAGCAACGGTACGCCAGTTCGAGTTCGCCCAGCGCAATGCGCAGCGGGCCGGACGCGGTGAAGTCGGGCATATCGAACTCGGTTATGTAGCCTCGGCGGTGTATTCCGGGGTGCTGCAGCGCCAGGTCAAGGCCTTCGGCCGGGAGTTCGCCGAGGTCAGCCTTACGGTGCGCGAAAGCCCGATGGCGGTGCTGCCTGGGTTGATCGCCGAGGGACGTTTCGATATCGGTTATGTGCGCTCGCCGATGTCCTTGCCCGAGGGCGTGGATGCGGTGCGCCTGAACGCCGAAGGGTTTGTGCTGGCCGTGGCGGACGATGCCTGGTTGTGCCGTCTGAAACAGATCGGCACCGAACATTTGCAGAATGAAACCTTCATTCTGCCGGAGCAGATCAGCGGCACCCTGCAGGTCGCCGCCCAGGGTGGTTATGCGCCGAAGCTGGGGCCGCAGCCCGGCGGGCTGGTGGCGGTGATCGCGGCGGTGTCCCTGGGGCAGGGCGTGGCGGTGGTGCCCGAATCGGTGGTCGGCCATGTGAACCTGCCGAATGTGGTGTATCGACCGATCCACGGCTGCGAGGTAAGTTCCTGGTTGTCGCTGATTTATCGGCGTTTTGAAAAGGCCCCGGCGGTGGCGCGTTATATCGAGCGGGTCAAACGTGAATCTCCGGGAGAGAGGGCTTGATCAGGCCTGAGACCGGAGCGACTTACGCCTGATCGGCTATCATCGATTAGGCGACCAGCACGTCAAATAGTGTTGGGCCGGTCGAGCCTGCGCATAATCGATACAGCATGCCGTTGGTCGGTCTTCCCTGGGCGCTGACCTATACGTCGGGCAGGTCCTCCTGAATAATGGCCAGTAGCCAATATTCCACCGTGCACTCGCAGGGAAGCAGGTACAATCCGCCGTTTTTTCACCGAGTTCGGGCATTGCCCGGTTCGATGTTTCAGAGATTCGCCATGCTCATTGGTAGCTATTCCTCCGCGCTGGTCTTCATGTCCCTTTGTGTGGCGATCCTGGCCTCTTATACCGCGCTGGATCTGGCCGGGCGCATTGCCACGGCCAGCGGACGGGCGGTGTACCTGTGGATGGCCGGCGGTGCCATGGCCATGGGCGTGGGGGTATGGTCCATGCACTTTATCGGCATGCTCGCGTTCAAGCTGCCGATTGCCTTGGCCTACGACGGCCCACTGACGTTGCTGTCACTGCTGATTGCGATTCTTTCCAGCGGCTTTGCCCTTTGGCTGGTCAGCCAGCCCAGCCTGCCGGTGGTGCAATTGGCCCTCGGCGCCCTGATCATGGGGGCTGGCATCAGTGCCATGCACTATTGCGGCATGGCGGCACTGCAGATGCAGCCCGGTATCGATTACGACCCGACCCTGTTCGGCGCCTCACTGGTGATTGCCGTGGTGGCCTCGGCGGCGGCCTTGTGGATCGCCTTTCACCTGCGGCGCAGCACACCCTATGTGCGCCTGGCCCGTAGCGGTGCGTCGGTTGTCATGGGGTTGGCGATTGTCGGCATGCACTACACCGGCATGGCGGCCGCCAACTTCAGCCAGGGCAGTTTCTGTGGCGCGGTGGGCAGCGGGTTGTCCGGTAAGGGGCTGGACAATCTGGTGTTGGTCACCAGCCTGGCGGTGCTGTCCATCGCCCTGTTGACCTCGCTGCTCGATGCCCGACTCGAAGCCCGGACCGCCATGCTGGCCAATTCGCTGAGTCAGGCGAACCAGGAACTCATCCATTTGGCGCTGCATGACACCCTGACCGGCTTGCCGAACCGTGTGCTGCTGGCGGACCGGATCGACCAGGCGATGCACAAGGCCACGGACGAAGGCGGTTGCTTTGCGCTGATGTTTATCGATCTGGACGGCTTCAAGCCGGTCAACGATGCGTTCGGCCACCACATGGGCGATCAGTTGCTGCGCGAAGTCGCCCTGCGCCTGCGCGAAGATCTGCGCGGCCAGGACACCCTGGCGCGCATCGGTGGTGATGAGTTCGTGTTGCTGGTGCAGTTGGCCGAGCCGGACGATGCGCTGCAAGTGGCGTCGCGTCAGGTCGGCCTGATCTCCCGGCCGTTCCGGGTGGGCGACCACGACCTGCTGATCTCCGCGAGCCTCGGCATCGTGCTGTTCCCGGGCAACGGTCAGACCGCCGAAGAATTGCTGATGAACGCCGACGCGGCGATGTATCACGCCAAGGGGGCGGGCAAAAACGGCCACAGCTTCTTCGATGCCTCGATGAACAGCAACGCCCGCAAGCAGTTGCAACTCTTGCAGGACCTGCGCCAGGCCTTGGAACAGCAACAGTTCCGTCTTTTTTACCAACCCAAGTTCGACGCCCTGAAGGGCACACCGATCGGCGCCGAGGCTCTGTTGCGCTGGGAGCACCCCGAGGAAGGGTTGTTGCTGCCGGACAAGTTCATCGCCCTGGCGGAAAAGACCGGCCTGATCATCCCCATCGGCGACTGGGTACTGAACGAAGCGTGTCGGCAAATGCGCTTGTGGTATGAGCAGGGCTACCAGGACTGGCGTATCGCGGTGAATCTCTCGGCCCTGCAGTTTTGCCATGTGGGCCTGGTCGACAGCGTGGCCAACGCCCTGGCCCGGCATCAGTTGCCGGCCAACAGCCTGACCCTGGAGATCACCGAAACCACGGCCATGAGTGACGCCGATGCGAGTATGGAAGTGTTGCAGAAGCTTTCGGACATGGGCGTGGACCTGTCCATCGACGATTTCGGCACCGGCTATTCGAGCTTGATGTACCTCAAGCGCCTGCCGGCCAACGAGTTGAAGATCGACCGTGGTTTTGTCCGCGACTTGGAGCATGACTCCGATGATGCGGCGATCGTTTCGGCCATTGTCGCCCTGGGCCAGGCGCTGGGGTTACGGATTGTCGCCGAAGGGGTGGAAACCGACATGCAGCAGAACTTTCTCACCCGCCTGGGGTGCGACTCCTTGCAAGGCTACTTGCTGGGGCACCCCTTGCCGGCGGAGAAATTCATGGCTGATATCGGCCGGCTCGAACGTCAGGCTGCAAGCTAGGCCTCGGCACCACCCAGGCTTTCACCGCTTTTGTTGCGCATCATGACCGCGGCCAGGCCCGCACCCAGCGCGGCAAACACCGCGCCCACCAGAAAGGCGCTCTGATAGCCGGCGTTGAGGGCCGAGAGTGCCGACACTCCTGCTGCCAGATGCGATTCGGTACGCGCCGCGGCCAGGCTGGCCAGTGCCGCCAATCCCAGCGCGCCACCCATCATGAAAGCGGTATTGACCACGCCGGAAGCCAGCCCCGACTCGGACGGCGCGACGTCATTCATCGCCGCCAGCAGCAACGGATTGAAGGCAATGCCCGCGCCCAGGCCGAGCAATAGCATGCCCGGGAGAATGTCGGGCAGGAAGTGGCCGTCGACCGGCGCCTGGGCGAACAGCAGCAGCCCCAGGGTCGCCAGCGCCAGCCCGACCGCCAGGGGCAGGCGAATGCCGAAACGCATCACCAGCCTGGCCGAGATACCCAGGGAAAAGACCGCCATGATCAGGTTCGCGGGCAGGAACGCCAGTCCCACCTCCCAGGGCGTGTAGCCCAGCACCAACTGCATGTACAGCGCCGACAGGAAGAACCAGGCGAACATCGCGGCGGCCCAGAGCACGCCGATGATATTGGCGATGGCCAGGTTGCGCAGGCGGAACAGGCGCAACGGCATCAGCGGGACTTTTACGCGGGTCTCGATGACCAGGAAGGCCAGCAGCAGGCCGACGGCAATCAGCAGTTGCGCGACGGTGCGCAGTGATGTCCAGCCCATTTCGTTGCCATTGACGATGGCGTAGACCGCCAGCATCAGCGAGGCGGTCACGCTGAGTGCGCCGGCCACATCGAGGTCGCGGGACGGGTGCTGGTTGAGGGTTTTCGAGAGCAGGCGCAGGGACAGTGCGATCACCACCACGCCGATCGGCAGGTTGACCAGGAAGATCCAGTGCCAGCTCAAGGTGCTGGTGAGCACGCCGCCGAGCAGGGCGCCCAGGCTACCTCCACCGGCACAGACAAAACCGTAGACGCCCATGGCCTTGGCCCGGTCGGCCGGTTCGCTGAACAGGTCCATGATCAGCGACAGGGCCACGGCGGTCACCACGGCGGCGGCCAGGCCTTGAAAGGCCCGGGCCCAGATCAGCGTTTCCTGGTTGTGGGCCAGGCCACAGGCCAGCGAGGCGAGGGTGAAGAAGCCGATACCGAGCAGGAACAGGCGTCGATGGCCGTAGAGATCACCCAGGCGACCGCCCAGCAGTAGAAAGCCGCCGAAGGTCAGCATATAGGCGTTTACCACCCAGGCGAGGGAGGTTTGCGTGAAGTGCAGATCGGTCTGGATCGACGGCAGCGCGACGTTAACGATGGTGGTGTCGAGCACGATCATCAGTACCCCGAGGCACAGGACGATCAAGGCGAGCCAGCGGTGGTCCGACCCGGCGATGGGGGAGTCAGGTGCTGTCATGAGGGCTTCTCGTGTGAGGGCCGGGGAGTTTAGGTCGCGGGCAGAGCATGGCTCAATAGAGAGATTGTAGGGAGGTTGTTAAGGGCTCAGGGATCGGAAAGTGGATGTCGAAGGCCATGCCGCCCAGTACGTCTGATGAAAAGTCCGTCTGCCCATGCTCAGCAGATCCAGGAAACGCCGATCGCACAGCAGCGTCTGGCTGAAGCCGATCCAGTGGCTGAAGGTCTGGTTACCGAGCAGGGCACCTTATATGGAAAAAATGAAGTGTCTGGTTTTATGTTTTTGTATTGCTGGGCCTTGTTGTTAGAAGTGGAATGATTTAGGTGGTTTTAATGTTTTTGGGAGTTACATGTGATCTTATTCTTTATGTAGACATTTCCTACGTGCTGCTGTGGTTTTTTCCATTGTGAACATAGCAATCAACTTCTAAGCTTGTTTGGTGATTAGGAAAAATCGCGTTTTCTTGTGGGTTTGTAATACTGTGTTGTTGGATATTCGGCTTTTTTTATTGATTAATTTTATGTAGGCCAAGGATGACCTGTCCGAGCATATTGCAGTCTTATTGTTTCGAGTTGGCGAGCGTTCCGGTTTTCGTTGATAACTTTGCCGGCGATGACGTGCGCTTTTCCGGTGAGTACGAAAGTATCGAGCGGGAGTTGGGCAAGGCTCTTTCCCCTTGTGCCACCGACGGAGTGGATTGGCACAAGGTCAAGGTCGAAAGCGAGGTAATCCTGCGTCATCACTCCAAGGATCTGCGGGTCGCTTGCTGGATGACCTGGGCGCTCTATAAGCAGGCGGCGTTCCCCGGCTTGCTGGCCGGGCTGGAGTTGGTCGGCCACCTGTGTGAATACCACTGGCCAGTGCTGCACCCGCTCAAGCCGCGTACCCGCTCGGCGGCTATCGGCTGGCTGATCGCGCAAATCGAAAAGGCGCTGGAAGGTGAATGCCGGGAGGTCGAGCAGGCGTCCGTTCTTACCGCGCTGGCGGCGCGCCTCAATGAGCTGGACAAACTGCTGGATGAGCGGCTGGCCGGTGAAGCTCCGCAGATCAGTCCGATTGCACGGCGCCTGTCGAGCTGGGCCAATCGCCCATCGGCTCGCCGGTCCGAGTCGTCCCAGGCAGCGGACATGAATGCCTGGACGCCCTCGGCTGCTTCCGGTTCATCCACCCATGGAGTTCGCATTGATGGCGAGAAGGAGGCGCAGAAAAGCCTGCGTCTGCAACAGGAACTGGCCCGTCCGTTGTGTGCCTGGTGGCTACGCCAGAAAGCGGCGACGGCCAAGGCACTGGGCTTGAGTCGGACGCTGCTCTGGCTGCCCATCGAACGGCTGCCGGAGCATGACGGCGAGCAGATCACGGCATTGAGGGCGCCACCGCTGGATACGCTGAGGATCTACGCCGAGGCCTTGGCACGCGGTGACCATGAGGCGTTGTTGCCAAAATTGGAAGCCACGCTGACCGGGGCGCCATTCTGGTTCGATGGTCTGCGCATGCTCTGGGAGTGCCTTCAGGCCTTGAGTCTGAGCCAGGCGGTGCGGGAGTTGGAGTTGCATTTTGCGCTGTTTCTCGAACGGCTTCCCGGCATCGCCGAACTGCGCTTCCACGATGGTGTGCCGTTTGCGGATGGCGCGACAAGAGGCTGGATCAGCAGCCGTGTTTTATTGCATCTGCGACCGGCTGTAGCGCCGAGTGCCCGCGATGGAGTGCCGGTCGATGCGGCCTGGGAGCAGGCGCTGCAGGACGTTCAGCCGGTATTGCTCAAGGATGGCTTCAAGTCCGCGGTCCAGTTACTGACGAAGGGCATGCAGGCGGCCCGTGGGCAGCGCGCCGTTTTTTTCTGGCAGCTGGCGCTAGTCAAGTTGTGCTTTCAGGCCAGGCAGTACGAGTTGGCCAGGTTGAAACTCGATGCCCTCGATCAACAGCTACAGGCGTCGGGATTGCAGACTTGGGAACCGGATCTGGCCGCGGAAGTATTGCATCTGCTGTATCAGTGTTTTGAAGCACTGCCTGAAACCACCGACACGCAAGAAGACAGGGCGCGGGCGTATCGCCGTCTTTGTCATCTGAATCTTGACGCGGTCATTATTTAAAATGGAAAAGAGAGTAGCCCATGGCCCGAGAATCTTCTCAACCCTTGAAGGAACGTATCAATATTACATTCAAACCAGCGCAGGGCGGCGCCGTGGAGGATGTGGAACTTCCCTTGAAACTTCTGGTGGTCGGCGATTTTGTCCAGCGTCCGGATGAACGCAAAGTTGAGGACCGAAAGCCCATCAGCATCGACAAGAACAGTTTTGACGATGTCATGGAAAAACAACAACTGCGCCTTCAGTTTAATGTACGCAACGTACTCAAGGACAACCAGCCGGCTGCGGAACTGGCGGTCGACCTGAGCGTGCGTGGCATGAAGGATTTTGGCCCGGCCCATCTCGTCGAGCAGATTCCCGAGCTCAAGGAGCTGATGGCCCTGCGCGAGGCATTGGTTGCCCTCAAGGGGCCATTGGGTAATGCGCCAGCGTTCAGGCGCGCGATAGAAGGTGTGCTTGCCGATGGACAGTTGCGCGACCGGGCACTGATTGAACTCGGCCTGGACCCTTCGCCCGCCGAACCCAACTGATAACAAGGAAGCCATTGTGACTACTAACGATACCCTGCAGCAGCACCGTGAGTTGACCTCGGACTATGGCGTGCTCGATTGCATCATCGCCGAGACGAAACTGACCCCCGAGGACGACGCCTACGAGGTGGCCAAGCGCGGCATATCCGCCTTTGTCGAGGAGTTGCTCAAACCACAGAACAGCGGCGAGCCGGTCAAAAAGGCCCTGGTCGATCGCATGATTGCGCAGATCGACATGAAGCTCAGCCGGCAGATGGATGAAATCCTGCACCATGAGCAATTCCAGTCCCTGGAGTCGTCCTGGCGTGGCCTGCACCTGCTGGTGGACCGGACCAACTTCCGTGAAAACATCAAGATCGAGCTGATGAATGTCTCCAAGCAGGATCTGCTGGAGGACTTCGAAGACTCTCCGGAAGTGACCCAGTCGGGTCTCTACAAGCATGTCTATACGGCGGAGTACGGCCAGTTCGGCGGTGAGCCGGTCGGAGCGATCATCGGCAACTATGCGTTTTCGCCCAGTGCACCCGATGTGCGAACGATGCAGTATGTCGCCAGCGTGGCGTCCATGGCCCATGCGCCGTTCATTGCCGCTGCCGGCCCACGTTTCTTCGGCCTGGAGAGCTTTACCGGGCTGCCCGACATAAAGGATCTGCGGGATCACTTCGAGGGACCGCAATTCGCCAAATGGCAGAGCTTCCGGCAGCAGGAAGATGCGCGTCACCTGGCCCTGACACTGCCACGGTTTCTGCTACGCAGCCCTTACGATCCGGAAAACAATCCGGTGAAGACCTTTGTCTACAAGGAAAACGTCAGTGGCGATCACGAGCATTACCTATGGGGCAATACCGCCTACGCCTTTGCCACCCGGCTGACCGACAGTTTTGCCCGGTACCGCTGGTGTCCGAACATCATCGGGCCGCAAAGCGGCGGGGCGGTGGAGGACCTGCCTCTGCACCATTTTGAAAGCATGGGTGAAATCGAGACCAAGATTCCTACCGAGATCCTGGTGTCGGACCGCCGAGAGTACGAATTGGCCGAGCAGGGTTTCATTTCATTGGCGATGCGCAAGGGTAGCGACAACGCCGCGTTCTTTTCGGCCAACTCCGTTCAGCAGCCGAAGTTCTTCGGCAACAGCGAAGAGGGCAAGGATGCCGAACTGAACTACAAGCTCGGTGCACAGCTGCCTTATCTGTTTATCGTCAACCGCCTGGCACATTACCTGAAAGTCCTGCAGCGCGAGCAACTGGGTTCCTGGAAAGAACGCACCGACCTGGAGCTGGAACTGAACAAATGGATACGCCAGTACGTCGCCGATCAGGACAACCCCAGTGCGGAAGTCCGCGGACGACGGCCCTTGCGGGCAGTCAACATCGCGGTCAGCGATGTCGAGGGCGAGCCGGGTTGGTACCGGATCGGCTTGAGCGTTCGACCGCACTTCAAGTACATGGGGGCCGACTTCACGTTGTCCCTGGTCGGCAAGCTCGATAAAGACCAACCGGTCTAAGGCCATGGCTTACGGCAGTCTGTTCGAACGGTTGAGTGGCCAGGCCTTGCATCGCCAGGGCTGGAGCCTGGAACGCGCGGTCAATGCGTCGGTGGCCAGCCACTTGACACGGATGCTGGGCAGTCGGCGAGGCAGCGTCCAGGCGCTGCCGGATTATGGCCTTCCGGATATCAACGATATGCGCCTGAGCCAGTACGACGTCCTGGTCGAAACCGCCCGGGCCATAGGTCAATTCATAGAAACCTATGAGCCGCGACTTTCTGCCGTTTCGGTCGTGCCCGGTTCTTCTGCGCCGGGCTCGCTGAGGCTGTCTTTCAGCATCGAGGGAATGCTCGAAGTGGGCAATCTGAAACACAGGGTCCGTTTTCTGGCGGTACTGGATGAGCGCTGCGAAGTGACCGTCAAAGCGGATGAGGAGTGAGCTGTGTCGTCGTTCAATCGATATTACCAGAGTGAGTTGAGTGCCCTGCGCACGCTCGGTCGGCGCTTTTCCGAGCGTAATCCGGCCCTGGCGCCTTTTCTGGGGGAGAGTGGCAGTGATCCGGATGTCGAGCGTTTGTTCGAAGGGTTCGCGTTTCTGACCGGGCGCTTGCGCGAACGGTTGGATGACGAACTGCCGGAACTGACGCACTCACTCATGCAACTGTTATGGCCCAACTATATGCGGCCATTGCCGGCCTTCAGTGTGCTCGAGTTCGATCCGTCGCCGTTGGCCGCGCCGGCGCTGGAGATACCTCGTCATTCGTCGGTCGAGAGCCGTGGTATCGACGGTGTGCGTTGCCGTTTTCGCACCTGCTATTCCACTGAGGTGCTGCCACTTGCCTTGAGTGCCTTGAGCTATTCGACAAAGGGTGATCGGAGCCTGTTGAGCCTGCAATTGAACATGACGGGCGAAGGTCACCTGGGGCAGCTGGAACTCAAACGCTTGCGTCTGCACCTGGCGGGTGAGCGTTATATCAGCCAGATGCTCTATCTCAATTTTTCACGTCATCTGCAAGGCATTAGTGTCGTATTACTGGGCCGTGATGGGCAGGTACTATTGGACAACGGGGGAATGCCGCAGTCGTTTTCCCTGGCGGCCCAATCGATGTCACCCGTGGGTTTCGCCGAAGACGAAGCCTTGATTCCGTACCCGCTCAACACCTTCCGCGGTTATCGCCTGTTGCAGGAGTATTTCTCCTTCAAGGAGAAGTTCCTGTTTGTCGATCTGCTCGGGCTGGAGGCCTTGAAGCAGTTCCCGGACGATGTCCTGGCCAACGTGCGTGGGTTGGAAGTTCGTTTCACGATCAAGGCGGCGGATGAGACGCGGGAGTTGCGGCCCACGCTTGAGAACATCAAGTTGTACTGCACACCCATTGTCAATTTGTTCCCGCACGATGGGTTGCCCCTGCAACTGGATGGCAAGCAGGACGAGTACCTGTTGCTGCCGACCGAGTACGAGGCCGGTCAGTGCGGTGTGTATTCGGTGGATCGCATGACCGGGTGGCGCGCGGGAGGCTTGGGTTATCGTGATTTTGTGCCTTTCGAATCCTTCGAGCACGATAGCCATTGCGGCCCGGGGCAGTCGGTCGCGCATTACACCCTGCGTCAGCGCCCTTCGTTGGCACACGACGGTCTGGACACTTATGTGCGCTTTAGCAGCGAGGGTGTGTTACTGGCCGAGACGCTATCCACTGAACTCACCTGCACCAATCAGAATCTGCCCCAGCGTCTTTCAGTGGGCGATATCTGTCATGCCGGCAGCGGTCTTCCGGAGTCCTTGAGTTTTCGCAATATCACCCCGGCCAGTCGCTTTTATCCGCCGCCCCTGGGGCAGGGCATGCTCTGGAAACTCATCAGCAACATGTCACTGAATTACTTGTCGTTGGCCAATATCACGGCACTGCGCAAGGTGCTCGAGACCTATGACTTTGCCAGTCACCACGACACGCGGCTGCAGGAAGTCAGCCAGCAGCGCCTCGCCGGTCTCAAGTCCATCCGCCATCAAGCGACCGATCGACTTTATGGCGGTCTTCCCCTGCGAGGCCTGCGCACGGAGTTGGCGATGGACCCGCAACACTTTGGCGGAGAAGGCGACCTGTTCCTGTTTGCCACGGTACTCAACGAGTTTTTCGCACTGTATGTCGGACTTAATTCATTTCATGAGTTGCACGTTCTCAGTGCCAAGGGAGAGGTTTATAAATGGACGCCACGTTTGGGGCAACAACCGCTGTTTTGAATGCGTTGACCTGTACGATTCGAGAATACACGCTGTTTCAAGCCGTCCGGGTGGTGATTACCAGATTACGTGAAGCCTACCCCGATCTGGATGAAGACAGCCTGTACGAGAAACTTGAATTTCAGGCCAACCCAAGTTTTGCTTTTCCCGGCAGTGACGTTGACAAGGTGACGTTCTTTGAAGAGGCCGGTTCGTTACGTGCGTGTTTGCGTTTCAACCTGATGGCGTTGTGTGGTGCCAGTTCTCCATTGCCGATGTTTTATGCCGAACAGGTACTTCAGGAAACAGAAACCGGACAGGCAACCCGAGCTTTCCTGGATGTCTTTCATCACCGTCTTCAACGGCTGATATTACCCGTCTGGCAGAAGTATCGTTATTACAAGCGTTTTCGCCATGGCGCCACGGATCCGCTGTCCGAACAACTTTATGCCCTGGCGGGCCTGGGGGGAGAGGATATTCGCCAGGCCGAGGAGCTGGATTGGAAGCGCCTGCTGCCCTATCTGGGGCTGCTGAGCCAGCGGGCCCATTGCGCGGCGTTGATCGAGGCAGTGCTGCGTTACTACTTCAACCGGGTTGAAATAACCATAGAGCAGTGCGTCAAGCGAACGCTGATGATTGTGCCGGATCAACGGAACCGCTTGAGTCTTGCCAACAGTTCATTGGGACATGATCTGGTGTTGGGAACCTGTGTATCGGACTGCAGTGGAAAGTTTCGTGTTCATATCAGAAACCTGGATTGGCTGGGTTTTCATGAGTTTCTTCCCGGTGGTTCCAACCATCCGATATTGAATGCGTTGGTGCGTTTTACCCTGCGTGATCCACTGAACTTCGATGTGCGTCTGGTGTTACGCGAGACGCAGCGGCGAGATTTGCATCTGGGTGCGGAAAACAGCTGTCGCCTGGGCTGGTCCAGTTGGCTGGAACCGGAAAAATCCGACGGCACGGTCACGGTTGATCACACCTTTTATTGAGCATGGCAACTATGTTGATTAACGAGGCTAGGGCTCTGGTGGCCAAACTGGCTCAGCTGGCGCGTGCAGAAGATAGCGTCTCGCTATTGCAAGAATTCGTTTGCATGGCGGGCCAGCTGAGTGTCTGCGAGTTATGCCAGTTGTACTGGCTGGACGAGCAGGACTCGACCCTGCATCTGAGTCATGAATATATACCGCAGTTCAAGAGCAGCTCGCTCGCCAGGTCCTTTCAATCTCAGGCCGTGCCGCCGTTGCTACGTTATGTCCTTGAACAAGGTCGATCGCTGTATCTGGCCGACCTTGACGACAGGCTCCATGACACCGGCTTTCTACCGGGAAGTGAACAGCCCTGGCGCTCATTGCTGTGCATTGCGTTGCCTGGGCACAAGCAGGGTGTGCTGGTTTGCGCGAGCGCCCGGCGCATCGATCCGGCCGGCCTTGAGGAAGCGCTGGGTGCGCTGGGAACGCTGGTATTGGCCCAGCTGCCACTGTTGAAATCTGCTCCACCTACTACGGCTCGTCTGCCTGTGCAGGGTACCGAGCGCTTCGGGATGATCGGCTCCAGCGCGGTCATGCAGCGAACCTGGCGGTTGATCGGCAAGGTACTGGACAACAATTTCACGGTCCTGCTGGGCGGTGAGACGGGCACTGGGAAGGAACTGGTGGCGCGTGCGATCCATGAGCATGGTGTTCGACGTAGCCGTGCTTTCGTCGTGCAGAACTGCGCCGCGGTTCCTGAGAATCTGCTGGAAAGCGAGCTGTTCGGTTTTCGCAAGGGGGCTTTTACCGGGGCTGATCGGGATCGCCGTGGCCTCTTTGACCTGGCCGATGGCGGGACCTTGTTGCTCGATGAGATCGGCGACTTGGCGTTGCCACTACAAGCCAAGCTGTTACGCGTATTGCAGGAAGGTGAAATCCGTCCCCTGGGCTGCAATGACAGCCATCGTGTAGATGTCCGGATTCTCGCGGCAACCCATCACGACCTTTCCGCATTGGTGGCCAGCGGGCGCTTTCGCGAAGATCTCTACTACCGCCTGGCACAGTTTCCCATCGAGCTGCCGCCCTTGCGTGAGCGCGAAGGCGACATCCAGCTACTGGCTCGACACTTTGCGCAAAGCACCTGCCAGCGCCTGCTACGAGCGCCGCTGCAATGGTCGCACGGGGCTATCGAGCAACTCTGTGCCTATGGTTTTCCCGGCAATGTTCGCGAGCTCAAGGCGCTGGTGGAGCGTGCCGTTCTGTTGTGCGAGGGCGATGTCCTGCTGGCCGGGCATTTTGCCTTGCATCCCGGGCGTTCTGCCCCTGGCCGCAAAAGCCTGCGCGACCGGATGGATCAGATAGAGCGAAATCTGTTGTTGACGGCCCTTCGTGAGAACGGCGGCAACAAATCCCAGGTGGCCCGTGAGTTGGAGCTGCCTCGTCGCACCCTGTTGTATCGCATGGCGCGTTTGAACATCGATCTTGCCCAGTGTGCGAGTTGAGCGGTTCTGCCTGCGTATTCGTTTTTGTTAGTGGAGAAAACAATGTCTGTTCGCCGTTGGTTATCGAGTGTGTGTCTGTTGCTGGTGATCGCTGTGCTTTGGAGTTGCAGCGGCAACTACAGATTTGACGACGAGGCCTATCGCTCGTTGGGTGACGCCACCGCGGTCGATCGCCGTTCATAGTTCAAGGAGTGCTGTTTCATGGAACTGATTTTTCATGTGTCCGCCGGACAGAGGGGAGTCGGCAGTCCCTTGCAAAGCCGTCCCTTCACCCGCGCTGGCGGCACCATCGGGCGTGCCCCCGAATGCCATTTGAGCCTTGTCGATCCGGCGCGGCATCTCTCCGGTTTTCACGCGCTGGTCAGCTATCACGATGGGGCTTTCTACCTGACCGATACCAGTCGCAACGGCATCCAGCTCAAACCCGGTGGCGCCTTCCTGGCCAGAGGACGCGAGCAGCGTATCGAGGACGGCGAAGTCTATGTGCTGGCAGGTATCGAGCTGCGCGCCAATCTGCGTCAACGGCCCTCGGTGGTCAGGCCGTTGCCTCAACCCGGGCCGGAGCTGGCGGAGGCTGTCCTGCTCGATCTCGACCCGTTGCGGGCATTGGATCAACAGGAGCGTATCTACAGTGAACTGGACCACTTGAGCGCCGCGGCCAGCGCTCGGGTGTCGATGCACTCGGATCATGCTCCCGGGCTTATGGAACGTGTGCCACTGCCCGAATGGGGCACCTCGACAGTCATTGCCAGCAGGCACTCGCCAGGGCCACCCTCGGCTGATTTCTGGCAACGTTTCGGCCGTGTGCTGGGTGTCGACCTGAGCGATCTCGATGAGCACAGCCGTGAAGACCTGGCCCTGCAGGCCGCCCGACTGGCACGGCATGTCAGCGCCACGGATTTTCTCGCGAGCTGTTCACAACTGGCTCGCCAGACCGACAGGCTTTCCCGTTCCGCGAGCCAGGGGAACGAGCATGTTTGAGATCCGCTCGTTGTTACTTGGCGCGGCTATCTGGCTGCTGTCGGGCTGCTCGGCGCTATCGCCTTTTTCGTCGGTCACCAAGCTGGACTTGCAACTGAAGGCCAGTGAGCAGTTGAACCACGACCTCAATGGGCGACCGTCACCCATCGTGTTGCGCTTGTTTGAACTCAAACACCCGGTGGCCTTCGAAAACGCCGATTTTTTCAGTCTTTACGACCGCGCCAGGGAGTCTCTTCCCCAGGATCTGATTGCCACCCAGGAGCTGGAGTTACGTCCCGGGGAAGACCTGGCGCTCAAGCTGCGCATCGCCCCGGGCAGCCGCTACGTGGGGCTGTTGGCGGCCTATCGCGATCTGCCCCACACCCGCTGGCGCCACGTCCTGACCTTGCCTGACACCCAGCGCAGCGAGATCCGACTGGTGCTCGATCACACCGGCATTCATCAAGCTTCCGGATTACCTGACCGGACGGAGCACCGACCATGAACAGACACAAAGTCATCTGGCAGGAAGGGATGTTGTTGCGTCCTCAGCATCTGCAACACAACGATCGGTACTACGACCACCAACTCAAGACCCGGACCCGCTTGTCGAGCCGTCATTTCTGGGGGTTTACCCAGGTGGAGATCGACCCGCAGTTCCTGCAGATCGGCCAGGTCGTGCTCAATCGGGCGGCCGGCGTATTGCCCGATGGCAGCTTGTTCGACAGGGAGGGCAGCCGCCAGCCCCTGATGCTGGAGATACCGGCTAACAGTGGTCCCATGCCGATCTACCTGGCGTTGCCCCTGGTCACGGGTCATCACATCGAGGCACGGTCAGCGAGCCAGGAAGAGGTATTGGCGCGTTATTGCAGTTATGAAGCCGAAGTCATGGACTCCAATGCCGGCGCGCAGACCCGCAGTTCGATCCTCTGCGCCCAACCCAATCTGCAATTGCTGGCGGGGGAGTCAGGCAACGACCAGGCCTGGGTCAAGCTGCCGTTGTGCCAGATACAGGGCAGCAATGCCGACCGGACCATCAGCCTCGACCCCGAGTTCATGCCGACGGTGATCGAAACGCAGTCCTCCGAGTTCCTGAGTGCCTGCCTCAGGGAAGTGATCGCCTTGCTGGACAATCGAGCTCACTGCCTGGCCGAGCGGATACGTTCCAATGGCAAGGTCGGCGGGGCAGAGGTGGGCGAGTTCATCATGCTGCAAATGATCAACCGTACCGAACTGTTGCTGCGCCACCATCAGGAGCAGGCCGGGCTGCACCCGGAACGCCTTTATCGCTTGCTGCTCGAAGTGCTCGGCGAGTTGACCACGTTCTCCGCCGGCTCCCGGCGTCCTGAGTTCGTGCCTGCTTATCGACACGGTGACCAGGGCGGCAGTTTTCGCGCCTTGATGGTCGAGGTGCGTCAGTTGCTGTCCATGGTCCTTGAACAGCATGCCATCGAGCTGATCCTGGAGCCCCGCCATTACGGCATCCTGGTTTCTCCCCTGGTGGACTCTGACCTGATCGGCTCCGCCACCTTCGTGATCGCCGCAAGTGCCAACTGTGGCCGCGAGCAATTGCGTCAGCGCCTGCCCGCGCACTTGAAGGTCGGCACTGTCGAGGGGCTTCGCGACCTGGTCAATCTGCACCTGCCCGGCATCCGCGTGACGCCATTACCCGTCGCGCCGAGACAGATTCCCTTTGATTCGGGCCAGACCTATTTCAGCCTGGAGCCCAATGCCCAGGAACTGGCGCAGTTGGCCCGTTCGGGTGGGTTCGCCTTTCACCAGTCGGGCGAGCTTGGTGAACTTGAACTGCATTTCTGGGCTATCAGGAGTTGAACATGCACAAGGACGAAACCCAGGCCCCCCGGGACGACCTGACGGTACTGGTCGGACTCGACGAGAGCAACGTGTTCCAGGGGCCGTTGACGGACGCCGATGCCGTACCGAAGGTCGAGCAGTTACAGGCGCGGATGATTCATGCCTCCCGCACCCGGCCGCAAGAAACCCTTACCCAGGGCATAAACCGCCTGGTGATCGCCGCGGCCGATCTGCTGGAAGAACTGGCGGCCATCAGTCGTCACGAAAGCGACCGTAGCCTGGGTGCACTACACGAGCGCCTGGTGTTGAAACTCGAGGCTTTCGAAGCACGCGCCCTGCAGTTGGAGCTGGAGGCCAGCCAGGTGATGAGCGCCCGTTATGTGCTCTGTACCGCGCTGGACGAGGCGGTCATGAGCGCTGCCGCCAGCCAGGAGGGTCATTGGTCGAAGATGAGCCTGCTCAGCCGCTTTCACAACGAGACCTTTGGTGGCGAGAAGTTCTTCCAGTTGCTGGAGCGGCTGTTGCAGGACCCGGTCAAGCACCTTTTCCTGCTGGAGCTCATGTACCTCTGCCTGGCGTTGGGTTTTGAAGGCAAATACCGCATCGCCAACCGCGGTTCCCTGGCGCTGGACGCCACCCGCGACAGTCTCTATCGACAGATTCGTCAGCTCCGCGGTGAGCCCGCCCGAGAGCTGTCGCCCTGCTGGCAGGGGGTGGGACGGCAACCGGCAAGACGGGTCCGCTCGGTCCCCGGCTGGCTGGTACCACTCTTTACCCTGACCTGCCTGGGCGTCATGTACGGCGGATTTGCCTGGGTGCTCGGGGAGCAGAGAAAGTTGGTGCTGCAACATTACCCACCGTTGAACCCGCCGATGGTCGATCTGCGCAAGGATGTGAAATGAAAAAAATGTTGAAGAGCCTGATCACCGGGCTGTGCCAGACCTGGTGCTGGAGCCTGTTGCTGGTGCTGGGCATGGCCTTGTTCATCTGGTTCGCGGGGCCCTGGCTCGCCGTGGCCGACTATCGGTTCTGGGCCGCCGCCGCGGCCCGATTGTTGAGTATCAGCGTGCTGTTCCTGGGCTGGGGGCTGTCCATGGTCGTGGTCAGTTGGCGTCGTAACCTTCGTCAGCACGCCGAGGCAGACAGGAATTCAAGCCACGCACGGCTGCTGACGCAACGCCGACTCGATAAGCGCCTGGACACTCAGCAGCAGCGTCTACAGGTATTGGTGCGACGTTTGAACAGCGCGGAACTCTATCGACGTCAGGGTAAGCAGGGACGCAAAGCGCTGCCCTGGTACCTGGTAATCGGTCCTCAAGGCGCGGGGAAAAGCACGCTGCTGGAAGGTTTTGGGCTCGAGCCCGTTCTGGGATCCGCAGACGAGGAATCCCGGATCAGCGGTGGAGATGGGCAGGATATCCAGGGCTTTTTCGCCGCGCCGGCGGTGCTGCTTGAAGCACCAGGTGGGCATTTGCAGCAACCCGACGGTGCTGTCGACAACCGAGTCTGGTCGGCGCTACTGGAGCTATTGCGTCGCCGTCGTCGCCATCAGCCGCTCAATGGTGTTCTGCTGGTGGTTTCGCTGAAAAGCCTGGACAAACTGGACGATCAGGCCGCCGACAAGCTGGCGCTGCAAGCACGTTCACGGCTGCTGGAAATACGCCGGACGTTGCATGTTGAGGTGCCGGTTTACCTGGTGTTGAGCCACGCCGATAGTTTGGCTGGTTTTGAGGAGTTCTTTGATTCCTTGTCACGGGAGGAGTGGGGGCAGGTCCTGGGTTTCAGTTTCCCCAAGACGCTGTCCAGCCCTGGAAAAGCTGTGTTTCGGGAGATGTTCGATGCCCTGTTGCAGCGCCTCAACAGCCAGTTGATTCAACGTTTGCATCAGGAACGCCTGCTCCAGCGTCGCGCACGGATTCTCGCGTTTCCCCGTCACCTGGAGCGTATCGTCACGCCACTGGGGAGCTTCATCGAGGCGGTGTTTTCAGGCAAGAGTCATTCCCGCGACCTGCGCTTGCGCGGCGTCTACCTGACGTGTGCGCGCGACCAGCGTCCAGGCTTTATCGCCGATCTGCTTGAGCAGGTGGTGTTTCCCGAGGCGCATGTCGCCGGGCTCGACGGGCGAGAGCGACGCCGTATCGAGTGGGGGCAAAAGGCAGTGTATGGCGCGGCGTTGGGGGTGCTGACCGTGTTCGGGCTGATCTGGAGCATTGGTTTTTCCTCCAATCATGAGCGTCTTGAGCGAATCCGTGAGTTTGCCCGGGAATTGACACGACACCCGCTGCTTCCGGCTACACAGGACGACGGGCAAGCCTTGCTGGCGGCGCTGGAGATCAGCTATGCCGCGACCCAGGTCTTTCCGGCGCCCGGCGAGGTACCTCTGTCCGAGCGCAACGGCCTCTACCAGGGTGGCGAAAGTCGGCCGCCGGTCGAGCGGGCCTACGAACAAACGCTGCGTGAGCGGCTGTTGCCTTACATCGCCCGTGGTCTGGAGGCTCAGGTGCGTGGTCAGCATCCTGATCGTGAAACCCTTCTCGACAGCCTGCGGGCCTACCTGATGCTGGGCCTGGTCGAGCATCGCGAAGCGTCCTGGCTCAAGGAGAAAATCCTTGTCCAGTGGTCCGCCCAGCACCAGGCACAGCCGGGCCTGCCGGGCGATCTGGAGCCGCATCTGGATCGTCTGCTGGCCCAACCGTTCAGCTATTCGCTCGACGACAACCTGGTTGCACAAACCCGCCAGTTGTTGCGCCAGGAGGCATTGGCGAGCGTGGTCTATCGCAGCTTGCGCCAGAACGGCGGCCGTCTGCCCGACTATCGCCTCAGCCAGCATCTCGGCAGCCAGGGCGCCGCCTTGGCCGGCATCGATCATAGGATTGCCGGCTTGTATACCCAGCGCGGCTATCAGCAGTTTGCCCTGAGCCTGGCCACGTCGTTGGCCGGACAGATCCAGCGTGAGCACTGGGTGCTCGGAGAACGCACGCTGAGCGCCGCCGAGTTGCGTCAATTGATGGTCGAGTTGGAGCAACTCTACTTTTCCGATTATGCACGGCACTGGGGCGAGGCGGTGGCGGCGTTGTCCCTGCAGCCGCTACTGGAGGCGAGCTTGGGCAGCGGCTACCTGACGACCTTGTCCGCGGTTGATTCGCCGTTGATCAAGACCTTGGCGCTGGTGCGAGAAAATACCCGTTTCTCGGCGGGCAGCGATGGCGAGAAGGGCACTACCGACGCCATGCCGGCCACTCCGGGCAAAGCCTTGGCAGTGCTCGCCGACCAGGCCGCGGGTGCCGTGGCAAACAGCTTGCCGAGTGCCGGTCGAGAGGCCTTGCAGCGTCGTTTCGAGCCTCTGCACCACCTGCTCGACGATGAAGGGGCACCCACGGCCGAGTTACGCATGGCCTTGCAGGCGCTGAACGAATTACAGGCTCAACTGGCGACCCTGGTGCGCGCCCATCAACCGGAACAGGCCGCTTTTGAACTGGCAAAGTCGCGAATGAGCGGCCAGCGCGATGCCATGACGCACCTGCGTACCGCCGCCGCCCGTTTGCCGGTGCCGGTAAGCGAGTGGTTCGGTGTGATCGCCGATCACAGTTGGGGACAGGTCCTGACGCTGGCCCATCAGTACGTCGACCGCCGCTACCAGCATGAGGTGTATGGCTTCTACAAGGAGTCGATTCATCAGCGTTATCCGTTTCATGCCCATAGCAGCAGCGATGTAGCCCTCAATGACTTTCGTGAGTTTTTCAAGGCCCAAGGCGTCGTCGAACGTTTCTTCAATGATTACCTGAGGCCTTTTGTCAGCCACGAGTCGGGGGCCTACCAGTTGCGTCGCGTGGATGGACTCGGGTTGCCGATGTCATCGCTGGTGCTGCAACAGATGGGGCGGGCGCAACGTATTCGCCAGAGCTTCTTCGAACCCGATTCACCGGAGCCGTCGGTTCGCTTCCGGCTAGAACCTTACACGCTGGACCCGGTGGTCAGCCGTGCCGAGTTCCGTTTCGGCAATCAGTCTATGGAGTACCGCCATGGTCCGGTGGTACCGGTGCTGTTCCATTGGCCCAGCGAAGTCGAGGATGGACGCACCAGCCTGGTATTGGAGCGGGTGGCCGAGCGTCCCGTCGGGATCGAGAAGAACACCGGGCCCTGGTCGTTGTTTCGCCTGCTGGACCTGATGCAGACCGAATACCTCAGTGGCCGTGATGTCCTGGTGATGAAGGCGGACCTGGCGGGGGCACGATTCAACTACCTGTTGGCCAGCCAGCGCTCACCGAATCCTTTTGAACTGGAAACGGTGCGGCGCTTTCAACTGCCGGCGCAACTCTGATGGTGCGCTCGAAATTCCCTTGCAGCGCCGGGCGTACCGATCCCGGCAAGGTTCGGACGCGCAACGAGGATGCGTTTCTCGACAGTACGGCCCTGGGCCTGTGGGCCGTGGCCGACGGTCTGGGGGGGCATCAATCGGGGGACATTGCCAGCCAGTTGATCGTCAACCACCTGGCGATGCTGCCACCCGAACCTGATGTGCAGTTGCGCGGCGAAGCGGTCAGGCGTTGCCTGCACTGGCTGAACCGGCGCCTGACCGAGGAGCTGACCCTGGCGTGCGACCGTCAGGGTGGAGTGATCGGCAGCACCGTGGTTGCACTGCTGGTCGAGCAGGGCAAGGGCATCTGCATCTGGGCGGGAGACAGTCGCTGTTACCTGTGGCGTGACCAATCCCTGTACCAGCTGTCGAAGGATCACTCGCTTTGGCAGCAAAGGCTCTCCGAGCAACCCGGGGGGACCGAGGGGGCAGCTCGACAGTCGGGCGATCATGCATTGACACGGGCGGTCGGTGCTCAGCCGCGTCTGAGCCTGGAGGTGTTGACGTTCGAGGTGCGTCCGGGCGACGCGTTTCTGTTATGCAGTGACGGTCTTTATCAGTCAGTGGACAACACACAGCTCAGCGGCGCCTTGGCTCTCGGCTCACCTCGCCGGGCGGTGGACCGACTGTTCGAGTGCGCGTTGGCCGGTCCGGCGCAGGACAACCTGACGGCCGTGGTCGTGCAGCGATGACGGCGCCTCGGCCCTGGCAACAGGGTTGCCTGCCAGGTCTTGAACCCTTGGCAACGGCTCGTCTCAGCGAACTGCCTTTGCTTCTGGCGCAACGTTACCGTGTCGAACGTCTGCTGGGGGCGGGTGCAATGGGGGTGGTGTACCGGGCCCGGGATCTGCTGCACGAGCAGTTCGGTGATCCGGCGCCTTGGGTGGCGTTGAAACTGCTCAATCCCGACTTTGTCGATGTCACGGATGCCAGTGCGTTGCTCTACAGCGAGTTCGCCCTGATGCGACGGCTGTGTCATCCCTGTGTGGTACGTACCTACAGTTTTGAAGTCGACACTGCTTGTGCGCGGACCTTCATGACCCAGGAGTTGATCGAGGGAATGGGCCTGGACCGGTTGCTGTGCGAGCGGCCCGAGGGCTTGTCTTGGCCTGTGTTGCAGCCTATTGCCATTGGCCTGCCGGAGGCATTGGCCCATGTGCACCAGCGCGGGGTGCTGCATGGCGATGTGAAACCCGGCAATGTCCTGTTGGCGAAGGATGGCCCGCGGCTGTTCGATTTCGGCCTGGGTCGGCCGATGGCGGGTGTGTTGCCCGGGCTGGCGCAGTTGAACCGGTCGCGCTTCAAGGCCTGGACACCGGCGTATGCGGCAGCCGAACTGCTGGAAGGGGCGCCGTTATCGGTCGCGACGGACATCTATGCCTTGGGATGCGTGCTGTATGAGCTGGCCAGCGGCATGCACCCTTTCCATCGTCTGGATGCGCTCAAGGCCAGGGACCAAGGTCTGGAGCGAACCCTGCGACGTCCGGCACAACTGCCGGGCCGTCTCTGGCCTGCCTTGCGCCAGACGCTGAGCTTCGACCCCGAGCAGCGGAGCATCAATACTGATCAGTTGCTGGAGGCGTTTCGCAAGGTCCCGCTCCGGCGCCGCTGGCCGCGCCTTTGGCTCCATTGCTAGTCCGTCTCGGCAACATCCCATCGGAGCACCTGAAGCACAAAATCAATAAAGGCCCTGACCCATTGAGTCCTACCCCAGAACAAACATCGCCACCGCCGCCACCCCCATCACGGCCGTCGCCACCCAGCCCAGGGCAATCAACGGCCGGCTTGCCGTGAAGTCACCCATCACCGATTTCTTCGACACCAGCATGATGATGACCACCATCAGCGGCACCGCCACGACCCCGTTGATCACGGCACTCCAGAACAGCGCTTTCATGGGGCTGATGGGCGAGTACTGGATGGCCAGTGCGGCAAGTACGCTGATGGCGATGATGCCGTAGAACCCCCGGGCGTCGCGCACTTTACGTTCGAGGCCTTCATTCCAGCCCAACGCTTCGGAAAGGGCGTAGGCGCCAGAGCCCGCGAGCACCGGTACGCCGATCATGCCAACGCCGAGTATGCCGAGGGCGAAGAGCAGGTAGGCGAAGTCACCGGCCAGTGGCCGCAGGGCGCTGGCGGCTTGTGCCGCGGTGTTGATGTCGGTCACGCCAGCCACGTTCAGGGTTACGGCCGTCGCGAGAATGATGAAGTAGGCGGTGATGTTGGAGTAGAGCATGCCACTCCAGGTGTCCCAGCGGATACGTTGCAACTCCTTGCGCGCTTCGCGCGGGTCTTGATTGAGCGGTGCATTCAGGGGTGGGTTCTGCATGTCCTCGACTTCTTCCGAGGTCTGCCAGAAAAACAGATAAGGGCTGATGGTCGTACCGAACATCGCGACGACCACAGCGGCAGCGGTCGCGTCCGGGGTGAAGTGGGGCCAGGCGGTACGCAGGGCGACCTGCTCCCACGGGATATGCACGGTAAACAGTACGGCGGCGTAAGCCAGCAGCGAAAGCGTCAGCCACTTCAGGAAAAACACGTAGCGGTGGTAAGGGACGAACATCTGCAGTGCCAGTGTCCCGAAGACGAAGAGCGCGGTCATGAGGTGTCGGTTGATGCCACTGACCAGTTCCGCCACCTCTCCCATGGCGGCCACGTCAGCGGCAATATTCAGGGTATTGGCGATGAGCAGGAGCAGAACGACGCTCTGTAGCACAATGGGTGGAAAGGCCGTCTTGATGTTGGCCGCGAGTCCCTTGCCGGTGACTCGGCCGAGGTTGGCGCACATCGATTGAACGGCGGCCATCAGGGGAAAAGTCAGCGGCATCGTCCACAGCATGTTCAAGCCGAATTGGGCGCCCGCCTGTGAGTAGGTGGCGATGCCGCTAGGGTCGTCGTCGGCCACGCCGGTGATGAGCCCGGGGCCCAGCTTCGACAGCGGGTGCTCTTTCAGGCGCCCCCACAGAACCCGGAAAATATTGGTACGGGGAGCGCGTTCAACGTCCATCGATACACCTCAAGAGTGCTGCGCCGGGAAGGGGGGAGTGAGCGATGCTGTTGAGGGGCAACGGTTTACACCGATGACAAGTATGGAGGTCAAGGTTGCCCACCTCTATATGAATACAGGGCTATTGTTTCAAACGTTTGATCCAGTCATAAAGGTTGGCGCCATCCCTCGACAGTTAGCTACCTGAGCGTCGGCACAGATAGTACTGGCGACGGTCATCCACCTCCAGGTCGAACAGTTTCATCCATTCACCCGACAGGCAAGGTCCATAGTGAACATCGATACCCGCATCAAATTCCGCCATCTGCTGTGTTTTCTCGAAGTGGCCCGCCAAGGCAGTCTGACGCGCGCCTCGGACAAACTGGCGATCAGCCAGCCGGCGCTTTCCAAAAGCCTCAAAGAGCTGGAAACCCTGCTGGCCACAACTCTGTTCGCGCGCAGTAAAAGCGGTGCGGTGTTGACTGAAGCCGGGGTGGCTTTTCTGCGTTATGCGGGGCCGAGTGTACAAGCGCTACGCGAGGGGGTGAACAGCCTGCGTTCCGGCGAGCATGAACCTGTCACCGCGAGGCTCGGCGTACTCTCCACCGTGGAAAGCTTGCTGGTACCGGAAGTCGTCTGCCGTTTGCACGCTCGACATCCTGCGCTGGTCGTCAGTGTGGTCACTGGGCCGAGTGCGTACCTGCTGTCCCAACTGCGGGTCGGTGAGTTGGACCTGGTGGTCGGGCGCATGACCGAGAGTCCGCAGATTCTTGGGCTGGCATTCGAACATCTGTACAGCGAGTCCATGACCCTGGTGGTGCGTAACGGCCATCCGCTATTGGCCGATTCGCGGGCGCCTAAAAATCTTGAAGACTACCCATTGGTGTTGCCATTGGCGGGGACGACGATTCGCAAGTTTGCCGACAGTCTGTTTGTGCAGCATGGCATCAGCCCGCCAAGCCAGAGACTGGAAACCCTGTCATTAACCTTGAGCCGACGTTACGTGCAGTGCAGCCAGGCGATCTGGGTGGCGCCATTCGACGCTGTACGGCAAGACCTGAGTCGAGGTGAGTTGGTGGAGCTGGAGCTGGGGATTCGCGAGCCCGGTGGTTCGGTGGGGCTGTGCAGCAATCCGGCGCTGCCGATGTCATTGGCGGCCCAGTGGTGTGTGGATGTGCTGCGCGAGGTCGGGCAGGAGTATCGAGATGGACGTTATCCGTAACCATTTGGATAGAGGGGCAATATTACGTGAGGTGATATCGGGGGGAACTGCGCCACAGACTGCAACTCGGCAGGGCGCGCAGTTGACCGGCGCCCTGCTTTTTTCGTCTTGTTACAGCAGCGACAGCGGGTAGCTGATAATCAACCGATTCTCGTCGAACTCGTTGGTGCTGTAGTCTCGACGCATGTTTGAGTTACGTAGCCTCAGCGACAGGTTTTTGAGGGTGCCTGACTGAATGACGTAAGCCAGCTCCGACTCCCGCACCCACTCCCGGCCGTTGCTGGTACTGGTGGTGTGCACGTTGTCGCCACGGATGTAGCGGTTCATTATCGTCAGGCCGGGGATGCCGAGGGCGGCGAAGTCGTAGTCATGCCGCAGTTGCCAGGAGTGCTCGCCGGCGTTGTCGAAGCTGGAGTTATAGCTGTCGTTGGCCAGTGTGCCGCCGCTGGTGCCATTGACCCGCATCCAGTTGTCGCCGTTGACCTTTTGCAGGCCGAGGTAAAAGGTGTTGGCTGCGTACCTTGCCGAAAACATCCCTGACCAGGTTTTGTTATCAAGATGACCTGCCAGATGGCTGCCATCGTCCTTTCCGGTGAAGAAACCGAGGTTGGCGCCCAGTATCCAATCGCCCATCGGCTGACGGTGAGTCAGGTTGAAATACTGCTGCTGGTAGATATCTTCCAATTGGGCATGCCACACGCCGACTTGGGTGCGATTGTCGTTGAAGGTGTATTCGGCACCACCAAAGTTGAAGCGGTCGGACGTCACCTTCGGCACGTTGAATAGCGACATGTCCTCCATGAGGCCATCGTTGCGTGGGCTGTTGCCACGGAACTGGCCGCCATAAAGCGTCAGGCCATCGATTTCCCTGGACGTGATCTGTCCCCCGCGAAAGGTTTGCGGCAGCGAGCGGCCGTCATCGGAGCGCAGGATGGGCAGTACGGGCATCCATTCTCCGACCTTCAACTCCGTCTTGGAAAAGCGCGCCTTGACGGCCACTCCAGTACGTCCGAAATCATCTGCCGGAGAGCCGTCACTGTGGATGGGCAGCAACTGCGTGCCCCCCGTGCCCTTGCTGCCATCGAGCTTCATTGAATACAGCCCCAGCACATCGACACCAAAGCCGACCGTGCCTTGGGTGAAGCCGGAACGGGCGTCGAGGATGAAGCTCTGGGTCCACTCCTGGGCAGTGCGTTGCGCGTTGGCGGGGTTGACGAAATCACGATTGATGAAGAAGTTCCGAATATTCAGATTGACGTTGGCATCGTCGATAAATCCGGCTGCCTGGGTGGTGACTGGAACAAGGACGCTGGCGGCGACAGCGGCTGGAAGTGCGCTGATGAGATGACGAATTTCGGGCATGGCAAGGGACCTTCTTATAGTTATATGAGGGCATCGAATTCGGGGCTGGTTAGTGCTTTTGAACATTTCTTGCGGGGAATGCTTCAAGAAAAGAGGCCTGGAGGGCGGCCTCTTTTACCAACAATCAAGGGTGATCAGTCCTTGATGACTTCAACATCGCGCGGGGACATGAAGTACATCCAGATCAGGGCGATGAAGTACATCGCCGGGATCATCATGAGCAGCACGCTGTAGTTGTTGTTTGTCGCGGTCAGTACCGCGCCGACGATCTGGGTCATGAACATGCCGCCAATCGCAGCGCACATGCCGCCGAAACCGAACACGGTACTGATCAGGTCCTTGGGCGTGTAATCCATCACCAGGCTCCAGATATTCGCAGTCCAGGCCTGGTGTGCGCCGACGGCCAGGGCAATGGCCAGTACCGCAATCCACAAGCCGCTGGCATTGGCGGCGAAAATCACGCCGATGATGGTGATCGCGAATATCAACATCGATAGCAGTCGCGATGTGGTCGCACGCATGCCGCGACCGATCAGCCAGGAAGAAAGGATCCCGCCGCCGATACTGCCGAAGTCGGCCGTCAACCAGATCAGCATGAGCGGAATACCCATCTGGGTAACGCTGATACCCAAGTTGTATTGCTGATTGAGGAACGGCGGCAGCCAGTACAGGTAGAACCAGAACACCGGTGCCGTGAGCGCATAGGCCAAGGCAAACGCCCAGGTGCCGCGCATACGCAGGATGCGTGAGAAGGGGACTTTGGCCGACGCCGGCTCGACGTCCTTATTGATGTAATCCAGCTCGCTTTGGCGCACGGTGGGGTGATCTTCGGGGTTGTGGTACTTCAAGCTCCACCACACCACCCAGATCAAGCCCAGCAGGCCCATGCAGATGAACGCCGCTTGCCAGCCCCATACGGACAGGATCAAGGGCAGCAGGGCAGGGGTCATCATCGCGCCAACGTTGGTCCCGGCATTGAATATGCCGGTCGCGACAGCGCGCTCACCGGCTGGGAACCACAGTCGCGTGGTCTTCATGCAGGACGGGTAGTTGGCGGCTTCGGTCAGGCCGAGAACGAAACGGCAGACCATGAAGCCGACGGCAGAGGTCGCCAGGCCATGGGCGCCCGTGGTGAAGCTCCACAGCAACACGGCCAGGAAGAACGCACGCTTGACGCCGACCCGATCGATGAAGCGGCCTTGCAGCACAAAGCCGATGGCATAACCGACCTGGAACCAGAAGTTGATGTTGGCGTAATCCATCGCCGTCCAGCTCATTTCCTTGGCGAGGAGCGGCTGCATAATGCCAAGGGCGGCGCGGTCTATGTAGTTCAGTGTGGTGGCGAAAAATACCAGGGCGAGCATGCCCCAGCGGGTTTTGCCAACGGCCATGGCATCGCGGATTTTTTCACCGATACCCGGGGGCGCCGCAGTTGTGCGGGAAGTTACTTCGGTTTGAAACATGGCTAAGGCCCTATTCTTGAAATTGTTATGAGCTGGCGGGTGACACGACCGGGGACGATTAAATTCCCAAGGCATTGGCTAACGGTGTTGCGGGCTCGTCCTATGAATGTGCAGCTAGTTTTGAGCAGCGAGCGAAACAGCGTCAATTGGCAAAGGCGGCTTCTGTTCGATAATCGAACACAAAACTAACTGGTTAGTACATTTGTGATTGTCGTGCTAATTTCTCAAGCGAATAATTCGCTGCAGCACCCAGCATGGCCCCGAACAGGCTGATCAATCCGGTGCTTTAACAGGGCGGCCCGTAGCAGCCGCATTCATCCAGGAGCCCGCAGCATGCAGCGTTCGATTGCCACCGTTTCCTTGAGCGGTACCTTGCCGGAGAAACTCGAAGCCATTGCGGCCGCGGGTTTTGACGGTGTGGAAATCTTCGAAAATGATCTCCTTTACGATGATGGCAGTCCGCGCAACATCCGGCAGATGTGTGCTGATCTGGGTATCGCTATCACCTTGTTTCAACCGTTTCGCGACTTCGAAGGCTGCCGTCGTGATCGCTTGCAGCGCAATATCGACCGCGTCGAGCGAAAGTTCGACTTGATGCAGGAGCTGGGCACCGACCTGGTTCTGGTGTGCAGTAACACCGCTACGGATTCGCTGGGCGATGAACGTATTCTTCTGGATGACCTGAGCCTGCTCGCCGAGCGCGCCGGCGCTCGAAACCTGCGGATTGGCTACGAAGCGCTGGCGTGGGGGCGTCATGTCAACACCTGGCAGCAGGTGTGGAACCTGGTACGCCAGGTCGATCATCCGGCGCTTGGCGTGCTGCTCGACAGCTTCCATACCTTGTCACTCAAGGGCGACCCCAGTGCCATTGCGCAGATTCCCGGCGACAAGATTTTCTTCGTGCAGATGGCTGATGCGCCGCTGTTGGCCATGGATGTGCTGGAGTGGAGCCGACATTTCCGCTGCTTCCCCGGCCAGGGGGAGTTTGATCTGGCCGGATTCCTCGCGCCAATCCTGCGTAGCGGTTACACCGGGCCGTTGTCGCTGGAAATCTTCAACGATGGCTTCCGTGCCGCGCCGCCTCGAGCCAACGCTGCGGACGGCCTGCGCTCGCTACTGTACCTGGAAGAAAAGACCCGCAGGCTGTTGGAGAAAGATGCCGAGCCTATCAACACCGACATACTCTTCAACCCACCTTCGGCAAGCCGCTATGACGGCGTTGAGTTCCTCGAGTTCGCGGTAGATGAAGCCCAGGGTGCACGGCTGTCCACTTGGCTGGAGAACCTCGGCTTTGCCCGTCTCGGTCAGCATCGCTCGAAAGCGGTCAGCCTGCTGGGTCAAGGCGATATCAAGATCGTGCTCAACGCCGAACCCTATTCGTTCGCCCATAATTTTTTCGAGGCGCACGGCCCTTCGCTATGTGCCATGGCGTTACGGGTCGAGAACGGCAGTGCGGCGTTGGAACGCGCGCAGATGTACAAGGGGCAGCCATACCGTGGCCTGGTCGGTCCCAACGAACGCGAGATTCCTTCCGTACGTGCGCCGGATGGCAGCCTGATCTATCTGGTTGAACCGACCGAGGCGGGCAAGTCGATCTACGACAGCGATTTCAAGTTGGACCCACAAGCGATGCCGGGAGGAGGCTTGCAGCGCATCGATCACATGGCGATGGCGTTGCCTGCGGACAGTCTCGACAGTTGGGTACTGTTCTATAAAAGCTTGCTGGACTTCGAGGCCGACGACGAAGTGGTGCTGCCCGATCCCTACGGCCTGGTCAAAAGCCGGGCGTTGCGCAGCCAATGCAGCACCGTGCGTTTGCCGCTGAACATCTCGGAAAATCGTAACACGGCGATCTCCCATGCACTGTCCAGTTATCAGGGCTCAGGGGTGCACCATATTGCATTTTCCTGTGAGGATATCTTTGCTGAAGTCAGCCGCGCCAAGGCGGCTCAGGTGCCGCTGTTGGATATCCCGCTCAATTACTATGACGACTTGGCGGCGCGCTTCGACTTCGACGATGAGTTCCTCAGCGAGCTGGCCTATTTCAACGTGCTCTATGACCGCGATGCCCAGGGTGGCGAGTTGTTCCACGTCTACACGGAGCCGTTCGGCGACCGCTTTTTCTTCGAGATCCTGCAACGCAAGAAGGGTTATGTCGGCTATGGCGCGGCCAACGTAGCGGTGCGACTGGCCGCGATGGCCAAGTCCCGTAGAGGTGCCGTGCGCCAGGCCAGGCTCTGAATGAGACTTCCTTCCGGGAGACGCTCAGCCCATAATCGGGCGACTCCAACGCGGTCGTGAGCCCAGAATGACGAATTTCGCCGATGCCGGTGCACCTCAACCCCTCGAAGCACGGCACAAAGGCCGAAAAAACAACCCGGAACAAACCCGCAAGGACATCCTCCAGGCAGCCATTGTCGAGTTTGTCAGCCTGGGTTTGTCCGGTGCGCGGGTCGACGCCATCGCCGAGCGCACGAAAACATCGAAGCGCATGATCTATTACTACTTCGGTAGCAAGGAACAGCTCTACGTTGAAGTCCTCGAGAAGCTCTACGGCGACATCAGGCGAACAGAAAGTCAGCTGCAGCTGGCCGAGCTGGAACCACTGCAAGCCATCCAGCGCCTTGTGGAGTTCACGTTCGATCACCATGACCGCAATGTCGATTTCGTACGCATCGTCGGCATCGAAAACATCCACAACGGTGCCAACGTCAAGCAGTCCCCGGCGATTCGCTCGATGAGCCATCACGTCCTGGAGACAATCAAGGAAACGTTACTGCGCGGTGAAGCCCAAGGGGTTTTTCGTCGGGGCGTAGAGGCCATCGATTTGCATATGCTGATCAGTTCCTTCTGTTTTTATCGAGTCTCCAACCGGCATACCTTCAGTGAGATATTCCAGATCGATCTCTCCGAGGAACAGATCAAGCATCGGCACAAGGCGATGATTTGCGAGTCGGTGCTGCACTACTTGCAGGCCGGCATCTGATATTCACGCTCCCGCGCGAAGACCCGCGGCGGCGCGATTGATAGACGCACCGCCTCGGTTTTTCGGGCTCAGCTGTTCATGCTGTTAAAGTGCGCCTGCATGCGCTCGGCGTCGGCCGGGCACTCAGTGAACAGCTCGAAGGCCTTGACTGCCTGGAACACGGCCATGCTGCCGCCATCCAGCGTGCGGCAACCCAAGGCGCGAGCCTGTTTGAGCAGCTCGGTTTCGAGTGGGAAGTAGATGATCTCGGCCACCCATAACCCGGCGTGCAGAAGTGTCACCGGCAGTGGCGTGCCAGGCAGTTTTGCCATGCCCACCGGGGTGGTATTGACCACGCCATCAGCCGCCGCAAGGGCTGCTGGTAGATCCCGCCCGACAATCGCCCGTCCAGCTCCGAAGTGTGCGTTCAGGTTATCAACCAGAGCCTGGGCGCGACTCGGATCGACTTCAAATATCGCCAGTTGCCCGACCCCTTCGGACAGCAACGCATGTGCCACCGCCGCACCGGCGCCGCCAGCCCCCATCTGTATCACACGGTGACGTGCGGCCTGGGCAAGACCACGGCGAAACCCCTCGGCAAACCCAAGGCAATCGGTGTTGTGGCCGATGCGCTTGCTCTCCCTGAACACCACCGTGTTGACCGCGCCAATACCGCGCGCCTCGTCAGAAAGCTCATCGAGCAAGGGGAGGATGGCCTGCTTGCAGGGATAGGTGATATTGAGCCCGGTGTAACCCATCCGTTCAGCGCTCTTGAGCAGTTCGGGCAGCCCGTTGACGTCGAGTTTCAAGGCATCCAGATCGATCAGCCGATACACATAGCGAATGCCCTGGGCATCACCTTCCTGTTCATGCATGGCCGGTGTACGCGAGGCTTGGATACCAGCACCAATCAGGCCGGCCAGTACGGATTTCTTGTTCAGGTTCATGGTGATCAGACTTTCAATAAGTGGGCGAAATGTTCAAGGGCGAGACGGTAGCCGTGGGTTCCCATTCCGCAAATAACGCCGACAGCAATGGCCGAGACAAATGAGTGATGGCGGAACTCTTCACGTTTGTGCACGTTGGACAGGTGCACTTCGATCACCGGTAACTCTGCGGCGATCAAGGCGTCGCGGATCGCCACGGAGGTATGGGTCCAGGCTGCCGGGTTGATCACGATGCCTCCACAGCGACCTCGGGACTGATGAATCCAGTCGATGAGTTCACCTTCATGATTGGTTTGGCGAAATTCGATTTGCAGACCGTGAGAGGCGGCCGTGCGTTCACACAGATCGGCGACATCAGCCAGTGTTTCGTAGCCGTAAGTGGCCGGCTCACGAGTGCCCAGCATGTTCAGGTTCGGGCCATTGAGCACCAGGATTACATGAGTCATTGCAATGACCTCCATTGTTTTTTCACGCATCGGCAGAGGCAGCCAAGCAGGCGTCGTGAAAATGTACCAAATGGTTAATTTCGTCAACGGGGTGGCGCATCGATGTTGAGCCTGAGCGAAGGCCGAAAAGCCGACGAGAGGGCACACGTCGGCCGCAAAGCGTGATGGGCAGGGAGGTTTGGCTCTGGTGCCGGGTTTGGGAGAGCCGTTTGAGTCAGAGAAAACCTGTGCGGTTATCGCCCATCTACGGCACCTCATGGCCCTGTGCCGAGCTCAGAAGCTCGAACCAGTGATCTTTCGTCAGCGTTAGCTGGCAGGCATCTACCGACTCACGTAGCACCTCGATGCGTCTCGAGCCCGAGATGAGCAGTGGCCGGCTGGGCAGTGCAAGCAGCCAAGCCATCAGGACCGTTGTAGCAGGCGCACCCAGTTGCTCTCCCAGGTGTGTCAGGGTCTCCCTGACTCGGCTGGCCACGGGGTCCGAATCGGTAAAAATACGCCCGCCACCGAGCGGCGACCAGAGCATGGGCGCGCACCTGAGCTGTTGAGCCTGGTCGAAGGTCCCATCATAGAGAGGGGCCAGTTGCAGCAGCGAACATTCGACCTGGTTGGTCACCAGTGACAGACCGTTGGCGACCATTCTGTCCTGGAGCAGGGCGAACTGGGAGGGGGTAAAGTTCGAGACACCGAAATCCCGTACTTTTCCTTCCTGATGCAACGCGTTGAAGGCCCGTGCAACCTCATCCGCATCCATCAACGGATCGGGACGGTGGATCAGCAGCACATCCAGGTACTCGGTATGCAGGGCGCGCAGTGAGTGCTCGGCCGAGGCGACAATGTGCTCGAAACCGGTGTCATAGGTCTTGAGTCGATGCTCCGGCCGCCGAGACGAGAGCAACTTGATTCCGCACTTGCTGACCAGTTGCATCTGTTCGCGCAAATGCGGGGCGGCGGCGAGCACTTCGCCAAACAAGGCTTCAGACTGATAGTTGCCGTAGATGTCCGCGTGATCGAAGCTTGTCACTCCGAGTTCGAGCGCGGCTTCAATCAGTTGCCGGCGCTCATGGACGGACAGCGACCACTCGCTCAAACGCCACATGCCAAAGATGATCCGTGAAAACTCCGCCCCTTGTGGGGTGAGGGATACTCGTGATGAGGTGCTCATTAATATTTCCCTATCATCCTTGCTCATGACGTTATGGACCAGGCAGCCCTTCGTGACACTCGGATTCAACTGAGCGGGAAGCCAGGCGCAAGCGCTCAGGATTCAGCATCGGCCCAGCGTTCGCGTATCTTGAGGATTTCAGGCAGGCAGTCCAGAAATATCCCTACCAATTCAGGGTCGAAATGCTGGTTGCATTGCTGGCGTATCAGTCCTACGGCGTCCTCGACAGACCAGGCGCGTTTATAGGGCCGCTCACTCGTGAGGGCATCGAACACATCGGCTATGGCGACCACACGGGCGACATGGGGGATGTCTTCACCGGCGAGTCCATTGGGGTAGCCGCTGCCGTCCCATTTTTCGTGATGGCTCAGCGCGATGATTTGCGCCGTATGCAGCAGCCCTGAAGGGTGGTCACCGATAATTTTGGCGCCGATCACGGTGTGCTGGCGCATGATCTGCCATTCATCGTCCGTGAGCTTGCCAGGCTTTTGCAGGATGGCGTCGGGGATACCGATCTTGCCGACGTCGTGCATCGGCGCGGCATGCAGTAAATCATCCGCTGCGTAGCGGCTATAGCCCGCGGCCAGGGCCAGCGTCTGCGCAAAGTGGCTCATGCGTATGACGTGCAGGCCGGTCTCGTTGTCCTTGAACTCGGCCGCCGTGCCCAGGCGCTGGATGATCTGCAAGCGTGTATCGCGCAGCTCCTGTGCCTGCACGAGCGACAAGTGGGTGCGCACGCGGGCTTTGACGATACCGGGATGGTAGGGCTTGCCTATGTAGTCGACCGCGCCCAGTTCCAGGCCGCGTGTCTCGTTGTCGACCTCGCTCAGCGCGGTGACGAAGATCACGGGGATGGCGCTTGTGCAGGGATCCTGCTTGAGTGCTGTGCAGACGTCGTAGCCTGAAAGGCCTGGCATCATGATGTCGAGTAAAATCAGGTCCGGGCGATCAGTGCGCACAAGTTCCAGGGCCTTGTACCCGTCTTTGGCGAAGAGTAGTCGGTAGTCATCCTGCAGCGTGTGGCGCAGGACCTGAAGATTGATTGCCTCATCATCGACCAGCAGCAAGGTCGGGCGTTGGTCTGTCATTCGCTTCATAGCCGGCTCACGCTTGGGGTTCCGTGGCATGGGTGGTGACGAGCTGCAGCAGCAGCGTGTGAGCGTGGTCTAACTCAAAGGTATCAACCGCAGTCCGCAAAGCTTGGACTTGCGCACGTTCGCCGAGACTTTCCAGGCCCGTGCACACCTTCTCCAGTACCGCATCGTTCAATTCACTGTGCTCAAAGCATGTCAGCAGAGTCTGCATGTGGGCGAGGAGTTCGGGCTCCAGCATGGGCGGTTGAGGTACTTTGTTATCGACGACGAGTGCCTCACTGGCCTGTAGCTCCTTGGCGGCTGACTGCAGCAAGAGGCGCAGTTGGGTGATTTGCGGTCGTGCTTCCTCGCGCCATCCTGTCCTGACCATGTCCTCCAGTGTGCTGGCCAACTCAGTCACGGCCGGTAGGGCAAGATTACCCGCTGCGCCGTGAATGCTATGGAGACTGAGCAGTGTCGCCTCCCAATCAACTGAGCGCTCTGCTTCATCCGGGAGTGGATGGTTGACCGCCGTTGCGCTCAGGAACTGCTCAAGCGCTTTGGCCAATCTCGTTTTACTGCCCCATAGCGAGGTGCCGGCTATCCAATCGATCAACTGGGATGGCGGTGGGGTTCGATCCTGCTCGCGGGAGGACGAGGGGCGACGTTCGAGGTTCAGCACCTGCGCGATCTCATCGAATAACCGTGGCGCGTCCAGTGGCTTTACGGCAAAGCCGTCCATTCCGGCCTGGCGTGCGGTTTTCCGGTCCTCGGCCATCACGCTGGCGGTAAGCGCAATGACGGGGGTGTGAGGGCGAGAGTGGGTGCGTTCGTACTGGCGGATCAGCCGGGTGGCTTGCAGGCCGTCGGTGCGAGGCATATGGACATCCATCAGCACCAGGTCGAAGTGTTCAGTCCTGAATTTCTCTACCGCCTCATCCCCATCATGAGCCATCACGATGGTGTGTCCGCCGGCGCCCAGTGTCAGTGTCAGGAGCTCCAGGTTTTGGGCGACGTCGTCGGCGATCAGGATCTTCAGGGGCGGCAGTGCCTGATGGTAGGTCGCGGGTTTAAGGGCCGCCGGTTTTTGTCCGATGGGCAGGGGCAGCAGCACGTGGAAGGTGCTACCGCATCCGAGCGCGCTTTCGACCTCGATACGGCCGCTCATCTGCTCGACCAACTGGCGCGCGATCGTGGTGCCTAACCCCGTGCCACCGAAACGACGGCTGATGGAAGCATCGGCCTGCGTAAACGGTGCAAATATCGACTCGGCCTGCTGGGGCGTCATACCGATGCCCGTGTCCTTGACCTTCACATGCACTCCGTCGGGCTCATGGCTGAACGAGATGTCGACGCGACCGTGTTCAGTGAACTTGATGGCATTGCCGACCAGGTTGGTCAGTATCTGCAGGATGCGCAGCGGATCGCCGCGGAAGTATTCATTCATGTCGCTCGGGTAGTGCGTGGAGAGGGTCAGGTGCTTGGCGTGTGCCCCCAGTCGCAGGGAGGATTCGATCTGCAGTGCCAGACCTTTGAGCGAGAAATCTATGGCCTCAAGTGCCAAGCTGCCATGTTCCATCTTCGAGGTGTCGAGGATATCGTTGATCAACCCGAGCAGGGATCTTGATGATTGCCGTACGGTGTTCAGGTGGTTGCGTTGGATCGATGTCAGATCCCCCTGCAACAAGAGCTCGGTGAAGCCGATGATGGAGTTCATCGGCGTGCGGATTTCGTGGCTCATATTGGCCAGAAAGGTACTTTTGGCCGTAGCCGCGCGTTCGGCCCGTTCAGCCGTCTCGCGCAGCGATGCCTCCAGTGTATGGCGTTCGGTGATGTCGGTCACGAAACCGACGAACAGCAGCTCGTTGGGCAGATCAACACGGCCGACGGCCAGGCGCATCGGCATCAGGCTACCGTCTTTGCGCAGGCCCATGACTTCTCGACCTATTCCGATGATCTTCGGTGTGCCGGATGTCTGGTAATTGTGGAGGTAACTGTCATGCCGAGACTGGTCGGGTTCGGGCATCAGCATCTTGATGTTACGGCCGAAGACTTCCTCGGCCGTCCAGCCGAACAGCCGTTCCGCCGAGTGGTTGAAGCTCTGGATCAATCCATGGCTGTCGATGGTAATGATGCCGTCGACGGCGGTGTCGAGGATGGCACGCATGCGTGACTTGCTGTCCTCGATCTTGAGGTTGTTCTCCTCCATCGTCTGGTACAGCTTGCGTGAGTGCATCAGTCCATTGAGCGCAAATACCAGCACAGTCACCGTGACGGTGAAGGTGGAAAGCGCAAACGAGGCGAAGGTCGCGTTGATCAGTACGCTGGCGGTGGCGTTGTCCGGGGTGCCGATGAAGCGTACGGCGGCCATGCCGGTGTAGTGCATGCCGGCGATCGCCGAGCCCATGAAGGTGCCACTGATCAGTAGCCGCCTGATTGAGTTGAGCGCGGTGTGTTGCAGTCCGTAACTCACCCACAGCGCAAACACCGCGAGGCTGATCGCCAGCAAGATAGAGAGGGCAAAGGTGAGGGGGTCATAGCGCATCTGCAACGATGTTTGCATCGCGGCCATCCCGATGTAATGCATCGTGCCAATGCCTAAACCCACCAGGGTGCCGCTCATGACCAGGTGCGGCAGTGTCACTTCACGCCTTGTCAGCATCAGCAAGGCGAACCAGGACGCCACGCAGGCGGGTAGCAGGGAGAGCAGGGTCAGGGCGGTGGCGTAGTTGACGTGGGTGTGGAGGTCGAATGACAGCATGCCGATGAAGTGCATGGTCCAGATGCCGCCACCCAAGGCGATTGCGCCAGTGCTGATGGCGACGTGCCGATACCAGGCGTTTTCAGCGTTGCGCGCGATCTGTGCGGTTTGCAACGACATCGTCGCCGAAAAGATCGACACCAGAATCGAGAGCAGCACCAGGCCCGAATTGTGGGAGCCGTGCACATAGGGCATATCGATTGAAGTGTCGATGAAAAAGGCTTTTAACCCTTCCATATGGCGTTCATCTCTTTGTAGGGAGGGTCATCGATTCCATGAGAAGGAGTCCATGGGAAGCCATTCATTGGATTCGCCTTTTTCGAGGCGCAAGTAGCAACTTCCTGTGTCGGCGACCTCTTTAAGTTCTTGAATGCTTTTCGAGTAGGAAGACTCACCTTGAAGCGAGGATGCGCTCGCCAGGGGGATGCAACTCATCGGTTTGCTTGTCCTGCTGATCAGCTCGGCAGTCTGCATCTTCCTCCCTCATCACTCTGTTGCTGCAGCGATCCACGACTACTTGTATCCTTGTTCAAGAAAAGGACGAATGGCTGCCGCTATTGCCTTGGTCCAATAGTCGCTGAAACGGAAAACCGGACTTTCCATAAGGTTGTAATGTGAAGCGTGATACCCATCTGGTTGTGCTTTTGCTGTTGGTTATCGGTTGCTCCCTGGCATCACTGACGGTCTGGAAGGTGTTGGCCTCTCGAGATCGAGCGCTGGAAGAAGTGAACGTCCATGGCTTGAACCTTACCCAGGCGCTTGCTACTTATTCCGAAGGCATCGTCCGCCAAAGCTCGCTGCTTTTGCTCGGGCTGGTCGAACGGCTGGAAACCGAAGGTAGCGGGCCTGCGCAGATTCAACGGCTGAGTGCATTGGTCAGCCGCCAGGAGCCGCTGATGCCACAGCTCAGTAGTATTGCGATCTACGATAATCAGGGCCGCTGGTTGATGTCCTCCAACCGGCCGATTCCAGTCGGGGCGAACAGTACTGATCGTGCCTATTTCATTCATCACCGTGACGATCCATCCCGTGAGATCTTTATCGGTCCGCCAATCCAGAGCCGATCTAATCAGGAATGGGTGATCACCGTCAGCCGCCGTTTCAATAATCCTCACGGTGCCTTTGCCGGGGTAGTGGCGGTCACCTTGGGGATCGAAAACTTCCTGCGGTTGTTTGGAACGATCGACCTAGGGCAGGAGGGCGCTATCGGCTTGTCCTATACCGACGGTACGTTGCTGGTTCGCTATCCTTTCCGTGAGCAGGACATGGGACGCAACTTTTCCAAGTCGCCCATCTATGCAAAGTATCTTGTCGATCGATCAGTCGGCACTGCCTCGTTTACCTCCAGCCTGGACGGCGTGGAGCGGCTCTACGCTTTCCGAAAGAGTGACCGGCTGCCGTTGATAACGACTGTGGCACTAGGCAAGCGCGAAGCCCTCGCCGCGTGGCGGACGGAGGCACTGCTGTCGGCGGTGGTGGTGACGGGGTTGTTGGGACTCACCGGCCTTATCGGCTGGTTCTTGATCCTGGATATCCGTCGGCGAACCCAGGCGGAAGATCAGTTGCGTGGAGCTCAGCAACAGCTGCTCTCATCGAATCGGCAGCTTGAGTTGCTCGCGATGAAGGATGCCCTGACCGGTTTGGCAAATCGGCGCTGCTTTGATGAGAGCCTCGCCATGGAGGCTCGGCGAGCACAGCGTGAGGGTACGACGCTGGCATTGATGATGATCGATATCGACTACTTCAAGCGCTTTAACGACTCGTTCGGGCATGTGGCAGGAGACGCATGCCTGCAGACGGTTGGCAGAATCTTCGAGGCGTGCGTAAGGCGACCGTCAGATCTGGTGGCACGTTATGGCGGAGAGGAGATGGGCATCATCATGCCTGACACCGACAGTGACGGTGCCGCGGTGGTGGCGCAACTTATCCTCGACCGTTTGAAGCAAGAAAACATTGCGCACAACACCAGCCCATTCGGACGGCTGAGTGTGAGCATTGGGATTGCCACAGCCACGGGGTCTCAACTGGACCATTTGCAAGGGTTGATTGAGGTGGCAGATCAGGCTCTCTATAACGCCAAGGCGTTCGGACGTAACCAGTTTGTGAGTGGCGGGTTGTGATCTGATTGATACAACAGGGCTATATGGAAAATGAAAGTGAAAATATTATTCATCGCGTCGCTGGGCATTTTATCGCTCATTCAAGCATCACTGTCTTTTGCGGATAACGCCAATGGAAAAAATCTCTATTCACAGAGATGTGCCATGTGCCACGGAGCAGATCTCAAGGGAACAGGACCCTTGGCTAATAAAAGCAATCCTCCTGCACCTGACCTCACAACATCCGTTTTCAAAAAACGACTAAATGATTATCCGGGCGTTATTGTGTCATCGATAATACTTCGTCCAAATGGAGACTTGATTCCAAAAACGTTGCGAGAGAATGGTGTAAAACTATCGCCATTCGCTTGGAAGGTTCAGGATTTTCGCGATTTAAATCAATATATGAAGGGTGTAATTTCAAAAAGTCGATGATTTTTAGAGGTTGAAGATGGATCGCTCACTTAGGTGTGTTTGCCATTGGCTTACCGAGATCCGTCTAGCCGCTCTAGCTGACAGCATGCCTGCTGGCGCGGACATAATAATTATCAAACTCACCACTTTCGACGAACTCAAAGCCATGACGAATGTAAAAGCGATTTGAGGCGCTTTCTTTGAGTTCAACTGACCCAGAGCAAGGCGGGTGAGCCTTGGATCGAGACCGTTTCACAATTAATCCGCACCCTCTCATCCTGGAACCAAACACTTAGAGCGATTGCGTCAGGAACTCGCTGATCACACCAAGCACTTGCTGCTGGATCAGCGCCCGTGGGCGGCCCCCATCACCATCCCGGCAGATGATCCCGTCACCGGGGTCGTTTTGCTCAATCAGTTGCACAGCGTCCGGTTTGCAGGGGGCCATGAAGCTGAAGTGGGTGGCGTCGCTGATTTCCAGGTAGCGCACTGACGCTTGAGGCAGGCGCCTGGCCAAGTCGGCTGACTCCAACCTTGCCGGCAGTTCTTCCGAGGGCCAACCAGCGGCAATCACCAGTACTGGTCGGTGCAGGTCTGCAAGGCTTTTATCGGTGAAGCCTCGGGACAGGCCGAGGTCCAATGAAACGATGGCGGCCACGCGCGGGTCGCTCAAACTCATCGACAAGCGCTGCCGGGATTCGGCGGTGGCCCCGGCCTGAATGTCTTGATAAACCTTGCAGCCGGCAAGTACAGGATGAGCCGTGCAGTCCTCGGCAAAGCGTTGCGGATCCTGCGTGTGGGGACCCCGGCGTTTACGTAGGGCCAATAAAATCGATCAGAGAACAGGCTGCATCCAGCCGACACGCTGTCATCAAGCTCCCGGCCGATAGACTTTTCATTCTCCGGTGGATGGGCCGTCTGTCGCAGATCGTAGCAGCCGGTTCAGCCAGCTGACCATCAGACGGGTAGAAAGCGGCTCACCCTGGCCTGCAACAGCTCGATCACTTCAGGCGCCATCATGTAGCCGAAGCTCGTCCGCTAGAACCAGGTTTCCATTTGCACCCCCAGTTGCCAGACGCCTCCAGACCTGAAGCCCTTCTGGCCGAAATCATCGGTTGAGCTGAAGTTATCGAGGTTCCTCGACCAGTTCATATAGGTGGCGAACAGGCGCAATTCAGGGCGGGTGAAGAAGTCGCCAGTTTGCAGCTTGAAGGTGGGCGCCAAGGTGAGTTTCCAATAGTCGCCGTCGGCTGTATGGCGGCCGGCATAGCCCCGCGCATCCAGGTCCATGGTCTGCCAGCTCAGCTCATATTGCATTTCGAAGTTGCGGCTCAGTTCATTGGCCAATCGCACGTTGAGCGTCAAGTAGCGATAGTCGTCGCCGGGGACATAGCGATCCTGGCTATGTTCGGCAATCAGGGTCGGTGCGATGCGCCAATCGTCATTCAGGCGAGTATGACCATAGAGTGCCAGCCGCAACGTCTGGGCCTGCTCAAGCAAGTCGCCATCGGCGCCAATGTTGTTGACCTCCGCTCCCAGTCCTTTGCCGTACAGCAACGCGGCTTTGAAATAGCCTTCACGACCGAAAAAGTCTGGTCGATGGTAGGCGAACAGGCCATGGGAGCCGCTTTCGGCAGGGCTGAACCCCGCCGCATTCAGCCGGGTGCCGCCGTCCATCAGCCTGGCGTCGTTCTGGCTTGAAGTAATACCATTGAGCATGAGCTGCCAGCGACCATCATCGAAAAATTGGTTGAGGGTCGCGACATAGCTCCGGATGTCCTTGTTTTCCTCTGTACCGAAATCACCGTAGGAACGGCTCATCAGGGAGGCATTGATGCGCCAATTATCGGCAAGGCGGACGTCGTAGATCCCGCCACCGGTCCCGGCCAGGAACACAATGCCCCGGTCAAGCCAATGGATGTCGTAATTGTCTCGATCAAAGCGCTTGCCGGCCCATAAGGTCGCGTCGCGCAGCATGGGGGTGTTCTGGAATGACGCCAGATGGCTGAGCTCGGCATAGGACTGGCGCACATTGAGCGAGCTTTGCGCCGCGGTCCAATCGTTGGGGGTTTCCACACCGTCCGCGATCTCAAACAGGTACTTGGAGCGCGTGCCGTTATCGGCTTGGCTTTGTTTCGAGAATTTCGCCTCTGCGTAGGTGTCCACCTCATTGCCAAGGCGCCCAACCGACCCACCAATCGACCCTGCGGGGGTGATGTTGGGGCCGCCCCGACCGGCGCCGCCGCCATCGGTCATCATCCCGGAACGGGCATACGCGCTAAAGGAGAAACCTTGCGCGACGTCCTGGATCGAATCAACCGAAGAGGCGAGGGTCGAGGTGCGCTGCTCCATGGACTGCTGGCGTGTTTCAATCTGGGCGACTCTCTCGTCTAGAGGCAATTGCGTTGCCGTGGGTGACGCGGCATTGACGGCGAGCTGACTCTTGAGGCGCTCGACCTCCCTGTGCAATTGGACAACGTCGGTTTCAGCCGTCGACGCCCGCTTCTCGGCGGCGGCGGTCCTGGCCTCCAACTGAGCGAGACGCTCCTCAACGGTCAAGGCCGGTTCGGCAAGCAGGTTGGTGGTTGAAAAAAGCAGGGCAAAGATACCCAGAAGCGGCGTATTACGCATGCTGACCCTCTTGTTTTTGTATTGGGGCACTACACACCTTTCAAACGAGTCCTTGTCCCTGGTCGAGCAGGCATTTGCGAGAGATCGCAAGTGTTCCTGGAGTCGCCGGCAGCGCGGCTTTTACCCAGTTTTCTTATCGCGATATCACCGGCAGTTGCACTCAACCCACTTGACAACGAGCCCGTCCAGGACGCGTAATGTGTTGCGATGTTAACGTTAACTAAAATAAAAACAAGAGGACTGTTCCATGTCGATCTCAATGAAACGTGAGTACTGGCTCATCAGTGGTTTGCTGTATTTCTTCTTCTTCTCGTGGTCATCCAGCTACTCGCTGTTCTCGATCTGGCTGCATCGAGTCATCGGCCTGAATGGCACGGAAATCGGCTTTGTTTTCGCGGCCAACGCCATTGCGGCGCTGCTGATTCAGCCGTTCTATGGCGCGCTGCAGGATCGGCTTGGCCTGTCGAAAAAACTGCTGGTGTGGATTGGCATCCTGCTCTGCGCGGCGGCCCCGTTTGCGATTTACGTATATGCCCACCTGCTGGCTCAGAACGTGGTGTTGGGGGCTTTGGTCGGAGCGGCTTTTCTGGCCTTGGCCATGCTCGCGGGCGTGGGCGTGATCGAGTCCTACACGGAGCGATTGTCGCGTCACGCGGGCCTTGAGTTCGGGACCACCAGAATGTGGGGTTCGCTGGGCTGGGCCAGCGCGACGGGTGTGGTTGGCGTGGTCTTCAACATTGACCCGGATATCGCGTTTTACCTGAGCAGCGCTGCCGGCGTTGCGTTCTTGTTGATCCTCTCCAGGCTGGATTTGAGCCGCTTCAGTCAACCCGGCGTAGCCGGAAAGGGGGCAGCGATGCCCGTGCGCGTGCACGATCTCTGGAAGTTGCTGAGGCTACCGCGTTTTTGGGCATTCAGCTTGTACCTGACCGGTGTGTGCGGGATCTACATGATCTACGAACAACAGTTTCCGGTGTATTTCTCCTCTTTCTTCCCGACCCCGGAGGAGGGCACCCGTGCTTATGGCTACCTGAATTCATCGCAGGTGCTGCTTGAGGCCGTATTGATGTTGTTCGCGCCATGGGTGGTCAGCCGTACAGGCGCCAAGTACGGACTGATTCTGGCGGGCAGCATCATGTTCGTGCGGATCCTGGGCTCCGGGCTGGCCATGCAAGCCTGGACCATCGCCGCCTGCAAGATGTTGCACGCGTTGGAAGTGCCCATCCTCCTGGTTTCGGTATTCAAGTACATATCGCTCAACTTCGATTCGCGCCTGTCCGCCTCGATCTATTTGGTGGGCTTCCAGTTCGCCCAGCAATTGACCGCGATGCTGCTTTCGCCTCTGGTGGGCTACGGCTACGACCATGTCGGTTTCTCGAGTGTTTACGTGCTGATGGCTGGCCTGGTCGGCGGGTGCCTGCTGTTGTCATGGACCTTGTTGCGCACCGATCCAGCCGGCACCTCTTCTCCCGCCAAGGTTACCGAACCGCTGGAGCTTCCGGCCATTGTTCAATCCGCCACTCGTTACGAACCCTAGTAAGGATCACACCATGCACGCTGCACTGCTGGATGAAGCGCATCGCGCCATCGAAAGAACAATACCCGAACGCGGCGATGACTATCGCCTCGGCTATCACCTGTCGCCTCCGGCGGGATGGATGAATGATCCGAACGGGCTGGTTCATTTTCGCGGTGAATACCATGTGTTCTACCAGCATCACCCATACTCTGCGCACTGGGGCCCGATGTACTGGGGGCATGCCAAGAGCCGCGACCTGGTGCATTGGGAGCATTTGCCCATCGCCTTGGCGCCCAGTGATAGCTACGATCGGGACGGGTGTTTTTCAGGATCGGCGGTGGTCATGGATGACAGGCTTTATCTGGTCTACACCGGGCACACCTGGTTGGGTGCTTCGGGGGATGACCGGAACATCCGCCAGGTCCAATGCCTGGCCAGCAGCGCAGATGGCCTCTCGTTCACGAAGCACGGGCCGGTGATCGAGACGGCACCGGATCCGGACATCATGCATTTCCGCGACCCCAAGGTCTGGCGGCAAGGCGAGCAATGGTGGATGGCCCTCGGGGCGCGCCAGGGAGACGACCCGCAGCTGCTGCTCTATCGCTCCGAAGACCTGCGTCACTGGCAATACCTGGGCTGCGCCCTGAAAGGTGCTCGCGAGTCGGACGGCTATATGTGGGAATGTCCGGATCTGTTCGAGCTCGGCGGGTGCGACGTCTTTCTCTATTCGCCGCAAGGTTTGAAACCCGACGGCTACGATAACTGGAACAAGTTCCAGAACAGCTATCGGCTGGGCCAATTGGATGACCGCGGGCATTTGAGCGAGTGCGGCAAGCTGTACGAGCTTGACCACGGTCACGATTTTTATGCCGCACAGACACTGCTGGCGCCAGACGGGCGACGTTTGCTTTGGGCGTGGATGGATATGTGGGACAGCCCGATGCCGAGCCAGGCGCAACACTGGTGCGGCGCACTTTCGTTGCCGCGCGAGTTGAGTCGCGACGGTGAACGGTTACGCATGCGGCCGGCCCGAGAACTGAAAGCGCTACGGCGAGCCAAGCGAACGCTGCAGATCGGCGTGATCGAATCACGCCGTTGCCCACTCGACGTGCGCGGTGCGCTGCTGGAGTTTGAGCTCGAACTGGACCTCGCGGGTAGCACCGCCGAGCGCTTTGGCCTGGCGCTGCGCTGCAGCGAAGACCAGCAAGAACGCACATTGCTGTACTTCGATGCCATGGCCCGACGTTTGGTGCTCGACAGGCAATGCTCGGGCGCCGGCGTAAGCGGTGTTCGTAGCGTACCGGTGGCGCCAGGGCAGCAGCAGATAGCCCTGCGGGTCTTTCTTGATCGCTCGTCCATCGAGGTGTTCGTCGACGATGGCACCTATAGCCTGACCAGTCGGATTTACCCACGGCCCGACAGCCTCGCCGTCAGTGCATTCGCGGTCAATGGGGCAGGGCGGTTCGGGGAAACTGCTGTCTGGGATCTCGCCGATCTGCAGCTCTGATGACAGCGGATGTGCCAAGGGTGCCGCCGGCCGCCGGTCATGGTGTTGTTATGCATTTACCAAGCATGACATGATGCCCGGCCAGACAAGCAATGGCACCCGCGAATGGCTTCAGTTAAAGATGTCGCACGGCTGGCGGGGGTTTCCTTCATGACCGTTTCCAGGGCACTCAACACCCCGGAAAAACTGAACCAGGAAACCCTGGCGAAGGTTCGTCAAGCGATCGAGACCCTGGGTTATGTGCCCAGCCTTTCAGCTCGCAAGATCCGTGGTGGTCACTCCAGTGGCAAGACCATTGGCGTCTTCGCGCTTGATACCGCGACAACGCCCTTCGCCGTGGAAATGCTCCTTTCAATGGAGCGCACGGCACGGGAAAACGGCTGGAACGTTTTCATCCTCAACGTGTTCGAAGCGCCGCCGAACCAGCAAACCATCGATCTGATGCTGTCGCATCAGCCCGACGGAATCATCTTCAGCGCCATGCAGTTACGCACGGTCGAAATCCCCCAGGTACTGCGCAGCCTGCCTCTGGTGCTGAGCAACTGCATCAGTTCGCAAGCCGACGTCGCATGCTACATACCGGACGATGAAGAGGGTCAGTACCTGGCGGTAAAAAATGCATTGAAACGCGGCTACCGGCGTCCGCTGTGCATCAGCCTGCCGCAAAGCAGCCTGGCCTGGGAGTGGCGTCAGCGCGGGTTGGTTCGCGCCCTCGCCGAGGTCCGCCTGTCGGTGGACGATATTCCCCAATACAACCTGTCGACCGACGATGCCTATCAGGAAACAATGGTCGCGCTGGAACAGCAATTGTGCGGCCCGGAGGGCAAGCCGGCGTTTGACCTGCTTATCTGTGGCAACGACCGCATTGCGCTGGTCGCCTATCAATACCTGCTCAGCCGTGGCCTGCGTATTCCAGAGGATGTGGCGGTCCTTGGCTACGACAACATGATCGGGGTGGCCGAGTTGTTCTATCCGCCGCTGAGTACCGTGCAACTACCGTACTACGAGATGGGGCGTCGTGCCGCCGAGCATGTGATTCAAGGCCGGGACGACCCTGCGACTCACAGGGTTGCATGCCCGCTCGTCGAGCGTGAGTCCTGGTGACGACGCTCATCATGGCGCGGGGCAGGCACCACAGATCGCTCGGCAGGACGACTGCCAGACCTGCCTCATGTGCGAGGTCTACTGCCCGGAGGATGCCTTGTTTGTCGCCGCTTATGCCGATCGCCGGGCAATAAAAAAGGCCCTCGCAAGCGAGAGCCTTTTTCAGCGCATAGCGGCTATCGGGCCAGGACTATCAATCCGTCAGAAAGCCTCAGGCAAACTTTTTATCGGCTTCGTAAAGCTTCGTGTAGCTCTCGTTCGGTTTGGACAGCAAATCCAGTTGCGGCAGCGCTGAGTCACTTTTGCGGATACTGGAAGGTAAAGGTTTCGCTGAAAGGCCCCCACCATTCCGGTACCCCGGTCTCTTTGTCCACGTGGTGGAAGAAGCCATTGACCTGGGGGCTTTCATAGCGAAGGACAACGGTGTAAGTCCCGGGGCCGTCCATTTTGACGTTATTTGCATAGTGGGCACCGTCTTTAGCCACCATCGGCATCATCGTCCCGATCTCTTTGTAGTCGGGCGATCCTTGCTTGACGAGCAAGTAAGAGATACGAAGGTACGGTATCCACTCACCGTTGGCGAAGCCATATTTATTGTCAGCGGTGGCGTGGACGTCTGTTTCCAGGTGGACGCTGTCGGCGCCCATCAGCATGCCCGGCGGCATGGGGGCCATGTCGATGCCGATTAGATAGGAGGAGGCGATTTCCATGTCATGGGCCTGTACCGGGCCACCGATCGGGTATTCACGGGCTTGCGCAACGACACTGAAAGTCAGTGCGCAGGCACTCATCAGCGTCAATACTGATGCGTTGAATGAAGGTTTCATCATGCATTCCTTGGGAGGTTGAGGTTCAGCAAATAGAAGAAGTGGCGGGGCGGCTGCGGATAAGCCGATTGCCGATGACCAGGGCACTCAAGGTAAAGGCCCAGGCGGCCATCTGAATGCCCATGGGCCTGTCGCTATAACCCAGTAACGCTTGAAGGACCCGACCGGACAGACTTCCGTCTGCCACGATCGATGAGGTGTCCCACAACTCGTATCCCCACGCGGGGATCAGGTTGGCGCCGACAAGAATGGCTGCCGCGCGCCCGGCCATGCCGGCGGCCAACAACGCGATCAACCAACTGGTAACGCTGAACAATCTGCTCAGGGGGAGGGTGACCAGACCCCGATAGAGCAGCCATGAAACCAAACTGCCCGCCAAGACGCCGAGTACTGCCCCCACGGACATCGAGAGGGCTGTTGTCTGCCCGGATACGGCTATTCCATAAAGGAAGAGCACCACTTCGGAACCTTCACGTAATACCGCGACGGCGACGACGATGGCCATGGCTGGCAGGGATGACTCGCCCCGCGCGACCGCATGCCCCAGGGCTTTCATTTCCGAGGCCATTTCTCGACCGTGGCGAACCATCCAGAGGTTATGCCAGCCGAGCATGAACACGGCGATAACAAGAATCACACTGTTGAAGATTTCCTCTCCAAATCCCGACAAAGACTCGGTGATCACATCAGCAAACAACGCCAGGACGCCAGCTCCCAAAAGGCCCCCCACCATGCCCCCGGCAATGAAATGAGTGCGCCGGCCGATACCTTGGGTAGCCGCCAGCACGATGCCAACAATAATCCCCGCTTCAAGGACCTCTCGGAAAACAATCAGCAAACTAGCGAACATTATCCTGATCTCCTGTTTCAACGGTGACGGTGCCCTTGGCATCCTCAGGGTGATAGTCATCAAAGAAGCTGTAGGTTCCAGGGTGCATGGGGCCGGCATACACCGTAATGGTCGTGTTGGGCGTTACGATTTTCTCGAATTTCATATCGTAGCTTTCGAACTCGTCCACCGAAGGATCATGGCTCGTAAGCTGAATACGAAAGCGTTTACCGGCCGGAACAGTAAAGTTCGATGGATTGAAACGATGGTTTTGTAAAACGAGTGCAATGGGCGACTCTGTGGGGAACTTTGCGGCAGGTGCTGTCATGTGGGGCGTGATTGTCTGAACGACGCTCGGAGGTGGATTGAACTGCTGTTTGATGATAGGTAAGAGCAGGGTCCCTATTATGAAACTAATTAAGGCACATACTAAGTGTCCGAACATGGTGTCACCCTCAAATTAAATACTATTCGTCTATGGGGCATCTGGAGTCGCTGTGCAGCTCCGTGCGGCTGAAAAATAGGCTGAAGTGATTGTCTTGCTCAAAAATGCTGCTGGTGATTCAGTGATTTGGAAATTTATACGGATGCGCTTGGCTAGGTTTTAATTGATTTTTTTTGCAATACACGAGCTGAAAATATCACGACGCCAACAGTCGCCAATACAGCAGCATCCTTGAAAATTTGTTGTGCCCCACCGGGGACGTAATCAAAGAAAGAGGATAAGAACTGGCCTAGAAAGATAGACATGGACAGATAGGCCAGATTTTTTCCTCTGATGCGGGGGTGGCTTCTTTCCACCGCCATATGATTGACCAACGGTATGGTCAGGCCAAAACCCAGCCCGAGCATAAAGCTGCCAGCTATTATCACTTCAATGTGTTGCGTCGAACTGAAGGTTATATGAGCGGCTGCGTAGCAAAAAAAGCCGATCACAAGCGTTGAGTACTCACCAATGCGTACGATCAGCTTCGGAAGGGTGGATGCCCCTGCGACGGCAATAAGTGAAACGAAAGACAGCAGATAGCCGGTTTCTGACTCGGTAAAGCCCATTGCATGGAGCCGATGCGGTAATGTGATGATCGCCGCAAAAAAGATGGTCATTGACAGCAAGGCCGCGAGATAAACCGGCAGGACCTTGGCTGTCGCGCCACGGGCAGCGTTGCCGTGATGTTCCGTATGAGTGTCTTTGGCCTGGTGTGTCGGTGACTCGGCCGGGATAAAGCGCGCTATCATGGCCAGGAAAACCCAGCTCACAAGGTACAGCAGGAATGGCCAGCGCCAGCCCATTTCAGCCAGGACACCGCCGATAAACAGGAAAATCACACCACCCAGCTCGATGGACATCCCTTGGCGAGCCATCATTTTCAGCCGGGCATGGCCGTTGTAGAACTCGGAGATCAGTGAGGTTCCAGAAGCCATTACCAATGCTGTGGCACCTCCCAGGATAAGCCTGTCGATATAGGTATAAATTGACCCTAGAGGCAAGGCGCCGGCAATACCAATAAGACCGTATAACGCCAACCCTGAGCGAAGTGAGAACCGAGGGCCTTTGTGGATAATGATACTTCCGGCGATGGGGCCAAAGAGCACAACGCCTAAAGAAGGGAGTGTCACGAGCCAACTGGCCGAGCCTGTTACACCGAGGCCGGACGCAATGCTGGTCAGGCCAGGTACAATCACACAACCGACCATAATGGTAAGGCACGCCACGCAGAGCAGTGAAAATGCCCCGACAGGTTTGAGAGTCGACATATTCTTGTTCCGCTGAATTCGATTGATTAGAGCGAATCGTTTCTGATGAAATTCGTGCTCTGCTGACGGTCGCCGCAGGGCAGATACGACAACGTAACTTCCGGGTTTCACTCGCTCTGCTATTTTAAGTCAGTCGTGGGTTCTTGATGAGGAACGGCAATTGGGTAACATCTGGCGAAGGACAGCATCTCGATCGACGAAGTGATGTTTTAGCGCCGCCAGGATGTGGCCGAGAATGATGAGTCCGCAAGACCACGCGATCAGGGTATGTATCCATTTCGCGGTGGCGTACAGTGATTGATCGGCTGCTACCAAGGGCGGTATATGAATAAGGCCCAGCATCAGGATGGGTTTGTCTGCTACCGAACTCCAGTACCACCCCGAAATGGGTAGCACAATAAGAGCCAGGGCATAGATACCTAAATGACCAAGATGGGCGAGCCGTTGCATCAAGGCAGACAAAGTTTCCGGCATGGCGGGTGGCGGGTGCTTTAGTCGCCAGAAAATTCGCAGCACGGTCAAGAGCAAAATCGTGCTGGCCAGTGCTTTATGCAAGAAGGTCAATTGAAAGTGGTGATTGTATACGTCACGCCAATGCACAGCCGTAAATCCGATCACCCAGATAGCAATCCAAAGCGCTGCCATGAACCAGTGAAGTATTTTGGCGGTGCCGGTATAAAAGGCGTGGGTCTGCCGGGTATTCAATTTCGTGTCCGCCCGCGCACGAGTATCGCCAAAGCCTCTAGCTGGCTGCTCACAAAGTTACAGGTGGTCACATCCGAAATCACAGAGGTTTGTACATCTATCTTGGTCGCGGCTTGACCTATCATCACTTCCGGCTTGTTGAGTACATGGGCGTCAAGGAAGACAAGCATTTGTCGCAGGTGGTATTGGGCTCGTGCGCCACCCAATGCACCCGGTGAGGCTGACTGGATGGCTACAGGCTTGCCGGCGAACGGGGTATTGGGAAGTCGTGATATCCAGTCGAGCGCATTTTTTAACACGCCGGGCACTGAATAGTTGTACTCGGGCAGCACGATGATGACGGCATCGGCAGCGAGGATCGATGCCCCCATTACCGTGACCGGTGTCGGGAAGCCAGCTGACTGGATGTCAGCGTCGTAATGGGGAAACTCACCGATAGAGCCAAGGTGCTCGATGTTGACATCGGCGGGTGCGAGCGCAGGAAGCGCCTTGGCCAGGGCACCGTTGATCGAGCCTTGGCGTAAGCTGCCCAGGAGTGTCACGAAGCGCAAGTGGGGTTGTTGAGTCATCTATCCATATCTCCAAGTGATTGATGTGGCCCGCGGTTGTTCTGCAAGGTGAATGGGTCGTTCTCCCGTCAGGGGCTTCCCAAGCCTTGGACCGGCGGCGGACGCTCCGGCGTTACAGGCTATTGTGATACTATGGTCTCGAAATTATACATACGAGACTGGAGTATCGCAATGCCTTTGCCATCGCTTCACGATGAAGCCGCTAAATCCCTTGGACGACCTCGGGATGACTCTGCTGGACCGGCCTTGCTTGAGGCGGCCAGGAAATTGGTCAGCACCCATGGCTACGGAGCGGTCAGCGTCCAGAAAATCGCCGAAGAAGCCGGTGTGGGCCGACAGACGCTTTATCGTCGTTGGCCGAGCAAGGCCGAACTGGTTCTGGATGCCTTTATGGAAAGTGCCGAGCGCATCGAAGTGCCCGCGCAGGGCGGCGCGGAGGCAGTCATGCGGGGATTTCTAACCAACCTGTTTTCGAATCTGGGAGACGATGGCGCCGCATTGCGTAGCCTGATGGCCTCCGCGCAACAGGACCCGCAATTTCGTGAGACTTTTCGAGAGCGTTTTCTCGCCCCCCGGGCAACCATTGTTCGTCTGATCCTGGAGAACGCCAGGCAACTGGGTGAGATCTCCGCCGACGCCGATATCGAGACGGCCGTCGTGGCCCTGCACGGGGCCTTTTGGTACAGGATGCTGTTGGGTGAACCTCTCGATAAGGACTTCGCCATCTCTTTGTCGGCCCTGATCTTCCGGTCCGTTGTGTAGTGAGTAGTCGATCTGTGCGCCGAGGATTCTGATCCTCGCGAAGGTCGCTGGCATTGCGACCATAGACACAACACCGAGAAGTTGCACTTCATGCAGGCGTAGCGCTACCACTCACATTGGGATCACCGACGTGAGCCTGAGCACCTGATGGCCGCGACCTCATCCGGTAGCACGGTTGTGGGCCTCTGCCACGTGTGAGCACCGTCACAATCAAACTATAATCCCTATATGTGGGATGTATAAATATATATTGAGATTTGTTTAAGCCAGGGTCTATAGTCGCCGCATCAGCTCTACGCACTCACTGTCCAAAAATAAATTCAGGTGAAGCGATGCAGGCGCAATTGATCGCGCTCGATTGGGGGACCACCTCCCTTCGGGCTTACAAACTCGCTGCTGGCGGCCAGGTGCTCGAACAGCGCTCGCTGTCGTCGGGGATCATGCAGTTGCCCAGTGGGCCGCGGATGATCGCCGGCCAGATGTGCACCGATGGTTTCGAATTGGCGTTCGACGACGCCTGCGGCGACTGGCTGGAGGCGCAGCCCGAGCTGCCAGTGATCGCCTGTGGCATGGTCGGCAGCGCCCAGGGCTGGCGCGAAGCCGCTTATTGCGCTACCCCGGCGAATGTCGCCAACCTCGGTACGTCCTTGCAAACCCTGCGCAGCCTGCGCGGCGTCGAGGTGCATATCGTGCCCGGCGTCATCCAGCGCTCACCGCTGCCGAATGTGATGCGCGGCGAAGAGACCCAGGTCCTCGGTGTCCTGCAAAGCCTGTCGGCGGGTGCTGGCGACAATCTGCTGATCGGCTTGCCGGGCAGCCATTCGAAATGGGTCGAAGTGGCCGACGGTTGTATCGTGCATTTCGACACCTTCATGACCGGCGAGTTGTTCGCCATCCTCAGCGAACACAGCATTCTGGGCCGCACTCAACAACGCGGTGCGACCTTTGATGGGCTGGCGTTTGATCGCGGCGTACAGGTGGCATTGTCCACTGACGGCGAGATCGGCCCGCTTTCGACCTTGTTCAGTGCCCGTAGCCTTGGCCTGACCGGCGAGCTGAGTGCCACCGGGCAAGTCGACTACCTGTCGGGTTTGTTGATCGGTCACGAACTCGTGGCCCTCGCCGACGTACAGCGTCGTCGACGCAACGGCAGTCACTTGCCCTCGATCATTCTTATCGGCAATTCCCAACTTTGTACCCGCTACAGCCGGGCGCTCGATGCCTGCGGCTTTGCCTCGGTGAGCCTGGCCGAACAGGCCACCGAGCGCGGGTTATGGCACCTGGCCGAAGCGGCCGGGCTGCTCGGCTGAGCGTCTGCGTTCAACTACCAGGAGGTCTGACATGCTCAAGCAAGCACTGGCGAAAAACGGGCTGATCGCGATCCTTCGCGGCCTGCGTCCGCAAGAGGCGGCGGCCATCGGCGAGGTGCTTTACCAGGCCGGTTTTCGCGTTATTGAAGTGCCCCTCAATTCGCCTGAACCCTACGAAAGTATTCGCATCCTGCGCAGCCTGTTGCCTGCCGATTGCCTGATCGGCGCCGGTACGGTGCTGACCCCGGAACAGGTCGGGCAAGTGAAGGCGGCCGGCGGCCAGGTGATCGTCATGCCCCACAGTGACCCCAAGGTCTTGCGCGCGGCCAAGGCGGCGGGCCTGTACCTGTCGCCGGGTGTCGCCACGCCGACCGAAGCCTTTGCCGCGTTGGCCGAAGGCGCCGATGTCCTGAAGATGTTCCCGGCCGAGCAAATGGGCCCGGCGGTGGTCAAGGCCTGGCTGGCGGTGCTGCCGGCAGGAACCTTGCTGATCCCGGTCGGCGGGATCACACCGGACAATATGCGGGTGTTTGTCGAGGCGGGCGTCAGCGGTTTCGGCCTCGGTTCCGGGCTGTTCAAGCCGGGCCTGACACCTGACGAAGTGGCTGTCCGCGCCAAGGCTTATGTGCAGGCCTGGAACGCATTGCGTTAAGACTTTCCGGCGCCGTGGGCGCTGCCTCTGAACAAGAGAGACAACACGATGAAAATCACCAGACTGACCACCTTTATCGTTCCACCACGCTGGCTGTTCCTCAAGGTCGAAACCGACGAGGGCGTGACCGGCTGGGGCGAGCCCGTGGTCGAAGGCCGCGCCCATACCGTCGCGGCGGCCGTGGATGAGCTGTCGGACTATCTGATCGGCAAGGACCCGCGCAATATCGAAGATATCTGGACCGTGCTCTATCGCGGCGGTTTCTACCGTGGTGGCGCGGTGCATATGAGCGCCCTGGCCGGGATCGACCAGGCGCTCTGGGACATCAAGGGCAAGGCGCTCGGGGTCTCGGTCAGCGATCTGCTGGGCGGGCAGGTTCGCGACAAGATCCGGGTGTATTCGTGGATCGGTGGCGACCGTCCGGCCGACACCGCTCGGGCTGCCCGGGAAGCCGTCGAGCGGGGTTTCACCGCCGTCAAAATGAACGGTACTGAAGAACTGCAGTTCGTCGACAGTTTCGAAAAAGTCGACCTGGCGCTGGCCAACGTCGCCGCCGTGCGCGATGCGGTGGGGCCGAATGTCGGTATCGGCGTGGACTTCCATGGCCGGGTCCACAAACCCATGGCCAAGGTGCTGATGAAGGAGCTCGACGCCTACAAGCTGATGTTTATCGAAGAGCCGGTGCTCAGCGAAAACTACGAAGCTCTCAAAGAACTGGCGCCGCTGACCAGCACGCCAATTGCCCTGGGTGAGCGCCTGTTTTCCCGTTGGGATTTCAAGCGGGTGCTCAGCGAAGGTTATGTCGACATCATCCAGCCGGATGCTTCCCATGCCGGCGGCATCACCGAAACCCGCAAGATCGCCAATATGGCCGAAGCCTATGACGTGGCCCTGGCGCTGCATTGCCCGCTGGGTCCGATCGCGCTGGCGGCATGCCTGCAATTGGACGCGGTTTGCTACAACGCGTTTATCCAGGAACAGAGCCTGGGCATCCATTACAACGAAAGCAACGACCTGCTGGACTACGTCAAGGATCCGCGGGTGTTCGATTACGACAAGGGTTTCGTGAAGATCCCCAACGGCCCGGGCCTGGGCATCGAGATCAACGAGGAGTACGTCATCGAACGCGCGGCCATCGGCCACCGCTGGCGCAACCCGATCTGGCGCCATGCCGACGGCAGCTTTGCCGAGTGGTAAGACCATGGATCAGACAGGAGGATTAGTCATGCAATGGCAAGCGGTGAGCGAACAGCGCTTCATGTTGGCGGAAGGCCCGTTCTGGGACGGCCCGAACCAGGCCCTGTACTGGGTGGATATCGCCGCTCGGCTGGCCTGCCGCCTGAGTGGCGGGCACTACCAGCAGTGGCAGTTGCCCGAAGCCGTGTCGGCATTCATCCCGTGCGAGCGCGGTGATGCCTTGGTGACCCTGGCCAGTGGCGTTTATCGCCTTGATCTCGACTCGCCGTCGCAGCAGCCGGTCCTGAGCCTGTTCTGCGTGGCCGACCCGGTGAGCGGCAACCGTGCGAACGAAGCCCGTTGCGATGCGCAGGGAAGACTATGGTTGGGCAGCATGCAGAACAACCTGGCCGCCGATGGCAGCGACTTGCCGATCACCCGGCGTTCAGGCGGCTTGTTCCGGGTCGATCCGGATGCTCGCGTCACTCCTTTGCTGGAGGGGCAGGGCATCGTCAACACCTTGCTCTGGGACGCCACGGGCACGCAGCTCTACTGCGCCGATAGCCTTGATGGCCAACTCTATCGTTATGCCATCGAGGTCGATGGTTCCCTGGGCGCACGCAGCCCCTGGGGCCAACCATCCAGCCGTGGTGTGCCGGACGGTTCGGCCATGGACAGCCAGGGCTATGTCTGGAATGCCCGCTGGGGCGGTCATTGCCTGATTCGCTATGCCCCCGACGGCACGCTCGACCGGGTCATTGAGTTACCCGTCGAGTACCCCACCAGCTGTGTTTTCGGCGGGCCCGATCTGTCCACGCTTTACGTCACCAGCGCCCGGCCGGCGAGCAGCAGGGAAGGGAAAGATGGGGCTCTGGACGGCGCGTTATTGATGGCCGACGTTGGCGTGAAAGGCTTGGCCTGCCAGCGTTTTTCCGGCTGAACATCTGACTGACAGGAGTATTTGAAATGGCTGAAGCGCTGTCTTTACCCGAGGTTCCGGAGCCCACCTACGGCGACCGATTGAAAGACAAAGTGGTGGTGGTGACCGGGGCGGCCCAAGGGATCGGCGAGGCGATTGTCGCCTGCTTCCAGGCACAACAGGCGCGGCTGGTGATCGGCGATATCCAGGGTGAGAAAGTCGAGCGTGTGGCGGCCCGCTGGCGTGAACGTGGCGCCCAGGTCCATGCCCAGGCCGTGGACATTACCTCCAAGGAACAATGGCGTTCCCTGGTGGACCTGGCCATTGAAAAGTTCGGGCGCGTTGATGTACTGGTCAACTGTGCCGGCGTGAATGTGTTTCGCGATCCGCTGGAGATGAGCGACGAGGATTGGCGCCGCTGCTTCGCCATCGACCTGGACGGCGCCTGGTTCGGTTGCCGCACGGTATTGCCGCACATGATCGAGCAGGGTATCGGCAACATCATCAATATCGCCTCGACCCATTCCAGCCACATCATTCCGGGCTGCTTTCCCTACCCGGTGGCCAAGCATGGCCTGCTCGGGCTGACACGGGCGCTGGGTATCGAGTACGCGCCCAAGGGCATTCGGGTCAACGCCATTGCCCCGGGCTATATCGAGACCCAGCTCAATGTCGACTACTGGAACGGCTTCGACGACCCCCACGCCGAACGGCAACGGGCCTTCGACCTGCACCCGCCACGACGTATCGGCCAGCCGGTCGAGGTGGCCATGACGGCGCTGTTCCTGGCGACCGACGAGGCACCGTTTATCAACGCCACCTGCCTGATGATCGATGGCGGCCGTTCAGTGCTGTACCACGAGTAACGCCCAGTCGGCCGTTGGGCCGGGCAGTCTTTCCGTACGTAACGAACCAATAACAACAAGAGGGTTACTTATGTTTATTCAGCGCAACATCCGCTCTCTGACCTGCGCCGCGGCGCTGGTCGCCGCCAGCAGTTTCAGCGGTTGGGTCTCGGCCGAAGAGGTGAAGATCGGCTTTCTGGTCAAACAGGCCGAGGAGCCCTGGTTCCAGACCGAATGGGCCTTTGCCGAAAAGGCTGGCAAGGACAAGGGTTTCACGGTGATCAAGATCGCCGTGCCCGATGGCGAGAAGACCCTGGCGGCCATCGACACCCTGGCCGCCAGCGGCGCCAAGGGGTTTGTCATCTGCCCGCCGGACACCTCGCTGGGCCCGGCGATCATGGCCAAGGCCAAGATTAACGACCTCAAGGTCCTGGCCGTAGATGACCGCTTTGTCGATGCCCACGGCAAGCCCATGGAAGACGTTCCTTATGTCGGCCTGGCGGCGTTCAAGATCGGCCAGAAGCAAGGCACGGCGATGGCCGATGAAGCGAAAAAACGCGGCTGGGACTGGAGCGCCACTTACGCGGTGATCAACACCTTCGACGAACTGGATACCGGCAAGAAGCGCACCGACGGTTCGGTCGACGCACTCAAGGCCGCGGGCCTGCCGGCGGACCATATCCTCTTCACGGCGCAGAAAACCCTCGATGTCCCTGGCAGCATGGACTCCACCAACTCGGCCCTGGTCAAGCTGCCGGGCACGGCGAAGAACCTGATCGTCGGCGGCATGAACGACAGTGCCGTGCTGGGCGGCGTGCGGGCCACCGAAAGCGCCGGTTTCAAGGCGGCCAATGTGATCGGTGTCGGCATCAACGGCACCGATGCCATCGGCGAGCTGAAGAAGGCCGACAGCGGCTTCTACGGTTCGATGCTGTTGAGTCCCGATACCTCGGGTTATGAAACCGCCAGCCAGATGTTTACCTGGGTCAGCACCGGTAAGGAACCGGCCAAGTACACCGCCCTGGATACCGTGACCTTGATTACCCGCGCCAACTTCCAGCAAGAGCTGACCAAGATCGGGCTGTGGAAATGACACGCCTTCGGCGCAAGGGCTGGACCTTGCACCTGACGTCCACCCTGTGGGTTGCGCAGTGCGCGGCCCGGTGCGGGAGATAGGTTATGTTGGAACACTCGAAGGCGGCCGCGAGCCTGCGCTTCAACGGCATCGGCAAGGAGTTTCCCGGGGTACGGGCGCTGGCGCAGATCAGTTTCGAGGCGCGGCCCGGCAGCGTGCATGCGCTGATGGGCGAGAACGGCGCGGGCAAGTCGACCCTGTTGAAGATCCTCGGCGGGTTCTATTCGCCCAACAGCGGCAACCTGCAGATCGGCGAGCAGGTCATGAGTTTCAGGTCGGCGGCCGACAGCATTGCCCATGGCGTCGCGGTGATCCACCAGGAACTGCATCTGGTGCCGGAAATGACCGTGGCCGAAAACCTGCTGCTGGGACACATGCCCTCGCGCCTGGGCCTGGTCAATCGCCGGGAAATGGTGCGCAGCGCCCGCCAGCTGCTCAAGGGCCTGGCCGACGAGATCGATCCCAATGCGCGGTTGGGCAGCCTGTCCCTGGGCCAGCGGCAAATGATCGAGATTGCCAAGGCCATGTCGCGTAATGCCCATGTGATTGCCTTCGATGAACCCACCAGCAGCCTGTCGGCGCGGGAGATCGAGCGGCTGATGCTGATCATTGCCCGGCTGCGGGATGAGGGGCGGGTGATTCTGTATGTCTCCCATCGCATGGAAGAGGTGTTCCGCATCTGCGATGCGGTGACGGTGTTCAAGGACGGCCGTTTTGTCTGCACCTTCGAGGATATGCAACAGCTGAGCATCGACCGGCTGGTCAGCAGCATGGTCGGGCGCGATATCAAGGACATCTACGACTACCGTCCGCGCCCGCAAGGTGGCCAGGCCTTGCGGGTCGAAGGCCTGCTCGGGCCGGGCGTATTGGAACCGGCGAGTTTCAGCGTGAACAAGGGCGAGATCCTCGGGCTGTTCGGCCTGGTCGGCGCCGGGCGCACCGAACTCTTGCGGCTGTTGGCCGGCCTGTCCCGCAGCAAGGCTGGACGCCTGGTGCTGGATGAGCAGACGGTGGCGTTCAAATCGCCGCGCGATGCCATTGCGGCGGGGGTGCTGCTGTGTCCGGAGGATCGCAAGAAGGAAGGCATCGTGCCCCGTGCCAGTGTGGCGGAGAACATCAATATCAGCGCCCGGACTCATCACGCCGGCTTCGGCTGGCTGATCCGCGGCGCTTGGGAGCGGGACAATGCCCAACAGCAAATCGCCGCGCTGAATATCCGTACGCCTTCGGCCAGCCAACCGATCCTCTACCTGTCCGGTGGCAACCAGCAGAAGGCGATCCTGGGGCGCTGGCTGTCGATGCCGATGAAAGTGCTGCTGCTCGATGAGCCGACTCGCGGCATCGATATCGGTGCCAAGGCCGAGATCTACAAGATCATCTACAACCTCTCCGAGCAGGGTATTGCGGTGATCGTGGTGTCCAGCGACCTGATGGAGGTCATGGGCATTTCCGACCGCATCCTGGTCATGAGCGAAGGCGCGATTACCGGTGAACGGTTACGCAGCGAAGCCGACGAAGCCCGTCTGTTGCAACTGGCCCTCCCGCGTTCGCGGGACTGAAAACCTATTGAGGTGTCTATGTCACAGGTCAAAAATACACACGCATTCTGGCTCGGCTTCAATCAGCGCAAGTTCTTCGACGATTGGGTGATGCTGCTCGCAGCCATCGGGATCTTTGTGCTCTGCGCGCTGTTCATCGATAACTTCATGTCCTCCCTGAACATGCGCGGCCTGGGCCTGGCGATTTCCACCACGGGGATTGCCGCCTGCACCATGTTGTTCTGCCTGGCCTCGGGGCACTTCGACCTGTCGGTCGGTTCGGTGATCGCCTGTGCGGGGGTGGTGGCCGGGATTGTCATTCGTGATACCGACAGCGTGTTTTTCGGGGTCTCGGCGGCGCTGGCCATGGGGCTGTGCGTGGGCCTGATCAACGGGATCGTGATCGCCAAGCTGCGGGTCAACGCACTGATCACCACCCTGGCAACCATGCAGATCGTGCGCGGGCTGGCCTATATCTTCTCCAATGGCAAGGCCGTCGGGGTGATGGACGAAGGCTTCTTCGTCTTCGGCAACGGCCAGCTCTTCGGTGTGCCGGTGCCGATTTTGATCACCGTGCTGTGCTTCATCTTTTTCGGCTGGTTGCTCAACTACACCACCTATGGTCGCAACACCATGGCCATCGGCGGTAACCCGGAAGCCGCGCTGCTGGCCGGCGTGAACGTGGACCGGACCAAGATCATCATCTTCGCCGTGCATGGGCTGATCGGCGCGCTGGCCGGGGTGATCCTGGCCTCGCGCATGACCTCGGGCCAGCCGATGATCGGCCAGGGTTTCGAGCTGACGGTGATTTCCGCCTGTGTGCTCGGCGGGGTTTCCCTGAGCGGCGGGATCGGGCTGATCCGCCATGTGATTGCCGGCGTGCTGATTCTGGCGATCATCGAGAACGCGATGAACCTGAAGAATATCGACACCTTCTACCAGTACGTCATTCGCGGTTCGATTCTTCTCGGGGCGGTGATCATCGACCGCCTCAAGCAACGCTGAGGGCGCGGGGATGAACAGTACGCCAGTGCCGGAATTGACCTGCCGGGAAAGTCTCTTCGGTCATCTGGAGGACGGTACGCCGGTGCACAAGTACCAGCTGGGCAACCGTCACGGCATGCAGGCCAGTGTGCTGACCTACGGCGGCATTCTCCAGGCGCTGCTGGTGGCGGACAGAAACGGCCGTTACGAGGATGTGGTGCTGGGCTTCGACGATATCGCGGGCTATCAGCGGCATCAGCGTTTGTACCTGGGCGCGCTGATCGGGCGTTACGCCAATCGGCTGGCGGGAGGTCGGTTCGAGTTGTCGGGGCGGATTTATCAGGTACCGCTCAATGACGGCGCCAATGCCTTGCATGGCGGCCCCGAAGGTTTCGACAAGAAGGTCTGGGAGGCGCAGCCCGTCCAGGGCAGCGATTGGGTGGGTGTGAAGCTCAGTTACCTGTCCGTCGACGGCGAAATGGGTTTTCCCGGCAACCTGCGGACCCAGGTCACCTACAGCCTCGACGATGACAACCAGCTGCGCATCGAGTATCAGGCGGTCAGCGACGCACCGACGGCGGTCAACCTGACCCAGCATGCCTACTTCAACCTGGCCGGCGCGGGTAACGGCGATATCCTCTCGCAGGTGGCGACGCTCCATGCCAGCCATTACCTGCCGGTAACGGAGCAACTGATACCCCGCGGTGAGATGGCGCCTGTGGCCGGTACGCCGATGGACTTTCGCCAGGCCACGCCGATTGGCCGGCACATCACCGATGACCATCCGCAATTGCGCATCAGCGGTGCGGCGCAGCAGGGTTTCAATCATCACTGGAGGCTGGATGCCGAGGGTGATCTGAGCCGATTGGCCGTCGATATCCACGATCCCCAAAGCGGTCGCAGGTTGCAGTTGCACACCACCGAGCCCGGGGTGCAGTTCTATACCAGCAATGCCTTCGACGGCAGTGCTCAGGGCAAGGCGGGCAAGCCTTATCCGCGTTGGGCCGGTTTTGCCCTGGAGACCCAGAACTGTCCCGATGGCATCAACCAACCCGGTTTTCCCCGGGCCTGGATCGAGGCGGGGGAGGTCTATCGCCAGACCACCTTGATCCGCTTCTCGGCGCAGTGAGCGGAAGGCCTGAAAAGTGACATGCAGGCGGGCCAGTGAGCGGCCATAATGGCCTTCGTTTTCGTAGACCCTTTTATAAGGCTGCATATGCTGGACGACACCCTGAAAAACGCCAAGGACTCTGCACCCACCGGCACCCAGACGCTGCTCCGGGGCTTGGGCGTGGTGCAGGCGGTGGCCAACGGCGCCCGGGATCTCAAGGAGATTGCCCGGCTGATTGGGACCACGCGCAGCACCACCCATCGCCTGGCCAGTTGCCTGGTGGACGAGCGCTATCTGCGGGTGGTGCCGCAAGTCGGCTATCTGTTGGGACCGAAGCTGATCGAGCTGGGTTTCCAGGCCCGCGAAGCCCTGCCGCTGGTGACCCTGGCTACGCCATTCCTGGATGAATTGTCGGCGCTGACCGGCGACACCATCCACCTGGCCATTCGTGAAGACGATGACGTGCTGTATCTGCACAAGAATCCGGGGCGCAATGGCCCGGAAATGCGTTCGCGGGTCGGCCATCGCATGCCGCTGGCGCGGACCGGGATCGGCAAGGCGCTGATGCTCGATTGCTCGCCGGAAGAATGGCAGCGCCTGTATCAGATCAGCCTGCCGGTGGGCGGCAAGAACGCCCTGTGGCCCCAGCATGTGGAACAGACCTGGGAGCAGTTCCGTGCGCGCATGCAGGAGTATGTGGCGGGGGGCTATGCCTTCGACCTGGAAGACAATGAACCGTCGATCCGTTGTGTGGCCGCGCCTATACGGGATGCCAGCCGGAAAATCGTTGCCGGCATAAGCATCGCCAGCACGGTGCCCTATATGCCGCTGGAGAAAATGGCCGAGTTGATCCCGCAGATCAAAAGCGCCGCCGCGCGGATTTCCGCGGAGCTGGGCGCCAAATCCTGAGTGGTCCGCCTTTCACACCACGAAGCGATTCACCAACTGATTGAGATTGACCGCCAGTTTTGACATCTCATTGCAGGCGCTGGCCGTTTGGCTGGCGCCTGCGGAGCTCTGTGCGGCAAGCTCGCGGATACTGACCAGGTTGCGATCGACCTCACGGGCCACGTGGGCCTGTTCTTCAGAAGCGGTCGCGATCAGAAGATTACGTTCATTGATCTGAATCATGGCGCTGGCAATCTGATCCAGGGAGCTACTGGCTTCTTGAGCCACGCCAAGGGATTCGGTTGCCAATGCTTTGCTGGTATTCATGGCTTCCACGGCGTGCTCCGAATCGTTCTGAATCGCCGCAATCATCTGCTCGATCTCTTGGGTCGATTGCTGGGTTCGGTGGGCCAAAGCCCTGACCTCGTCGGCAACCACCGCAAAACCACGGCCTTGTTCACCGGCTCGTGCGGCTTCAATGGCGGCGTTCAACGCCAGAAGGTTGGTCTGCTCCGCGATCGCCCGAATCACCTCGACGACTTTATTGATACCCTGGGCCTGATTTGACAGACCTTGAATCTGCTCGCTGGTGTTTTCAACATTACCGCTCAGCTTTTGAATGGATTTCAATGTCTGAGCCACTCGCTTCAGGCCAACCTCGGTAAAGCCCTGGGTGCGCCTGGACTCTTCGGAGGCTGACTCCGCGTTACGCGCGACCTCATCAACCGCAGCACTCATCTCGGTGACGGCCGTAGCGGCTTGATTGACTTCGTCGTTCTGTGCAACAAGGCCTCGGCTGGACTCCTCGGTGACCGCTGTCATTTCCTCGGCCGCGGAGGCCAGTTGGGTGGAAGACTCGGAGATCTGCACAATGGTATTGCGAAGGTTTTTCTGCATCTGCGCCAGTGCTTTCAACAGTCGTCCGGCTTCATCGGTCCCGCTCACCCGTACTTCCTTTGACAGGTCGCTACTGGCGATACGCTCGGCGACGGACAAGGCATCGCTGATGGGAGAGGTGATGCTCCTGGTCAGAACTATTGCCAACCCGACAGTCAGAATCACTACACCTGCAATCAGACCGACAACCAGCCAAAGTCCCGTGGAGTAGAGATGGGCGGCATTTCGACCCGCCAGTGCCGCGCCCTCGTTATTGATGTCGGTCAGGTCTTTGATCTGCCCCTCCATCAAGGTGGTGATAGGCCGGATGCTTGTCGCATTCAGGCTGGCTATCGCAGGCAAGTCAGCGCGTTTCATCAGTGGTTCGAGACTGTCCAACTGCCTGGAGTACGCCTCGGCGGATGCCTTTACCTTCAGATAAAGCGCGCGCTCCTGGTCGCTCGCAACCAGAGGCTCATAATTGGCCACCGCCTCCATGAAAGCCTTTCGGAAGCCCGGGAAGGCTTCAGCCGTCTTTTGAATACCTTCGGGGTCAGCAATGCTGCGCTGGACTTCGAGTCTCAGGCGCATCACCCCAAGGCTCATCAATGCCGTTTGTCGGACGCTGGGCATCCAATTGACTTCGACATCTTTTTCCGAGTCCCGCAGGCCGCCCATCTGCACCACCGCGACTGCGCCGAGGATAAAAACCAAGGCAATGATCAAGGCGAAAAACAGCGCTGAGCGCGGGGCTACATTGAGATTTCTAAGGCGCATACGGGCTTCCTCGTTTCCAGGAAAATGCTTGAGCTGTCCAAGAGGCTAGTACAGGTGGGCCAGGAAGTCGGAAAAAACGAGGTATGCGTCAGCATTCAATGGGGAGCCGCCAGCGCGCACTGCTGCTCTTGGGGCTGCAGCAGTGCGATCCTTTGGCCAAGCGCGTTACACCATCAAGGGGCCAAGCGCACCGCACCTCGGAGGGAATTGGCTGGTTGCAACCTGAATACATGGAACAGCACCGTCAGCAGCACCAGGAACGCCGGTCCTATGTAGAGTGCCACGCGGGTGTCCGGGAAATAGGCCATCAGGCCCACCACCAGCACCAGGAACGCCAACGCCAGGTAGGAGCTGATCGGGTACAGCCACATGCGGTATTTCAGGCCTGCACGTTCCGCTGCGCTCAGGCCTTTGCGAAACCTGAGCTGGGCCAGCAGGATCATCGCCCAGGTCCAGATCGCACCAAAGGTGGCAATCGAGGTGACCCAGACGAAGACCTTTTCCGGCACCAGGTAGTTCAGCAGTACACCCAGCAACAAGGCCGCGATGGACAACAGCAGCGCATTGCGCGGCACACCGTTGCCGGCGGTTTTGCCGAAGGTTTTTGGCGCCTGGCCGTTCTGTGCCAGGCTGTAGAGCATGCGCCCGGTGCTGAAGATCCCGCCGTTGCAGGAGGAGAGCGCCGCGGTGATCACCACGAAGTTGATGATGCCGGCAGCGGTCTTGATGCCCAGCCGCTCGAAGGTCATGACAAAGGGGCTGCCCTGGGTACCGATTTCGCCCCAGGGGTAGATCGACAGGATGACGAACAAGGCCCCCACGTAGAACAGCAGGATGCGCCAGAACACCGAGCCGATCGCCTGGGGAATGGTTTTCTCCGGGTTGCGTGCTTCTCCGGCGGTCAGGCCGATCATTTCCACGCCCAGGTAGGCGAACATCACCATTTGCAACGACATCAGCACGCCGGTGACGCCGTTCGGCATAAAGCCGCCATGGTTCCACAGATTGGAAATCCCCAGTGCCACGCCATCGTTACCGAAACCGAAAGCGATCACACCGATCCCGCCCACCACCATTGCAATGATGGTGACGATCTTGATCAGGGCGAACCAGAACTCGAACTCACCGAAGGCTTTCACTGCGATCAGGTTGACCGTGCCCATGCTGACCAGGGCGGCGAGGGCCCAGATCCAGCGCGGCACATCGGGGAACCAGACGCCCATGTACACCGCCACCGCGGTGATTTCCGCCACGCAGGTCACCAGCCACAGGAACCAGTAGTTCCAGCCGGTGAGAAATCCCGCCAACGGGCCCAGGTAATCTTGTGCGTAACGGCTGAACGAGCCGGCGACGGGGTTATGTACCGCCATTTCGCCCAGGGCGCGCATGATCACCAGGATCGCCAGGCCGCCGATGATATAGGACAGCATGATGGCCGGACCGGCCATTTGAATGGCCTTGGCCGAACCGAGGAATAGCCCGACACCGATACAGGCGCCGAGGGCCATCAAACGAATATGTCGTTCACCCAGTTCACGTTTGAGCGGTCCGCCTTGAGCAGTCCCCCCGTTGGGCAGATGGTTGTCTGCGCGCATAGAAATACAACCTCATCTTGTTATTGGATATAAACCACCGAGCGTTGGAAGTACCGACGGATAGCCCGTACTCGCTCAACCGGGTCGACTTTTTGGGCGACCGGTCTTGCAGGGCAACACCTGCGAGATCAGCGGGATGGGAAGTATAAAAAGCGGACTACAGGCGTTTTCACTGTATAAGTGGTTGATTTAAGAGATAAGTATCGGAAAGTTGTACTTGGATGGAGAGGCTTTAGCGGGTGTTATACGCTTTATCAAGTAAGACGTGATGCCGATTATTGCGGGATGATTCTGCTGTGTCACGATCCCAGCCGTTTCGGCTGGGTCTGTTTTTTACCTGCGATCAGGCCAGTCGGTCGGCCAGCGCCAGGGCCTGTCCGGTGGTGTTCTGGCGAGAGGCCAAATCAACGTCAGGCCCGAGAATGGTTTTCTCTACATAGAGCGAATGCACGTCGGTCACACCAATAAAACCCAGCCAGGCTTCCATATAAGGTTTCTGGAAGTCCATCGGTTGCGCGGTCGGTTCGGAATAGTCCATGCCGCGCGCATACACGTTCACGGCCGTCTTGTTATGCAGCAAACCCCGCAGGCCGTGTTCCGGGCTGAATTCAAACAGTACGTCTTTCTGCGAAACCACGTCGATAAAGTGCTTGAGCTTGTAGGGTACTGCGAAATTCCACAGCGGAACGGAGAACACCAGTACGTTAGCCTGATGCAAGTGAGCCGCTAGATCTTTCAGGGTCGTCCAGGCGGCGTCCTGTTCCTCGGTCAATGGGGTGCCGCTCAGGCCGGCATATTTGGCATCCATCACCGGCCCGTCAAACTCCGGTAGGTCCAGGTTCCACAGGTCCAGGGTGACGACTTGGGTATCCGGCGCGTTGCGCTGATAGCGAGCAATGAACTGGCGGGCGATTTCCAGGGAGGCGGAGCGCTGTTTGCGCGGGGAGCATTCGATATGCAGAAGGACGGTCATGGCGGGCCTCAGGGAAGGGGAGAGAAGACCCGAGCATTGCAACATAGCGCTACTTGAAATATAAATCGTGTTTTACAGACTTATTGATCACGTATCAGCATATGTTCGATGCCTTGTTGCTCAAGACCTTCGTCGCGGTGGTGGATGAAGGCGGCTTCAGTCGCGCCGCGGCCCGCCTGCACCTGACCCAGTCGGCCGTCAGCGGTCATTTGCGGCGCCTGGAAGAGCAGGTGGGCAAGCCGCTGCTCACCCGCACCACCCGCTCCCAACAACTGACGGCCGATGGCGAACGGTTGATGGCCTATGCCCGGGGTATTCTGGCGCTCAATCGGGATGCCTGGGCCGAGCTGACCCGTTCGGCGTTTCAAGGGAGTTTGCGCATCGGTGTTTCGGAAGAGTTCGCCGATGCCCGTCTGTTGCGGGAGTTGCAGGCCTTCGCCGCCGACTATCCGGGCATGCAGCTCAAGGTGCAGGTCAGTATTCCCGGCTCGTTGCTGACCCTGATGAAGCAGGGCGAACTGGATCTGGTGGTCGGTTCGTTGTGTGAGTCCAGCGAGCCCGGCCTGGCGTTATGGCAGGAACCCCTGGTCTGGGCCTGGTCCGCACAACCTTTAGGCACCTTGCCGACACCCTTGCCCCTGGCCCTGTTCCCGGAACCCTGTCCTTACCGGGAGGCCGCGTTGACGCGTCTGGCCCAGGCCGGCATCACCCAGCGCACGGCCATGCTCTGCACTAGCTATGCCGCGTTGCAGGCTGCGGCCCTGGCAGGCTTTGCCATCGCGCCGATGACCCTCAGCCAAGTGTCCCAGGGATTGGCAGTCCTCGGCGCCGAGCATGGCTTGCCGCCGCTGCCCGATGCCGAGTTCCGTTTATTCAGTGCGCCGGAGGCGGACCCGCTGATTATCGAGGCGATTACCCGGGTGATCATCCGCTACGGCGCCAGCCGCCGTCACTGAATGGCCGGATCAGCGCAACCAGTTGGTCCGCGCCAATTCGATCACCTCATCACCGCGTCCGCTCATCACCGCCTTGAGCATATACAGGCTGAAGCCCTTGGCCTGTTCCAGCTTGATGCTCGGCGGCATGACCAGTTCCTGGGTGGCGGTGACCACGTCCACCAGCACCGGACCGTCATGGGCCAGGGCGCGGCGCAGGGCCGGTTCCAGGTCTTCGGATTGCTCGACGCGAATACCGAGGATGCCCATGGCGTTGGACATGGCCGCGAAGTCCGGGTTTTTCAGCTCGGTGCCGGTGTCCAAGTAGCCGGAGGCTTTCATCTCCATGGCGACGAATCCCAGGGAGGCGTTGTCGTAGACAATGACTTTCACCGGCAGCTTCAACTGTGCCAGGGAAATGAAGTCGCCCATCAGCATGCTGAAACCGCCATCGCCGGACAGGGAAATCACCTGGCGCCCGGGAAAGGCCGCTTGCGCGCCGATGGCCTGGGGCATGGCGTTGGCCATGGAACCGTGGTTGAACGAGCCGATCAGCCGGCGTTTGCCATTCATCTTCAGGTAACGCGCGGCCCAGACGGTGGGCGAGCCGACGTCGGCGGTGAAGATCGCATCGTCGTCGGCCAGTTCACTGAGCAGGCGGGTAACGTATTGCGGGTGGATCGGCCGACCGGCCTTTGAGGGTTGTGCGAGCTCATCAAGGCCCTGGCGTGCTTTCTCGTAGTGCTTGAGGGAGCTTTCGAGAAAGCTGCGGTCGGTCTTGCGGGTCAGGCGCGTCAACAGGGCCTGGAGGGTTTCGCTGACGTCAGCGGCGATCCCCAGGTCCAGGGTGACACGCCGGCCCAGCGCTTGCGGATTACGGTCGACCTGGATGATCTTCGCGTCGGTGGGGTAGAACTGCCGATAGGGGAAGTCGGTGCCGAGCATGATCAGCGTGTCGCAGTTGAGCATCGCATGGTAACCGGAACTGAAACCTATCAGGCCGGTCATGCCGACGTCGAAGGGGTTGTCCCACTCCACATGCTCCTTGCCCCGCAGGGCGTGGACCACCGGCGCACCGAGGGCGTCGGCCAGGGCCAGCACGTCGTCGTGGGCACCGGCACAGCCGCTGCCGCACAGCAGGGTTACGGATTTACTGTGTTCGAGGATATCGGTAAGGCGTTGCAGGTCCTGTTCCGCCGGCAAGGTGCGCGGCGCCAACAGCGCCGGCCATGGCTTGAAGCTGTCTTCCACTTCCAGCAGTGACACATCCCCCGGAATCACCACCACCGCCACGCCGCGGTTGAGGATCGCCGAACGCATGGCCCGGTGCAGCACCTGGGGCATCTGCGCGGGATTGGTCACCAACTCGATAAAGTGACTGCATTCCTTGAACAGCTCCTGGGGATGGGTTTCCTGGAAGTAGTTCAGGCCAATCTCGGAGGAGGGGATCTGTGCGGCGATGGCCAGGACCGGCACATGGTTGCGATGGCAGTCGAACAGGCCATTGATCAAGTGCAGGTTGCCCGGCCCGCAACTGCCGGCACACACCGTCAGCTCGCCGGTGGCAGCGGCTTCGGCGCCGGCGGCGAAGGCCGCGACTTCTTCGTGGCGCACATGCATCCACTCGATGCTGTCCATGGCGCGCAGGGCGTCGGTCAGGCCGTTGAGACTGTCGCCGGTCAGGCCCCAGATACGCTTGATGCCCGCCTGTTCAAGGGTAGTCGCCAATTGCCGGGCCAGGGTGATTTTCGCCATGAAGAACTCCAGTCGTCAGTGAGGGTAAAAAGTTGCCGATCACTAGAGGACAGTTCCATGGCGGGGAATGCTCCCTCCTGAATGTGAAGAATCACTTATGGGAAGGCGCTGCGTCAGTCCCCCGCAAGGGTTGAGGACTGACGCCTTCACGGGCGGGTTTTACCAATCGACCGCGTAACTCACGCTCAAGGTCCGACCTTCGGCATTCGGATAAGGCGCGCGGGCATTGGCCTGGGCGAACATGTTCTGGTAGTTGCGGTTCGCCAGGTTGTAGACACCACCTTCCAGGCGACCCACCGGCAACGCTACCGAACCCAGCAGGTCGAACAACGTGTAGCCCTTGATATCGCGACCGTTGTTGTCCTTGAAGGCCGCGTCGTAGTCCGACAGGCGCATGCCTTGCAGGCGCAGGTTGTAGTCGCCGTGCTCATAACCGACGAAGGCGGTGGTCTTGGCCGGGGAAATGCGTGTGGCCGGCAGGTCGATCCATTTGCCGTTCTGATCGGTCTCGCCCTTGGCGTAAGCGTAAGTGCCGCCCACCGACCATTGATCCGTCACGTTGTAGCTCAGGCTGGTTTCCACGCCGCGCACGCGCTCCTTCTGGTTGATCAGACGCAGCACGCGGTTGTTGGCGTCATAGAACTGGGTGACATCCGAGGTGTTTTCGTAGGCCGTGACGCTGGCCTGCCACTTGTCCCAGTTGCCACGCCAGCCCAGCTCATAGCTGTTGACCTTGATGGCCTGGGCGTTGAGGTCATGGATGTTGTAGGTACTGCTGACGTCACGCAGGAAGCGCTGGATATCCGGCAGGGAAAAGCCCTGGCTGAAGTTGACGAACAGGTCCTGGTTTTCGTTCAGGTGATACACCGCGCCAAGGTTGTACAGCGTGTCGTTGTAATTCAGGGTGCCGCCGGGCAGCGTCGCGCGATTGCCGGTCTGGACGATTTCGCCATAGGCGATGCTGTCGGCGATCTCGCTTTCGATCCATTCGCGACGCACCCCGCCACGCAGGGTCCAGTCGCCGACGTCGTAGGACAGCTGGCCGAAAATGGCCTTGGTGGCGGTCACGGTGTCCGGGCCCATTTCAAAGGTGGTACCGGTCTTGGTGTAGGTCAGCCCATTGACCCGGTACTGATCGCCGCGTTGGCGCGAGGTTTCGTGATCATAGTCGGCGCCCCAGACCAGTGTGCCGGTGGCCGGGCCGATGTCCGGCATCTTGCTTTCGATCGCCGCCCGCAGGCCGTAGACATCCTGGATGCTGTTGTTGTCGGAGACTCCGGCCAGGCCCCGTGACAGGTCCGGGAAAAACAGTGCATCGGCACGCCGCCAGTAGCTTTCGACCTGCAGGCCCTGACCGTGGAAATCCTTGTCGGTGTAGTTGAGGTTGACCGCCTGGTTATGGGTGTACGGCTGGTCATCCAGCTTCAGGCCTTTTACCGCGACGGCATTGTTGGTGATGCGCGGGTCCTTGGTGTAGTCGGTGTCCTGTTGGTCCTTGTAGTCCTGCAGTGACAGGCTGATCTTCTTGTCGGCATCCAGCGCGTAGCCGAAACGACCTTGCAGGTCGTAGGTGCTGGTGTCCATGTTGCTGCCCTGGGACGTGTCCTGGGGAATGCGGTTGCCGTTGCCGTCGAACTGGTCGTTGCGCTGCACGGCGTTGGCCGACACGTACCAGTCCAGCGCGTCCTTGTGCCCCGTGGCGCTCTGGAAGGCTTCGTAGGAGAAGCCCTTGTTGTTGAGGTTGTTGCCGGTGGTCATGCCGATCTTGCTGCTGAACGCCAGTTCCTCACCCTTGTTGCGCTTGGTGATGATGTTGATGATGCCGCCCGACGCGCCCGCACCGTAGACGCTGCTGGCGCCGGAGACCACTTCGATGCGTTCGATGCTTTCCGGGGCGATGCTGTTGAGCTGGCGGAAGTTGTCCCGCGTCGCGTTCTGGGAGACCCCGTCGATCAGGATCAGGGTGTTGCGTCCGCGCAGGGTCTGGCCAAAGTTGCTCATGCCACCGGTGGAAGGGGAGATGCCCGGCACCAGTTGCCCGAGGATATCCGCGACCCGCCGACCGGCACCGGTCTGCTGGCGGATCTGCTCTTCGTTGATCACCTGCACGGAGCCTGGAATCGAGGCGATGCTGGTTTCGCTGCGGGTGGCGGAAACCACCATTTCCTGCAGTTGCAGGGTACCGGGTGCCGCCTGGGCGGGTTCGCTCTGATCGGCCCAGGCCGGTGTGCTCAGCGAGCCGATAAAGGGCAGGAGGATGGAAAGTTGTATTTTTTTCATGGCTCTTTCTTTGTTTGATTCGCAGAAGTGTGGGTCGATAAAACGCCGGTTTCCGGCGTTCGTGAAAATGATCGGATGGCGCGGATACCCAGGGCGGCAATGGCGTAGGTGAGGGCGACGAGCCAGAAGCTGTGGGCCACGCCGACGATTCCCATGCCGATGCCCCCCAGCAAAACCCCGCACAACGCGCCGGCTTTGGCGGCGCTGTTGCCCAGGCCCAGGGCAAAGCCTTGCTGGCTGGGGGCAACGGTGTTGGCGATCAAGGTGTAGGCAACGGGCAGTAGCGCGCCTTGCCACACGCCCCACAGCAGCCGGCTGGCGAGAAAGCCCATCCATTCGCTGGCCACGGCGGTAAAGGCCAGGGTCAGGGCACAGGCCCAGGCAACCCATTCGATGACCCGCAAGGTGTGCGCGGGCTGATGGCGGTCGAACAGTCGTCCCCACAGCGGCGCGGACAAGGCCAGGGTGGCGGCACTGGCGGCATAGCTGGCGCCGATCAACCATCCAGGCGCGTGCAGGACGTCCGCCACGTACAAGGCATAGAACGGTTGCGGCATCATCTTGGCGGCCTGGATCAGCACGATGACCCCGAGCATGGCCCCCAGCCAACCCTTGGGCAGCGCTGCGTGCGCCGGTTTTTGCTTGGCCGGCGCACGCTGTGTGTCACTGGGTAAAAACAGACTGATCGCCGCACACAACAGGCAAATCGCGGTAGCGCTGTAGCACAGCAAGGCGAACCCCGAGATATCCATCAACCAGCCGCCCAGCACCGGCCCGGCCAGCGAGCCGACCGCCGTGGCCGATTGCAGGCGGGCGAGAATCTGCCCCCGTCCGCCGGCGCCGCAGCAGGCCAATGCGTAGGCCTGGGCCGCCGCGATAAACCCGGCCAGGGCACCCTGAACCACCCGGATGCCCACCAGCAGCCAGGGATCGAAGGTGATCGCGGCCAGCGCCTGGCACACCGCCAGCGCCAGCAGTGCACGAATGATCATCGGCTTGTGCCCGGTGCGGTCGCCCAGTCGCCCCCACATCGGGGTCAGGATCATCGCCGCCATCATCGGCCCGGCGTACACCAGCGAAGACAGCAGGCCGGTGTACTGGGCACCGGCGGCACCGAGCAGCTTCTGGATCTGCAGGGGCCAGAAGGGGCCGCTCATTTCCATGGCCCCCATGGACACCAGTTGAATCCCGACCAGCAACCGCAGCGCCGTGTCGTTAGCTGCCATCGGCGTTGACGCTCAGAGGGTTGCGCAGGCGCCCGACGATATCGGCGTGACTCTCGAGCAGGCGCATGCGCATAAACGACTTGGCGGGCCAGTCCTGTTCCAGCAGGGCCTGGCGCTCGGTGCTCCAGCGCTGTGGTTCGACCTGATCGCGCAAGTCGTCGAAGCACTGGCGGACCTGGGTTGCCAGTTCACTCCAGAGCAGGGCCTGGGGGATGTCGAAGTGGCGGGCGCTGAGCAGCACCAGTTCGCCCAGATGACACATGAAGACCGTATGCAGCAGCTTGTCGCGCACGAAGCCGGCATCGTCATACAGGGTCATCTTCGGATCATGCAGTTCGATGTCCAGGCCCTGTGCGTGCAAGGTCTTGCGGTCGATCCGGATATCGCCGAAGTCTCGCAACAACAGGCGGCTCAACTGTCCGTCCGCGGCCATGATCATGAAGCTGTTTTGCTGGTGGGCCTCGAACGCGACGCCGTAGCGCAGGTACATACCTAGCAGGGCAGGCACCGCAATCGACGCGTAGTCGTGGAAGAACGATTGCATGGCGGCGCTATCGTCCGTGCCTTTTGCCAGGCGCACCCACTGCCTCAACAGCGGTTGGCCGTGCTGGTCGATGGCAAACAGACTGCCGACCGGAATGGCCATTTCGCCCGGTTGCAACTGGCTCAGTGGGTTGTCCCGGTACAGTACGGCCAGGTGACGGGAACGTTCGTCGTCAACCGGTTGCGGTTTGAAATGCACACCGATGCGTTCGGGAACGATACCGAGAATGTTCCGGATCCCGGGCTCGCGCGCCAGGATGCTTTGCATCAGCAGGCTGATGCGCGGGCCCATGCGCGCCGAGCGTGGCGAAACGGTGCGCTGCACGCTGGTCAGGCGCAGTGACACCGGCAGCTTGACCATCGGCGCGTCACGGCGGCCTTCAGGCAATACGGTGCGGAACGACATGGTCGGGTGGGCGGTGAACGCGACTATATCGGTCAGGACCAGCAGGCGATCACCGATTTCGTTGGCGAAGGTCTGCGGCAGCTCCTGGCGTGCCTGCCAGGGATGGGCGGGCAGTGGCAGGTAGTCGCCGGCTTCAAGGCCCTGACGGGTCAATTCAGCGGTCAACTGTTGCGCGGCCTGGGGGAAGTGGGCTTGCCACCACTGCCAGTAATCCATGGTGCCAGCCAGTGATTCGACATGGGCAAACTGGTGGTGCAATGCGCAGAGCATCACCGGGAAACGGGCTTCGAATTCCGGTGAGAAGTCGATGACCTGGTCCGTGCTCAAGCCCAGTTTGGTCTTGTAGTTGGGGTGCCAGGGGTGGCCCAGCGTGCCCCACTGTTCCAGCAGGGAAGTGGGGTTGGCGATGCTCGGCTCATCCTTGAGCCAGCCCAGCAGATTGTCGCTGTGCGCCGGGTCCATGGATTCATGCAACTGGAGTGTCCAGCGCTCGTGGAAGGCCAGGCACAGGGTGTCGTTGGCGAAACTGTCGTCGAGTTCTTCGTTGAGGCGGCGCAGCACCTCGGCGTCGGCAGGCGACTCGAGGCCATGGTTGAGCAGGCTCAGCAGCTCCGAGGGAAACTGGATCTTGTGCGGGGGATGATCATCGCCGTACGCCGTGATGTCGCCCCGCAGGTCCCAACTGCTCATGCGTCCAGGGAGCAGATGGTCGAAGCACAGGCGGGTGCGGTCGGCGAGGGTCAACCAGCATCGAGGGGGCTCGTCGTATTCGAGCGCGCCGGCGTCCAGCAGACCTTCGCGGAACAGCGCCTGGATCAAGCGCTGGAAACTGCGCTCGGCGGCAGGTGCAAGGGTGTTGACCAGCGCGTCGAGAGTGATGTGGTTGGCTTGGAAAAGAGGGGTGCCGAGCGCTTCGCTCCAGCGACTCAGCAGGGCTTGCGGTTTCTTGCTGTATCCATTTTTCAAGTCTGACTCCTTGTGCACGGTCTTGAGTGAAAGCACGCGAAGGATAGCGAGTTAAAACACGAAAACCAATGATAATCATTGTTATTAGTATCTTTAAGTTTGCATTGTCCCAGGATGGGCGGTCATTTTTGTTTCTATAAAACCGCTCTATCCCGTGTCTTTTAAGGGCTTCGAGGATTTTCTCGAGGCGTGTCGGATCCACTCGCCGGGAGGCGTGCAGTGACGTCCTACACAAAAGCAGGACTGTTTTGGTATCGGTTTTGTGCGGTCTGGCCGACTTCCCGGATGTCAGGAAGCTGCCCGGGAATCGTCGAGCACACAGGGATTTTCGGGACCGCCTGCCTGGCCACTTATGCTACAAATGACGTCTTATCCCGTTTAAGGGCCTTCAGCCTATGCGGTTATGTTTTTTTGACGGACTGGATCGCATCGAGATTGCCGACAGGGCCGGGTTTGCTCATGACCCGTTCGATACGAGGACGGGTAACTGAACCTACGACCAGCGAGCGGTCAGAATGGACCTGGGTGAGACGTGGCAGGTGGAGCGTTTTGTTCGCCGATATTTCCAGGGTGCTGGAGAGATGCATCGTCTGCGCTCCTTGCTCTCCAGCCAGTTGGCGCATAGCCATCGCTTACCCGACGCGGAGGTGCTGAGACAATTCTCTCGCAACCCCCAGAATGGGCATTTGTGTGCCTACGTTTATCCCTACGTCCCCATGGCGCGCACCCGGGTACCGGCGTCGGAGGCCGCGGGTCGGATCGATGCGCCGGCCGCAAGGCCCGCGGTTCGCCGTCCGGCAAAAAAGCCCAGTGTGGAAACGGATACGCTAGCACCTGTCTTGCCACCTCCCGCTCAACCCGAATCCCAACTGACGTCCACGTCGCCTGCCACCCGGGAACTGCTGGATCGAGGTTGGGGCCGCGCTTGGGGGATATTCATCTTTGCCCCGGCAGCATTGCCGATGTCCGCCATACGTTTACATCTGAAGAAATTTCTTCGCGTGCGAACCGAAGACAAAAAGCTGCTGATGTTTCGGTATTACGATCCACGGGTTTTATCGCTCTTCCTGCCCACCTGTACCGATGAGGAGTTCACGAAGTTTCTCGGGCCATTGAACCGTCTGCTGGTCGAATCGGACGAAGGGGCGCGATGGAACCTGTTCGATCTGGAGGATCAAAGGCTGCGGATCGTGTCAGGAGCGCATTGATACATTACGTCGGGTGCCTCCCACCCATTCCGATAGCTCGGTGCCTTAGGCTTGGGCGGCTGGCAATTTCCGCTCATAACGCGTAAAACGCCTCTCCAAGCCCTCGTCCAGAGGGCTTTGTCATCTGTATCCCCGCACTCCAATCCAAAGAATCCAAGCATGAACCTACGCCGTATCGCAGTGGGGCTGTCCGCCCTTGTGTTGTTTTCTGCCAGCGCCGCACAAGCGCGCAACCTGCTGGATCTTATCGATCCACCCAACCAACACGAGAAACAAGGGCACCGTTCGGGCTCCATCAGCCAGGGCGCGGCGATCGACCTGTATTCGAGTCAACAGCAACAGGCTTCATTTGACGGCTGTGCCGACTTGTTCCCGGGTGCCAAGCCGATCAGCACCGCCAGTGTGCCGGCCACCATGAAACCCATGGCCCTGTGTTCCGACAGCTTTGCGGTGCTCTACTCGCAAACCAGCAAGACCCCGCTTGTGGTGGTGGAACGCCTGAGCGCGGCCCAGCTACAGGATGCAAAGGGGGAGGAGCGTACCAACCAGTTCTACCCGGACCCGCGCATCCCCAAGGGCGCGCGAGCGGAACTGAGCGACTACCGGGCCCAGCACCCGGCCGTGGACCGTGGCCATCAGGCACCGGCGGCCGATGCGCCGAATGCGAATGCCATGGCGCAGTCCTTTGCGCTGTCGAACATGGTCCCGCAGGACCCGACCAATAACCGCAAGATCTGGAGCAAGGTCGAGGCCGATGTCAGAAAGTTCGCGGCGCGTGCCGAGGGCAATGTGTTTGTCTTTACCGGTCCGATCTTCGACGAGGGCCATGGGACCATTGGCGATGACCAGGTCTGGGTGCCCACCCGCTTGTTCAAGCTGGTCTACGACGTATCGTCCAGGCGCGCCTGGGCCTATGTACTGCCGAACGCGGAAACCCGTATCGAAAAGCCGATGGACTATGAGACGTTCGTGAAAACCACCGGGCTCAAGCTGCTGGATCAGCTGCCGGTTTCGGGCTCGGTGGTTCGTTCTTGAGTGTTGAGCGTTCGCTTCCTTTGATAGGTTGAAACTCGAACGGCTGCAGTTGATGTGGGGGAGGCTGCGCGCCAGCTTCCTTGGCGTCGAAAGGTTCATGACAACCGCTGTGGAGCAGTCGCTGGCCCCTGCATTGAAGTATCGAGGGCCTTGTCAGCTCAAAATACATGATGTAAAGCATCTATTAAATAAAGGTTGTAACTAATCTATTCTGTCCTTCCCCCGACGAGATGCGGCACGTCCCGCAAGCCTGAGGAATACTCCATGCTGTCTACATTGGTCGCAAACCGCCTGGCGCGGCGTCAGGTTCACTATGGCTGGGTGGTGGCCGCCGTCACTTTCCTGACCATGCTGGTGATGGCCGGTGCCATGGGGGCGCCGGGAGTATTTATCGTGCCCCTGGAGCATGAATTTGGTTGGAGCAGTGCGCAGATCTCCGGGGCCCTGGCGATTCGTTTCATGCTGTACGGGCTGATGGGGCCTTTCGCGGCGGCCTTCATGAATTACTTCGGCCTGCGCCGGGTGGTGCTGGTGGCGCTGGTGATCGTGCTGGGCGGCATGATCGGGTCGATGTTCATGAACAGCTTCTGGCAACTGGTACTGTTATGGGGCGTGGTGGTCGGCGTCGGCACGGGACTCACCGCCATGGTGCTTGGGGCCACGGTGGCGACCCGCTGGTTTTCCCATCGTCGCGGCCTGGTGGTCGGGTTGCTGTCGGCCAGCTCCGCCACCGGCCAACTGCTGTTCATGCCACTGATGGCGTCCTTGACGGAACACTATGGCTGGCGCTTGGCGCTGAGCTTCATTTGCTGCGCCATGGCGGTGGTCGTGCTGGCAGTACTGGCCCTGCTGCGTGATCGTCCGGTGGACCTGGATTTGCCGCTGTATGGGGAGAAAGAGGTCCTGCCGGCACCCGCCCACCGGGGCAGCTTGCTGCAGATGCTGATCAGCCCGCTGAAGGTGCTGCGCGACGTGTCGGGCAGTTGGACGTTCTGGGTGCTGTTCCTGACGTTCTTCGTCTGCGGGGCCAGCACCAACGGGCTGATCCAGACCCACTTCATCAGCATGTGCGGCGACTTCGGCCTGGTGGCCACCACTGCGGCCGGTATCCTGGCGATGATGGGGATCTTCGACTTTTTCGGCACCGTGGGCTCGGGCTGGTTGTCGGATCGTTTCGATAACCGCTGGCTGTTGTTCTGGTATTACGGCTTGCGCGGCATTTCGCTGATGCTCCTGCCGTTTACCGACTTCACCGTGTTCGGGCTGTCGTTTTTCGCCGTGCTTTATGGTCTGGACTGGATCGCCACCGTACCGCCCACGGTCAAGCTGGTGGCGCAGAAGTTCGGCGGCGAGCGGGCCAATATCGTCTTCGGCTGGGTGTTTGCCGGCCATCAACTGGGTGCGGCCTTTGCCGCCTATGGCGCCGGGCTGACGCGGACCTTGCTGGCCACCTACACGCCGGCGTTTTTTATCGCCGGGTTGCTCTGCGTGATCGCCGCGTTGATTGCCCTGTCGATCCCGGTGATGCTGAGAAAACCGGCGGTGCGTTCGCAATCTCCAGCCTAGTGGGACTAGCCAGGGCAGCAGAATGCCCTGGCTGTTTCCTCTCATTGCCTTCAAACACTCAAGGCCAGGTAGTCGGTGTATCCCTTCTGAGTGCCGCCGAAGAAGGTGGTGTTGTCCGCGTTATTCAGCGGCGCATCAGTCTTCAAGCGCTCGACAAAGTCCGGATTGGCCAGAACCATCTGGCCGTAGGCCTCCATGTCCGCAAGCCCTGAAGCCAGGTCGGCGCCAATCTGTTCCCGCGGGCGGCCAGGGCGGTTGACGATCAGGGTGTTGTCCCAGGCCTTGCGGATGTCCGCCAGAAGCGCGTCGTCGCCTTTATGCAGGATATGGAGGTAAGCAAGGCCGAGCTTGTTCAGTTCGGTCACCAGGTAGCGGTAGAGGTTCGGACCTTCCTCACCTTCATCGATACCCCACATCGTGATGCCGGGCGAGAGGCGGAGGGCGGTTTTATCGGCACCGATTTCCTCGGCGATGGCGGTCACGACCTCAATGGCAAAACGCGCGCGGTTCTCGATCGAGCCACCGTATTCATCGGTTCGGGTGTTGGCGCTGGGGGCCAGGAACTGCTGGACCAGGTAGGCGTTGGCGCCGTGAATTTCGACACCGTCGGCCCCGGCTTCAATGGCCCGGCGCGCGGCGAAGCGGAAATCAGCGACGGTCTGACGTACTTCCTCGGTGCTCAGCGCCCGTGGCACCGGGATGTCCTGCATGCCTTTGACGGTGAACATGGGCGTATTGGGTGCGATGGCGGACGGTGCCACGCCCTGGCGATGATGGGGCGTGTTATCGGGGTGGGACATGCGACCGGCATGCATCAACTGGATAAAAATATGCCCACCGTGGGTGTGTACCGCGTCGGTGACTTTCTTCCAGCCGGCCACGTGGGCATCGCTATAGATACCCGGCGTGGTCAGGTAGCCCTGAGCATCGTCGGACGGCTGTGTACCCTCGGTAACGATCAGGCCGACGCTGGCGCGCTGGGCATAATATTCGGCCGCCAGTTCCCCCGGGGTGCCATCGAACTCCGCGCGGCTGCGGGTCATGGGCGCCATGACCAGGCGGTTTGAAAAGGTGGCGTTGGCGACGTGTATGGGGCTGAAGAGTGAGCTCATGGTGCGATCCTCGAAAGTGTGTGTTGCTGGAGACGCATCATCAGCTTTATTATTTTTGGGATAAATTGGGTCTTCTGGATTTGATTGATCCATAGGTGGAGCAATTGGCGTGGAACTTCTGAACGATATGGCGTTGTTTGTCGAGGTCGTCAAAGCCAAAGGATTTCGCGGGGCGGCCGAGGTGCTGGGCATGCCGAACTCCACCTTGTCCCGGCGTATCAGTGCCCTGGAGAAGGCGATCGGTTTGCGGCTCCTGCATCGGACCACGCGCAAGGTCGAGGTGACTGAAGCCGGGCAGATCTATTTCGAGCGCTGCAAGCGCATTGTCGATGAGGCCCGGCTGGCCCATGAGCAGCTTGGCGAAATGCTCGCGCAACCCAGCGGGGTGCTGCGGGTCTCATTCCCCGTGGACTTTGCGGTCACTTACCTGTCGCCCCTGATCGCTGAGTTTGCCGAGCTCTATCCGGGCATCAGCTTCGATTTCGACCTGACCTCCCGGCGCGTCGACCTGGTGAGCGAACCCTTTGACGTCGCCATTCGGATTGGCGAGTCGGAGGACTCGCAACTGATCGCACGCCCCTTGATCACCCTGGTGCCTTATTTGTACGCCTCGCCGCGTTATCTCGAAGTCTCGGGCGAGCCCCGTACACCGAGTGATCTCGAACGGCATCAGTGCCTGAATATTCAAAAGGCCGGGAGCTGGACGCTGCACGATGGCGTACAAACCCTCTCGGTAGCGGTGGGCGGGCGCTTCATGGTCAACAGCGTCGGGATGCTGAGGCGGCTGGCTACGCTCGACCAGGGCATCGTGCTGATGAACGAGGAAATCATTGCCGATGAACTGCGTAATGGCCAACTGTGTCGTGTCATGCCCGAATGGCAGGGCAAGCCGGTGACGGTTTATGCCGTCACCGAGACCCGCTTGCTGCCGGCCAAGACCCAGCGTTTCATCGAGTTTCTTCGCGCACGCCTGGCGTGAGCGTGGCGACCGCTAGGCCACCGGTGTAGACAGCGGCTGCGCGGGCGCCTCCTGATGGTGAGTGGTGCCAATGAACATGTACATGGCCGGGACCATGAACAGCGTCAGCAGGGTACCGATCGAGAGGCCGGCGAAGATCACCAGGCCCATGTCGTGGCGCCCGGCCGCACCGGCCCCGGAGGCCCAGACCAGCGGCACCACGCCCAACACCATGGCCGCGGTGGTCATCAGGATCGGTCGCAAGCGCACCGCCGCGGCTTCTTCGATGGCCTCGCGCTTGCTGAGACCGGCGCGCTGCAGTTCGTTGGCAAACTGCACGATCAGAATCCCATGCTTGGTGATCAGCCCGAGCAGGGTCACCAGGCCCACCTGTGTGTACACGTTGATCGAGGCGAAGCCCATGGTGATAAAGGCCAGCGCGCCGAAGAGCGCCGGTGGCACCGAAAACAGGATCACCACCGGGTCGCGGTAGCTCTCGAACTGGAAGGCCAGCGCCAGGTAGACAATCAGAATGGAGAACAGCAGGAGGCCGACGAATCCGCCCGATTCCTGCATGAACTGACGCGACTCACCCGACGCATCGGAGGTGTAGCCCGATGGCGCGACGTTGTGCAGGATGCTGTCCAGTTTCGCCAGCAGTTCACCCTGGGCCACACCACTCACGCCTGAAAGGGTGGCCGAGTTGAGCTGCTGGAAGTGGTTGATGGACTCCGCTTCCGTGGTGGTCTCGATATGCGCCACCGTGCGCGCCTGGATCATGGCGCCGGAGGGCGTGCGAATGTAGTAATCGAGGATCTGATCGGGGTTGAGGCGGTCGACCTGCAGGACCTGTGGAATGACTTTGTACGAGCGCCCGGCGGTGGAGAAATAGTTCACGTAATTCCCACCCAGCGCCGCCGAGAGTGCCGCGCCGACATCGGCCTGGGTCATCCCCAGGGCGGCGATCTTGTCACGGTCGACGATCAGCTTGGCTTGTGGCTTGTCGATCTTCAGGTCCAGGTCCGAGAACCAGAACAGCTGCTGCTTCTGGGCCTCTGCCATAACCGCCTGGGCGACTTCATTCAAGTTCTCGACGGACTCCGTGGTGGTGATCACAAACTGCACCGGCAAACCCTGGGCACCCGGTAACGACGGCAGCGGAAAGGCCGCCATCTTGGCGCCGGCCACCTGGTTCCACTTCTGTTGCAGGTCCAGCACCAATTCCGCTTGCGAGCGACCACGCTCTCCCCAGGGTTTGAGCAGCACGCCGCCGAGCCCCTGATTGAGCGCGGGCACCCCGGTGAGCTGGAACATCTGTGCGTACTCGGGTTCCGTCTTCGCGATCTGGAAGACCTGGTCAGCCAGCCGCTCCATCTGCTGGGGAGAGGCCGTCGGTGCCCCTTTGATCTGCATGAACACCAGCCCCTGGTCCTCGGTCGGCGACAGCTCGCTCTTGGCGGTCATGCCGCTGGCGGCCACCAGCAGGAACAGGATAAAGCCAAAGGTGACCAGCACCGGCCAGCTGTCCAGCCCGGCCGACAGGACCCGGTGATAGCGGTGGCGTAGCCGGTCGAAATAGCGATCCAGCAGGCGGGCAAAGCGACCCTCTTCCTGTCCCGGTTTGAATAACCGTGAAGTCATCATCGGCGAGAGGGTCAGCGCCACCACGGCCGACACGGTCACGGCGCCCGCCAGGGAGAAACAGAACTCCTTGAACAGCGCACCGGTGAGCCCCGTGCGCAGCCCGATGGGGACGTACGCGGCAATCAACACCACCGTCATGGCGACAATCGGACCGCCGAGTTCCCCGGCCGCGATCATGGCCGCTTCCATTACGCCTTTGCCTTCTTCCTTGATATGCCGGTCGACGTTCTCCACCACAATGATCGCGTCATCGACCACCAGGCCGATGGCCAATACCAGGGCGAGCAGGGTCAGCAGATTGATCGAGTACCCCAGCAGGAACATGATGAAGAAGGTCCCGATCAGCGACAGCGGTATTGCCACCAGCGGAACAATCACCGCGCGAAACGAACCGAGGAACAGATAGATGACGATCGAGACGATGATCATCGCCTCGACGAGGGTCTTCACCACCTCATAGATCGAGGTATTGATGAACTCGGTGGAGTCGTAGACGATCTCGCCCCGGACGCCGCTCGGCAGTTGCGATTGCAGGTCGGGGAAAGCCTTCCTGACGCTGGCGGCGACCGTCAGGATGTTGGCATTCGGTGCCACTTTGATCCCGATGAACACCGAGCGCTTGCCGGAGAACGCGACGCTGGTGTCGTAGCTCTCCGCCCCCAGGGTCACCGTGGCTACATCTTCCAGGTGCACGAGCGCATCGCCGTTCTGCTTGATGACCAGCTGTTTGAATTCATCCACGGTATGCAGGTCGGTGCCGGCGGTCAGGTCGACCGTGATCATCTGGCCTTTTGTCGAACCCAGGGCCGACAGGTAGTTGTTGTTGGCCAGGGCGACGGAAACGTCCTGCGCCGACACGTTGTGGGCGGCCAGCTTGCCCGGGTCGAGCCAGGCGCGCATGGCGAATTGGCGCCCGCCCAGGATCTCGGCCGTCTGCACGCCTTCGAGGGAGTCGAGCTTCGGCTTGACGACCCGCAACAGGTAGTCGGTGATGTTGTTGGTGGGCAATACATCGCTGTAGAAACCCAGGTACATGGCGTCGGTGGTCTGTCCGACCGCCACCGTGAGCACCGGCTCCTGGGCCTGGGCCGGTAGCTGGTTCTTCACCGAGTTGACCTGGGTGTTGATCTCCGTAAGTGCCTTGCTGGCCTCGTAGTTGAGCCGCAGGGTCGCGGTAATGGTCGAGATCCCGGTAATGCTCGAGGAGGCCAGGTAATCGATGCCCTGGGCCTGGGCGATGGCCGACTCAAGAGGCTGGGTGATAAAGCCGGCCACGGTGGCGGCATCCGCACCGTAGTAGCTGGTGGTGATGGTGACCACGGTGTTTTCAGTGCGTGGCCACTGGTTGACCGGCAGCCCGAAGATCGAGCGCAACCCCAGTATCAGGATGAACAGCGAGATGACAACGGCCCAGACCGGTCGCTTGATGAAGATATCGGTAAGCTTCATGGGGCGCGCGACCTATTGTTCTTGCGGCTTGGGGGCCGCGTCGTTCAAGGGCGCGCCTTGGGTATCGACCTTCACCGGTGAGCCATTCTTGAGCTTCATCTGGCCACTGGTGATCACCTGGTCGCCTTCCTTCACGCCGGACAGAATGGCCACCTGGTCACCGCGGGTCGGCCCTGTCTGGATAAACGTCTGCTGCGCCGTGAGCACATCGTTGCCCTGGTCGTTCTTCTGCACCGCGGTGAACACCGTCGTACCGTAAGGGTTATAAGTGACGGCGGTCTGTGGCACGGTGAGGTAGCGCTGCTTCTCTCCGGACTGCACGACGGCTTGGGCAAACATGCCGGGCACCAGGCTTTGCTTCGGATTATCGACGGTGGCTTCAACGACGACATTGCGTGTGGTCGGATCGAACCTGGTGTCGATGGCCGTGACCTTGCCGGCGAAGGTCTGCTTGGGCAGGCCGCCCGCCGTGACCGCGACGGGCAGGCCGAGGGCAATCGCCCCCACTTGGGCTTGCGGTACGTTGAAGTCGATATAGATGGGGTTGAAGGTTTGCAGGGTGGCGATCTTGTCGCCGGGGTTGAGAAATTGACCGGGATTGACACTGGTGATCCCGATCTTGCCGGCAAAGGGCGCACGGATGGTTTTCTTCGCCACCAACGCCCGCTGCTGTTCTGCAGCCGCCATCTTGGCTTTCAAGTCAGCCTCGTCCGCCTCGACCTGCGCCTGGGACACGGCGCTCACCGCCAGTTGTGCCTTGTCGCGTTTGAGGACCGTGCCGGCCAGGCTGGCGGTGGCTTCGAGGGAGTGAAGCTGGGCGATGTCCGAATCCGCATTCAACTGGACGAGCAGGTCGCCGGCCGCCACCTGCTGTCCCGGTTTGAAGCCGAGGGTGCGCACGATACCGCCGACCTCGGTGGTGACATCGACACCCCGTACCGCCTTGATCGACCCCACGCTGGAAACGCTCGGCTGCCAATCGGCGAACTCGGCGCGCATGACCGTCACCACGGCAGGGGGTAGCGGGATCTTGGATTGGGCGATCAGCTTCGAGATCTGGGTGAATTTCACCCCCGCGATGATGGCGACAATGACCAGCACCACCGCGATCATGATGAGCATGGGCTTGAGTAGCCGGCGTTTGCGTGCACCGCCAGGTTCAGTCGGCTGGGGCGATGGAGCAGCGGCAGTGTTGGCGTCAGCCATGGTTTTTTCTCGCTGTTTCAAAAACGGTCGGGGCTGCCCAGGGAGGTAGGGGCCACATCGGTTCGGTTCCACCATCCGCCGCCCAGTGCCTGGAAGAGGGCGGTGGTGTCGCTGTAGCGGGTGCTCTGCACCTTGACGCGGGTGAGTACCGCGTTCTGATAGTTCTGTTGCGCCGTCAGCAGATTCAGGTAACCCACGGCGCCAAGGCGGAACTGCGCCTGTGCCAGATCCAGGCTTTGGTGGGCAGCCTGTTCGGCTTGCACCTGCTGGTTGAGCGTATCGGCGTCCGCTTGCAGTGCCCGGAGTGCGTTGGCGACATCCTGGAAGGCGGCGATCACGGTGCTGCGATAACGTGCCGCCGATTCATCGTAGGCGGCCACAGCGGCCTGCTTGCGATGCTCCAGTGTGCCCGCGTCAAAGATCGTTTGGCTGACTGAGCCTGCGAGACTCCAGAATCCCGTGCCCGACGAAAACAGCCGGGTGCCACCCAGCGCACTGGAGCCCAGTGTTCCGCTGATGCTGAATTGCGGCAGTTGATTGGCAACGGCCACGCCGATATTGGCGCTGGCTTGGTGCAGTTGCGCTTCGGCGGAGCGCACATCGGGTCGCTGCTCGACGATGGTCGAGGGCAGGCTGAGCGGCAACTGCTCGGGCAGATGGAGGGAGGCCAGGTCGAAATTCTCCCCCTGATCCTGATTGGGAAAACGGCCGAGATAGGCCATCAACTGATTACGGGTCTGGGCGAGCTGCTTTTGCAAGGGCGGCAAGGTCGCGCGGGTTTGGGCCAGTGCCGCTTGCTGCGTGAGCACGTCGGTATTGGCGATCGCCCCCAGCCGCCGTTGCGACTGCAGGAGATCGAGCTGATCGCTCTGCAGGCGAATGATTGCCTGGGTGGCCGTCACCTGATCGCGCAGGGAAGCCAGGGTCACGGCGGTGTTGACGACATTGGAGGTCAGCGTGAGGTAAGTCGCCTCCAGTTGGTAGCGTTCATACTCGGCCTGCGCCGTGGAGGATTCTATCTGGCGCCGGCCGCCCCCGAACACGTCCGGGTCGTAAGAGACGCTCAGCGATGCTGAATTGACGGTGAGAATCCGCGCGGGCGAACCAAAGGTATTGGCGGTCGATGGCAGCTGCCGTGTCTTGGATGCACTGCCACTCAGGGAGGGAAACAGTGAAGACTGCTCGGCATAAGCCAGTTCATTGGCCTGGCGGAGGGCTGCTTGAGCGGCGGCCACGTCCGAATTGGCCTTCAGCGCCTCTTCCACCAGCGCGTTCAATGTCGGCGAGCGAAAAAGCGTCCACCATTGGCCGGGAATATCCATGCCCTCGACCAGCTTTTGCGCGGCACCTCCGTCCGCCACGTCCGCCGAGGCGGTCGTCGTCGCCAGCTTCTCCTGCGAATAACCGGCATTTTTAGCGACACCAGGCCGGGTAAAGTCCGGGCCCACGGCGCAGCCCGTGAGCAGGGCGATGCAAAGCACACTGGCAGGAGCAAGCACCTGCCAGGTGTGAGAAATCGCCTGCCGCCGGGGTTGCTCTTTCATGGGCTCTCTAGTTAATCCATTAGTTAGTTTATGAATAGATCAAGCCTGCGCCCTTTGCCTCCTTGAGCGACGATTTATGCGCAAACTGCGAGAGGAGGGTAGCGCCGGGCCCAAGGCGCTAGTACTCGGCAGAAGACTAATTGCTGATTTAATGACCGTTAAGTCAAGTGAATTTTCTTGTGGGCGCGGACTCAGCGATTGACGCGTTGTTGCAAGTGCGCGGGATAGCGCTCGCCCACGACGGTAATCTGCGCCATGGCCGATTCGATGGCACTCAGGTCCGTAGGCGTCAGGATGATCTCGGCCGCGCCGATGTTTTCCTCCAGGCGATGCAGTTTGGTGGTGCCGGGTATCGGTACGATCCAGGGCTTTTGCGCCAGCAGCCAGGCGATGGCGATCTGAGCGCGGCTGGCGCCTTTGCCATCGGCGATCTGGCCGAGCACTTCGACCAGATGAGCGTTTGCCTTGCGATTTTCTTCAGAGAACCGCGGGACCAGGTTGCGGAAATCACCGGCGGCGAAGGTGGTTCGCTCGTCGATCGCACCCGTCAGGAAACCCTTGCCCAAGGGGCTGAAAGGCACGAAGCCGATGCCCAGCTCTTCGAGGGTCGGCAAGATTTCCGCTTCCGGCTCGCGCCACCACAGAGAGTACTCGCTCTGTAGCGCGGTGACCGGTTGAACCGCATGGGCCCGGCGAATTGCTTGCACGCCCGCTTCGGACAGGCCGAAGTGCTTGACCTTGCCTTCTTCGATCAACTGCTTGACGGTCCCGGCCACCTCTTCAATCGGAACGTTCGGATCGACCCGGTGTTGATAGAGCAGGTCGATGCGGTCAGTACGCAGGCGCTTGAGCGCGGCTTCCGTTACCGCGCGAATCGTCTGCGGGCGGCTGTCCAGGCCTTCCGAGACCAGGCCGTCCTTGAAGCCGAATTTGGTGGCAATCACCACCTGGTCGCGAATGGGCGCCAGCGCCTCACCCAGCAAGGTCTCATTGGCATAGGGGCCATAGGCTTCGGCACTGTCGAAGAAGTTCACGCCCTGGTCGAATGCGTGGCGAATCAGCTTGATCGCCGCCGCCGTTTCCTGCGCCGGCCCATAGCCGTAGCTCAAGCTCATGCAGCCCAGGCCCATGGCCGAGACTTCCAGGCCGCTGTTACCTAATTGACGTTTGCGCATGCTCTATCTCCTTCATAACGATGGGATGAATGAAGGCAGCTTAAATTGCTGTATAAATATCAACAATCAGGCTGTGGTTTCATGGGCTATTGAGAGGAATTCATCAGTGATTCGTGCAGGATTACCGGAGTTGACGGCGTTCGTTGCCATTGCCGAGCAACGCAGTTTCAGTGGTGCGGCGCGACTATTGGGGGTTTCGCCGTCGGCGCTCAGTCATTCGATGCGTGGCCTGGAGGCGCGCCTGGAGCTGCGCCTGTTCAACCGCACAACACGATCCGTCGCCCTGACCGAAGCGGGGGATCAGTTGTTCCAGAGAGTCAGGCCGTTGCTGGGGGATCTGGAAAGTGCGGTGAATGAAGTCACCTCGGCGCGCAATACACCGTCAGGCTCGATTCGTCTCAGTGCGTCGGAATCCTCTTTTCGGCCCCTGATCCGCCACGTCATCCCGGGCTTTCTCGCCGCCAACCCGCAGATCCATATCGAGTGCGTTGCCGACGGCCGTCTGGTGGACATTGTCGCCGATGGTTTTGATGCGGGTATCCGTCTTCATGACGACGTGCCCCGGGACATGATCGCGGTGCGATTTGGCCCGGATATTCGTTTTGTGGCCGTCGCATCGCCCGACTACCTTGAGCACCACGAGGCGCCCAAGGCGCCCCATGACCTCAAGCAACACCGTTGCATCCGTTTCCGTTTTGCCAGTGGAGCGTTATTTCGCTGGGACCTGGAGCATCTGGGCAGGAGCGCGAACATCGACGTGGACGGTCCGATGACCATGGACAACCTCAACCTGATGGTCGAGGCGGCCCTGGCGGGTATCGGTGTGGCCTGGGTGCCCGAGGCGCAAGTGACGGAGCACGTGGAGGCCGGGCACCTGATTCAGTTGTTGCCGGAATGGAGCCCTTACTACCCTGGGCTCTGCCTGTATTACCCGGCCAATCGACATCCGCCCATGGCGCTCAGATTGTTTGCCCAGGCCGTGCGGGAGTGGGCAAGCCAAGGATTGTGAATGATGGGCAACATGGGTGAAGCCCGGGCACAGGCCCGGGCCCACTGCACTCACGGCATTTGCGGCAGTTCTTGAGGGCGCAGGTCGAACACCAGCACTTCGGCATCCGCGCCATTGCTCAAGGTCAGCACCTGTTCATCCCGAACCCGCACGCCATCGCCCTCCTGCAGTTGCACGCCGTTGAGTTCGACATTGCCCCGGGCGACATGCACGTAGGCATAGCGATCGGCGGCCAACTCCAGGGTGGCGCTTTCCTTGCCGTCAATCAGCGCGGCATAGACCCGCGCATCCTGACGCACGCTCAGTGAGCCGTTGGCCCCGTCAGGCGAGATGATCAGTTGCAGCCGACCGCGTTTTTTCTGAGTACTGAAGTGTTCTTGCTGATAACGCGGTTTGGCGCCGACGACGTCCGGCACGATCCAGATTTGCAGGAAGTGCACCGGCCGGTTGGCCGAGTGGTTGTACTCGCTATGGGCCACGCCACTGCCGGCGCTCATCAGTTGCACGTCGCCGGGGCGGATCACCGAACCCGTGCCCAGGGTGTCCTTGTGTTCCAGGGCGCCTTCGAGCACATAGGAGAAAATCTCCATGTCCCGGTGCGGGTGTTGACCGAAACCCTTGCCGGCGGCCACCCGGTCGTCGTTGATCACCAGCAGGTCGGAAAAACCCTGCTCCCGCGGATTGCGGTAATTGGCGAAGGAAAAGGTATGGAACGACTTCAACCAGCCGTGATTGGCGGCGCCACGATCAGAGGCTTTGCGAAGGGTCAGCATGATGAGATCTCCCGTAGGGACGAGAATTCGTCCGAGTGAGGAGAAGGTTAATGTTTACCGCTGGGAGCAATAAGTAGATGGAAGTTGAAACATTGTCTCTTTCAGGTTGACAGTTTTGTGCGGGAAATCACGTATTCTCGGCCGCCGTTCGTGCCATATCCGGTCATACTGTCCAATGTCGGCGTGAAGCTTCTATTCTTTTTATATCAATGAGTTAAAACCCATGAAAACAGTGGCGATGGTGCTGTTCCCGGACTTTCTCCTGCTCGACATGGCCGGGCCCATGGAGGTGTTTTCCATCGCCAATCGTTATCTGGGGCCGGACGACCACTATCAGCTGTCGCTGATTGGCACTGAGCACGAGGCGGTGCGGGCCTCCAACGGTGTCCGGGTACAGGCTGACACGCACATCGATCAGGCGGATGGGGGCTATGACCTGTTGCTGGTGCCTGGCGGCCCCGGCGCCTATAACGAAAAAAATCCGTCGCTGCTCGCCTGGCTCCAGGACGCTGTCCGGCGGGTGACCTGTTATGGCTCGATCTGCACGGGTGCCTTCGTGCTGGGGCATGCCGGTTTACTGGATGGCTATCGCGTGACGACTCATTGGCACTATACGGAACGGTTGATCAAGGCTTTCCCCAAGGCGGCGGTGGAGACCGATCAGATTTACGTCCAGGACCGCAACCTGATCACCTCTGGCGGCGTTACTGCCGGCATAGACCTGGCCTTGGCGGTGGTCGCCCGGGACCACGGCAAGAAAGTCGCCCAGGACGTGGCCAAGGTATTGCTGGTGGCGATGACGCGCCAGGGCGGACAGGCGCAGTACAGTCCGTTGATGGCGGCGGTGTCACCTCATGAAACCCCGGTTACCCGGGTTCAGCATCATGTGCTCGAACACCTCGATGAAAGCTTCAGCGTCGAACGCATGGCCGGGCTGGCGAATATGAGTGCGCGGCATTTTGCCCGGATATTTACCCGGGAAGTGAACATGACGCCGATGGCGTTTGTGCAAAATGCACGCATCGATTGCGCCAGGCGTCTGCTGGAAACCAGCGACTTGCCACTTAAGACCGTGGCCTACAAAAGCGGCTTCGGCAGCGTACGGCACATGCGCTTTCTGTTCAGTGAGAAACTCGGCCTGACCCCCAGTCAGTACCGCGAACAGTTCAGCTAGAGCGCTCTTGTCCGTCCCGCGCACTGGGATGGCCGTAGCGCTCCTCCCGTGGTGGTTGTACCGTCACCCATGCCTGCCAAGATATCCATGAATTTTTAGCCATGGAGGTGCGGGAGCCTGGGTCAATGTGCGCAACGGAGCATGCAGTACCTTTGGGCCGGACCAGGTTTTCAGCACGTGAGCGTGCATGAACGACCTCAGAGATCTAAACCGCGATGGGCCGCTGCGCTTCGGTCCCTATATGTTCCACCCCTGGCAAAGGTTGATTCTCGACGGTGACAGGCCCCTGCGCATGGGCGGGCGGGCGCTGGACATTCTCCAGGTGCTGGTCGAGCGCGCCGGCAATGTCGTCGGCAAGGATGAGCTTATTGCGCGGGTCTGGCCGACCTCGGTGGTCGAGGAAATCAATCTGCGGGTGCACATCGCCGCCCTGCGTCGGGCCCTCGGTGACGGCCAGGAGGGGCAACGCTACATCGTCAACGTTCCCCAGCGTGGTTACGTCTTTATCGCCCCGGTGCAGCGGATGGCGCACGGTACGGCGGTCGCGATCGACACCCCGCCCAAGCCCCAGCACAACCTGCCTGCGCGGCTGACCCCCGTCATCGGTCGAGACGCGATGGTCGGCAGTGTGGTCCGGCAGTTGCCCGTCCACCGTTTCATGACCCTGGCCGGCCCTGCCGGCATCGGCAAGACCAGCGTGGCGTTGCGTGTGGCTGAATTGCTGCTGCAGCACTACCGCGACGGTGTCTGGATGATTGATCTTGCGGCAATCGATGATCCCGCGCGGATCATCGAGTATCTGGCGCACACCCTTGAATTGGACAGCGGTGTGGACGCCCTGAGGTCATGGCACGCCTTGCTGGTGTTCGATAATTGCGAGCATCTGCTCGAAGGCTGTCGAGCAATCGTCGAGACATTGCGGGTTTCGGCGCCACGACTGTCGATCCTGGTCACCAGCCGCGAACCGCTGCGGGCACTGGCTGAAACAGTGCTGCACGTGCCGCCCCTGGTCGTTCCGCCCACATCGGCGTTGCACAGTGTGGCCGATGTCATGGGCTATTCGGCAGTGCAGCTGTTTGTCAGTCGGGCCCGAGCCCGTCAGCCAGCCTTTTGCTTGCGCGAGCGGGACCTCCGGGCCGTGCGCGAAATCTGCCGTCGACTCGATGGCTTGCCGTTGGCCATCGAGTTGGCGGCGGCGCAGATCGATGCGCTGGCACTGGTGGGACTGCAAGCCCAATTGGGCAACTGCCTGCAACTGCTGACCCAAGGCCGGCGTACCGCCGTTCCACGGCATCAGACCCTCAAGTCCGCATTGGACTGGAGTTATCAGCGCCTCAGCCCGCTGGAGCAAACCGTGTTGCAGGGTCTGGCGGTGTTCAAAATGGCCTTTACCCTGGAGGCTGCCGTCGGCGCCATCAGCTGTGCGGTACTGCGCCCCGCCAGTCTGGTGGACGTGGTGGAACGCCTGGCGCGCAAATCGCTGTTGTCGGTCGAACAGCGCAACGGTGTGACACGTTACCGATTGCTCAACACCACCCGCGCCTTCGCTCTGGAAAAGCTTGAGCACGGTGGACTGCTGCGGGCGTTTGAAATGCGCTACGCCCGCTACTTCAGCCCGGCACATTGGGCATCACGGGGCCCGGTGTCGTTGCAATTCGTCGAGCAACTGACGAGCTTTGGTTAGGTCCGGTGTGGCAAAGCCTTCGGTGAATCGGGCGTAGAGTGGGGCGAGCAGCTCATAAGCTTGCTGGAAGTGACCCTGGCGCTGCCAAAGCTGTGCCAGTGAGGTGGCGCTACGTAGCTCCCAGGCCAGTGCGCCCTGGGCTTTTGCCACGGCCAGCGCCTTGAGCAGAACCGTCTCGGCCGCGCTCGTGCAGTTGGCTGTCAGCAGCGTATTGGCCCTGGCTCGAAGGATTTCCGCCGTACTCCAGCCGGCCATGCCGGTTTCGGCGCGCTCCAGCAAGGCGTCATCGAGAAAGCCGGTGTCCAGGGTCACCATGATGTCCTTGATCAGCCCGGTGCCGGGTGGCGGCGACGAGTACTCAGCGCCGCTATCGATCACCTGGGCATAGCGCCGGGCCCAGGTGTAGAACAGCAGCACCGAGTGCTTCTGTGCCTGCTCCAGCAACTGGCGCAACAGTTCACGGGCCGTCCCGGTGTCGCCGTTGTAGTGGGCGATCAGGCAGCCGGACAGCGCCAGGGTGTAGCAGATGGAGGTGCCGTGGTTGATCTGGGTCGCGATATCCAGGGCCTGGCGAGCCGTGTGCCAGGCTTTTTCCGGATGGCCTTGCAGCCAGAGGATCCGCGCCAGGATCGTCAGGGCGGCGACGCTCTGGTCGTATTGCACGCCAAAGCCGCGGGTAAAGCGATTGAGGTGGCCGCTCTGGGCCATGCGCTGGATGACTTGCTCGGCATTCTCCCGCGCTTGTGGCTGGTCCCCGGCAAAGTGCAGGGCCAGCACCCGCAAGCGATGGGTGCTGAGGGACATCGCGGCGGTCCCGTTGCCGAGCAGACCCAAGCGGTCGAACTGCCGGCTTTGCTCCAGGGCCTGTTGGTAGTGGCCGCAACTGAGGTTGACCGCCATATGCCCGGATACCGCCCGGAGCTGGCCGGCCACATCGGCGCAGCTTTCGGCCAGGGCGCGGGCGCTCACGAAGGCGTCGACCGTTTCGGCGGTACCGCCCTGGGCGTGGTAGCAGGAGCTGCCGAGGGCGAGCTTGAGGGTCATGGTCAAGCGAGGGCAGGGTTGCGCGGCCGCCTCCAGCCGTGCCAGAGCCTTGCGTACATACCCGCCGTGTTCCTTGAGTAGCGACAGTTCCTGCCAAAGCGGCGTCGAGGCGGCTGTCAAACGGATCGCCAACAAAGACGGACCATCGCCCTTCAAGCCCCAGTCGAGTGTCGCGCGGATGTCTTCCAGGCCTCGGGCGTAACGTTCGATCCATAGCTCGGACAGGGTCAGTTCCCAGTCCTCTTGAGCCTGGTGCATCAAGGCCAGGCAACGTTCGGCGTGACGCTCGCGGACCTCCGCCAGCTCGGCGGCCTGGTCGAGTTTTTCCAGGGCGTAGCTGCGGGTGGTGTCCAGCAGGCGATAAAACACCTCCTCGTCACCGACTTCCACGTTCAGCAGGGACTTGGCCACCAGTTGGGTGATCGAGGCAAAAACCCGGTCGGGAGCGATATGTTCGCCGACGATCACCGCTGCCGCCGATGCCAGGGTGAATCCTCCCCTGAAGATGCCCAGCCGGCGCAGACAGGCCTGCTCGCAGGCATTGAGCAGTTCGAAGCTCCAATCCAGCGTGGCACGCAAGGTCTGATGACGGCCCAGTGTCGTATGGGAGCCCTGGGTCAGCAGGCGAAAACTGCCTTGCAGTTGCGTCAGCAACCCCTCGATCCCCAGGTTGGCCACTTGCGCCGCCGCCAGCTCGATCGCCAAGGGAATACCGTCCAGGCGCCGGCAGACTTCGATCGCCAGCGGCAACTCGTGGTCGGCCAATTCAAAACTGTCGTGGCTGGCCATCGCCCGCTCGACGAACAATTGCAAAGCCGAAAAGCCCAAGGCCTGAGTGCGGTTGAGCGTGGCGATGGGTGGCGGGCAGTCCAGCGACTCCAGGCGTTGCACGAATTCGCCTTCGGCCCGCAGGCTCTCGCGGCTGGTGGCCAGGATATGCACCTGTGGCGCCGCGCGCAGGATGCTTTCGCAAAGCAACGCGATGGCCTCGACCAGGTGTTCGCAGTTGTCGATGACCAGCAGCATCTGCCGCTCGCGCAGGCACGTCGCCAGGCAGTTCATCGGCTCGCCGTCATGCAGCGCCAGGTCCAGCAGCGTTGCCAGATGAGCGCTGATCATCCGCGGGTCGTGGATAGGGGCCAGGTCCAACAGTCGAATGCCGTCGCGGTAGTGACCGATCAGCTGTTCGGCAACGCGCAGCGCCACGGTGGTCTTGCCGATGCCACCGGGGCCGACCAGGGTGATGAAGCGCAGGTCGGGCAGTTGTGTCACGAGGCTGTCCAGCAAGGCGTGACGCCCGATCATGCGGGTGCGACGTATCGGCAGGTTATGACCCTTCGGCTCGTCCGAGGCACTTCCGGGGCTTTGCTCGATAGTCTCGAGAGAGACGGGCGCGACAAAGCTGTAGCCACGCTGGGCGACCGTGATGATGTAGCGCTGGCCAGCCTGGCCGTCGCCGAGGGCTTTGCGCAGTGCGGCGATGTGCACGCGCAGATTGGTGTCTTCAACCACGCTTCTGGGCCAGACCCGGGCGATCAATTGCTGCTTGCTGACCACATTCCCGGCGTGCTCCAGCAGGATCAACAGAATGTCCAGGGCGAGCCGCCCCAGGCGCAGGCGCTGATCGCCCTCCATGACCAGGCGTTGTCCGGGGTAGATCCGGTAGGGGCCGAAAAGCACGGCCTGCGCGGGGGGAAGGGCCAACAGATTACTCCTCTGGAAAATTAACAACGTTTAACTCGTCCTGTGCCCGTTCTACGTTCAAAAATCCAATCCTTCAAGTTCAACGCAAAGCTCAGCCTTCTTGCAACGACAACCCCGAGGAGCAATCGCCATGAGCACATTTACCACCCGTGACGGTACCGAGATCTACTACAAGGACTGGGGTACCGGTCAGCCCATCGTCTTCAGCCACGGCTGGCCGCTGAATGCCGACAGCTGGGAGGCGCAGATGATCTTCCTGGCCTCCAGGGGGTATCGGGTTATCGCTCATGACCGTCGTGGCCATGGCCGCTCCAGCCAACCCTGGTTCGGCAATGAAATGGACACCTACGCCGACGACCTGGCCCAATTGATCGAGCTGCTGGACCTGAATAACGTGGTGCTGTTCGGTTTCTCCACCGGCGGTGGCGAAGTGGCGCGCTACATCGGTCGTCACGGTACCGGACGGGTCGCCAAAGCGGGACTGATTTCTTCGGTGCCACCGCTGATGCTCAAGACCGAAGCCAACCCGGGCGGTTTGCCGATCGAGGTGTTCGACGGCCTGCGCCAGGGCTCCCTGGCCGACCGTTCGCAGTTGTACAAGGATGTCGCCAGCGGGCCGTTCTTTGGTTTCAACAAGCCGGGTGCCCAACCTTCGCAGGGCATGATCGACTGGTTCTGGATGCAAGGGATGATGGCTGGCCACAAAAGCGCCTATGACTGCATCAAGGCGTTCTCGGAAACCGACTTCACCGAAGACCTGAAGAAGTTCGACGTGCCGACCCTGGTGGTGCATGGCGACGCTGATCAGATCGTGCCGATCGAGGCCGCCGGCATCGCCTCGGCCAAACTGATCAAAGGCTCGAAGCTGTTGGTCTATCCCGGTGCCCCCCATGGTCTGACCGACACCCACAAGGATCAACTCAACGCCGATCTGCTGGCGTTCCTCAAGGGTTGATTGCTTGTGAGCGCGTACTGATGAACCGTAACGATCTGCGTCGCGTCGACATGAACCTGTTGGTGATTTTCGAGGCCCTGATGTTCGAAAAGAACCTGACCCGAGTGGCTGAAAAACTGTTCATGGGGCAGCCGGCCGTGAGCGCCGCGCTGGGACGCCTGCGGGATCTGTTCGACGACCCGCTGCTGCTGCGCAACGGTCGTGGGATGGAGCCGACGGCGCGGGCCTTGGCGATCCTCAAAGAGCTGCAACCGGCGATGGACACCATTTCGGGGGCGGTCAGCCGGGCCAAGGCGTTTGACCCGGCAACCAGCTGCGAGGTGTTTCGCATCGGCCTTTCGGACGATGCCGAGTTCGGTTTGTTTCCGCCATTGCTCCGGCAGTTGCAGGAGGAGGCGCCGGCGGTCGTTGTGGTGGTGCGTCGGGCCAATTATCTGTTGATGCCGGCTTTGCTGGCATCCGGGGAAATCTCCGTCGGGGTCAGTTACACCACCGAGTTGCCGGCCAACGCCAAGCGCAAGAGGCTGCGTGATATCGCCTGCAAAGTGTTGCGCGGTGACAATCGCCCCGGTCAGCTGACGCTCGATGAATACTGTCAGCGACCCCACGCCATGGTGTCGTTTTCCGGCGACCTGAGCGGCAACATCGATCTCGACCTGGCCAAGGTCGGCCGTACCCGGCGTGTGGTGCTGGGGGTTCCGCAGTTCAGTGGCTTGCGGGCGATGCTCGCCGGTACCGAAATGATCGCCACGGTGCCCGACTACGCGGCTTGCGCGTTGGTTGAAGGCGGTGCCTTGAGAGCGGAAGAACCGCCGTTCCCCATCGAGGCGGCGCAACTGTCGATGGCCTGGAGTGGCGTGCACGACAACGATCCGGCGGAGCGCTGGTTACGTTCGCGGATCAGCCAGTACATGTCTGAACCGTTGAACATCCCCGATCCTCTCACCGGAGCTTCGTATCATGCCTGATTCCAATCGCCTCGACCCCGTCGGTCGCCCGGCGCGGGGGGCTGATGAAGTCGTGACACTGATCGTCAAACACCGGGTCAAGGTCGGCTTTGAGGCCCCCTATGAAGCTTGGCTACGGCGTATTGTCGGCATTGCCGGGCAGCGCGAGGGGCATTTGGGCGTGGACGTGATTCGTGGCAGAAGTGCCGGTCTCGACCTGTTCACCTGCGTGCTGCGCTTCTGCTCCACCGAGGCGATGCAGCGCTGGCTTGATTCGCCGCAGCGGCTGGAGCTGGTCAACGAAGCCGCCCCGATGCTCGCCGACGGTGATCGGACCGAGGTCCATCCAGTCAATGCGTTCTGGTTTTCACCGCCGGCGGATGCCACCTCACCACCCCCGCGTTGGAAGCAGGCGGTGCTGACATTGATGGTGATCCTGCCGCACACCCTGCTGGTGCCGCTGATCTGGGGACCGGTACTGCGGCTCGACGCGTTCCTCTCCAATTACCTGATCTCCACCTTCCTGATCACCCTGACCATCGTGCTCTCGGTGGTGTACCTGTTCATGCCCCTGGCGACCCGACTGTTTGCCCCCTGGTTGACTGCCGCCCCGTCTCATTCCACTTTGTCCGAGGAAACGCGATGAACGCCGATCTGATTTTGTTCAATGGTCAATTCCACACGGTTGACCGTGCCAAGCCCCTCGCCAGTGCGGTGGCGATCCACGATGGCCGCTTTGTGGTGGTGGGCACGGATGCCGAAGCCATGGCCTTGCGCGGTTCGAGTACCCAGGTCATCGACCTCAAGGGCCGTTGCGTCATCCCTGGTCTCAACGACTCGCACCTGCACCTGATCCGTGGTGGCTTGAACTACAACCTGGAGCTGCGCTGGGAGGGTGTGCCTTCCCTGGCCGATGCCCTGCGCATGCTCAAGGAGCAGGCCGACCGCACGCCGACGCCGCAATGGGTGAGGGTGGTGGGCGGCTGGAACGAATTCCAGTTTGCCGAAAAGCGTATGCCGACCCTGGAAGAACTCAACCAGGCCGCACCGGACACACCGGTATTCGTCTTGCACTTGTACGACCGCGCCTTGCTCAATCGCGCTGCGCTACGGGTCGCCGGCTACACCCGTGATACGCCGAACCCGCCGGGCGGCGAGATTGTCCGCGATGCCAAAGGCGACCCGACGGGCATGTTGGTGGCGCGACCCAATGCGATGATTCTTTACTCGACCCTGGCCAAGGGACCAAAGCTGCCCCTGGAGTATCAGGTCAACTCGACTCGCCAGTTCATGCGTGAACTCAACCGTCTCGGCCTGACCAGCGCTATCGATGCCGGTGGCGGTTTCCAGAATTACCCGGATGACTACGCGGTGATCGAGCAGTTGGCCAAGGACCAGCAACTGACCATTCGCATCGCCTACAACCTGTTCACCCAGAAGCCCAAGGAAGAACTGAGCGATTTCAAGAACTGGACCGGCAGCGTCACCTTGCACCAGGGCGACGACTATTTGCGGCACAACGGTGCCGGGGAGATGCTGGTGTTCTCCGCCGCCGACTTCGAAGACTTCCTCGAACCGCGCCCGGACCTGCCGCAGACCATGGAAGAAGAGCTGGAACCGGTTGTCCGCCATCTGGTGGAGCAACGTTGGCCGTTCCGTTTGCATGCGACGTACAACGAATCCATCAGCCGCATGCTCGATGTGTTCGAGAAGGTCAATCGCGACATTCCATTCAATGGCTTGCCCTGGTTCTTCGATCACGCTGAAACCATTACCCCGCAGAACATCGAACGGGTGAGGGCGTTGGGCGGCGGTATTGCGATTCAGGACCGCATGGCGTTCCAGGGCGAATACTTCGTCGAGCGTTATGGCGCCAAGGCTGCCGAAGCCACGCCGCCGATCAAACGGATGCTGGCCGAGGGTGTCCCTGTCGGCGCGGGCACCGATGCCACGCGGGTTTCCAGCTACAACCCGTGGACCTCACTGTACTGGATGGTCAGCGGGCGTACCGTGGGCGGCATGGAATTGCACCGCGAAGGGCTTTCCCGGCAGACCGCACTGGAGCTCTTCACCCATGGCAGCGCCTGGTTCTCTTCCGAGCAGGGCAAGAAAGGCCAGATCAAGGTCGGGCAACTGGCAGACGTTGTCGCCCTGACCGCGGATTTCTTCCAGGTCGAAGAAGAGGCCATCAAGTGGATCGAGTCGCTGCTGACCGTGGTCGGCGGCAAGGTGGTGTATGCCGCCGGGGACTTCGAAAAGCTCGGGCCAGCCAGCGTGCCAGTGCTGCCGGACTGGTCGCCGGTAGCCAAGGTTCCTGGTCATTGGCGCCCGACGTCGCCGATGCAGGCTCAGGTTCACCATTGCAGCGGACCCTGTGCCGTTCACTCCCACAGCCATGAGCGGGCGCGTCTGTCGAACGCACCGGTCAGTGACTTCCAGGGGTTCTGGGGCGCGTTCGGCTGCTCGTGTTTTGCTTTCTGACGATCAAAAAAATGCCGGCCAAAGCCGTCGGCATCCCTGTGCAATATCCATCCACCAAGGAGTTTTTACATGAGCAACGTTCCGTACAAACGTCTGAACAAAGATGATGCCGTTGTGCTGTTGGTCGATCACCAGACCGGGCTGATCTCGCTGGTGCAGGATTTCTCACCCAACGAATTCAAGAACAACGTACTGGCGCTGGCAGACCTGGCCAAGTTCTTCAAACTGCCGACCATCCTGACCACCAGCTTTGAAAACGGCCCGAACGGCCCGATGGTGCCGGAGCTCAAGGAGCTCTTCCCGGATGCGCCGTACATTCCGCGCCCTGGCCAGATCAATGCCTGGGACAACGCCGACTTCGTCAAGGCGGTAAAGGCGACCGGTCGCAAGCAACTGATCATTGCCGGTGTGGTGACCGACGTGTGCGTGGCGTTCCCGACCTTGTCTGCCCTGGCGGAAGGCTTTGAAGTGTTTGTGGTCACCGACGCGTCTGGCACCTTCAACGAAACCGTGCAGCAGGCGGCATGGGCACGGATGACGGCGGCGGGTGCGCAACTGGTGAACTGGTTCTCGGTAGCCTGCGAGCTGCAAGGCGACTGGCGCAACGACATGGAAGGCCTGGCGAACCTGTTGTCGCCGCGCATTCCGAATTATCGCAACTTGATGAACAGCTATTCGGCCCTGACCTCCAGATAAGTTCTGGTGCACTGCTGCTTCGAATGAATGCCCGCCACTGTGCGGGCATTTTTTTGATCAACGTTTCTGCAGTCACCCAGCGGGCCTTTCAATCAAGGCCTCATCACCGATTAATGGGCTGTCAGAAAAGGAAAAAGTCGCTATAACGTGTTTGGCTGTCAACCAGAGAGTGACAATGAACCCGTTCGAAGATATGCGTATTTTTTGCCAGGTCATGGACTCCGGCAGCTTCACCGCAGCGGCGGATCAGTTGGGCCTGTCCAAGCAGTTTGTCAGCCGGCGTCTGATGCAACTGGAGGAACGTCTGGGCGTGCGACTGATCAATCGCTCGACCCGGCGGCTGGACATGACGCCCCTGGGGCAGAGTTATTACGAGTCGGCTTTGCGCCTGCTCAGTGAGGTCGAGCAAGTGGAGCAGGGCATCGCCGGTCAGACGGTAGAGCCCCGTGGCACTGTTCGCCTGAGCGCTCCACTGTCGTTTGCCATGGTGCATTTGAGTGAGGTGTTGCCGGCTTTCTTGCAGCGCTATTGCGACGTCACGGTTGAAGTGGATCTCAGCGACCGACCGGTAGATTTACTCGGTGAGGGCTACGACCTGGCATTGCGCATCGGGGTGCTGGAAGACTCGACGCTGATTGCCCGGCGTATCGGGTCCATCCAGCGGGTGTATTGCGCCAGTCCCGCTTACCTGGCCGAGCGCGGCACCCCGGTCAAACCCGAGGATGTGCAGGCCCATGACTGCCTGCCTTACGGCCATGGCCGCCAGGTGCAATGGCGTTTCGAAGGGCAGGGCAAGCCATTGATCGTCAATGTCACGGGACGGATGCGGGTCAACAATGGTGAGTTGCTCAAGGACGCCGCCATCGCCGGCATGGGTATTACCTATTTGCCGACCTTCATTGTCGATTCGGCCTTGAAGGATGGGCGGCTGGTGCCGGTACTGGCTGACTTCTGTCCTGAACCGTTGGCGTTATCGGCAGTTTATCCGCAGCATCGCCAGGGCTCTCGACCGGTGCGGGCGCTGATCGAGTTCTTGCGTGAACGGCTGGATTGCGACGTTACCCTCGCTCAAAGCGCTCGGCACACATGAGTGGTTGATCGCCAATAGGCTCGGTGTCCACTGGGACTCTTTGCGCATCAATGAAATCTATCCGCGACTTCGTGCCGCTCCCCGCGCTCGCTGCGAAACAGTTTATCGGCGGTTTTTTTCTGGTCGGCGGACAGCGTGCCGTACAGCGCGCTGAACGAAGTGGCAAGCTTGTGCAGATTGTCCGCGTGCATCTGTGCCAGCCTGGCATAGGACTGCATCGCCTCATCGGCATTTAATGAGGGCAGCTTCTGCGCCTGATCCAGGTAGGCCTTGTCGGTACCGTGCGCATTGTCACGCATGGTTTTCGCATAGGCGTCCCACTGGACGGACTGTTTGTCGGTGATCTTCAGTTTGGCGCGCAGTTCGTTGATCCGCTTCTCTACCAGGTCTTCGTATTTTTTGGCGTGACGGGCGGCCGTTTGGGAGACAGCGTCAGAACTTCTCGCGGCCATCGTCGGTGCCGAGAAAGAAGCGCTGAGGACGGCCAGCATCAACACAGCGGGCATGGCTGCTTTGAATGCGAAGTTTTTCATATTCGGATATCCGGATTGAGGGGGGCGGCATCTATATGCCCCAACCTTACCACCGAGGACGGGTCAGGAGTATCGCGGGTAAATCCACGGCAAGAGGGCGGGTAAAGACCCGCCCTCTTGCCCAGGTGACTGGGGTCAAGCTGACCCCCTGGATCAGCTGTTGAGTTTTTTCGGGTACGAATCCAGCAGTACCTTGTCCTGGAGGCCGTCCAGGAGTTCCTTCAAGCGCGCGGCGCCCTCTGGCGTCTTGTCCGTCTTGTCCGGGTGCAACGCTCGTTCCAGCACGGCCATGAAACTCTGGGTTTTCGATGTGTTGACGGGGGTTGAGGTGTGATCCACCAGGTGCCCCATCACGTATTTGAAGATATTTGTGGATTGGCTGGCCGACTGGGTCACCGCCGCATTGGTCAACTTACCGTCTTTGTAAGCGATATTGGTCTGGCTGCTGGCGTTGTCGCTGATCTGATAGAACAGGTAGTTCTGCGAGTCCGCGTTGCTGCTCAGCTTCAGCTTCTGGCCCGCGGACAGCGCCTGGTGATAGCTGGCGGTCAGGTTCGATTGCTGGTTCTGCTCAATGGAGCGATTCTGCGAATCATTGCCCTTGAGTTGAGTGGTCTGGGACAGGTTATAAGCAAAGGTATCCCGCTCGCTGGGACGCATCGGGTTGCTCGCCTGGCTTGCCTGCGTCATCGACGCGGAGAAATCCGCCAGGCCGGTCAACAGCTTGCGATCCAGATTGGTGGGGGCGAGTGGATCGACGGTTGCCGGTGTGGAGGTCGCACTGGTGACGGGATAGTTGCTGTTCAGGGAGGAGAACGCATCCTTGAACATCGACATCATGTCGCGATCGGCGTGACCTCGGGCGGCCGCGGCATCGATCTGCTTGAGGTAGCTCTGCAGGGCCTTGGCCTGTTGGATGGGATTGCCGAGAATCGCCTGGCTCTTCAGGTCCACGGACAGCTGCAGATCACCTGAAGGGCCGCTCATGCTGACCGAGCGTTTCTGGCTGTCGGCATGGAACTCGAGGGTCTGGTTGTTTTTGTCGTCAATCTTGAGCTTGGTGCTCAGGTCGACCGAGGAAAATACCTTCGAGTCGAACTGGGTCAGGGCATCCAGCTTCAGTTGAGGCGGTTCGGCGGTCAAACCGTCGATTGCCGCCTGGAAACCTTTGGCCATCTTGGCCAGGGCCGCACTCTCTTCAGCCGTGAGGTCGCCGCCTTCCACCTGGGCCTGCACGGCCATTCCATCGTCCTGGTTCGCCAGGCTCAAGGTCACGGTTTTACCGCTGGCGGTCTTGAGGGTCAGGCTGATCGTGCTGTCGGCATTGCTGCTGTGCAGCTTGGACTGTGCAGCGGCGATCCCGGCGGCGTTGAGCGGTCTGATGTCGGACTGCTGGACAACCGATTGCGAGATGTTCTTTTTGCCGTCGGCCAACTGTGACATCAGCGCGGCACCCAAGCCGGCAAAGCGGGCGGCGTTGGAGTTGGAGCTATTGCTGAGGTTGCCGCCCATCGTGAACGACACCTTGTCCAGCGGGCTGCTTTCCCAGGTAGGTGCCTGCGCGGCGTTAGGCACGGTTCCACGGGCATTGTAGGTATTGATTTCGACCACGTTGTTCTGGCCGAGAAGCACGGTGGACGCCGGTGCGGAAACAGCCGCGGTTGTTTCGACAGGCTGGGCGCCAGCCGGCGTATTACCGACAAGCTGGGAAGGGTTCAGCGTCAAAACATTGATCGACGATATCCCTGTCATGGAACCTCCTGGGGCAAGAGAATTATTCTATGTACAGGAGTGTATCGACTGCGACACAAATAACTTTAGGGCATCAGCGGCAGGCCGGAGAACTGTTGTCCAGTGCACTGAGCCTTTGAAATAGAGGGATTCAAGCGCCTGTCCCCGGATACCGTGTCTCCATCACGATCGACAACGCATCGGGTCGCCAGAATTCCTGGTCGAACTCCACCGGCTGGTTCGCTTCGCCGAAGTTCAGCCGCTCCAGGTAGACGCTGGTGGAACCCGCCGACAGTTGCAGCAACTGCGCCTGTTCCTCGTTGACCGTGCCGATATGCATCTCCAGCTCGCAACGCGACTGCACCCGCGAAAAACGCTTGCGCAGCAGGCGCCCCTGGAGGCATTCGGTTCTCGGCGTGCGGCGCTGGGTCTCTACACTAACGAATCAGCTCACCGCTCGTCGAGTCCACCGGCCCTGGCTGTTCCTGGGACTTCAGGTCCTGCTGCCAGGCCCGCAGGCCATAGATCGCCAGCACCACGAAGCCGGCGTACAGCGCGGCCGTCAGTTGCAGGTCCTTGAACAGGAACAGGCCGACGTAGATCACGTCCAGCACGATCCACAGCCACCAGCTGGCGACATACTTGCGCGCCGCCCAGACACTGGCCACCAGGCTGAAGGCGGTGAGCGAGGCGTCGACCCACGGCACCGCCGCCTCGGTAAAGCGGACCATCAGTCCCCCCAGCAGCACCGCGCCCACGGCTCCACAGAGCAGGCCGAGCAAGCCTTCGCGCAAGGACAACCGGGCTACATGGACCTTGCCCTCGCTCAGCCCGCCCTGGCTCCAGCGCCACCAGCCATAACCCTGCAATACGGCGAAAATGCCTTGCAGCAGCGTATCGGAATACAGTTTGGCGTCGTAGAAAATCCAGGCGTAGAGCAGCACGGCAACGACACCGACCGGCCAGCACCAGCGAATACGCCGGGCGGTCAGCCAGACGCCGAGGACATTAACCAGGACGGCGATGATTTCAAGTGTGGACATGCGCGGATTCCTTGACGCAGGCAATGGCGGCGGCTTGATCAGGCGCTGGGCGAGAGGTCGGCCTAGTTTGGTATTGAAATCGATACTTATCAATGGATTACCGTACATTTTGGCGAAGTGGCCTTGCCGGCCAGCGCAACGCTTTGAAATATTTTGAAAATATTTAGCGTTGGACAAATTGACGCCATTGGATTGGCGTCCTAGTATCGCCGCCGGTTGATGGCATAGCGCCATCTGAAGGGCGCCTTGTCGCCTGCGATGTATCGAGATCTCGACATGGACGTTCGTCAGCTTGTCTTCCTGGCCCGCCAGCCTTCTGCTGCCCTGAAAAACCGTGAGCATTTTTGGGGACTGCCCAAGCGCGGGTTGGCGTTCATTCTGGCGAATGCGATGTTCTGGCAGCCATTGTTGGCCCAGGCGGATGGGATCGTGGTCAATGCGCCGGGGACGACGCTGGGTCAGGCGGGCAATGGCGTACCGATCGTCAATATCGCCGCGCCGAATGCCCAGGGCCTGTCACACAACCAGTTCAGCGACTACAACGTCGGGGCCAACGGGGTCATCCTCAACAACTCAACGAATAGAACCCAGTCGACGCAACTGGGCGGGATCATTCTCGGCAACCCGAATTTCAATGGTGCTGCGGCCAATGTCGTCCTCAACGAGGTGAATGGCGGCAGCCCGAGCCAGTTGCGCGGCTACACCGAGGTGGCGGGGCAGTCGGCCCATGTGATCGTCGCCAACCCGTACGGCATCAGTTGCAACGGTTGCGGCTTTATCAACACCCCGCAGGCGACCCTGACCACCGGCAAGGCGGTGATCACCAACGGCCAGGTTACCGGCTACCAGGTCGACCAGGGCAGCGTGTCCATCGACGGCGCGGGGCTGAATGCCAACAACGTCGACCAGTTCGAAATCATCACCCGCGCCGCGAGCATCAACGCGCAGATCAATGCCAAGCAACTGACGATCATTGCCGGTCGCAACGATGTCGACGCCCGCACGCTCAGTGCCACGGCGCGTGCCGACGACGGCAGCAGCAAGCCCCAAGTGGCCATCGATTCTTCGGCGCTGGGCGGCATGTACGCCGGCGCCATCAAGCTGGTGGGGACCGAAGCCGGGGTAGGGGTAAAGCTGGCCGGCAATCTGGCGGCCAGCGGCGGCGATATCCAGCTCAATGCCAATGGCCAGTTGAGCATGGTCCAGGCCACCGCCAGTGGCGCCGTCAATGTGAAGGCCGCGAGCCTCGATGCGCAAGGTCCGGTCTACGCCGGCAGCAGCTTGAACGTGCAGACCACGGGGGATCTCAATAGCCAGAACAACCTGGCGGCCCGGGACAGCATCACCCTCAACAGCGGCGGCCAGTTGACCAACCACGGCATTATCGAGGCCGGGGTCAATGCCGATAACTCGCGCAATACCACGGGGGACGTCAGCGTCACGGCGCAGAACATTGTCAACAGCGGGCAGAGCGTGATTGCCAGTCGCGACTTGAGCGTCACGGCCACGCAAACCCTGGGCAACCAGGGCGGGACCTTGAGTGGGCAGCGGCAAACCACCGTCACCGCTGGCACCCTCGACAACCAGAACAAGGGCCGGGTACTGAGTGCCGGGCAACTGAACCTGACCGTTGATACGGCGCTCAATGGCCTGGGCGGCCTGATCAACAGTTCGACCGCGCTCACGGCCACCTTGGGCCATCTGGTCAACAGTAACGGCCAGCTCAGCACCGACGGCACGCTCAACCTGACGGTCGATAACCTTGAAAATGCTGTCGGTACCATCTCCAGCCAGGGCGATCTTTCCGGCACGGTCCAGACCTTGGGCAACCGGGCGGGTGTGCTGGTCAGTCAAGGCAATCTGAGCCTGAACGGCAATAGTCTCGATAACACATACGCCGGGCTGATCGGAGGCGTCAAAGGCACCACCCTCACCGTCGGACAAATCGATAACCGGGGTGGCGAGCTGTCCAGCACCCAGGCTGTGACGGTGGTGGGTCAGCAGCTCAATAACGATGACAACGGCAAGGTCCTGGCCGACACCGATCTGCACGTGAGCGTCGCGGCAGTCACCAATCGCAACGGCGGTCAGCTACTCGGCAAGGCGGGCACCACCACACTCAATGGCAGCAGCCTGGACAACAGCGGTGGCACGCTCAGCGGTCAATCCGCTGTGGTCGTTACCCTGGACGGTGCACTGAGCAACCTCAAGGGCCTGATCGCCAGTGACGGCAGTCTGAGTCTCAACGTTGGCAGTCTCGACAACAGCGGCGGCAATCTCTCCAGTGGCACTGCCCTGACAGTGACCAGCAACGGGGCGGTGGTCAACCAGGGTGGCACGATCGCAACTGACACCACCCTGGGTCTCACCAGCGCGAGCCTCGACAACAGCCAGAGCGGCGTGCTGACCGGCAAAGGCGCAACCCGGGTCACGACCGGTACTTTTGATAACAGCCACGGCGGTCGTCTAAGCAGCAACGACACTCTGAATCTGAACGCAGGGCAGGTGACCAACCAGGACGGCGGCAGCATTGCCAGCAGCCATGCCTTGACCGCCAGTGTCAGTGGCCTGGACCAGCAAGGCGGCCAGCTCTTCAGTACCAGCGCCCTGACCCTGGACCTCAATCACGGCCAGTTGAACAACCAGAACGGCTATATCAACGCACCATTGCTGGTGCTGAACAACCTCAAGGGCGTGAACAACCAGGGCGGTGAAATCTCCAGCGCCCAGGCCTACACCTTTGCTGCTGAAAGCCTGAGCAACGACAACGGCAAGTTGCTCAGCAACCAGGCCCTGACCCTGCGTATCGACCAGGCGCTGAGCAATATCAAGGGCATGATCGCGGCGGCTTCGGTGGATGCGCAGGCGGGCAGCCTGGACAACACGGGCGGTACCCTCACCAGTCGCGCTGATCTGGGTCTGACCGTTGGTGCTCAGCTCACCAACCAGAATCAAGGACTGATCAACGCCACCAGTGGCCTGACCATCAACAGCGCAGGGATCAACAACCAGGGCGGCAGCCTGCTGGGCAGTGCCATTGCCCTCGATTTCGGTGCGGCAACGGGCGACCTGAACAACGCCGCAGGCCAGATCACCACGGCCGGCAATCTGACGATCAACCACCTGCGCGACTTGAATAATCAGGGCGGTACGCTCTCCAGCACGCAGAGCCTCAACCTGACAGCGCGGACCCTGGATAACAGCAACGGCGGTCAACTGATCAGCAATAGCCTGCTGAGCCTGACGGCCACCGACCTGATCAACCAGAACGCTGGCCTGCTCTCCGGTTGGCAGGGCGTGACGCTCACTGGCAGCAGCCTGGACAACCGCAACAACGGTACGGTCTCCAGTCGTAGCGGTAACGTCGGCGTGACGCTGAGCGGTGCCTTGCTCAACAGCAATGCCGGCGCACTGGCCAGCCAGCAGACCTTGACGGTCAACGCAGCCAGTATCGACAACAGCAACAAGGGCATCCTTTCCAGCGGGGCGGGGCAATCGCTGACCGTCAGCGGCCTGCTGAACAACGCTCAGGGCGGCCTGATCGACAGCGGCGCGGCCCTGACCCTGAACACGATGGCGTTGACCAGCAGCGGCACGATCAACGCACAACAGGCGCTGACCTTCACCGGTACCGACTTCGATAACAGCAACGGCACGCTTAGCGGTGGTGCTGCCGTCACCCTGGATCTGCTGGGTACGCTGACCAATGCCAATGGCAAGCTCTCCGCCGTCGGCCGACTGCTGGTTCAGCGTTCCACCCAGATCAACAACCAGGGCGGTCAACTCTCCAGCCAGGGTCTGTTGACCTTGCTCACCGGCGGCCTGGATAACAGCAACAGCGGCACCATCGGCTCCGGTGACAAGCTGTTGGTCACCTCGACCGGTACGGTGCAGAACGGCAATGGCGGTTTGATCGCCAGCCGTAACGCCGACCTGCAACTGAGCGCCGCCAGCCTCGGTAATGGCATGGGCTCGCTGCAAGGTCAGGGCGCGGTCAACCTCGATGTCAGCGGCGATATCGACAATCAGAGCGGCAAGGTCATCGCCCAGTCAGGTGACCTGACCCTTAACGCGGCGAACATCGATAGCCGTGGCGGCCTGCTGTCCAGCATCGCGGGGGCGCTGCAGGCTCGCGTTGTCGGCGTGCTGAAAAACGGCTACGACCTCAACAACAACGGCCAAGGCGGCCAGATTCAGGCCCAGCGTCTGGACCTGCAAGCCTGGGGTGGTATCGACAACTACGGTGGTCATCTCACCGCGCAAACCGGTGATGCGCTGATCGCCACCGGGGCGGGGGATTTTGATAACCGCAATGGCGGCGTTTATGCCAAGGGCTTGGTCCAGGTCACGGGCCATAACTTCGACAACAGCGGTGACAGCGATGGGCAGATCGGCGGCAACCAGATCAGCCTGAATCTCGCGGGCGCTCTGAACAACCGCCTGGGCATTATCGAAAGTGGCAGCACCCTGGCGATTACCGCCGCGAGCCTGGATAACCAGACCGGCCAGTTGCGAGCACTGGGCGGCAGCGGCAAGACCGAATTCCAGATTGGCGGGCTGTTCGACAACAGCAACGGCCAGCTGGAAACCGCCAACAGCGACCTGACCCTGGGCGTTGGCAGCTTCCTGAACCTGGGCGGCAGTGTGCTGCATACCGGTACTGGCACGTTCGATACTGCCACGGCCAACATTACCAACGCGGGCGGCAGTTTTGTCACTCGTGGTGGCCTGACCCTCACTGCCGACAACTGGACCAATAGCAGCGTGATCCAGGCCGGTCGGTTGACGCTGAACGTCAATACCCTCAACCAGACCGCAGGTGGTCAGCTTCTGGCCTCCACCAGCTTGACCGGTACTGGCGGCAACTGGAGCAACGACGGTCTGATCGCCAGTGACGGTACGGCCAGCCTGAATCTAAGTGGCAGCTACGGCGGTAACGGACGTTACACCAGCTTGAGCACCCTGGGCCTGAGTGCGGCACAGGTGAATCTGAGCAGCAGCGCTAGCATTGCCGGTGGTAGCGATACGACCCTCAATGTCGGCGGTCAACTGAGCAACTATGGGCGGCTGACTTCTGCGGCGGGCATGAGTATTGCCGCAGGAACAATCAATAACTATGGAACCCTGGGCAGTGCCCAAAAACTATCGCTGAATACGCCAACACTGCTGAATGATCAAGGGTTGATCTTCAGCGGTTCGGATATGGATATAAAGGTCAATGATTTCACCAATCAGAATGCTGCTCTGTATGGCTTGGAGGGGCTGAGCATTGTTGGTGTGAATGGTGGTCGGGCCAACAGTGTAAAAAACATTGCATCCACTATTAATGTGGGCGGTGATTTTTCGCTGTCGACAAATGTGTTTGATAACAAGGTTGAAGGTGTTGAGGCTCAGGAAAAAATAATATCAGGCGATATAACGATTTATCCTGCTAATGATACTTCTACTTACGACTCCCCACCTCCACTTGTGTTTCAAGTGGTCGAGACTGGAAGGTCTGATTCAACGGTTACAGGAAATGTGTCGTCGGTCTCGGTTGGCGGGAATTTTGGGGTGAACGCTGCCGTCTTCTCAAATTTTGGATCTGTAATTTCTGCGGGGAAGAATATAACGCTGAATGTCGATTCGTTTGAAAATACATCAATAGAGTCGGGGGATTTTACCCGCACCAGATCTTATATAAGTACAGGGGATCCTTCGGTTATTAATGATCTTGTTCTGGGCCCGTATACGGCTCCGTATGGTGGGGCGTTAACGGTTTATGCGGAAAGAAACTCAAGAACTCAGTACCTGTATCATTCTTATACTACTGTTTCTGGTGATGCGGCAGTTAATGTTGATGGAATCAATTTTGGTCAGGATGCCAATTTGGAACTGTATAACCCAAAATTTGGCGTTGGTCCGGAAGTTGCGGTTCCAGCATTTATCACAAATTTTCAGCTTGAAAGCGTATCCACAGTGTATGCACGTGGCGGAAACGTGCCCTCCGTTGTTCAAGCGGGGCAGGCTGTAGAGATTAATGCAAAAAACACAATTCAGAACGGTGTTTTATATAACAATATTGCGTTCGCTGGAGGCAATAATAGTACACAAGATACAGGTGTGAACAAGGAAACCCTTACAACTGTCATTAGTCTTAATCCACAGCTGCCTCCTGATTTGGCTCAGCAACAAATCAACCCGTTGTCTTTACCTGGCTTTACGCTTCCAAGCGGTTCCAACGGACTTTTTCGTCTGAGTGGGCAAAGCGGGTCCGTTCAGTCAGCAAACCAAGCTAACACGGGGTCGCAAAATTGGAGTGTTGGTAGCTCCTCAATCAGCTTCGCACCGCGTCAGCAGATCCCGTTAAATCAGCAGGCAAGTAGTGCCCAACTGATAAGTGCCGATGATACGGTCGCCTCCGCGAGCAACCAAAGTTTGTCCCGCGTCCAGGGGCTACCGGACACCTCGGGCCGGACCCGTCCGCAGAAGTACCTGATCGAAACCAACCCGGCACTGACCGACCTCAAGCAATTCATGAGCTCGGACTATCTGCTGGCTGCATTGGGTTACAACCCGGATACCAGCGCCAAACGTCTGGGCGATGGTCTCTATGAGCAGAAACTGATTGAGCAGGCGGTAGTCGCCCGTACTGGGCAACGTTTCATCGATGGCCAGACCTCGGACGAAGCCCTGTTCAAGTACCTGATGGACAACGCCATCAGCAGCCAGAAGCAGCTTAACCTCAGCTACGGCGTCAGCCTGACCAGCGAGCAGGTCGCGGCCCTGACTCACGACATCGTCTGGATGGAAAAACAGGTGGTGAATGGTGAGGAGGTCATGGTGCCGGTGCTCTACCTGGCACAGGCCAACAATCGCCTGGGCCCCAACGGCGCGTTGATCGAGGGTAACGACGTCAACTTGATCGCCGGTCAGGACCTCAACAACAGTGGCACTCTGCATGCCAACAACACTTTGTCGGCTGCTGCGGGCAACGATCTGGCCAACAGCGGGTTGACACAGGCCTACGCGCGTCTCGACCTGCTCGCCGGCAACAACCTGACGAACAGGGCTGGCGGCATCATTGCCGGGCGTGATGTTGGCCTGACAGCGGTCGCGGGCGACGTCACCAACGAACGAAGCCTCAACAACGTTGGCCTCAGTATCGATAATGTCTACAGCCATCGTGTGGATGTCGTCGACAACGCTGCACGCATTGAAGCGGCCAACACGCTAAGCATCAGCGCGGGGCGTGACGTCAACAACATTGGCAGTGTGCTGCAAAGTGGCTCTGACACGAAGATTGATGCAGGCCGTGACATCAGCCTTACCTCCGCAGCCGCCACGAACAGCGATCTTTGGGGCGCTCGGAGTACGAGTGTCCATCAAAACGTTGGCAGTGTTGAAAGCGGACGTGACCTGAGTCTTACAGCCGGGCGTGATCTGGCTGTGATTGCAAGCCAAGTCGATGTCAAGCGCGATATCGCCATGACTGCCGCGCAAAACCTGGTCCTGGCTTCGGCGGCGGACGAAAGTCACTTCGATTACGAGATTAGCCGCCTCACCGAGCAAAAAGACCACGTTGCGCAGGTATCGACCAGCGTCAACGCCGGAGGCGATCTCAGGCTCAGTGCGGGCCAAGACATGGCACTTGTTTCCAGTAAGGTCAGCGCCGGCAATGACGCCTTTCTGGTAGCCGGGGGCCAATTGAATGTGCTCGCCGCGCAGAACACCGATTACTCGCTGTATGACCAGAGAAACACTGATAACTCACGGCACGACGAGGTCACCCAGGTCACCAACATCGGTAGCCAGATTAAGGCCGGCGGCGATATCGGCCTGATCAGCGGCAGCGACCAGCGCTATCAGGTCGCCAGGCTGGACAGTAACAAGGACCTGACCTTGCAGAGCGGTGGAACCATCACCTTCGAAGGTGTGAAGGATCTGCACAAGGAGGACCACAGCAAGAGTGATAACGGCTTTGCCCGGACCAGCATGAGCGGTAGCGGCAGCACCGACGAAACCCTGAAGCAGACCGAGATGTCGGCCAAGGGGCAGTTGGTCATCAAGGCGGTCGATGGGCTGCACATCGACGTCAAGCAGGTCAACGAACAGACGGTAAGCCAGGCCATCGATGCCATGGTCCAGGCCGACCCGCAACTGGCCTGGCTCAAGGATGCCGAGAAGCGCGGTGATGTGGATTGGCGGCAGATCAAGGAGATGCACGACTCCTACAGCTACAGCCATTCCGGCCTTGGGCAGGGGGCAATGCTGGCGATCATCATCATTGTCACGGTACTGACGGCGGGGACTGCGAGCAGTGCGATAGGAACAATGGCCGGGGCGAGCGCTCAAGCGGGTAGTGGCGCGGCGCTGGCGGCTGGAGGCAGCGAAGCCATGATGGCTGCGGGGACGGCGGTCGGGACTGCGTCTGCGGGCTGGGCTAACGTGGCGCTGACGGCGACATTGACCTCTCTGGCCGGCACTGGTGCCGTCAGCATCATAAACGACAAAGGGAATCTGGGTGCCGCACTGGGTGACACCTTCAGTGCCAACAGCCTGAAAAATGCTGCTATAGGCGGGCTGACGGCAGGCGCCATAAGCTACGCCGACAGTACTTGGTTCAAGCCCGTGGCAGGTGCAACCAGCGGTGGTTCTCAGGTCACGACATTGGGACCGGTCCAGAATCCGGGTTACACCAGCCAGATGCTGACTTGGAGCAACGCGGCTGATACTGCTTTGCGCAGCGGCGCGAATGCGGTAATCAGCAGTGGAATCTCGACGGCCATCAATGGCGGCAGCTTTGGCAGCAACCTGGGCAGTGCGTTGATCAACGAGGGTATTGATCTTGGCGCTGCGGCCGGCAACAGAGGTGTGGGTGATCTGGCTCAAACCCTGGGTGTTGATTCGGGCACCGCAACGACAATGATGCTCCACGCCATGTTGGGTGGGTTGATCTCGGTGGCCAAGGGACATGACTTCACCAGTGGGGCAATTGCGGGCGGTGTTGCTGAAGGGCTGACACCTATTGCCAACGGGCTGTTGGCGCAATACGTCAGTGATAAATTTGCATCCGGTGACCTGAGCCAGCAGGGGAGTCAGGACAAGATCGCGACTGCCCAGATTATCGGGCTGCTTTCTGCGTCTCTGGCCGGTGGCGATGCTGCCACGGGGAGCATGATTGGTGGGTATGGGGAGAAGTACAACGAGCAGCTTCATCTTGTGGAGCTATTCGCTAAGGCGTATGCGCTCTCGCATCCCACCACGCAGAAGGGCGGGGGCGATCCTGATGCAGATAGCGCTACGATAGATCCTACGTCAGGCTTCGGTAATCCGGGCGGTCCAGGTGGGACTCCGTCCAAGAACCCGTTCAGTCAGCCTGCCTTGTTGGCGGCGGCGCTAATGGGCGGTGTTGTGGGTAGGAGTGCCGCCGTCTTGGAAATATCCTTGGAGGAAGCTCTTGCCTCGTTGCCGAATGCAGGACGGCTGTTCAGTATCGGTGAGAATCCCGCCCCCGAAGTAATTGCCGAGACGCCCAGCGGCACCTCGGTTGTTGAGGTGTCGGGTGAGAAAAGTGTTGAGGTCGCGGGTAGGGTCGAGACTGAGGCCGGCGCGGTACCTGACGCAAATGAAATTCGAGCAGGGGAAGGATTGTCCGATCTCGGCTACCATGTCACCCATCAGGCTACAGCATCATCACAAGGTATTGAGGGGGTGCGAACTGCCGATCTCTTCGTTGAAGGTATTGGGGATGTGGATGTGTATACCCCTGAAAATATTGCTCCTGATAAGATCCTCCGAGGGATTGAAAAAAAGGCAGACCAAGCGGTTGGTGTTTTGGTCCAAGCGGATATAGAAAGCACAGACATGTCCTCTATCGCTGCCCGTATGTGGGGCAAAACAAATGCTCAAAGTATAAAAACTATCCTTTTTCAAAAGGCCGATGGAAGTGTTATTCGATTTGATCGTCCTTGAGGTGGTGTCGTATGCCTAAATTTGCATGTGTGTGTGGGTATGTAATAAATCTCTCCAATGGCACATCGGAGAGTGAGTTGACTCTTGTTCCTGATCGGGTAATTGAAGAAGTGGGGGATTTGGTTTCAAAAGGCGGGCTTTCGGAGGGTGAGTTTTACAATGCTATAGATTCAAAATCAACTACAGTATATCGTTGTCCGAAATGTGAGAGGCTTCACCTAGAGGAGGGAGGGCGGAATAAATTTAGATCTTATATTCGGGAGGAGAAAAAGTGATGAGTTTGGAAAAAGGGGGCACCCATTAGCCGGTCTCAAGTCAAGGCTAAAAGCCAACTCGCTCTGCAGTTTTTAACTGCAGAGTTTTCCCTCTTTCTCGACCTGTCTGGTTGAACCCGTCGAATCCGTTTCCTCGTCATTGGCTACGACCGAGTCGTGCCTGACACCCATGTGGATCAAGCGGTAGCGGTATTGCATGCACCGCCCTGGCAGAGAACTGCCCCAGAGAAACGTTGGTGCCGCCATTGTGTCCAAAACGTGTCACAGAACTGTGGCTCGTGCAAAGCACGTCCAGTCCCAGCGGGCTCACTTGGCAGACGACCCGGTTACAACACACTCAGGCGGTGACAGCCGGACGCCACTCAGATTTCATGGTTCGCGCCCAGTCCCTTTTTGGTTGGCCGGCCATCACCTTAATTCGCTCCTCAGGCGAAACAGCGTTTAGCATCGAAAGGCTGTTTCTCCTTCAGAATGTGGTAACTCGCCCGAGCCAGCTTGTGAGCCAGCGCTTTCGTGGCGACCACAGCATTGGTCTTGGCTTTCTTTTTCTCGAAAAAGCGTTTGGCATCATCACTGAAACGCCGAGCGAAATTCGCCGCTTCGATAAAGGCCCAGATCAAGTAAGCATTGCCGTTCTTGGTGTTACCTTCGCCCTTTTTCTTGCCGTTGGAGTAATGCGCGCTCTTTACACATCGGGCATAAGAAGCGAAGTTGCCGACGTCGGCAAAGCGCTCAATATCTCTCGTTTCCAGCATGATCACCGTAGCCAGAACTTCGCCAATCCCGGGCATCGTTTTCAATAAGGAAAACTCTGGGCGCAGACTGGCTTCCTGCAGCAATCGGTCCTCAAGAAAATCAATTTGAGCCTGCACCGCCTGGATGATGGCAACATTGGCTTTCATCGCCAGCGCCACATCCGTTGACAGGCCTAGCCTGTCCACGGATGTGGCTGACAGCCCTTTGACGTCATTGCAGCTCAACCGGTGGCCAAACTGACGCGTCATGATGTTCTCGACGGCCAGAATGTGCTGAGTCCGACTGCGTACCAACTGAATGCGTTTACGCGCCAAATCTCGCAGCGCTCGTTCTTGCGGCGGGTGGATGTACCCCGTTGGCAAAATCCCGAGCCGCAGCAAATGTGCCAGGAAAGCCGCATCATCCTTGTCGTCGGAATGCTTTAAACCGTCGTAGCGTTTCATCGCCACGGGGTTCGCCAGTTTAACCTCGAAGCCCGCCGCCTTGAGGCCATCGACCAACCAGTACCAGTTGTACGTCGACTCAACCACGACACCGACCAGTTCGGCCCGATGAGGCTCGAGTAGCGAGAGGATTGGCGTCATCTCATTGGGGCACCGTCGACTGACCAGCACCCGGTCCATTTCGTCGGTAACCACCACAACACTATTGTTCGAATGCAGGTCTATGCCACAGAATTTCATCACGGCCTCCTCACAGCAAAAGACTAAGTTCGCACCTTGAATTTTGCGCCACCTCCGTGAGGTGGGGAGGCCGGCCAGATGATTCTCAGATTTATTTGATTTTTTTTTCGGTGGGCGCCAAGGCGCGGCAGTAAATGAACAGAAAATAAATCCGTCCCGAATGGCAGAGCAAGAGGATGCATTATGGAAGGACGTCTTCATGGTTCAGCCCGGACAACGCCGCGAATTCGAGTCGAGCTCCAAGCGTCGCAAGAGTCGAATCGCAAGCTTGCAGCCCGTTACAGATTGAACGTAAAGACCGTAGCCAAATGGCGCTCACGGTCAACAACCAAGGACTCGCGAATGGGGCCTGCCCGGCCGCGTAGCGCAAAGCTGACACCGAGTGAAGAACAGATGGTGGTTGAGTTCCGTCGGCGGACAATGCTGCCTTTGGACGACATGCTGGGGCATCTTCATGAGTGCTTTCCCCAACTGAGTCGCAGTGCTCTCGTGGGCAAAAAGCCGGGCTGGGCTTTCCCATCTGCCGGTTGGTGGGAATCGTTTGTCTCGCCAGCGGTGCTGTTTTGGATGCCTCGTTGGGACGTTTTCGCGGTAAAGGAGGCGATGAGCAGACTCTGCTGATGAGACTGTATTTCAGCACGTTTGGGGGCTTGTTCGGAGTTTCCTTAGCGGCACTGGCATCACACGCTGATGAAATTATTTCCGTTTTTTCAATGATGGCTCATTGCCTTTTGTCGAGCGCTGCCGATAACGGTTCGTTGGACTCATCAAAAAATGGAGATACACAATGTTCAAGCAGTTCACCTTCACCGCTTTGCTGGCACTGACCGCCCTTACCGCTGGCTGCGCTTCGGTAAAAATGGCTGACGACAACCAGGACGCTCAAGCCAAGACGTTTCAGGTCAGCCCCGACAAAGCCAACATCTACGTTTATCGCAACGAAAGCATGGGCGCCGGCGTGAAAATGCCCGTCGCGCTCAACGGTAAGCCAGTAGGGCAGACCGTTGCCAAGTCTTACCTGATGCTCTCTGTCCCGGCGGGCCAGCAGACGTTGGTGTCTTCGGCAGAAAACGATTCCGAGTTGAAACTTACGGCTGAAGCCGGCAAGAACTATTTTGTCTGGCAGGAAGTGAAAGTAGGTTTCATCAAGGCCCGCAACAACCTGCAAGTTGTCGACGACAAAACCGGCCGTGCCGGTGTCAGCGAAAGCAAGTTGATCCAGGCTCAGTAAGGTTCCGGTCGCTCCCGCGTGCAGTGCGGGAGCGATTCAATCAAGCGCTTATCCCGCCTCGCAGATGTACCTCGGAAAAGGGGACGCATTTGATTGGCACTTAACTCTCTTCCGATGCCTGCTTTCCTGACATCCTCCGTTGCTGATCGACGTGTTTTCATCAGTATGGGGTAAGGCTTGGGTCTTCGCTTTAGCGCGCGCGGCTCAGTAGCGCTCAATCAATACGCGAAATGGACTGCCGAAAAAACTCATATTTCCCACGCGCTACAGGCATGGGAGAATATTGCGTGCGCCAAACGCCAGGGCTACAGTTCGGCTGTCGCTGCAAATTCAGCGACTCGGGTTTTGCAGCCCGGAACTACAGAGGCGCACAGCGCCGCGAAAGCGGTTTTTGTGCTCGCGTTATGGCGAGCTGTGCGCAGGAGGCTTCGGCCTGCCGGTCCTCTGTTCCGGTCTGCAAACCTGTGTACAGCTTGCCACCTTTCGTTTTGCAGCGTGGGGTGACGAGTTCCTTTTCTTAACAGAGGAGCTTTACCGTGACCAAGAAAATCACTCCAGATCCGCCGGGTGTTCGCAAAACCCTCAGTACCGCCGACAGGGCGATGTACCTGCGCAAACTTTCCAACGAACCCGAGCCGGCCCCGGCAAGCACACCCCGGTTGCTCGATACCCTCGCGTTCACCTGCTCCAAACCCGTCACCCCCGAAGCCCCGTACAAGCCTACGCTGTTCGCCATCCAACCAGGCATCAACGCCCAGGACGCACTGACCTACGTTTCCAATCTGCTCGAAACGGCGGAGCTCAATGGCGACGAAATCAGCCTGCATACCAACCCCGTCGAGCGGGCGTTGTTCTGGGGCATGCTGCATTCGGTGGAGGTGGCGCGTGCAGTGGTGGACGCCTTGCTTGAGGGTGCGGCCCCGTCCAATCAGCTGTCCTCACGCAGTGGACAAACTGTCGATTGATTGAGGCTGTGAGCAAATAAATCTGCTCCCGTTTCCCCACTCAGAGAGATCAAGTATTTGGCTGCTTGATCTCTTTTTCGTTTAAGGCCAACGCAAATCTTGCTGCCTTCCTTGTACCCGCCAATTCACGTACGCTTTGAAGATCGTTCAACTCTGTATTAGACGCAATGAGCATTGCGTAAGACTCAGGCAAGACAGCCCGGTCGAGATTTATTGCAGACGAAGAATCATTCTAAGGGAACTAGAACATGTCATCCGCCAAGAGCGTCATCAGCAGCAATCGAGACGCCTGGAACGCCTCCGCCGATCACCACAGAACCAGCCGCGCCTGGACGACTCTCCTCGAATCTGTCGACATGCCAGACTTTTCATGCCTGGATGCAACCCTGACCGAGCGCTTGCGTGAGGTCGGTATCGCCGGCAAGGACGTTATCCAACTGGGCTGCAACAACGGCCGCGAATCACTTTCGTTATTTGCCCTGGGTGCCCGAACCGTCGTGGGGCTGGACCAGGCCTCGGCCTTTCTGGATCAGGCCCGTGAGCTGACGGCACGATCCCCACATACACCGACATTCGTCGAGTCCGATGTGCATGAGTTACCGGCCGATCTTCACGAAAGTTTCGATATCGTCCTGATCACCATCGGCGTCCTGAACTGGATGCCAGACATCAAGGCGTTCTTCGTCCACGCAGCGAAGACGCTCAGGCCGGGCGGCACGCTGGTGATCTACGAAACCCATCCCTTTCTGGAGATGCTGGACCCCGAGTCTACCGACCCGTGGAGAATCTCCAGCTCCTACTTCCAGACCGGCCCAATCGTTGAAGACAAAACCATCGTCTACGAAGGCCAAGCCGAGGCCAACGGCATCAGTAGCTACTGGCATCCTCATACCTTGACTGAAATCATCACCGGCACGATCAGTGCCGGTTTGCGCATCAGTCAATTCTCGGAGTACCCGCACTCCAACCGGGAAGAGATCTATGACATCTATGAAGACGGCTATTGGGCTGTGCCAATGTGCTACACCCTGACGGGCATCAAGATGTAGCGAGGATGAAGCAACCGGTAGACAAGCAACACGCAACACTCCAATAAAAAACAAGGACCCGTTCATGACGTTCAATCTCCCCCGCACCTTGCTGGCGACCACCCTCGGCCTGGCGCTCGCCTGCGGTTTCACCGCCCCGGCCTGGAGCGCCGAACCCCATAAACAAATCCAGGCCGACGCCGAACAGTACAAGGCCGAAGCCCTGAGGCTGCTGGAACGCCTGGTCAATATCGATTCGGGTTCCGGCTACGAGCCGGGCCTGACCCAGGTGCGCGATATCGCCGTCGATGAGCTGAAAAAACTCGGCGCGACCATTGAACTGGTGCCCGACGCACACGCCCGTAACAGCCACGTACTCGCTACCTTCAAGGGCACCGGCAAGGCCAAAATCCTGTTGATGGCGCATATGGACACGGTGTTCAAGGAAGGCTCGGCAAGCGAGCGTCCATTCCAGATCAAGGACGGTCGCGCCTACGGCCCTGGCGTAATGGATGACAAGGGTGGCATCGTCGCCGGGATCTATGCCCTCAAAGTGCTGAAGAACCAGAACTTCCAGGACTACGCGCAAATCACCTTCCTGCTCGACGCCAGCGAGGAAACCGGCTCGGAGATCGCCTCCGAACTGATCCGGAACACCGCCAAGGCCCACGACGTCACCCTGAACCTGGAACCCGGTCGTCCGGCCGATGGCCTGGTGGTCTGGCGCAAGGGCAGCGCCACCGCGGTAGTCGAGATCAAGGGCAAGGCCGCGCACGCCGGCGTGGCACCGGAGTTGGGACGCAACGCGGCCATGGAAGCAGCCCACCAGATCCTGCAACTGAGCAAGCTGGGCGATGAAGAGAAGAAGACCACCATCAACTTCACCGTGCTCAAGGCCGGGGACCGGATCAATGTGATCCCTGACCAGGCCACCGCCAAGGCCGATGTGCGGGCGGCATTGCCGGAGGAGTTTGATCGGATCGAGAAGGACCTGGCACGGGTTTCGGCCAACAAGCTGATTCCGGAAACCGAGGTCAAGACCAGCCTGTTGCGCGGTTTGCCGCCGATGCCGGAAACCGCTGAGTCGGATGCGCTGGTGGCCATCGCCCAGGGGATCTACGGCGAGCTGGGCCGCAAGCTGACTATCGAGGGCAGCGGCGGGGCGGCGGATGCCAGCCTGTCGGCGGGCGTGGGCACGCCGACGCTGGATGGCTTCGGCATTGTCGGCGGTAATATCCATACCCCCGAGGAATACGCCGAGGTGGAAAGCGTGTCGCCCCGGATCTATCTGCTGAGCCGCATGATCATGGAACTGGCCAAGCGCTAGGGCCTGGTTTTGTCAGATCGTTCCCGCAACGCCGGGAACGATCTGAGCGCAGGTTGCCCCCAACTTTGCATCAGCCCGCCTGGGTATAACGTTCGATAGTGGGCTGTTCTCGATGCTCCACCGTCTGCCTGAATACTCAGCCAGAGACGTGCAGTACTGATGCCAGCGCGCTCCAGTCTTACAGCAAGATCTGGGCTGATGGGGGCATGCCCATGAAGGAGCTCCGTTCAGTGGTAGTCCAAGTAGTTGACCAATTCGACGTCCGTTGGTTGAGCCGCTTTCGAAAAAAATCCGAAGGACTTTTGCCTCAATCGACAAAGATGATCTTCGACACCAGGTCCGCGCTGTTCTTGGCCTGCATCTTTTTCATCAGGCGGGCACGGTGGACTTCCACGGTCCGATGGGAAATCGCCAGCTTGCGGGCTACTTCCTTGCAGGTCAGGCCGTTGACGATATGCATCGATATTTCCCGTTCCCGCGGCGTGAGGTCCACCGTGGCGTGGTGTGCCCGATCCAGGCGTTCGAAGTGCCAGACCATCAGCTTGAACGGATCGTCCGGAGTCAGGGTATAGCCCTGGGACCTGGCCCAGAACACCTCGCCGTTCTTGTGCTGCATAAAACGTTCGTCGGCGTAGGAGCCGCTCTTGCTGCGGCGCAGCCAACTGCGGCTGCGATTGCCGATGGTCTTGTAGTCGGCCTGGGACGGGTAGATCAGCAGGGTCAACTGCCCCAGCAGCTCTTCGCGCGGGTAACCGAACAACTCCAGGAAGGCCTCGTTGCAATCGAGCATCAGGCGATTGCCGGTGATCAATTGCGCTGCGGGCGAGACCATGAAGGCCAGGCGCTGAAGGTCTTTCAGTTGTTGTGTGAAGACGGTCATTGGCATCCTGCCTCAAGGTAAGTCCGATACTGGCGATTTCCGGCCCGGAATCGCTACGTACCCAGGTAGGTAGTTGTACTAACTGGCGAGCGATACCGGCGATGCGCCATTGTAAGCAATGCCTGATCCATGCCAAGAAGAAAATCACCATGATTCATGATTGTGTCTCCATTGTTGCGGCCGGCCACTCGCGCTTTGGCCGGCTTGAAGGTTCCACCCTGGAAGATCTGATCGTTCAAGTGACCCGTCAGGCGCTGACGGATGCCGCGATCTCGGCTTCGGAGATCGATGCGTTATTCCTTGGGCATTTCAATTCGGGCCTGGTCCCGGACGGTTTTGCCAGCTCGTTGCTGCTGCAAGCCGACCCGGGGCTGCGCTTCAAACCCGCCACCCGCTGTGAAAACGCCTGTGCTTCGGGCTCGGCGGCGATCCAGGCGGGGATCAACGCGATTCTCTCGGGCTCCGCCGAGCTGGTGCTGGTGGTGGGCGCCGAGAAGATGACCGGCAACTCCACGGCCGAGGTCACCAAGGCCCTGGCCGGTGCCGGGTACCAGAACGATAGCGAGGAGGCGGGCTTGAGTTTTCCGCAACTGTTCGGCCTTGCCGCGCAGCAGTACCGCCAGCGTTACCACTGCCCCATGGCGTCCATGGCCGCCATCGCGTCCAAGAACCACGCCAATGCCATGGCCAATCCCCTGGCCCAGATGCATCGGGTGATGGATTTCGAACACTGCAACAACGTCTCCCGGAGCAATCCCTATGTCGCGCCCTCGCTGCGCCTGACCGATTGTTCGCTGATCAGCGACGGCGCGGCGGCCATTGTGCTGGCCTCGTCCCGGCGCGCGCAGCAGTTCCGCCGCGAGGTGCGGATCCGCTCGACCGCCCAGGTCAATGATCTGCTGCCGATAGCCCGCCGTGACATCCTCGCCTTCGAAGGGCCGCAGCGGGCGATCCACTCGGCCCTGCGCAGCGCCAGTGTGACCCTCGGCGACCTCGGCTTTGCCGAAGTCCATGACTGCTTCACCATCGCCGAGCTGCTGATCTACGAAGCCATGGGCCTGGCGCCCCGGGGCGAAGGGCATCGTGCTCTGGATGACGGCACCGTGCGCCCGGGTGGGCGGCTGCCGGTGAACCTGTCCGGCGGACTCAAGGCCAAGGGACACCCGGTGGGCGCGACCGGGGTCTCGATGCATGCCCTGGCATTTCGACAACTGACCGGCGAACCGATTGGCCTCGCGGCCCAGAATCCCGAGTTCGGTCTGGTATTCAATATGGGGGGCATGGCGGTCGCCAACTACGCTTCGGTTCTTCAGGCACGCAGGAGCTGAGCATGAATATCGCCAACTGGCTGGAAGACACCGCCTTGCGTTGTCCGGAGCAACCCGCCTTGTTCGAGGGGCTGAGGCAGGTCGCCAACTATGGGGCCTTTGTGGCCCTGGTTCGGCACCGGGCCGCGTATCTGGTCAACGAGCACGGGATCGTCCCTGGTGATCGTGTCGCCCTGTTCATGCTGAACTGCTGTGAATACCTCGAGCTGCTCTACGCCATCTGGTGGGTCGGCGCCGTGGCGGTGCCGATCAACTGCAAGCTGCACCCTGTCGAGGTCAGCTGGATCGTCGAGAACGCACAGGCCCGGCTGATTTTCACTGACGGTGGCGAGGTGTTCGCGCCCGATATCCCGCTGCCGGGTTGCCGAGAGCTGGATCGGGAAGACATGGGCGAGTTCGAGCCGGTGGCTTCGACGGCGCTGGATACCCCTTGTCTGCGTCATGCCGATGACCTGGCCTGGTTGTTCTACACCTCCGGCACCACCGGTCGATCCAAGGGCGTGATGCTGAGCCATGGCAACCTGATGGCCATGTCGCTGTGCTATCCGCTGGATGTGGACCCGGTCAGTGCCGAGGATGCCGTGGTCTATGCGGCGCCGATGTCCCATGGTGCCGGTCTCTACAACTTTATCCACGTGCGCCGTGGCGCGCGCCATGTGGTCCCTGAGTCCCGTGGCTTCAGGGCCGATGAGCTGTTCGGCCTGGCGAACTGGCTGGGCAATGTCAGTCTGTTCACGGCGCCCACCATGCTCAAGCGCATGGTCGAGCAGGCCCGCCGTCAAGGTTATAGCGGGGAGGGCATCAAGACGATTGTCTATGGTGGCGCTCCCATGTACCAGGCGGACCTGAAGGAGGCCCTCGTTACTTTCGGGCCACGACTGGTGCAGATCTATGGCCAGGGCGAGAGCCCGATGACCATCAGTGCCTTGTCCCGCCAGGTGATTGCCGATCGCAAACACCCCGAATGGGCGACGCTGACCGCGTCCGTGGGCCGCGCCCAGTCCTGCGTGGAAATCCGCATCCTCGATCCCGGGCACCGGCCGCTGCCGGTTGGTCAGATGGGCGAAATCGCCGTGCGCGGGCCCACCGTCATGCAAGGTTACTGGCGCAACGAGGCCGCAACGCGCCAGACCCTGGTGGAAGGCTGGCTGCTGACCGGTGACGTGGGCTTTGTCGACGAGGCCGGTTACCTGACGCTCACCGACCGCTCCAAGGATGTGATCATTTCCGGCGGCAGCAACATCTATCCCCGGGAAGTCGAGGAAGTGCTGGCACAGCACCCGGGGGTCTTTGAAGTCTGTGTGGTCGGCGAAACGGATGCACACTGGGGTGAATCGGTGGTAGCGTTCGTCGTCGCGCGCATCGCCGGGACGCTTGACGAGTCGTCGCTCAATGCCTGGTTCGTCGAGCGCATGGCCTCGTTCAAGAAGCCGAAGAAGTATGTCTTTCGCAGCGATCTGCCGAGAAACAGCTATGGCAAGGTCCTCAAGACCGAACTGCGCCTGTGGTTGAAGCACAGCGCCAATGACACCCTCGTTCCCTGAACAACCCTTTTACGGATAGCCATCAGACAGGAGTCCCTTCCATGGGAATGCAACACACAGACCCGGCCCGGCAACGACGCCGGGCGTTTATCGGTGCAACTTCCGGCCACCTGATCGAATGGTACGACTACGGCGTCTACGGCTTTCTCGCCGTCTATATCGGCCGGTCGTTCTTCGTCTCCGACGACCCCACCACCAGCCTGCTCGCCAGTTTCGCCGCCTTTGCCCTGAGCTTTTTCATCCGGCCGTTGGGCGGACTGTTCTTCGGCCCGCTGGCGGACAAGATCGGTCGACGCAAGACCCTGATCACGGTGCTGGTGATGATGGCCGGTTCCACCTGCCTGCTGGGGTTGTTGCCGACCTATGCAACCTTGGGGATTGCCGCGCCGATCCTGCTGGTGCTGATTCGTTGCGTGCAGGGTTTTTCCGCCGGCGGCGAGATCGGCACCATCACCAGTTTTATTTCCGAGTACGCGGGGCCAGGACGGCGCGGCTTTGCCACTTGCTGGCTGATGGTCACGGCGGTGCTTGGCCTGTTGCTCGGTGGCGCGGTGGCCAACGGCATGACCTGGACCCTGGGCGCAGAGCTGATGCAGGACTGGGGTTGGCGCATTCCCTTTTTGATGGCGGCGCCCCTGGGCCTGATCTCGATGTACATTCGCCTGAAGCTGGAAGACAGCCCCGAGTTTATCGCCTTGCTGCAGGCCGGGCAGACCTCGAAGGCGCCACTGCGGGAAGTCTGGCAGTGGAAACGGGCGATTGCCCTGGTGTTCTTTATCATCACCCTGCACAGCTCGATCTTCTACCTGGTACTGACCTTTGCCTCGACCTACATGTCGAGCATTCTCAAGTTCGACAGCGGCACGACCCTGCTCTACGTCTTTACCGCCAGCTTCTCGGCGGCCTTTGTCATGCCGTTCGGCGGGGCGTTCACCGACCGCTACGGGCGCAAGCCGTTTCTGCTGGTGGTGGGGACCCTGGCGACCCTGGCGATGTTCTGGCTGTTCAAGTCGGCGCCGACGGCTACGGCGGCCTCGTTTTTCTGGCCGCTGATGGCGGTGGCGATCCTGTTCGGGCTGTATGCCTCGTCGACCTACGCACTGATGAGCGAACTGCTGCCCACGCGCATCCGTTCCACCGGTATCGCGGTGGCGTACAACATTCCGGTGGCGGTATTCGGTGGCAGCGCGCCGCTGATTTCCACCTGGCTGATCAAGTTGACCGGGGACATTACTTCGCCCTGGTACTTCTATGTCGGCACGGGGGTGGTGTCGCTGATTGCGCTGGTGTTGTTGCGTCAGGGGGATTTTGTTGCCAGCACCGGTGCGGCCCAGACCCGCAAAGTGGTGCCGAGCGCCGCTGCACCGATGCCGGCCAGTTAATGAGATCTTGAGAACGCCACAACCTTGTAGGAGCAGGGCTTGCCCGCGAAGGCGTACTTGAGGCCGCCAAAAGCTTCGCGGGCAAGCCCTGCTCCTACAGGACCGTGTTCAGCCTTGATTGGGCACCGCTTCCCTGGGCGCCAGAATCAGGTCCCGCGCAGAATAGAAACCCTGCACCAACCGATTCTTGGCCCGGTACTCGCACAACACCAGCAGGGTCTCCGGGAGATGGGCGGCCGTTGAGCCGTGCTTGACCACCATTATCTTGCCGCCCGAGCGCAGGCGTACATGTGAACCAGGTTCGAATGTGCCCATCATCAGTGACCTCACAAGGTTACAAGGTTTTTTGTGTCCGCTGCGTCCAACCCCCACCGAGGGCCTTGTACAGATTGACCTCGGCGGTCAGTTGCGACAGCCGATCGGTGATCAGGCTCTGCTGGGCGCTGAACAGTGAGCGCTGGGCATCGAGAAAGGTCAGGCTGTTGTCGACGCCGATACGATAGCGGCGTTCCGCCAGGCGGTAATACTCCTGGTTGGCCTGCACCAGATCGTTCTGCGCTTTCAATTGGTTCTTGTAGGTCTGGCGTGCCGCCAGGCCGTCGGAAACTTCCTGGAAGGCGGTCTGGATCGATTTCTCGTACTGCGAGACGCGGATGTCCTTCTGGATCTTCGAGTAATCCAGGCTCGCCTGCAGGCTGCCGGCGTTGAAAATCGGGATATTGATCTGCGGTTGAAACAGCCAGCCTCCCGAGCCGCCCTTGAACAGCCCGGACAGTTCATTGCTGGAAGTCCCGGCGTTGGCGGTCAGGGTGATGCTCGGGAAAAACGCCGCGCGGGCGGCCCCGATGCTGGCATTGGCCGACTGCAACTGATATTCGGCCTGGAGGATGTCCGGACGCCGTTGCAGCAGGTCCGAAGGCAGGCCGGCCGGTACTTCGGCGAGCCAGTCGGAGGCCAGTGGGCGGCTGGACGGAGTGTCTGCGACCGCTGTGCCCACCAGCAAGGTCAGGCTGTTGAGGTCCTGGGCGACCTGGCGCTGAAAGGTCGCCAGGCTGGTCCTGGCGCTTTCCACCGAGGTGCGCGACTGGGCCAGGGCCAGGGACGAGGTGGTGCCGACTTGCTGGCTGCGTTCGGTCAGGCGCAGGCTCTTCTCGTAGGAGCTGAGGGTGTCCTGGGTCAAGGCCAGCAGTTCCTGGTCGGCGCGCCAGGTCAGGTAGGCGTTGGCGACACTGGCCACCAGGCTCAACTGGGTGCTGCGCCGGGCTTCTTCGCTGGACAGATAGGTCAACGAGGCCTGGTCACTGAGGGCGCGGATGCGTCCGAACAGGTCCAGTTCATAGGAACTGATCCCCAGTGTTGCCGAATAGGTGCTGCTGGTCACCGCGCTGCCGGTTTGCGTGAGACTGGCCGGCAGGCGCTGGCGGGTGCCGCTGCCGTTGGCGCTGATCGCCGGGAACAGGTCGGCGCGCTGGATCTGGTATTGCGCCTGGTAGGCCTGGACATTGAGGGCCGCCACACGCAGGTCGCGATTGTTCAGCAGCGCGCTTTCGATCAGTTGTTGCAGCGTCGGATCGCGGAACAGCTCACGCCAGCCCACGTCCGCGGCCATCGTCCCGGAGAGAGCCGGGGCGTAGGCGGGTGTCTGCGGGTATTGTGCGGCGACTGGCGCGGCGGGGCGCTGGTAGTCCGGGATCAGCGAGCAGCCGCTCAGGGCAAAGGCCATGGCCACCCAGGGGCTCAGGGATTTGTTCATTATGCTCCTATCATCCACTTGGCCAACCCATGTCGCCCGCTGACACCCAGCTTGGCCGCGGAACGCTTGAGGTAGGTTTCGATGGAACTGTTCTTGACGCAGAGTTTTTCTGCGATCTCAGGTACGGTGCCGCCGGCCAGCAGCCCCAGGCAGACCTCTTTTTCCCGCACCGAGAGCGTGACCTCGCAAGCACTCAGACGCTCGTTGAACTCGCGCTGCAACTGCGTCTGTTCCAGGGCAACCAGGTTGCGTGGGCTTGACCCACTCGGGCTTTTTGCGCTGGATTGGCGATGGGCACGGGCATGTCGCTCCGTCAGGGGCAACAAGGTCTCGGAGAGGTATTTCAGAAAGGACAGCTCTTGCAGGGTGAAGTCGCGATCCACCCGTGGGCGGTGCAGCGAAATCACACAGCAACGATTGGCCTTGCGCGAAATCAGGCTGCACTGATGGGATGTGCCGAGGCAGTTATTGTCCTTCTCGTTTTTCATCCGGGCATTGAGGTGGATCAGCAGGGCGTCTTCCACTTCCAGCACGCGCTTGACCAAGGGATGGTCGTTGCGGTGCTTGGCATTGGTTGGGCAGACCGCTTGCATCTGCGGGCTCAACTCAAGACCGGCGTAGCCCAGCAACTGGACATCGACAACCGCCGATTGGGCGTCGTCGACGGTCCATTCGCTCAGTTCAACCCGGCTGACCGCCACCGAAGCGTTGATCAGTTGGTGCATGTTCGTCAGGAATGTTTCATTGCCGACGCTGGAAACCAGTTTCCCCAGCTCCAGGTAAATGTGGCTTTTCTCTACATCTTTGGCATTCGTCTGTTGGTTCATATGCTGATCCTGCATATCAGAAGTAGCTTGCAATCCTGTCGTCGGGGAGTACGAAGTCCGTCCGCCTCCCCGGGACGCTCAAACCATTTCTAGCCTTGATACCTGGAAGTTCAGGTATCACCCGTGAATCCCTTCACAAAAACGATTCAGTCAGTAGTGATAATTAAGCTCAGTTAAGTAGGAAAAGTCTGTAATGGAAAACAGGGACATCCTACGCCGCGGAGCCGGCGCTGTTTAGTTGACGCTGACATTGTGAGAATGAAAAGCGCTCCTGTCTGAGATTCATGACACTTCACCTGCCTTCAGCGCCTGGGAAATCGCCTGGCCCAGCGCACTGACATAAGGGGCCTTGACCAGTGTGTTGTGGGTTCCGGGCAGCGCTGTGACGCTTGGCGGGGTCCCGAGCAACGCCCCCCAGCCCAGCAGCGGGTCGCTGCGTTCCTGCCCGCTGGCGGTAAACAGCGTGACCTTGAGCGGGGTGGCCGGGCTGACATAGGCGCCGACGGCCAGGCGCGTCGCATAGGCCACCGCGAGGTGGCTGCGCAACAAGCCGGCATCGACGTCCTGGGGCAGCTCCTCCGGCAGCAGCCGGTGGCTCATGCACAGGGCCAGCATCGCCTCGATGGCTTCTTCTTGGGCCAGCTCGGTCAGTTGTCGGCGCACATCCGGATCGACCTGCCCGGGCAGCCAGGCCATCAGGAATTGCCCTTCGCTCAAGGACTCCGGCGCGGCCGGCGCCGGGCGGGCCGAGGCGTCGATGATGCCGAGGAACTCCAACTGCTCGCCGCCGGCTTGCAGCTGACGGGCCATTTCATAGGCGATCAGGCCGCCGGCCGACCAGCCGGCGAGGCGGTAAGGCCCTTGTGGCTGGACCTGGCGAATCGCCGCCAGGTAACGCGCGGCCATGGCCGGCACTTCGAACAAGGGTGTTTCGCCGGCGACCAGGCCACTGGCGGCCAGGCCGTAGAGCGGCACCTGTGGGTCGAGCACCGGGGCCAGGTCACGGACATATTGCACTTCGCCGCCCAGGGGGTGGACCAGGAACAGCGGCCGTTGCGAGCCGGTACGGCGTACCGGCACCAGATTGCTGTGCTGACCGGGGCGCGTCTGGCCGTCCAGGGTCCGGGCGAAACCGGCGATGGTCGGTTCGACGAACAGATCGCGCACGGCAATAGGCTTGCCGAGCACCTTGCGCAAGCGCGAGGCCATTTGCACCGCCATCAGCGAAATACCGCCGAGGCTGAAGAAGTCGTCATGCCGGCTGACGTTCTCCAGCTTGAACAGGTCCTTCCAGAGGTTGGCGATGGCGATTTCGGTATCGCCCTGGGGCGCTTCGTAAGGCAGAGCCTCGGACGGCTGTGCTTCAACGGCGGCGGGGACTGCCTCGGCATGGGCCGCACGCGGTAGTGTCGGGGTGTTCTCCAGCACCTGGCCGATCGTCTGTTGCGCGCCGGCCACCAGGTTTTCCAGGACCTTGGCAAACAGCCCGGCGATGGCCTCCACCGTCGCGGTGTCGAACAGGTCGCTGGCGTATTGCAGGCTGCCGCCGATGTGATCGGCGGTGTCCACCAGCGACAACGACAGGTCGAACTGAGTGGTGCGGTGCGCGCTGTCCAGGGACTCGACCTGCAGGCCGGGCAGTTGCAGCGGTGCCGGCGGCGTATTGTCCAGGCTCAGCATCACCTGGAACAACGGGCTGTGGCTCATGCTGCGGGTCGGCTGCAAGGCACTGACCACCTGCTCGAACGGCAGGTCCTGATGGCTGTAGGCCGCCAGTGTCAGGTCCTTGATCCGCACGAGCAACTCGGCGACACGGGTGTCGGCTCCGCTGGCAACGCGCAGCGCCAGGGTGTTGGCGAAGAAACCGATCAACGGCTCCAGTTCCGGACGTTGACGGTTGGCCACCGGGGTACCGACCACCACATCGTTCTGGCCACTCAGATGACTCATCAGCACCGACCAGCCGGCCAGCAGGACCATGAACAGCGTGCTGCCCTGGGCCTGGCTGAAGGCGCGCAGGTCGGCGCTCAAGGCCGGCGAGAAGGCGCAGTTGACGATCCCACCGGCATAACTCTGGATGGCCGGACGCGGACGATCCAGGGGCAGGTTCAGCAGGCTCGGCGCACCTTCCAGATGCTGGCGCCAGAAGTCGACCTGGGCTTGCAGCGCCGGGCCGTCGAGGGACTGGCGCTGCCAGGCGGCGTAGTCCACGTATTGCAGGGCCAGTGCCGGCAACGGGTCCTTTTGGCCTTGGCTGAACGCGGTGTACAGCACGCTCACCTCATGGGCCAGGACACTGTTGGACCAGCCGTCGGAGACGATGTGATGCAGGGTGATCAACAGCACGTGCTCTTCGTCGGCCAATTGCAGCAGCAAACCACGCAGCAATGGCCCCTGGTTCAGGTCGAACAACTGTGTCGCACTGTCCTGACCGAGGCGGACCAGGGTCGCCGCGCGTTCATCACTCGGCAATTCGCGCAGGTCCTCTTGTGCCAGCGGGAAGCGGGTATCGGCCGGAGCGATTTTCTGCAGCGGTTCGCCGTCCACCAGTTCAAAGCGCGTGCGCAGGGTTTCGTGGCGTGCCACCAGGCGATCCAGGGTGGCGTGCAAGGCGGCCTTGTCCAGCGTGCCGGTCAGGCGCAATGCCGTCGGCAAGTGGTAGGCGGCGCCGGCGGCGTGATCCAGGTGATCGAGGAACCACAGGCGTTGCTGGGAGAACGACAACGGCAGGCGGCCCGAGCGGTTGGCCAGGGGAATCGATTGCGCTTCGCTCGGTGCCGAGGCGTTGACCAGTGAGGCCAGGCCCCGCACGGTCGGTGCGTCGAACAGCTCGCGCAGGGTGATTCGCGCGCCGAGCTTGCGCCGCAGCCGCGAGAGCAACTGCACGGCCAGCAGCGAATGGCCGCCCAGTTCGAGGAAACCGTCGTTGCGCCCGACCTGATCCAGGTGCAGCAAGCCTTTCCAGATCTCGGCGATGGCCAGTTCGGTATCGCCTTGCGGCGCCTCGTAGGCCTTGCTGGCCAGGGCGTCCTGGCCGGGGGCGGGCAGGGCACGGCGGTCGAGCTTGCCGTTGGCGGTCAGCGGCAGGGCGTCCAGATGGACGAAGGCGCTCGGCACCATGTACTCGGGCAGGTGCTTGAGCAGCTCGCTGCGCAGCTGTTCGGCCGGAACCGGCTCGCCACAGACATAGGCGACCAGGCGCTGGTTCTCCGAATCACCCTGGTTGTCGTCGCGGGAGATGACGATCGCTTCGCGCAGACCCGGGACGGCCAGCAGGGCGTTTTCGATTTCACCCAGCTCGATACGGAAACCGCGGATCTTCACCTGGAAGTCGTTACGGCCCAGGTACTCCAGGGTGCCGTCGGCCAGCCAGCGGCCGAGGTCGCCGGTTTTGTAGAGGCGAGCATTCGGGACGTCGGAGAACCGGTCGGCGATAAAACGCTCGGCACTCAGTTCGTCGCGGTTGAGGTATCCGCGGGCCACACCGGCACCGCCGATATGAATTTCCCCGGCCACGCCCAGTGGTGCAGGTTCGCCACGGGTATCGAGGACATGCACCTGGACATTGGCAATCGGCCGGCCGATGCTCGGTTTTTCACCGAGGTCACGGATCAGGTCGATGGTGGCGTCGACCGTGCATTCGGTCGGGCCGTACATGTTGTAGAAGCGGATGGTCGGGCAGTTGCGCAGCTTTTCCCAGGTGCTGGCATTGATCGCTTCGCCACCCAGCAGCACGCTGATCGGCTGGTAGCTGTTGCGTTCCAGTAGGCCGGCGGAGAGCAGGGTATCGAGCTGCGACGGGGTCGAGTCGAAGGCATGCACCCGGTGCTGTTCAAGGAAGTCCAGCAGCTCGCCGCCGCTGGCGCGGATCAGTTGCGGGATGATCACCAGCTTGTGGCCGGAGAACAGCTGCGAGATGCCCTTGATCGACATGTCGAAGAAGAACCCGGCGTTAAGGGCCACGGTAGCTGGTGTCGGGCAATGCTGGTGGGTGGTGCGGGTCAGCACGTTCCAGAAGTTGAACACCGAGCGGTGTTCGACCATCACGCCCTTGGATTGGCCGGTGGAGCCGGAGGTGTAGATGACATAGGCCAGGTTTTCCGGCGTCAGGCCTGGAACCGTCGGGTTGGCATCGAAAGCCTCATCGTCAGCGGCACGTAGCGACTCGGCGGTATCGAGCAGCAACAGCGGCGTGTCGCCAGCCGGCAGGGTGAGGGCTGTTTGAGTTAGCAGAGCGCGTGGTTGGCTGTCCTGCAACATGAAGGCCATGCGGTCGGCCGGGTGCGCCGGGTCGATAGGCACATAGGCCGCACCGGCCTTGAGCACACCCAGCAGACCGACAATCATGTCCAGGCTGCGTTCGGCGCAGATGGCCACGCGTTCGTCCGGCCGTACACCGAGGGCCAGCAGTTGCCGGGCCAGATGGTTGGCGCGGCGGTTGAGCTGGCGATAGCTCAGTTGCCGGTCTTCGCAGACCAGGGCCACGGCGTCGGGATTGGCACGGACCTGGCTTTCGAACAGGGCATGGATCGGCTCTGTCGGCGCAAACGCGGTAGCGGTGTTGTTGAAGCTGTTGAGCAGCAGTTGCCGTTCGGCTTCGGGCACGACGTCCAGGCTGCTGGCCAGACGTGCCGGGTCTTGCTCAAGCGCCTCGACCAGCTCGGCAACGGCCTGGCCAAGATAGGCGGCGATACAGTGGGGGTCGATACCACTGATGGATTGCGCGGTCAGGGAGAAACCGCTGGCCACGTTCGCTACGGCAATCTCGATCGGGTAGTTGGTGCGGGTTTCAGAGGCGATGAAGTGGATACCTTCATGCTCGCCCATGTCCTCGACGTTCTCCCCGGAGGCATTCACCAGGTCGCCGTGACGGCAGTTGAGGATCACCGTGAACAACGGCAACGACGCATCCACCGCACTGCAACGCTGGGCCAGGGCCAACGGCGCCTGCTCGTGGGTCAGGAGTTCACTGAGCTGCTGGTAGGCGTCCTGGACGATATCGCCCACGCTGTGGTGTTGCAGGCGAATACGCATCGGCAGGGTGTTGATGAACATTCCCAGCGCATGGTCGGCACCGGTGGTGCCCTGGGAGCGCCCGGACAACACGGTACCGAAGATCCCGTCGTCGCGCCCGCTGGTGGCCGCGACCACCAGGCCCCAGGCCGCATGGAACAGCACCGAGGTCGGTACGCCCTGGGCGCGCGCGGTGCGATAGACCCGGGCACTGAGATCTTCGCTCAAGTGCTGCACCGCACGCTGGATCCCGGCGCCGTTGCCGCGAACATCGAGCACGCCATAAGGCGCGGTGGTGGCATCGACATCGGCCAGCAGGCGGCGGAAGTAGGCCTCATGCTCGGCTTGGGAAACGCTGGCGGCCTGGGCGATGAAATTGCGGTAGGGCTGCGACGGCGGCAGGCTGTCGGCCTGGCCGGCCAGCACCGCCTGGATCTCCAGCATGATCAGGCGCAAGGTGACGTTGTCGCTGACCAGGTGGTGGTCGAGCAATGCCAGCAGCCACTGTTCGCGCCGGGCATCGTAGGTGATATGCGCGGCGATCAGCGGTGCCTGTTGCAGATCCAGGCGCAGATGATGGGTGTCGGTACGCTGGCGTAACGTCTCCAGGGCGTCTTCACCGGGTGCTGTCTCCAGGTTGATCACCGGCAGTTGGGCCCGGCGATGAACCACCTGCACCGGTTGCGGCAGGCCGTGCCAGCGCAGGGCGGTGCGCAGGATGTCATGGCGGTTGATCACCACCTGCACGGCGGCGAGGAAGTTGTCCAGCAGCGTGCGAGTGGTAAAGGTCACCACGGTGCGCATCAGGTAGGCGTCGCCTTCGGACTGCAACAGGTGGTGGAAGAGGATGCCTTCCTGCAAGGACGACAGCGGGTAGATGTCCTGCACGTTGGCGGCGCCGCCCGGAACATCAGAGACGATTTGTTCGATCTCCTGCGGGCTCAGCGTCACCAGCGGCAGCATCTGCGGGGTCAGGGTGGTGCAATCGCCCGGGATCAGGTTGGCCGGGACCACCCGTTCGGCACGGCTGCCGCCGGCGAGGACGGTGGCCATGGCCTGCAGGGTTGGCGCCGAGAACACGGTGCGCACATCCAGTTGCAGACCGGCCTGGCGCAAGCGTTCGATCAGGCTGATCACCAGGAAGGAGTGACCGCCGAGTTCGAAGAAGTGATCCTGGCGACCGACCCGCTCAACGCCGAGCAATTCCTGCCAGGCAGAGGCCAGGGTGGTTTCGATCGCCCCCAGCGGTGCTTCGTAGTGGCGGCTGACGGCGGCGGACAGGTCCGGTGCCGGCAGGGCCGTACGGTCGAGCTTGCCGTTGGTGGTCAACGGCCAGGCCGCGAGGGTCACGAAGGCGCTCGGCAGCATATGTTCGGCCAGCACGCCGGCCAGTTGGCCGCGCAGGGCAGAGGACTCGGGAGCGCTGCCGTCTTCGGCGATCAGGTAGGCCACCAGGCGTTTGTCGCCGGGTTGGTCCTCACGGACGATCACCAGGGCTTCGCGGACTTCGGCACAGGCCAGCAGTTGCGCCTCGATTTCACCCAGTTCGATACGGAAACCGCGGATCTTGATCTGCGAGTCGTTGCGGCCGACGTAGACCACGCCGCCATCGGTGCGGTAACGGGCGACGTCGCCGGTGCGATACAGGCGGGCACCCGGCACATCGGAGTAAGGGTCGGCGATAAAGCGTTCGGCGTTCAGCGCGTCACGGTTCAGGTAATGCCGGGCGACCCCGGCGCCACCGATATAGATCTCGCCATTGACGCCCACCGGCACCGGTTGCTGGTAGTCATCGAGGATGCGCAGGCACAGGTCCGGCAGCGCCGGGCCGATCAGGCTCGGTGCGGCGGTGTCGATCTCGGCCTGGCTGACCGGGTAGTAGGTGGCGTGCACGGTGATCTCGGTGATGCCGTACATGTTCACCAGGCGGGTGCGCGACAGCGGGGTACTCGCGGTCCACGGCCGCAGGCTGCGAAAGTCCAGGGCCTCGCCGCCGAAGATGACTTCGCGCAGGCTGTGTTCTGCCTCGCTGCGGCCGCGCGCCTCGATAAACTGGCGGAAGGCGCTCGGCGTCTGGTTCAGCACGCTGACCTGCTGCTGGCAGACCAGGGCATAGAAGTCATCCGGCGAACGGGCCACGTCACTCGGCACGATCACCAGCTTGCCGCCGTAACTCAGGGCGCCCCAGATTTCCCAGACCGAGAAGTCGAAGGCGAAGGAGTGGAACAGCGTCCAGGTGTCGCTGTGGTCGAAGTCGAACAACTCGGCGGTGGTGTCGAACAGCCGCGCGACATTGCCGTGCTCCACCAGCACGCCCTTGGGCAAACCGGTGGAGCCCGAGGTGTAGATGACATAGGCCAGGTGCTGCGGCGCCAGGCCCAGTTCGTCGGCCTGCGGGTTGAGGTCCAGGTTGCTGTCAGCGGCGGCGTCTTCGCGGTTCAACTCGTCGAGTTTCAGCACCGGCACGTTATGCGCCAGCAGGGCATCGAGGCAGGCCGTCTGTGCGAGCAACGCCACCGGTGCGCTGTCGTCCAGCAGGTAGGCGAGGCGTTCGGCCGGGTAGGCCGGGTCCAGCGGCACGTAGGCGGCACCGGCCTTGAGCACGGCCAGCACTGCGCAGAGCATGTCGACGCCGCGCAGGGAGAGGATCGCCACCCGATCATCCGGGCGCACCCCCTGGGCGAGCAGGGCGCGGGCAATGCCGTTGGCGCGGCGGTTGAGGGCCTGGTAGCTCAGGCTCTGTTCGCCGAAGACCAGGGCAGTGTGCTGCGGGTGATTGGCCGCCTGGGTTTCGAAGCGCTGGTGAATCAGTTGCTCGACAGCGAATGTCGCTTTCGGCGGTAGCAGCGCCGGCGAGGCCTGGCGTTGCGCGGGGGTGAGCAATGGCAGGCCGAGTACCGGTTGCGCAACATCTTCGATCATCGCTTCCAGCAGGATCTGGAAGTGCTGGGCGAAGCGTTCGACGGTGGCGCGGTCGAACAGGTCGCTGGCGTACTCGATCACCCCGGCCAGGGTACCGTTGCTGCTGCCGAGGGTCAGCATCAGGTCGAATTGCGCGGTTTCATGGGCCTGGGCCACGGGCACCAGGCTCAGGCCCGGCAGGCTCAGTTCGACGCCAGCCGGGGTATTGTCCAGCGACAGGGCGACCTGGCACAACGGGTTGTGGCTCAGGGAGCGTGGCGGCTGCAAGGCCTCGATCACTTGCTCGAACGGAATGTCCTGGTGTTCGTGGGCCGCCAGGGTGGTCTGGCGGACCTGCTCCAGCAGTTGCGCCACGCTCGGGTCCTGCCCGAGGTCGACGCGCAGGGCCAGGGTGTTGACGAAGAAACCGATCAGGTTTTCGGTTTCGGTCCGGCCGCGGTTGGCGGTCGGTACGCCGATCACCACGTCGCGCTCGTTGCCCAGGCGCGCCATCAGCACCGACCAGGCACTGAGCAGGCCCATGAACAGGGTGATGTTGTGGGCCTGGCAGAAGCGCTCCAGGCGTTGGTACAGCGCCGCATCGATCTGTACCGGTACGTCGCCGCCACGGTAGCTCTGCACTGCGGGGCGTGGCCGGTCGGTGGGCAGGGACAGCCGCGCCGGGGCGCCGCCCAGGTGCCCACGCCAGAACTCGGCCTGTTCGGCCAGGCGCTCGCCGGTGAAGGTGCGGCGCTGCCACGCGGCGTAGTCGGCATACTGGATCGACAGGATCGGCAGCGGGTCTTCCTGCTGCTGGTTGAAGGCCTGGTAAAGGGCGGCGAACTCCTTGACCAGCACCCCCACCGACCAACCGTCGGAGATGATGTGGTGCTGGGTGATCAGCAGGATGTGTTCGTCATCCGCGAGGCGCAGCAGGCGCCCGCGAATCAGCGGACCCTGGCGCAGGTCGAAGGGCGCCGTGGCTTCGCTGTTGCCAATGCGCGAGGCGCTGAGGCTGGCCTGCTCGTAGGACAGCGTGCGCAAGTCCTGCTCGGCCAGGGCGAAACCGCAGTCCGCCGGGGCGATAATCTGCACCGGCTGTTCGCCGTGGCGTTCGAAGGTGGTGCGCAGGCTTTCGTGACGCGCCACCAGGCGGTCGAGGGCGGCCTTGAGTGCGACGTGGTCGAGATTGCCGCGCAACAGCAGCGACATCGGCATGTGATAGGCACTGCTGGCGCCGGGATCGAGCTGGTCGAGGAACCACAGGCGTTGCTGGGAGAACGACAGCGCCAAGGGCGCGCTGCGCTCGACCGGCTCGATGCTGTCGGTCTCGGTCGCTTGCAGGCCGCCGACCACCCGCGCCAGTTCGGCCACGGTCGGGTGGCTGAACAGCTGGCGCAGCATCATCTCGCCGCCCAGTTGCTGACGTACCCGGGAAACCAGTTGCGCGGCCAGCAGGGAGTGGCCGCCGAGTTCGAAGAAGCCGTCATGCCGGCCCACGCGTTCCAGGCCCAGCAGTTCCTGGAATATCTGCGCCAGGGCCAGTTCGGTGGCGCCTTGCGGTGCGGTGTAGCCGCGCTCGGACATGGCATCCAGGTCCGGCGCCGGCAGCGCGTCCTGGTCCAGCTTGCCGTTGCCGGTCAGCGGGTAGGCCGCCAGGCTGACAAAGGCGCTGGGGATCATATAGTCGGGCAGGGTGGCGCCCAGTTGTTTGCGCAAGGCCGCGATTTCCAGGCGGACCGACGGCTTGGCGATCAGGTAGGCGATCAGGCGCTTGCCCTGGCCCACGTCATCGCGAGCCAGGACCCGGGCTTCGCGCACGCCGTCACAGGCCAGCAGCTTGGCCTCGATTTCCCCCAGCTCGATACGGAAACCGCGAATCTTCACCTGGGCGTCCATCCGACCCAGGTGAATGATCTCGCCGTTGTCCAGCAATTTGCCCAGGTCCCCGGAGCGATACAGGCGCTCACCGGGACGCAGCGGGTCGGCGATAAAACGTTCGGCGGTCAGCTGCTCACGGTTCAGGTAACCGCGACCGACCCCCAGGCCGCCGACACAGATTTCCCCGGCCACGCCGATGGGCAGCAGGCGCTGCTGGGCGTCGAGGACATAGGCCACGGTGGTCGGGATCGGTCGGCCGACATTGGAGATACCGGCAGCGATATCCGCCGCCGCGATGGCCTTGTAGGTCACGTGCACGCAGGTTTCGGTGATGCCGTACATGTTTACCAGCGCCACATGGGCGAAGGCCTGATGGAAGGCGTCGAGCTTGCCCAGCTCCAGGCTTTCACCGCCGAAGATCACATAACGCAGGTGTTCCAGGCGCACATCGCTGCGGGCCAGGGCGGCGCCGCTGAGCTGCAGGAAGGCCGACGGGGTTTGGTTGAGCACCGTCACCTGTTCGCGTTCGAGGAAACCCAGCAGCTCCGCCGGATCGCGGCGCAGGGCTTCGGGGACCAGGCTCAGGCGGCCGCCGTAGAGCAGGGCGCCGTACATCTCCCAGACCGAGAAGTCGAAGGCGTTGGAGTGGAACAGCGACCAGACATCCTCGGCATTGAAGGCGAATTCCGAGCGGTTGTTGTGCATCAGCCGCACGACGTTGCGGTGTTCCAGCAGCGCACCCTTGGGTTCGCCGGTGGAGCCCGAGGTGTAGATCACATAGCAGAGATGGTCCGGGGCGTTGAGGTTGGGCAGGTTGGTCGAATACCGGGCGTTGTGGGGCGCCGCATGGGTCGATTCGGGCGCGAAGACTTCAATGCCGAGCGCCAGCAGCGCGGGGCTGATGTCCTGGCCGGCGATGGCCTTGCTGGTACCGCTGTCGCGCAACACATAGGCGATACGTTCAGCCGGCGAAGCGGGATCGATCGGCACATAGGCGGCGCCGGCCTTGAGCACCGCCAGGGTGGCGATGATCATCGCCAGCGAGCGCTCCAGGACAACGGCCACCAGTTCCTGCGGTTGCACGCCCGCGTCGCGCAGACTGTGGGCCAGGCGGTTGGCCTGTTCGTTGAGTTGGCGATAGCTCAGGCGTTCCTCGCCGAGGTTGACGGCGATATTGTCCGGGGTCAGGCGCGCCTGTTCCTCGAAGATCTGGTGCAGGGTCAGGCTGTCGGGCCAGGCGGCTTCGGTATTGTTGAAGTCGAGGACCTGCCGCTGGCGCTCGGCCGCATCCAGCAGGGCGACGTCGTCGACACGCTGTTGCGGGGTGTCGACAAAGGCCTGCAACAGGCGCACGTAGTGACGCATCAGTTGCTGGATAAATTCAGGGTCGAAGAAGTCGGCGTTGTAGGCCAGGTGACCATTCCAGTGTTGCTCGCCAGCACTGATCAACAGGTGCAGGTCGTTCTTGCCGTAGCCCAGGTTGGTTTCCAGGCTGTTGACCGCAAGCCCGGCGATCAAGGTGCGGCTGTCACTGACCTGCTGGAAGTTGAACAGCACGTCGAACAGCGCGGTGCGGCTCATGTCCTTGGCCGGATTGAGGGCCAGTACCAACTGGTCGAACTGCATGTGGCGATGGCGGCGCGCATCGGCCAGGGTACCGGCGGTCTGTTCCAGCAGGGTTTGCAGAGTGGTGTCGCTGTCGCAGGTACCGCGGATCACCAGCAGGTTGTCCAGCGGGCCGACCACGTCTTGCAGGGCCGGTTCGCGGCAGGCTGCCGTAGTGCCGATGACCAACTCGTCGTGCCCGGCATAGCGCCGCAGCAGGGCGGTGAAGGCGCTCAGCGCCAGGCTGTCGGTACTGACGCCGACTTCCCGGGCCAGCTCGCCGAGGCGCTTGACCAGCGCCGCCTCGATAACGAACTCATGGGTGGCTTCGCTGAAGACATGCACCGCCGCCCGTGGGCGGTTGAGTGGCAGCTCCAGAGCTTGCAGCTTGCCGCGCAGTTGATAGCTCCAGTAGGCCCGCAGGTTTTCGCGCACGGCGGCCGGCAACTGGCGCTGCCAGGCGGCGAAGTCGCCGTAACCCAGGGACAGCGCCGGCAGCGTGGCTTCGCGCTCGGCGCAGGCGGCTTCATAGAGGGCCAGCAGGTCGCGCTTGATCAATTGCATCGACGTGCGGTCGGCCAGCAAGTGGTGCACGGCCAGGGCCAGCACGGCATTTTTCTCGTCCGCGCGAATCAGGCTGGCACGCACCAGGCTGCCGCCGTTCATGTCCAGGGGACGGCGGGTTTCGGCCAGGGCCAGGGCCGTCAGGTTGCCCGGAGTACCCTGGAGCTGTTCCAGCACCAGGCTCGCCGGGCCGTCAAAGCTCTGCCAGGCGCTGGCACCGTCGGAATGCACCCGGCAGCGCAGGATGGCGTGGCGGGCCAGCAGCCCGTCGAGGGCGGTTTGCAGGGCCGGGACCTGCAGTTCGCCGAAGATCTCCAGCAGCAGCGCGACGTTGTGATAGACCGGGTTGGCCTCGTACAGGTAGCCGGTTTCGAAGGTGTCGACGAACCAGACCCGTTCCTGGTGATAGGACAGCGGCAGCCGTGCCGGGACCGGCACCAGCGCGCTGACCTCGGGTAGCGCCAGGGCGGCGTCCAATTCCAGGGCGCCGAGTCGGGTTTGCGGGGCTTCGGTGAAGCACTGCAGCAGGCGTTCGAAGCGCGCCGCCAGGCGTTCGACGGTACTGGCGTCGAACAGGGCGGTGGAATACGACAGGCTGCAGGACAGGCTCGCGCCGCCTTCGTCGATATGTAACGACAGGTCGTGCTGGGTGTTGTCCTTGTGCGACGGCAGGAACTCCAGGTTCAATCCCGGCAATTGCAACTGCCCGCCGGCACCGCCGGCGTTGGTGTAGAGCATGGTCTGGAACACCGGACTGTAGCTGGCGCTGCGAGGTGGCTTGAGGGCCTCGACCACTTGCTCGAACGGGGTGTCCTGGCGGCTGGCGGACTCCAGCAGAAGTTCCTTGACCTGTTGCAGCACCTGGTCGAGGGTCGGGTTGGCGTCCAGGCGCACCCGCAGGGCCAGGGTGTTGACGAAGAAACCGATCAACGCCTGCACGTCCTGGCGGTCGCGGTTGGCGGTCACGGTGCCGATCACCACGTCCTGCTGGCCACTGATCCGGCCCAGCAGGACCGCCCAGGCGGCCATCAGGGTCATGAACGGGGTCGCGGCACGGGACTGGGCGAAGCGGGTGATGGCCGCGGACAGGGCCACGGGCAAATCGAAGCTCAGGGTCTCGCCACGGTAGCTCTGCACCGCCGGACGTGGCCGGTCGGTGGGCAACGCAAGCAAGGCCGGGGCGCCGGCCAGGTGACTGCGCCAGAACTCGACGTGCCGGCTCAGGCGTTCGCCTTCCAGGTGCCGGCGTTGCCAGGCCGCGTAGTCGGCGTATTGCAGGGCCAGGGCCGGCAGGGGATCGGCCTGGCCGGTGCTGAAGGCCTGGTACAGCGCGGCGAACTCCTTGACCAGCACCCCGATGGACCAGCCGTCGGAGATGATGTGGTGCTGGGTGATCAGCAGGCGGTGTTCATCGTCGGCCAGGCGCAGCAGGCTGCCACGGATCAGCGGCCCGTTCAGCAGGTCGAAGGGCGTCGTGGCTTCGCGTTCGCTCAACCGGGCGGCCTGTTCTGCCGCCAGCTCGACGGAGAGGTGGCGCAGATCGTGCTCCGCCAGGCTGAAGCCGCAGTTGGCCGGCGCGATGATTTGCACCGGCTGCTCGCCGTCACGGCGGAAGGTGGTACGCAGGCTTTCATGGCGGGCCACCAGTTGATCGAGGGCGGCCTTCAGTGCGTTGTGGTCAAGGCTGCCGCGCAGCACCAGTGCTGCCGGCATGTGGTAGGCGGCGCTGGCCGTCGGGTCCAACTGATCGAGGAACCACAGGCGTTGCTGGGCGAACGACAGCGCCAACGGACCGTCGCGGTCCACGGCAACCATGTCGTCCGAGGTGGTATCGACGGTCCGCGTGGCGCCGCGCTGCTTGAGCAGGCGCAGCATGGCGGCACGTTTCAACTGGTCGAGACTATCGTTATGTGAGTTCAATTTATCAAGCATCCTTGGAGACGATAGCGAGCAGTTCGCTTTCAGACAGCGAAGCCATTTCTTGTTGCAGGTCCAGCAGTTCGTCCGACTCGTACTGCGCCAGTTGCAGGGTGGTGACCAGGTCGGCCAGGGCCTGCAGCGACGGGTGTTCGAACAGGCCCCTCAGGGGCACTTCGACACCGAAGGTCTCGCGGGCCCGGAGGGTGACCTGCACGGCCAGCAACGAATGACCGCCGAGTTCGAAGAAGTCGTCATGCCGGCCGATGCGTTCGAGGCCCAGCAGGTCGGCCCAGATCGCCGCCAGCAGGGTTTCGGTCTCATCGTTGGGCGCTTCGTACTCGCGGTGGGCGAAGTCTTCGGCGGCAGGGACCGGCAGGGCGCGACGGTCGAGCTTGCCGTTGGGGCTCAGCGGCAGTTGCTCGACCAGCACGAAGGCTGACGGCACCATGTAGTCCGGCAGTTGCGAGCTGAGGTAAGGCCGCAATGTATGGCTGGCATTGCGTCCGGCCAGGTGCGGCTCGACGCTCAGATAGGCCACCAGACGGGTGCTGCCCGGAACATCCTCGCGAGCGATCACCGCCGCCTCGCGTACGCCCGGCAGGGTCAGCATCAGCGCTTCGATTTCACCGGGTTCGATACGGAAGCCGCGGATCTTCACCTGCTGGTCGTTACGGCCGAGGAACTCGAGCACCCCGTCGGGACGCATCCGCACCAGGTCGCCGGTGCGGTACATCCGTGCGTCGTCGCTGAGGCCGAACGGGTCGGCGAGGAAGTGCTCGGCGTTCAATTGCGGCCGGTTCAGGTAGCCACGGGCAATCCCTTCGCCACCGATATACAGCTCACCCGAAACCCCCAGGGGCACCGGCTGGCCTTGCGGATCGAGCAGGTACAGGCGGGTATTGGGAATGGCCTGGCCGATCGGCACCGTGCCCTGTTCATCACCGGAGCAGCGGTGCACCGTGGCCCAGACCGTGCCTTCGGTGGGACCGTATTCGTTGTACAGGGTGATGGCCGGTTCGAAGCTGGCGCATTCCTGCACCAGCAGCGGCGGGCAGGCTTCGCCGGCGACAATCATCTCGCGCAGGCTGGCGTGACCCTTGCCGCTGGCCAGGCTGCCCAGCACCAGGCGGCCCAGGGACGGCACGCAGAGCAGGGTGGTAATCGCCTTGGCATCGATGAAGCGGGCAACGGCTTCGGGATCGCGGGCGGTCTCGGCATCCGGGATGCACAAGGTGCCGCCGCTGACCAGGGTACCGAAAATCCCCGCCACCGAGCTGTCGAAGGCAATCGAGGAGAGCAGCAGGAAGCGCCGGTCTTCGTTCGGTGCGTAGACGGCGCAGCGGGCCAGGGTCGAGGCCACCAGGTTGCGGTGCTCGATCATCACGCCCTTGGGCTTGCCGGTGGAACCGGAGGTGTAGATCACATAGGCCAGGTGTGCCGAGGTCAGGGCGCCGGCGGCGAACCGTGGATTTTCCAGGTCGGCTGCCGGCGTCAGCGTATCGGCCTGTTCGAGCGCCAGGTAGCGGGTCGTGCCAGTCAGTTCGCCCACCGCCGCGCGTCCGAGCGGATCGGCCAGCAGCAAGCGCGGTTGGGCATCCTCGACAATCGCGACGAGGCGTTCGGCCGGGTAGGTCGGGTCCAGCGGCACATAGGCGGCACCGGCCTTGAGAATGGCGAGGATGCTGACGATCATCGCCGCGCCGCGTTCGACACAGATGGCGATCAGGTCACCTGGCTGGGTGCCGGCCGCGATCAGCTGTTGGGCCAGGTGGTTGGCGCGGGCATTGAGTCCGGCATAGTCGAGGCTGCCCTGGGCATCGACCAGGGCGATGGCTTCCGGCGTCCAGCACACCTGCTCTTCGAACAGTTGCTGGATGCAGGCGTCCGTCGGGTAGTCCAGGCGATTCTGGTTGAAGGTTTCGAGCAACAGGGTGCGCTCCGCGGGCGGCAGCACATCGAGTTGCGTGAGGGGGATTTTCGGTGTGTACATCAGCGCCTGGGTCAGTTGCTCCAGGGCACGCTGCATCAGGGCGCAGAGGCGTTGCGGGTCCACCGGCCGCACGCTTTGCACCAACAGGCCGAGGTCGTCGCCGTAGTCGTTGACCGACAGGGTCAGCGGATAGTTGGTCCGCTCGGCGCTGTCGAGCATGCGCATGCCCGGCCATTGCAACTGGCTGTCGTCGCTCTGGTGGCGGTAGTTGAGCAGGCTGGTGAATAGCGGCAGGGCCTTGGCCACGCCACTGCAACGTTGGGCCAGGGCCAGGGATGCCTGTTCGTGGGCAAGCAGCTCGCCGAGGTCGCGGTGAGTCGCCAGGACCAGCTCATGGGCCCCTTGCGCGGCCAGTTGCACCCGCACCGGCAGGGTATTGATAAAGACTCCGAGGGCCCGTTCGGCACCCGCCGAACCTTGCAGGCGACCGGCGACCACGGTGCCGAAGACCACGTCGTCGCGGCCGGTGCAGCGGGCCAGGACCTGGGCCCAGGCCACATGGAACAGCACCGCCGGGGTCATTCCGCGTTCGCGGGCCTGGGCCCGGATACGCCGGCTGAGTTCGCTGCTCAGGTGCACCTCGGCTTCTTCGATGTGGTTGCCGTCGCCCTGGACTTCCAGCAGGTCGAACGGCGCGGTCGGTGTATCGACATCGGCCAGGCGGCGGCGGAAGTAGGCTTCATGGACTTCAGCCGGAGTGGCCTGGGTCTGGGCGATAAAGTCGCGATAGGGTTGTGGCACCGGCAGGCTGTCGCCCTGGCCGTGGAGGATCGCGTGGATTTCTTCCAGGACGATTTCCAGGGTCACATGGTCGCTGGCCATATGGTGGTTGAGCAATGCCAGCAACCAGCGCTCGGAGTGCGGATCGCGGGCGATACAGGCACGCATCAGCGGCGCCTGACGCAGGTCCAGGCGCAGTTGCCGTGGATCGTTGAGGTTGCGCAACTGCTCCAGCGGGTCCTTGTCGCTGTCGAGGGTGACACTGTGCACCGGCAGGCGAGCGTGACGTTGCACCACCTGCACCGCCTGGGGCAGGCCGTCCCAGTGCACGGCCGTGCGCAGGATGTCATGCCGCTCGATCACCTGCTGCAGGGCACCGATAAAGGCGTCCAGGTGCTGGCGGTCGTCGAACTCGATCATCGAGCGCACCAGGTAGGCGTCGCCTTCATGGCCGAGCAGGTGATGGAAGAGAATGCCTTCCTGCAGCGGCGCCAGGGGATAGATGTCCTGGATATTGGCGGCCCCGCCGGGCACGGCGGCGACGATTCGCTCCAGCTGCATGGCGTTCAGCGTCACCAGCGGCAACATATCCGCTGTCAGCTGTGTGCAATCGGCCGGAATCCGGTTGGCCGGTGCCTGGAACAGCGCTTCACTGGCCTGGCCCACGGCCAGGGCCAGCTCGCGCAGGCTCGGTGCACTGAAGACCCGCCGCACATCGGCGTTCAGGCCTTGTTCGCGTAGGCGTTCGATCAGGCTGACGGCCATCAGCGAGTGGCCGCCGAGCTCGAAGAAACCGTCATGGCGACCGACACGTTGCAGACCGAGCAATTGCTCCCAGATCGTGGCGATAACTTGTTCCACGGGGCCCTGAGGGGCCTCGTAGGTACGGCTGGCGTAGGCGTCCTGGCCCGGCTCCGGCAGGGCCCGACGGTCGAGCTTGCCGTTGGCGGTCAAGGGCAGGACATCCAGCACCACAAAGGCGCTCGGCACCATATGGCTGGGCAGGCGGGTCAGCAATTCGGCGCGCAATTGCTCGGCGCTGGCCGGTTCGCCACAGAGGTAGGCGATCAGGCGCTTGCTGTCGGCTTGTCCGGCCTGCTGCTCGCGGGCAATGACTGCCGCCTCGCGAACACCAGGCAGGGCGGCGAGGGCCGCCTCGATTTCCCCCAGTTCGACCCGCAGGCCACGGATCTTCACCTGGTCGTCATTGCGCCCGAGGTATTCCAGGGTGCCGTCGGGCAGCCAGCGGCCGACGTCGCCGGTCTTGTACAGGCGGGCGTTGGCCAGTGCGGAGAACGGGTCGCTGATAAAACGCTCGGCACTCAGTTGCGGCAAGTTGAGGTAGCCGCGGGCAACGCCGACGCCGCCGATATGGATCTCGCCGCGGACCCCCACGGGCAGCAATTGACCGTGGTTGTCCAGCACATGCAGTTGCATATTGCGGATCGGCCGGCCAATCGGGATCGAACGCTCCTGGTAGGTCGCCAGGTCCATGTCCGCCGTGTGCCAGGCGACCACGTCGCTGCACTCGGTGGGGCCGTAGCTGTTGATCACCGCCGGGCGTGGCAGGGCGAGTTTTTCCAGCATGGCGATCTGAATCGGCTCGCCCCCCAGGACCACGCGTTTCAGGCAGGCCAGGGCCTGTTGTGGGTCAGCGTCCACCAGGGCGTGGAAGGCACTCGGTGACAGGTTGATGTGGGTGACGCCGGCCTCGGCGATCTGCGCGACGATGGCCGCGGGGTTGAACGGTTCTTCGGCCAGGTGCAGCGCCGCGCCGACCATCAGTGGCGCAAGGATATTCTTCTGGGTCAGGTCGAAGTTGTAGGAGGAGGCCAGCAGCACTGCGTCCCCGGCATGCAGCGCCAGGTCCTCGAGGTACCAGTCGAGCAGGTTGCGCAGGCCGCGATGTTCGACCATCACGCCCTTGGGCAAGCCGGTGGAGCCCGAGGTGTAGATCACATAGGCCAGATGGCTGAAGTTCAGCGCCGGCACCTGCGGGTTGTGATCCGCTACGTCGAGCAGCGTCGGGTCGTTCAGTTCAAGGGTCGCCAGGCCCGCGGGCAGCGGCAGTTCGTCCAGCCCTTGCTGGAACACCAGGGCCCGTGGCGCGCTGTCGGCGAGCATATGGGCCAGGCGTTGCGCAGGGTATTGCGGGTCCAGTGGCACGTAGGCAGCACCGGCCTTGAGGATACCGAGCAGGCCGATGACCATCTCCGGACTGCGGCGGACGCAAAGGCCGACGGTGTCGTCAGGGCGCACGCCGAGAGCGATCAGACGGTGGGCGATACGGTTGGCCCGGGCATTGAGCTCGGCGTAATCGAGGGGTTGTCCGGCGCAGACCAGTGCCACCGCGTGCGGGGTGAGTGCCGCCTGGGCCTCGAAGACACGCTGGGGCAGACGCTGCGGCTGTTCGTCCAGGGGCGTTTGCGCTGGATTGAAGGTCGTCAGCAGTTGCTCGCGTTGATCTGCGTCGAGCCATGGCAGGCTCGCCAGCGGTTGTCCGGCATCGCCGAGCAGGGCGTCGAGCAGGTGCAGCAGATGGCGGCTCCAGCGGGCGATGGTGCTTTCGTCGAACAGATCGGTGGCGTATTCGAACTGGCCACGGATGCTTTCACCGTCGTCGTTGAGCGACAGGCTCAGGTCGAACTGGGTGGTGCCGGTGACTTGAGGCAGTGGGGTCAGTTCCAGGCCGGGCAGGGCCAGAACCTGGTCGTGAGGGGTATTGCCGAGCACCAGCATCGCCTGGAACAGCGGGCTATGGCCCAGGCTACGCTCCGGTTGCAGGGCTTCGACCACCTGTTCGAAAGGCAAGTCCTGATGGCTGTAGGCGTCGAGGGTGGTGGCCTTGATCTGCGCCAGCAACTGGTCGACGCGAC
>NZ_JALLIZ010000057.1:0-454 GCF_023242345.1 Pseudomonas sp. MWU12-2037 | reverse complement strand
ACGCCACAACTGGCGCTGTTCAATGAGCCGGAAAGTGTCGAACTGACAGCGCCTGAGCCCGACGAGGAAGTGGTCGCACCCGGTCCGCGCCGTGGTAAGCGCCGCCCGTTGTCGGCTGATTTGCCACGGATCGAAGTCATCCACGAACTGCCCGAACATGAACTGACCTGTGCTTGCGGTTGTCGCAAACACACCATCGGCGAAGAAACCAGCGAACAGCTGGACATCGTGCCGATGCAGATTCGCGTGATCAAACACATTCGCAAGGTCTACGGCTGCCGAGGTTGCGAAAGCGCCCCGGTCACCGCCGACAAACCCGCGCAATTGATTGAAAAGAGCATGGCCAGCCCCAGCGTGCTGGCCATGTTGCTGACCACCAAATACGTGGATGGCCTGCCGCTGTATCGGTTTGAAAAAGTCCTCGGCCGTCACGGTGTTGATATCCCGCGCCAGA
>NZ_JALLIZ010000056.1:0-545 GCF_023242345.1 Pseudomonas sp. MWU12-2037 | reverse complement strand
TGGCAGGGCGTGACGCTCAACGCGGGCTCGCTCGATAACCGCAACAGCGGCACGGTTTCCAGCCGTAGCGGTAACGTTGATGTGACGCTCAGCGGTGCGCTGCTCAACAGCAACGCAGGCGCACTGGCCAGTCAGCAAGCCTTGACCATCAGGGCGGGTAGTCTTGATAACAGCGCCGGTACGCTTTCCAGTGCGGGCGCTCAGAGCCTGACGGTCACCGGCCTGTTGAATAACGGCCAAGGTGGCCTGATCGACGCCGGCACGCTGCTGACGCTGAACGCCATGGCCCTGAGCAACGGCGGCACGGTCCAGGCGCAACAGGCACTGACTTTCACCGGTACCGATCTCGATAACAGCAACGGCACCCTGAGTGGCGGCGCGGCGGTGACGCTTGACCTGCTAGGCACACTGACCAACACCCATGGCAAACTCTCCAGTGTCGGTCCGCTGGTGGTGCAACGCAGCACACAGATCAACAACCAGGGCGGTGCACTCTACAGCCAGGGCTTGATGACCTTGCTCACCGGTGGTCTGGACAGCAGCAA
>NZ_JALLIZ010000055.1:0-560 GCF_023242345.1 Pseudomonas sp. MWU12-2037 | reverse complement strand
GCCGAAGGCCTGGCTGAACTCGAAGGCGCCTCGGCCCGTGTCGCGGTCGACGAAAAGCGCATGATCAACTGCCGCGCCGACCTCAACCAGCTCGTGCCGTTCAAGTACGACTGGGCCTGGCAGAAGTACCTCGACGGCTGCGCAAACCACTGGATGCCGCAAGAAGTCAACATGACCGCCGACATCGCCCTCTGGAAAGACCCGGAAGGCCTGACCGACGACGAACGCCGCATCGTCATGCGCAACCTCGGTTTCTTCTCCACCGCCGACTCCCTGGTGGCGAACAACCTGGTGCTGGCCGTGTACCGCCTGATCACCAACCCCGAGTGCCGCCAGTACATCCTGCGCCAGGCCTTCGAAGAGGCGATCCACACCCACGCCTACCAGTACTGCATCGAATCGTTGGCCATGGATGAAGGCGAGATCTTCAACATGTACCACGAGATTCCTTCCGTGGCGAAAAAGGCCACCTGGGGCCTGAAGTACACCCGTTCGATCTCCGACCCGGAATTCAAGACCGGCACCGTCGAGACCGACAAGGAACTGCTGCGCAACCTGAT
>NZ_JALLIZ010000054.1:0-658 GCF_023242345.1 Pseudomonas sp. MWU12-2037 | reverse complement strand
TCACGGTCAACTGAACAACCAGGGCGGCCTGATCAACGCGCCGCTGCTGGTGTTGAACAACCTCAAGGGCGTGAACAACCAGGGCGGCGAAATCTCCAGCGCCCAGGCCTTTACCCTCGCCGCCGCCAGCCTGAACAACGACAGCGGCAAGTTGTTGAGCAACCAGGCCCTGACCCTGCGTATCGACCAGGCCCTGAGCAATATCAAGGGCATGATCGCCGCCGCAGCCGTTGATGTGCGGGCGGGCAGCCTGGATAACACCACCGGCACCCTGAGCAGCCGTGCCGGGCTGGAGCTAACTGTCGACGGTCAACTGATCAACCAGAGTCTGGGACTGATCAGCGCCACCAACGGTCTGACCATCAACAGTACCGGACTCAATAACCAGAGCGGCAGGTTGCAAGGCAGTGCGATCACCCTCGACCTGGCTAACGACGACCTGAACAACGCTGCCGGCCATATCACCACTGATGGTCAGTTGAGCATCAATCGTCTGCGCGACCTGAATAACCAAAGTGGCGAGGTTACCAGTGCGCAAAGCCTGAACTTGACGGCGCGCACGCTGGATAACAGCAATTCCGGCAAGCTGATCAGCAACAACCAGTTGGCCCTGACGGCCGATAGCCTGATCAACCAGAGCGGCGGCCTGCTATCGGGC
>NZ_JALLIZ010000053.1:0-673 GCF_023242345.1 Pseudomonas sp. MWU12-2037 | reverse complement strand
GCGCGCTCAGCGGCGTTGTTGTCGATAGGCAAAAAACCGGCCTCCACGTAACGCAGCAGCCAACCCCAGTTGCTCGCCATGTAACTGATCGCTTTACCCAGAGGGCTCTGCGTCGTGACCTGCGGCTGGCTTTTCTCCAGCCAGCTTTTCAACTGGGTCAGGATCGGCAAGCTCTTTTCCTGGCGACCGATATAACGCTGTTCATCGCTGGCGTCTTTGAGCTCGCGCTCGATACCGTACAGCTTGTTGATCATCGCCAGCGCGATATCCGCTCGACCCGACTTGCCCTTGGGCTGCACTTTCTGGGCCTCGATAAACTTGCGTCGCGCATGCGCCATGCAGAGCAAGCGCTCAACTCCGGGTTGGGCGCTCACCGCGTTGTAGGCCGCATAGTCGTCGGTCATCAAATAGCCACGATAGCCATCGAGCAGGCGTAACGGCACCTCCCGTCCCCGGCTGGTGGTGTAGTCAAACAACACGACTTTCCTGTCCGGCGGACCGCTGGCCTGCACCCACATCCAGGATTGGCTGGTCGGGTCACGGTCAGGTTCCTTGAGCACCTGAACGCGAGTTTCATCGCAGCGGATCACCGGGCTTTCCAGTAATCGCTCGCGCATCAGATTCAGTAGCGGCTGGAAGTGCTCACAGCACTGGATAACCCAACGGGCCAGGG
>NZ_JALLIZ010000052.1:0-673 GCF_023242345.1 Pseudomonas sp. MWU12-2037 | reverse complement strand
ACGCGCTCAGCGGCGTTGTTGTCGATAGGCAAAAAACCGGCCTCCACGTAACGCAGCAGCCAACCCCAGTTGCTCGCCATGTAACTGATCGCTTTACCCAGAGGGTTCTGCGCCGTGACCTGCGGCTGGCTTTTCTCCAGCCAGCTTTTCGACTGGGCCAGGATCGGCAGGCTCTTTTCCTGGCGACCGATATAACGCTGTTCATCGCTGGCGTCTTTGAGCTCGCGCTCGATACCGTACAGCTTCTTGATCATCGCAAGCGCGATATCCGCTCGACCCGACTTGCCCTTGGGCTGCACTTTCTGGGCCTCGATAAACTTGCGGCGTGCATGGGCCATGCAGAGCAAGCGCTCAACTCCGGGTTGGGCGCTCACCGGGTTGTAAGCCGCATAGTCGTCGGTCATCAAATAGCCATGATAGCCATCGAGCAGGCGTAACGGCACCTCCCGTCCCCGGCTGGTGGTGTAGTCAAACAACACGACTTTCCTGTCCGGCGGACCGCTGGCCTACACCCACATCCAGGATTGGCTGGTCGGGTCACGGTCAGGTTCCTTGAGCACCTGAACGCGGGTTTCATCGCAGTGGATCACCGGGCTTTCCAGTAATCGCTCGCGCATCAGATTCAGTAGCGACTGGAAGTGCTCACAGCACTGGATAACCCAACGGGCCAGGT
>NZ_JALLIZ010000051.1:0-743 GCF_023242345.1 Pseudomonas sp. MWU12-2037 | reverse complement strand
AGCCCGAGCCAGTTGCGCGGTTATACCGAAGTGGCGGGGCAGTCGGCTCATGTGATCGTGGCCAACCCCTATGGCATCAGTTGCAACGGTTGCGGCTTTATCAATACCCCGCAGGCGACCTTGACCACGGGCAAGCCGGTGATTACCAACGGCCAGCTCACGGGGTATCAGGTTGATCGGGGCAGCGTGTCCATCGACGGCGCCGGCCTCAACGCCAGCAATATCGACCAGTTCGAAATCATCACCCGCTCGGCCAAGCTCAATGCCGAGATCAATGCAAAGAAGCTGGCAATTATTGCCGGTGCCAACGATGTGGATGCCAAGACGCTCAAGGCGACGGCGCGTGCGGCCAATCCGGCGGATGCACCGCAACTGGCCATCGACTCCTCGGCGTTGGGCGGTATGTACGCAGGGGCTATCCGGCTGGTCGGTACCGAAGCCGGTGTGGGGGTAAAGCTCGACGGCAAGATGGTCGCCAGCGGTGGCGATATCCAGCTCGATGCCAACGGTCATCTGAGCATGGTCGAGACGGGGGCGAGCGGGGCGATCAATGTCAACGCCGCCAGTCTTGAAGCCAAAGGTCCGATGTACGCTGGTACGACCCTGGATGTTAAAACCCAGGGCGATCTGACCAGCCAGAACAATCTGGTGGCCAAGGACCGCATCACGCTGAACAGCGGGGGGCAACTGACCAACAACGGCATTATTGAAGCCGGGGTCAATGCCGACAAAACCCGTAATGC
>NZ_JALLIZ010000050.1:0-1164 GCF_023242345.1 Pseudomonas sp. MWU12-2037 | reverse complement strand
ATCCCTACGACTTCGGTTCGGCGCTTGATCTCGGCGTTGAGCCGTTCCAGCGGGTTGGTGCTGTGCAACTGTTGCCGGTGCGCCTTAGGGAACGCCATGTGGGCCAGCACTTCGTCCTCGCAGCCGTCCATGAGCACGGCGATCTTGGGGTACTTTTCCCGTAACTGATCCGCCACCAGGCGCCATTGCTGATGGCATTCGCTTCGGTTGTCTTGGGCGAAGACGGTGCGTAGCAACGCGGCCACCATGGTGCGCTGGCCCTTGCCGACATGGGCCATGGCGTTGCGCATGAAGTGTACCCGGCAGCGTTGCCAGGTCGCGTGGAAGACTTTGGAAACGGCAGCCTTGAGCCCTTCGTGGGCATCAGAGATCACCAGCTTTACACCGCGCAAGCCACGTCGCATCAGGCTTCGCAGGAAGTCCGTCCAGAACGGCTCAGCTTCCGAGGGACCGACGCGCATGCCGAGGATTTCCCGGCCACCATTGGTGTTCACCGCCACGGCGATTATGACGGCGACCGACACAATACGCCCGGCCTCCCGTACTTTGACGTAGGTGGCATCAATCCAGAGATAGGGCCAGTCACCTTCAAGCGGGCGATCCAGGAACGCGTTGACACGCTCGTCAATCTCGCCGGCCAGACGTGAGACCTGGCTCTTGGAGATACCGGTCATGCCCATGGCCTTGACCAACTCGTCTACGGAGCGAGTTGAAACACCCTGGATATAGGCTTCCTGAATCACTGCGGCCATGGCTTTCTCGGCGGTGCGCCGAGGTTCAAGGAAGCCTGGGAAATAGCTGCCTTGGCGCAGCTTGGGGATCTTCAGGTCGACGTCTCCGGCGCGGGTTTGCCACAGGCGATCCCGGTAGCCGTTGCGGCTGTTGACCCGGTCTGGGCTTTTGACGTCGAAGCCAGCGCCGCAGAGGCCTTCGACATCGAGCTCCATCATGCGCTGGGCAACGAACTGAATCATTTGCTTGAGCAGATCGGCGTCTGCCCCTTTCTCAACCAGCTCGGTCAATGCGATAGTGGACTTGGTCATCGTGGTTTTCCTGGTGTTCGTTAGGTCTTCGCAAACTCAACGTTAGCCAAAAACCACGATGACCAACCTCTTTCGCCCGCAGGGCGCCTTCGGTTGGTTCAGTTACACCACTTCCTGGGAC
>NZ_JALLIZ010000005.1:0-462439 GCF_023242345.1 Pseudomonas sp. MWU12-2037 | reverse complement strand
CCAGCAGTTCCAGTTTCTTGCGTTGGCGAGCCTGAATCTGCTCCAACTCATCTTTGGCTCGTTTGTGGATAGTCGCGATTCGTTTGATGAACATTTCAGCAAGCTGATCACGTGCTCGTACACGCATGAGGTAGATCAGAGCCAGCATCAAGGTGTAACGCTTTGGAAGCGAACAATCCTTAAGTTCAGAAACATCCGTTTTCTCCGCTTGATTCGCAAAAAACCAAATTTTGGTATCAACGATTCCCTCAAAGATGGCGTCGAGATCACCGAACCCCTCCAACCAGCTTAAGTGATCGATCAGTATCTCCAAGTGTTTGCGAGAAGGTTTCTTGGGGACCTGCTTCAGGGCATTGAAGTCGCTTTGGCGACGACCGAAATCGGTGTCTAGAAGCTCTCTGAGACGGTAGATCACATCAATCGGCGCTCTATCGACGACTTGATTGAAGATCTTTTCCTGGAGAGCGACTTGAGCGTCTTCAGCAGCGTCATTGAGCGTTGAGTAGGCCGGGAGCTCGTAGCCTCGCTCAAGCAGTTCGCCAATCAGGACATTGATGACGTCAACACGTTGATCAAGGATCACTACTGCTTCGTGGGCAGCTTCCACCGCAATTTTCAGGGCATCACTCCCATAAAACGGGGTGATCTGTAGATACTGGCGGATGGCTGTTTGATGACGGTACAAGGTTCGAGGACTCGCATAACGAGGAACAATGCGCGCCCCATAACTCAGGCAAGACCTGACATGATTTACGATTTCAGCTGGAATCTCCTCGATAATGGGGAAGTAATGTAGCTGTTGAAATACTTTAAGCAGAACGGCTAATCCAATGATAAGGGCAGGGCTTTTAGCCGTTCTAGAGAGCCATTCGAGTTCAGATTCTGAGGGCGAGTAGGTCTGATGAAGCTCTTTCGACGACAGATTCGCCGGCAACTTCGGATAAGCTGTCCGCTCCAGAGAGGCCATGGAATTCGTCCCTCAAGAAAAAGCAAAGCCTTTAGCATAGACGGCTAAACTCGGGATGAGGAAAGGTCGCACGAAAGATCATTTAAATTCTTTAAATATCATAAGGTTATATGGCGAATGTCCTAATTTTCCTTTATCTCGGCATAACCCCTACCGCTCGTCAAGCGGCATATTGCCATTATTGGCCGGGGTGGTCGAGAAGCTGCCAAAGTACCAACGTGAGTGAGGTCGTCGGAGAGGCCAACAGGCTGAGCCTAAAGTTGGCCATTGACACGCCGATAACCGTTCAGGCCACCAAGAAACCGCCAAGATTGGTGCTCTGTGCAACGTATGCTTGAGTCCGTATAAAAATAAAAGAGGATAGCCATGACCATTCTTCAGCGAGTGATTGGCGGATTTGCCGTGTTGTTGGTGGTGTTGCTCACCATGGTCGGCATCAGCTATCAAAGCACCCACTCGATCAGCGAGCGCTTGACGATCATCACCGGCCAATCTGCGCCGTTGAGCCGGGCGGCCAGCGAGCTTTACGTTCATATTCTCAGGGCCAATCAGGCACTGTTGGCGGTTCTTATCAGCAACGACCCCAAGCAGATCGACGACGGCAAGCAGCCGTTCAACGACAGCCTGGTGCGCTTTACCCAATTGCTCGAGAGTATTCCGACCTATATCGGCGATCACCCGCAGTTACGCGACAACCTGACTCAACAACGCCAACTCAGTGCGGCTTATGTCGAACAGGCCCAGAGCCTGATGGAGACCCATCGCCAGTATGTGGCGCAAGTTGCCCTGACCCACGAGTTGCAAGGTTACAGCGGCAGCCAGGGAGTCCAACTGACCAGCTATCTGCGCGATTATATCGCCCGTGAGCGCAGTGCCGGTGCAGATGAACACCTGGCCGCAGCGGAGAAGTTGCTGCTGGAAGTCAATAAGTCCTACGACAGTCTGGCCGCCCACGCCGCCAAGCCGGATATCGTGACCTTGCAGCGCCTGCTTAACCTGCAGGACGAAGTGATTAACTCGCGGGTCCAGGCATTTTTGGCGGTTGACCCCAGGGTAGGGCGCATCGTCGCGGTCATGGTCAACCGCTTGCTCAACGACCTGACCGGCAGTGATGGGCTGTATCGTGCCTTTCAGCAGGAAGCCAGCCTGGCCGACCACGTTCGTGAACAACGCCAGACGACGGAAACCCGCCTGCAGGCCACGCTGGACAAGATCGGTGAATTCGGTAGCCAGTCTCTTGACGTGGCCAGCGCGGCGAAGAGCGATGCCGACGCCACCATCAGCAACAGCCTCAGCCTGCTGTTGATCGTCTGTGTGCTGGCGGTGTTGGCCGCCTTGGTGATCGGGACGTGGGTGGCCTTCAGCCTGCGTCGGCCGCTGGCGGCCTTTCGCGAGGTGCTGAAGCAGCTTACCTGGGGTGACATGCGGGTGCGCTTCGATGTCAGTCGCAAAGATGAATTCGGTGAACTCGGCGGCTACCTCAACGAACTGACTCAGTCCTTGCAGACTACCTTCCGTGAGCTGATCGGCTCCGCCGATACCCTGGCCCAGTCCGCGAGCGATAACGCGGTGGTCAGCGAGCAGACCACACGGGTAGTGGATGAACAGAAAGATCGCCTGCATTCCGCTGCTTCGGCGATGACCGAGATGGAGAGTACCGTCGAAGAAGTCGCGCGGCGGGCGCAGGACACCCGTAGCGCGGTGGACGACACCAGCGAGCTGACCCACAAGGTGCAACAGCGAGTAGCCGAGACCATCGTCAATATCCGCCAGCAGGCCGAGCAGGTGAACAAGGCCTCGGCGGTCACCGACGAACTGCAGAAATATGGCCAGAACATCGACAGTATCGTCGATGCGATTCGCACCATTGCCGAACAGACCAACCTGTTGGCGCTCAACGCCGCCATTGAAGCGGCCCGTGCCGGCGAGCAAGGCAGGGGCTTTGCGGTGGTGGCTGACGAAGTGCGTTCACTGGCCAGCCGCACCCAGGCGTCGACCAGCGAAATCCAGGAAATGATCGGCCAGATGCAGGGCAAGATTCATTCCGCCGTGCAAGTGATGAACGAAAGCCAGGTGCAATCCAACAACTGCGTGACCTTGGCCTCTGGCGCCGATGAGCTGCTGGTGGCGATGGGGGAGGCGGTGGGCACCATCCGTGACATGAACATCCAGATCGCTGCCGCCACCGAGGAACAGAGTGCCACGGTGCAGGAAACCAGCCGCATGGTCACCCAGATCAACGACTCCGCCCAACAGGCCGCCGAGGGGGCCGAGCGTACGGCCAGCAGCAGCCAGGGCCTGTCGGACATGGCCAAGGTGCAGCGTGAGCTGCTCCATCATTTCAGCGTATGACGCCGGGGAGACCGAACATGAAACAGTGGTTGACGCTTGCCTTGGGTATCAGTTGCCTTACTGCCGGTTTGGCCCAGGCCGCTACGCCGCTGTTGGGCGTGGCCATGGCCAAATACGACGACAACTTCCAGACCATCCTGCGCAATGGCGTGCAGAAGCATGCCGCCGTGCTGGATACCGATATCTTCATGGAAGATGGTCATGACAGCGCCGAGTTGCAGATGCGCCAGTTTCGTAACCTGGTCAATTCCAAGGTAGACGCCATCGTGGTCGCGATGGTCAATGCCAAGAGCGCCCCTGAAATGCTGCGTTTGGCCACTGCGGCGAAAATCCCGCTGGTGTTCGTCAACCGCAACCCCGGTCCCGATAAATGGCCGGCGCAGACGGCATTCGTCGGATCCGATGAGCTGGAGTCGGGCACGCTGCAAATGGAAGAGCTGGCCCGCCGCGCCAACTACAAGGGCAATGTGGTGATCCTGGTGGGGGACCCCAACAACAAGTCCTCGTTGATGCGCACCGAAGATGTGGAAAAGGTCGTCGCCAAATACCCGAACATGAAAGTGGTACAGAAGAAGGTCGGTAACTGGGAGCGTAGCCAGGCGGCTGCCATTGTTATCGATTGGGTCAAGGCGGGCGTGGACTTTTCGATCATCGCCGCCAATAACGATGAGATGGCTATTGGCGCGATCATGGGGCTGGAAAAGGCCGGTAAAAATGCCAAGGACTATTGGGTCGGTGGCATTGATGGCACGCCTGACGGTTTGAAGCTGATGGCCGATGGCAAGATGGCCGTGAGTGTGTTCCAGGACGCTATCGGCCAGGCGAATGGCGCGGTGGAGGTTGCATTGCGCCTGGCCAGGGGGGAGAGCCTGGATTCACCGCTGATCTGGGTGCCGTTCAAGCTGATCACTCCGGAGAATCGGCAGGAGTTTGAATGAACCAGGTGCACACTTGACCAGCCTTCTTGGTTAGCTGGGTTGGGCCGCCAGGCTATTACTGACGTTACTCCCCAGCACAAGCACCGTAACAAAACCGCAGCCCACCAGGGCCGTCGCCAGGCTCAACAGCACCGAGCTGCCCAGTTGGTCGACGATCTGCCCGCCAAAGAATGAGCCCAGGGCAATAATCACCTGGAACAAGGCGACGAAGAGCGGCATGCCGCGCTCCACATCCTTGGGCGCTACGACAAACATCCAGATGCTGGCGCAGGCCGGGAAGGCGCCGAAGGCGAAGCCCCAGAGCGCTATCAGCATCGCTGCGCCGGTCATGCCCGTGGCGAAGTAGGGAAACAGGGCAGTGCTGGTGCCGATCATCAGGGCGACCAGCAACAGGGTATGACGGACGCTGCGGTTGGCGGCGAAACCGGCGAAAATATTACCCATTACCCCGGCCACGCCATAGAGCAGCAGCAATGAGCCAATAGTCGGCCCGTCGAAGCCTGCGCTGTGTTTGAAGAAGGGGGCGACATAGGTGTAAGCGGCAAAGTGCGCCAGGCCAATCAGCAGTACAGCGATCAAGCCAACCCGAGATTGTGGATTGATGAACAAGGCCGGCAGGTCGCTGATGCGAATGGCCTTTTCCGGGGCGAGCCGCGGTAGCAGGAATATCTGCGCCAGTAGCACCGGTACGCCCAACAGCGCGGTGACCAGGAAGGTCATGCGCCAGCCCATCAGGCCACTCAGCCAGGTGCCTACGGGCACACCCAGTACGGTGGCCAATGTCACACCGACCATGATGATCGAGGTGGCCTGGGCTACGCCGACTCCCTTGGGGGCCAGGCGGCCGCTGAGGGCAATGGCAGTGGCCCAGAAACCGCCGATACTGATGCCCAGGAGTACGCGGCCGAACAGCAGCAGACTGAAGTCGCTGGCGTAGGCCACGACCGAGTTGGCGATGATCATTATCAGCGTCAGGCCGATCAGCAGATAGCGACGGTCCATGGCGCCAATGCCGACAGACAGCAATGGCGCGGCGAGGGCGGCCATGATGCCGGGCAAGGTAACCATCAGCCCGGCGTGGCCGGCACTGATGCCCAGGTCACTGGCGACGTCGTTGAGTACGCCCACCGGGAGAAACTCACTGGTCACCAAGGCGAAGGCACCCACGGCGACCGAGAGAATCGCCAGCCATTGCTGCTTGACGCTCTGTTGATTATGTTCGGGAAGACCTCGAGGGGCCTGGCTTGCGCTTGGCATGGTGTTGGGTTCCGGAGGGGAATTCGCCTGAAGCCAGGCGGAAGGGAGAAATTGGAGGCGATTATATGAATCGGTTCTGGCAACCCAATAGGCGGGGGCTTCGATAGTAATCATCAGTGTAATCGATGAGAGGCTCCAAGCAGAGCGTCCGCGGGTTCGATTTGAGGAGGCGACAGAAATTTAAAGCGTAATGTCTGAAGCTGACACCAGGTGGGCCCTTATGAATATATCGTATTTAACAAGTGGGCGATGTCAGATGTTCATAAGTAGCTCACAGGCCCGAGAGGAGGGCAGGCACTGATGCTTGCCTGCAGCTATCGAGTCTTCGAAATCAAGTTCAGTAAGGCTTATATCTTTTGACTCTGCCGGTACCGCGAACAATGCTGCTCAAAGCATTGCTGTCTGCGAACGCCAATCGTGCGCGCTTGTCGCTGTTGTGCTTGGCGCTGATCAACATGGCATTGCTGTAAACGGCCGCTCCGCTGGCAGACTTGGCAATAATGTGATCGACCTGAGGTGTGAGATCATGACCACCTTCGACCAGTAGACCAACCCGCTGGCCTGGAATGCGGTACTTGTCGGTGTACACAGGGTCAACGATGTCGTCGCTTATAAGATACCCATCGTTGAGAACGCGGTTGACTGCGCGGATAGTTTCGATCTGTGTGCTTGAGAACTCGGCTGCCTGCGACAGTATTACGCGGTCATTCCAATGCGCAAGCTGCTTGGGGTCATCCTTGACGGACTTCCACTCGGCATAATCGAGGAACGCGTAAGGCCTTGCCGCGGCAGGAAAAACGGGGAGCCGTCGGTAAGAGGGAAACCCTACAGTATTCAACTGGTCCTGGATGTTCCAGCCTGCGTTTGTCATTTCGTCGATGAGTGCTAGGTATTCGGCCTTCTTCGTCGGGTCGGCACCGCCGATGATAGGCGCTGGCTTTGGATGCAGAATAGGCCACGTGCGTGTGCGATTGACGTGCAGGCCGGTCAGGACTTTCGTGATAATCGTGAACCGCGTGGGCACACGCTGTTCTTCGGAAATTTCGGTAGCGTAATCGCAGGTGATGGCCACTTCGCAATTACCTCCTGCGGCATCCACCCAGCTCTCAAGCTCACGCTCGAATTGGCGCCATATACCTCCCGAGTTGAATGAGCCATACATCGGAACCAGGTTGCTCGAGGACTCGGGCCCACCAAACTCCAGAGCAATGAGGTGTCCTCGGTGGCAGTCTTCGTGCCGGGTGTCAGCCACTCCACCTTCATACATCGAAAGAGGCAGGACCGTGTTGTTTCGTGGAGTTGGCGCGTGAGGCTTCACCCCCGGTGACATCTCGGCAACGAGCCGTTTCACACGCTGGCGGGCTCCACCCTTGAAATTTTCAGGAGGATTGCTGAGGAACTGTACGAAGCGCATGGTCCTTCCTTGGAATGAGTGGATAGCCAAACAAACTGGGGAAATCGTACAGGGAGTGTGAACAGCGAAGCAAGGTGTGTGGCGCAGGTGCGCCGCAGCAGTAACATTCGAAACATATCACTTAATTTAACATAATATACATTATGCGAAGTAATGGATTGAGACCTACGAGCCCTGGCTTGCATAAATCGACGTAACCTCATGGCACCTAAGCCAAGCCACTACGCCTGCATGACTGCTTGCAACGGTTCCGCGCTCTGAACCGAGCCGCTTCACCGCCACGGGCAAAAACGCCCCAGCAACATCGAGCGACGTTGTCAGCAAGCCGACAAGCGTTCGCCCGACGCTTCTCACAGAAAACGACAAACGCCAAGGACACCCGTGGCGCGGTGCCAGGCGTATCAGTCCTCCCCGAACATCGCAAGAAAGTTTGGCTGGCCGTTAGATGCGGCCAAGCCGCCGTCGACCGGTATGATTACCCCGTTGACGAAGCTGGCGTCATCACTGGCCAGAAACGCAATGACAGCCGCGACTTCTTCCGGTGATGCCTGTCGGCCGGCCGGCAGACGGCTGCGAAACGCCGACATGATGGCCTCGTTCTTCTCTATATCTGCCGTCGCATCGGTGCTGGTGAGGCTGGGAGCGACGGCGTTTACCCGGACGTTCCGAGCGGCGTACTCCAGGGCAAGCGACCGGGTCAGATTGCTGACCGCCCCCTTCGCTGCGTTGTACCCGCTTCCTCCCCAGTCACCACCCAGGCCGGAGGCTGACGATACGTTGACGATTGAGCCCTTGGTGGCGAGCAAGTGAGGCAACGCCTCCCGGCAGCCAAAATAGACTCCGTCCAGGTCAGTGGCGATCTGTCGCCGCCAGTCCTCCGTGGAAAGCTGGGCGAATGGGCCAAAGATGGCGAAGCCGGCGTTGTTGACCAGTACGTCCAGCCGGCCGAACTTGGCGACTGTGTCGGCTATGAGCCGCTTGACGTACGTCTCGTCCGAGATGTCGCCGGGATGGAGCATCACCTTGGTCGGATCGGCTCCTTCCACTGTTTTCGCGAGCTTGTGTTCGCGGCGGCCGTTAAGCACCACCGATGCGCCCTCGGACAAGAACCGGCGGGCCGTAGCGGCCCCAATGCCTGTCCCGGCTCCTGTCACGACTACAACTTTGCCTGCGAAACGATTCATGTTGTTTTCCTCCGCGTATGGTTGATGAACACGGGAGTTGACGTTACGGCGGCCAGGCCAAAAAACTTCGCCCTGGCACTGGTACCACCCGTGAGGAGCGTTTCGAGCCACATGGATTAAAGCTCAGAAGCGTTCGAGCATCTCAGCAATTGCTGTACGATCAGCAGCGGCCCTCAAAAACGCCAAGGACAGAAATGGCGCTCATTCCATCCCTTTGGCCTGCAATAAACTCACGGCTTTTTCTTCACCCAACGCCTTGATCAACTCGAGCGAGTCCTCTGCATGCCGAGAACCTTTCGCCATTGCTGCCGTGTAGGTCGTATAGCTCTGGATTTCGGCCGGGAGCGCTCCAACAAACTGGATGCCGGGTACAGCCAATAATTCGCTGATTTGATGAATGGCAACGCTTGCCTCACCGTCGACGAGCTTCGTACCCACCAGCCCACCATTCACCAGGACAGCCTTTCTGGCAACCTCTTCAGAAACGCCCAGCTTATCGAATAACCCAGTCAGGTAGATCCCCGATGAGCCTCCAGACTTGGGGTCGATATAAGCAATTTTTGCCTCAGAATGCAGCATGGACTTGAAGTCGTTGACCGTGGAAATCACTGGCTTCGGAGCGTTCAACGGGACGGCCACACCGATACCGACCTTCGCGACGTTCTTCGCAGTATCCTTGTCCAAACTCCCGGCGGCTTCGAACTTGCTGACCAGCGAATCCGTAAGAATCGCCACATCAAAACGTTCCCCTGACTCAATCCTTTTGTTCAGTTCCCCAGCAGTACCGTTAGAGATGTTCAGGGTAATATGCTTCGAAGCCTCAAGCTCCGGCGCGATGGCCAATAACACCGGCTTGAATGCTCCCGTGGTCAACACCTTGATTTCAGCGGCTTGCGCACCGTTGAAGGCTGTCAGCAATAAAACAGCGACTGCAAGTTTTGACTTCATAACCCTACCTGAAGATCACGCTAGAACCCCGGGGACATCGCCCTCGGCTGAGACAACACTGGGGCCGGATGAGACTAGCCCTGGGGCAAGCGCATTTCAACCAATCCCCTACGCTTGATCAACCGCCAGAAAAACACCCACAGCCTGATGGAATAAACCTCTTAGCCAAGCGTCCTTTCAGCCACTGTTGCCGGCGATGGTGATGTAGTCGGTATAGAGCTGCGGCGCGCCAGAAAAAGACGCCAGTTCACGCCACTCGTCGTACATACGCTCGCTCTCCTGATGCTCGCGCACGAACGTCAGGGCCTTGTCCGTCGAAACATCCAGCTCAGGGTGGAAGGCGTTCAGGGACTCCAGGCTTTCGATTTCCAGCATGACCGCGTATTGGTCGAGGCGGCTACCGCCCTGCCCTTTGAGCATGTGAAATTTCCAGCCCGGGTAGTCTGCCACCCGGTGAATATTGCCGGTGATGAAATCCTCGAAGGTCTCCGGCGCCACGCCGGAACACAGGGCCAGGTTGTGAATCCCCACCACGCGGGCCAGCGCTTTGTCCTGATAGTTAGGGCCTTCCGGCAGTGAGCTGTTGGTGTTCTCCGCCACTGTTGAATAGTACGAAAAGATGGTCGGCAGCTCGGCGAAGGTTGAGAAGGTTTTCCACTCGGCAATCAGAGCCTGTGCCTGCGAATGTTCCCGCCAGAACCCCCGCGCACGGATGGTCTGATCGCCGTTGCGGTCAATATACTGGGCGTACTGTTCCGCGCTGGGTGCCTCCTGCAGCATCAGATACTGGTTTTCCCTTTCACCACGCAACCCTTTCAATAATGTCCAGTGCCAGCCCGGATAAGCCGGGATCCCGACACCGCGTTCGCGCACGAAATTTTCGAAATGCTCAGCCGTAACGCCCTTTTTCAAATTGAGGCCAATGTAATGCAGGCTGAACACCGGACCGGATAATTGACTCATAAAGACTCCATGGATTGACAACGTCAGGACAGCCCTGTCATAGCCTCAACGCGCAATGCGTCGGGCACTGGAACAGACCAGCAGCATGATCACCACACCCGCGCTGAAAGCCGTGGTCAGGCTGGAATGGTGGGCAACAAATCCGATAAGCGCCGGGCCGCTCAACAACCCCGTGTAACCGATAAGGGTCACGGCCGAAAGCGCGAAGCTCGACGGGACATCCGGCTGGTTGCCGGCGGTGGTGAACAGAATCGGGATGATATTGGACAGGCCGATGCCTGCCAGGATGAACCCGGCGAGGGCCACACCAGGGAGATCGACCGAGACGATCAGCAGCAACCCGACTGCGGCACATGAACCGCCCAGCATCAGCATGCGTTGCCGGCCGAACGCGTTGACCAGGCGATCGCCGTACAACCTGCCCAGCGCGACGGCGATGGCATAAAGGGTGTAGCCAAAACCGGCATGGCTTTTTTCCATGCCGCGCTCCGTATGAAGGAACACAGCCGACCAGTCCAGCATCGCGCCCTCAATCAGGAAGATGAAAAAGCACAACACGGCAATAAACAGAATCCCCGGGTGAGAGAGCGCCTGAAACGTACCGCCAGACTCACCGCTTTCCTGCGGCCGCTTGGCGAGCAGATGACCGGAAGCCGTCATCACCACAAGTGCAATCAGCAGCACGATCAGGAAAATGGCCTGCAGAGGCATCAGCCCCGCCCACAGCAGCAGGCTGACGCCCCCTGCCCCGGCGACACAGCCAATGCTGTAGAAACCGTGAAATCCGGACATCCTCGCCTGCCCGCTGTCACGTTCGACAATCACCGCCTGGGCATTCATCGACACATCCAACAGGCCGTTCACCGCGCCAAAAACCAGCAATGCGCCGCCAATCTCCACGGCAGAGGTGGCGTGCATCATGAACGGCAGGATCAAACAGAAGACCGCTGCGCAGGCAAGGATCAGCGTCCGACAGCCGAGCCTGGCGATGGCGCGCCCGGTAAAGGGCATTACCAGCATGGAGCCCGCCGCAATACAAAACAGCAGCAGGCCCAGCGTGCCGTCATCAATATCGAGCCGGGCTTTGACAAATGGAATCAACGGCGCCCAGGACGCCATGCCCAGCCCGGCAATAAAGAAGATGCCCCGTGTGGCGTGCTGCTGACGAAGATTCTCGCTGCTCTGCGAGAGGGATACATTTGTACTCACAGGCTTTGCGCCACTGACAGATAGTCGGTATAGATCTGCGGCGAGCCGGAAAACGAGGCCAGTTGCTTCCACTCTTCGTACATCTGCTTGGTGTCCCGGTGTGCCCGGGCAAATTTCGCCGCTTCATCGGTGGCGATATCCGGCTCTGGATAAAACACATCGAGCGCCTTCAGGCTCGCGATCTCCATCAGCACCACGTACTGGTCCAGACGGTTGCCCCGCTCGCCTTTGAGCAAGCGGAATTTCCAGTCCGGATAGTCCTCGATGCGCTGGTGGTTTTGCGCAATAAAGGTCTCGAAGGTCTGCGCCTGGACATCGGGGCGCAACGCGAGATTGTGGATGCCGATAACCCGCGCGACAGGCTCCTCCCCTGCCCGCTCCTGGTAACGCGGGCCATGGGGCACGGTGCTTTTGCTGTTTTCCGCCAGCAGCCGATAATCGGTGTAAAGGGTGGGTAACTCGCTGAAGGTAGCGTAACGCTTCCACTCCCCGAGAATATCCAGCGCTTCGGGATGTTCACGCCAGAACTGGTGGGCCAGTTCTGTTTTATTACCATCCGCGGCCATATAACAATCGCGCTGCGCAGCGCTGTCGATCTCAAACAGCATCAGGTATTGCCCTGCCCGTTCGCCCCGCAACCCGCGTAACAAGGTCCAGCTCCAGCCCGGATAGCTGGGAATATGTACGCCCTTGTGGCGAACAAAGTGCTCAAACTGTTCTGGCGTCACGCCGGCTTCAGTGTCGATAGCAATGTAGTAGAGGCTGAAGACCGGCACGGATGAGCTTTTTTGCTGTTCCATCGGATACCTCCCTCAGGCTTGCGGCGTCACGAACTGGGTGTTGATGACGGCTTCGACCAGCGTTACGCCGTTGGGCGTCAGGCTGACCAGATCGCCATCGATACTGACGAGAGCCTTGTCGACCAGGGTTTTGAGCGTGCCGCCGATAATCGGATTGTCGTAAAAGCTTCTGCCTTCAAAACGCTGTTTGAAGACCTGGTCATTCACTGGAATCAGCGTGGAAAGTGCCATTTTGAAAGCATTCACTTCGCGCTGGAGCGGTGAGAACCCCCGGCTTTCATCAATCGGCAGGCGGCCTTCATCAAGTGCCTGCTTGTACTTGTTGTAGCCGGTGATATTGATGGCCTCGGAGCCCGTACATTTCGAGCTGCCACCGAGACCGATCGCCACTTCCGGGTACTGTTTATCGAGATCGGTGATAAGCCCTTTCCATTTCTCCGGCTGCCGATGGTTCTGGTGGAAGTACATGGTCGGGTGTTCGCGATAACCGGACGACAGGTGCTGCTCCACCAACTCGCGCATCTGATACTGCTTGCCAAGACCCGGGAAGCTCATGTCGTTGACACTGATCAGCCCTTTTCTCTGCCAGTGGCTTTCTTTCTCTCCCGACACGCCGGTACGGGTTTTCATGAACTCTTCCATGTGCAGCTTGCTGATGACCACATGGGAAAGCTCGAGCTCGAGGGACTTCTCCATGTCGTATTTCACGTCATCCACGCTTTGGCCGAGCATGCCGTAGATAAGGTCGACGCTGACCCAGTCCAGGCCGATTTCACGGGCGTGATGGATGGTTTCCACGCACTCGTCAGCGGAGTGCATGCGACCGCAGGCCGAGATGATGCGGTCATTGAAGGATTGGGTGCCGAAGCTGATTTTGCTGAACCCCAGCTCCTTCAACAGCGACAGGTAGGGTTTGTTCAGGGTGCCCGGTTCGCCCTCAAAGCGCAGGGTGGCGGCCGAGAAGTTGAAATGGCTCCGGTAGAACGCCATCAGACGACGCAGTTCCTGCTCAGGCAGCAGTGACGGTGTACCGCCAAAGATGTTGAATTCGCCCACTTCAGCCTGAGCCAGACCGGGGACTTTCTGGAGCCACATCGTGGCCTCTTTGATGTTGTAATCCACCAGATCCCGGAACACCTGCTGCGACGAGGCGGCCTTGGGGTTCAGGATAACCGTCGGATACTGGCAAAAATGGCAACGGTAGCGGCAGGTGGGAATATAGGCCCAGAGGTGGATCTGCCTGGCCTGCTTGATATCGCGATCCATGTCGGCAAAAAAAGAGGACAGCGGATAGTCGGGGATATCGCCAGGGAAAACATGGCAGCCGAACGGGTCGTTGAACACGTACTCCAGAAAGGCGCTGTTATCGGGGCGCGAGAGAAAGTCGTAGACCCGCGGCGTTGGATAGTTCAAGTCGATATCGTTCAGTGAGCCCAGCGCTTCGCCATTCATCAGAATACCCCTCCGTTCGCAAAGTAGTTATGGGCTTCACCGGACTCGCGGTCTTCGGCGAAGTAGTAGACAAAGCGCTCGAAGTCTTCCGGTTTGACCCCATCGAAGCAGGCCGGCAATGGCGGCGGGAAGCCGATGTCCTCGCCGACGGCACGGCGCAGGGCACTGAAAATCTCCTCGCGGAACTCGAAATAGAGGCGATAGGACGGGGTCTTGTAGGCGTGAATCGGTTTGAAATCGATGACCCGCGAGCCCTGTTTGATTTCATCGATACGCTGATACATACGATCGGCCACCGGCTCGCTGAAAAACTCACGTACCGCCGGGCTTTCCAGCAGAATCCGCGGGTTGAGCAGCGCCGGCAGCACGATGTTTTTGGGCACATAGTCCTTGATCGAGTAGTCCCAGGCCTGTTGCGACTGCACAGGCGTGGTGTCCCGCAGCGTTGGGGTTTGCTCTTCGACGTCGGGGCGTACGTCCTTCATGATGATGATTCCATCCTGCCCATAGGCGTTGCCGGTAATCACCTCATCCAGAATGGTATCCACACGACGGCTGTTGATCTCGATACGGGAATCGTGGGCGTAGACCGGCTTGCCGCCCCAGGCGATCACCCGGATCCCGAAATCCCAGTCATCGGAGAGGTGTTCGACAAAGCGGCCCTTGTCCAACTGGTAGAAAATCTCGATGCCGCCCACTTTGTCGTAGAGACCCCGCTCGACGGCAAACCCCTTGCCGTCCGGAAAACCGCCAAACAGTGAAAATGACATCTCGCGGCAGCGCAGGGTCTTCTGGATCTCGTTGAGCAGGTTCGGCCGATGGCGAAAGGACGCTTCGTTGTAATAGTAATTACAGGTGCCCAGATCGCCGTTCTCCTCGAGCATTTTTTCAATCAGCGCGTGCAGCCAGTAAGGGTCCACGGTGCAGTCCGCATCGGCGGAAGCAATGTAGTGTTTATTCTTGACTCCCAGGCGGATGTCGCGCTGTTTTGAGCGCAAGGAGGCATAGTCCATGCCGCGTTTTCTGGCAGATGAAACACCTTGGGTGGTCTCCTGGATAACGTGAATATCCAAGGTCGGGTTTTCAGCCTTGAAGGCGTTGATTTTTTTTACCGAGTCATCCGTGGAGTTGTTATCCACGATGATCAGTTCATAGGTGGCGTGGGTAATCAGGCCACCCCGTGTTTTCTGATTGAATAAAGAATCCAGCACACTATCGATGCGATCACTTTCGTTATAAACCGGCAGCACAACCGAGACAAAGGCAGCCTCACGCATATTTCCTCCAGAAGGACTCAAGTCCAGCATGCCAATGACGTTATTGGAGAGCACCTGCTGACCGATGGTGAAGTTTTTATGAGCCACTTCAGCCATCAGCGTCTTGTTATTCAATAACTGATAGACATCGTCAATAAAGTCATCATCAGGCAGGCCATCCCGATCTTCCGAGATCGACATGACCGGCGCTTCAAAACCATGCTGGCCATAGACCTCCTGATAATATTCGTAGCGGCTCGTGATATAGCAGCGCCGGCTGCTGATCGCCTCCCCCACGGGATTGCCGTAGCTGTCATACCCCCAGGAAGTGAGAAAGGAAACCAGATCGCAGGAGTAATACAAATCCTCAATGGTCGTGGACTTTTCCTTTGTCGGCATAGAGTCATGGGGCAGCGAGCCGATGAACTTGATAAAGGCCTCGACCTGTAGCTCCCGGGCCAGTTTATTCAAGGCTTCAAAGTAGCCGGGATGCTCATGGGGATCGCCGGCGACCGCGAGATACACTCTTCGGCGGCTACCGTTCCGAGCAAAAAGCGCGTTCAACCGATGGACCAGGTAGATATCCCTGTCCTGTCGTTTTTGCGGAATGATGCGGGTCGTGCGGGCAATCAGGACGTCGCTGTCGCGGATATCCAGGCTTTCCTTGATGTTCGTGCAGGTCCCCTGCCCGCTGAAATCATAGGTATTCTTCCTGACCTTGACGTCGACGGCGTGATCGCACCATTCCTCGAGTTTGTTCTTCAGGTGCTGATTGAGGGTCACATAGGTGATGTAGCGGGATTGAACCGGCTTGACGGCATGGGGATACGGCTCCGGACCGTATTTCATCACAGTCTTCTCACTGTTCCACATCAGGTCATGATCGCGCCAGATAACGAAATTCCCCAGGCCATGCTTTTGCCCATAGGCGTCGATGGCCAGGTACAAGGCTTGGGTGTAAATAATGTTTTCCGGCAACGTTCCGTTTTCAACGATCACATAACGGATATCCAGTGTTTCCCAAAACTGCACCATTCGATGAGCCAGTGCCTGTGACGACTCGCGAATGGCGATTAAAAGCCGTTCCTGCTCTTCTGGAGAAACCGCGGTCTTTTGACCGATCAAGACACTGTGCGAATACTCTATGAAATCCCGGCTGTAATGCGGGACAGTCTCTATATCTTCGATGCGAACCAGGGCAAACACACCCTGATAGATATTTTTCTCGTGATCATAAGGCCTGTTGAAATTGCCTTTGTCGATCTTGATGTCATAGCCCAGGTCGAGATAGGACGTAATCTCACTCTGCTCAAGGCATTTGGCCATCTTTAATGCTTCGACCGTAATGCCCGATACCGCGACAGCATCAAATGATATAAATATGGCTCCAGCCTGCATGCTCATACCCCTCAAACCAATAGGAAGTCATTGATTACCACGCACTCGAAACGGCTAGCCTTGAATCATGCTTTATCCATTTTTTGTTTTATGAGAGGGTCATAAGTAACCTCTCGAAATTAAAATACTCGTCTGTACGAGTCGAATCAACAACTCATACAGACGAGTATTGGTTTTATTTATTCATGGCCCGGAAATGGGGGACAAGGTATTTCCGGTATCCAGGACAACAGCGTCATCCGCGTAAAAGGCAGCCTGTTACGGGCCCCTGCTCCAGCGTGATTCGGTACTGCCGCCTTCGGTCGGCGCGCGGCTGGCGGTTGAATTGCGTGCGCCAAGGCTGGGAGCGCTATATTGGTAGTGATGGCACGGCCCTCATCAGCAGGCACAACCCCGGAAAGAGGCTAAATCGTGAACAAACAAGACACCGCCTTCTACAGTCTCCTGAATGAAATCGCCCAGGGCAAAAGTGAGATCAAGGATCCTGCCGAGGTCGATACGCTGGAACGCTTGATCAGCTTCAACTATGCGCAAGCGCTGGCCGACGTCAGCCATCCGCAACTGGTCTACAGCGGTGCTCAAATGACCCCCATGGGCAGGGCTTTCCTGGCGGAATGCAAGGCAGCAGAACATCCCGTCAGGTAGAGGCTCTTCCAGCCACCCCCTACCCTCCTGTGTCTCGATCCGAACCGGTGCTCACAGGCCCCGGTTTCGGACGAGCTTGCATTACAACTTTGTCATTGTTTTGTTCGTCGGCTGTTTGAGTGGCCTCGTTATTGTGAACCCACTGCCAAACAACAGGCAGCCCACTCAGACAGAGAGACAATGCCATGAAACTTCTTATGCTCGGATTCGCCGCCCTCCTCGCCACCGGTTCAGCCTTCGCCAGCACCACCGATAGTCCAACGGTGATTCATGACAAGACTGGTTTTTTCGTCCAGATGGACGTGGCGAAAGTCTTGTCCATGACCGACCTCTCGGATCAATGCGGCGTGATCCCGGCAAAGCTCGATTACCTGGATCATCAGGGTCGGGAACATGTGTTCGACTATCAGGTTCAAGGGCACTGCTCGAACGAAAACTGATGGGGAGCTTTACGAAGATGGCTGACAAGGAGCGGGGGCCACACGCAGTATCAGTTGATGATCGGGCTATACTCGCGCCACCTGCTCGCGGCTTTCTGGTCCGCTTTCGTGAATCGAATACCGAAACTGAACCAAGGTAATACCCATGAATATCCTGGTAGTGGAAGACGAACCCAAGGCGGGCAACTATTTACTCAATGGCCTGCAGGAACAAGGCTACTCCGTCAGCCTGGCCCGCGATGGCGTTGACGGCTTGCACCAGGCCCTGGAAACGTCCTTCGACGTCATCGTGCTGGACGTGATGATGCCGAAGATGGACGGCTGGGAAGTCCTGCGCCGCCTGCGCAAGGAGGCCGACACGCCAGTCCTGTTCCTGACCGCCCGGGATGATATCGCCGACCGTATCAAAGGCCTGGAGCTGGGGGCCGACGACTACCTGATCAAGCCCTTCTCTTTCGCCGAGCTGGTCGCCCGCCTGCGCACACTGACCCGACGCGGTCCGACCCGGGAGGAAGAGCAACTGCAGATCGACGACCTGCAGATCGATGTCATCAAACGCCGCGTCATCCGCGCTGGCGTGCGAGTGACGCTGACCAACAAGGAGTTTGCCCTGCTGCACCTGTTTGCCACGCATCAGGGGCAGGTGTTATCCCGCTCACTGATCGCCTCCCGAGTCTGGGACATGAACTTTGATAGCGACACCAATGTGGTGGACGTGGCGGTGCGCCGCCTGCGCCTGAAAATAGACGATCCTTTCCAGCTCAAGCTGATCCACAGCGTGCGTGGCATTGGCTACCGCTTCGATACGCAACCATGAAGCGTCGTCATTATTCCCTGACACTGCGCCTGGCCTTGGTGTTTGCCTTGCTGGCCTTTGCCCTGCTGGCGACCATGGGGGTCGAGCTGTACCGCGAACTGGAGAGCGAGCTGATACACCGTGACGAAGCCGCCCTCGTCTTCCGCGTCAATCAGTTGCGTAACCTGCTCAATGACAGCAACACCCGGGATCTGATCAGAACCAAGCCCGCGCTGTTTCAGAACATGATGGGCAACCGCGAATCGGTACTCAGCATTGGTGCTCCAGGGGGGCCTCCGTTGCTCGTGGTCAATCCCGGGAACCTCGATATTCCCCAGTTGGTTCCGGTCGCGATGGAGCACACCCTGGAGTTGAGTGATGTCCATAAAGTAGCGGAAGTCGATGGTGCGCCCTTCGCCGCGGTGTCTGCGAATATCGACTCGGGCAAGCTGCAACTGACCATCGGCCGCCTGATGACCGAACGAACCGCGGTGCTGACCAGCTACCGTCTCAGCGTCTATATCCTCGCCAGCCTCGCGGCCATTGTCCTGGCCCTGGCCGGCTGGTTGATGGTTCACCGCGGCCTGCTGCCGCTGCGGCGCCTGGCACGCCACGCCCATGGCATCGGCAACCTGACCGAACGACTCGACAGCCAGGGCGCGCCGAAGGAGCTGTTACCGATGATCGACTCTTTCAATACCATGCTCGAACGCCTGGGCAAGGGTTTTGAGCAACTGGCTCACGTCTCTACGGACATGGCCCATGAACTGCGCACCCCCATCAACAACCTGCTGGGTGAAACCCAGGTCGCCATGCAGCAGAACCGCAGCGTTGAACATTACCAGCAACTGCTGGCCTCCAATGTAGAAGAGCTGGAACGCTTGGCGCGCATGCTCGACAACATGCTTTTCCTCGCGCGCACCGACCCCAGCAGTGCCCGTCAGCAGCGCCAGGAGTTGGACGCCGCTGAAGAAGTGGAGCGCATGGCTGATTATTTCGAAGGTCTGGCGGCAGACGCCGACATCAGCATCCGCGCGGAAGGTGAAGGGGTAATCTGGGCCGAACCCGTCCTGCTGCGCCGCGCCTTGGCCAATCTGTGTGCCAACGCGATCAAGTACGGAGCACCTCATTCCGAACTGTTGATCCAGGCCATACCGTCGGACACTGGCATCCATCTGCGTGTGTGCAACCAAGGCACCACCATCCCGGCGGAGCACCTGCCGAGACTGTTCGAGCGGTTCTATCGGGTTGATCAATCGCGTGAGCGCTCGGCCCAATCCAACGGGCTTGGCCTGTCGATCGTAGCGACCATCATGCAATTGCACAGTGGTCACTACAGCGTTACCAGCGAGAGTGGCGTGACCTGTTTCGAGCTGTCCTTCCCGATGCGCGAGCAATAAATCGGTTGGATCGATCACCCGTTCATTTGCGCCAAACTCCGGCTTTCTCTCAAATCCGCGCTACGCTAAGTCAGCGGTCGCCATGATTTCTCCGGGCTTTTCCGGGAGCTGCCAGCCGTGCTTGAGATATCAGGTCATGAGCCAGATCACGCGCGTAGCCCATACTCGTACCCAGGCCCTTGCCAAGCTGTGTCTGCCGGCGTTCCTGCTGCTGAGCTATCACGCATGGGCTGCGCCACAACCGATCGACCTGTTTATCATCGACGCGCCCCCGCTGACGCTTGTCGATGACGCCAAGGGGCACGGCATCGTCGGAGATGCCGCCCTGATGGCCATTGCCAAAGCCGGCTATGTCGCTCATATACAGGCGCTGCCCTGGGCCAGGTCGCAAAAATACGTCAGTGAGAAGCAGGACCTCTTGATCGCCCCGTTGTCACGTACGCCCGAGCGCGAAGATCACTTCACCTGGATCGCGCCCATCATGAGCATGGACCGTGCTTTTTTCAGCCTTGAGCACCGGGTGAGCAGCTTCGCCGAAGCCAGGAAGATCTACCATGTGATCGGCGTGGGCCTGGGCAGTGCGCAAGAGGAAATCCTGCGTGCCCAAGGTTTCAGCGACAAGCAGATCCACCCCTTGACCATTGGGGAAAATCCCGCGCAAATGCTTTTGAAAGGCCGCATCGATGCCTGGTTCAACGGCGTCCCCGAGAGCCAGTACATCTGGCCCAAGGTCTCCAGCCGCAAGCTGCTGATGAGCCCCGTCATGAGCACGGTGGATCTCTATCTCGCCTGCTCGAAGCAATGCTCCTCCGAACAGGTCCACGACTTGCGCCAAGCGATTGAAGCGCTTCGCCGTGACGGGACGCTGGCACGGATACAAAAGGACTACCTGTCGCAGTGATTCGCGAAGGGGCGCCCCTTTTGTACGTGCCATCCTCCCTGCCGTTTACGGCATTCACTCAACGCCTGGCGCCTTGCCCTTGCGATACGCCATCGAGTCATCGATTCTCTTGAGTATGTAGTCTCCCGCCGCCACCGGCGGATACAGGCTCTGCGCTGAATCGATCCCCAGTTCACAGGGATCGACCAGGGCGCCATAGGTCGGATCATAGAAGGTCGCGATGGAGTAACGCTCATGACCTGAGCGGTTGATCACCCGATGCAAGGTCGAGCGAAAGCGATTGTTGGACCAGCGCGCCAGCAGGTCGCCGACGTTCACCACCAGGCTGCCCGGAATCGGCGTCGCATCGATCCAGCTGTTGGAGCCCAGCTCACGGACCTGCAAGCCGCCGCTGTTGTCCTGATACAGCAAGGTGATGCAACCGTAGTCGGTGTGGGGCGCCACCCCGAATTGATCGGCATCGGCCTGGGCCGGTTGCGGCGGGTAATAGACCATCTGGGTGCGTTGCAAAGGCTTGGTGTATTTGTCGATGAAGAAATGCTCGTCAATCTCCAACCCCACCGCCACCACCCTCAGCAGATCCGCCCCGGCCTTGCCGATTTCCTGATAGTACTCGGCCAGGACCTCGCGCAACGACGGCATAAATGCCGGCCACTGGTTCGGGCCGCGCAGCGCCTCACCGGCGAGTACGCTGGGATCGTCTTCAGCCAACTCGAGCCCGATACTGAAAAACTCCTTGTGATCGGGTTTGCTGGCTTCGTACATGGTCGCCCCGCCCAGCGCGTGCCAGCCACGATGGCGCTTGTTGACGGCCGCCTCGCGCTTGACCTCGGTCGGATAGGCAAAGAACTCCGCGGCAGCCGACATCGCCCTGTCGATCACCGGCTGCGGTACACCGTGATTGATGATGTAGAAGAAGCCGGTATCGCAGCAGGCAGTCCGGATGGCATCGGCGGCTCGACGAATACTCGCCTGGTCACCTTCGCGAATACCGGACATATCAATCAGGGGAAGACGGATGCTGGAAGACATATGCACTCCTGGGGGCGTGGTTGAGAGGACATGACGCACTTATTGCTCAGCTGTATATACAGCCATAAGCATTTACCGTGCCGTCCCTCTCGCCCGACACCCCTCTACCGCACGCCAAAGCGCCTACCCACTGTTCAATACCGCCGGTGGGGTGGATTTCCCCGTGACCATTGATTTCCATACGCCCCAACAGTGTGCAATGAGCACGTATCAGGTGCGGCTTTCGGTTACACCCCCTGAGGCAGCAAGGCCAGGCTGTGCCGGGCGATGACCGCGCTTTCGTCAGTGGCAATGACCCATGCCGATACTTTGCTCTGCGCCTGGGAAAGGCAGGCAGACACGGCCTGATCGGGCTTCTCACTGCCGGCGCTTTTTCGAACTACGCCTAACCAGGCGCACCCCTCAAGAATCCCATCGCGCACCTCATGCGCGTGTTCTCCGATGCCACCGGTGAATACCAGCGCGTCAACGCCACCGAGCACCGCGGCCAGCGCGCCGATTTCCTTGACGACGCGGCGTACAAACAACGCTATGGCCTGTTTGGCGGCGTCCGAACGGCTGGCCATCAGCGTGCGCATATCGCTGGCCTCGCCGCCAGAGACACCCAGCAAGCCGCACTCGTGATACAGCAGGTGTTCGACTGCCTGTGCGCTCATGCCGCGCTCACGCAGCAGGTACAGCACGATCCCGGGATCCAGGCTTCCCGGTCGACTGCCCATGAGCAATCCGTCCAGCGTGGAGAAGCCCATGGTGGTCGCGCGACTGATCCGGTCATGCAGCGCACATAAACTGGCGCCGTTGCCGAGGTGGGCGACGATCGTCCGCCCTTGTGCCGCATCGCGGTCGTAATCGGGCAAAACACCGGCAATATACTCATAGGACAAGCCGTGGAAGCCGTAACGGCGCATGCCCGCCTCACTCAGGGCCTTGGGCAGTCCGTAAAGGGTTTCCAGTGGATCGAGGGTGTGGTGAAACGCGGTGTCGAAACAGGCCACTTGGGGCATACCGGGATACTCACGGGCCAAGTGGAGCATGGGCGCCAGGCACAACGGCTGGTGCAACGGCGCCATCGGCGTCAGCGCCTGCATCTCGCGGATCAGCGACCCATCGACCAGCGCCGCCACCTCGCGCCGCTGGCCGCCATGGACCACGCGATGGGCCGCGGCGCGGACACGCCACCGGGTATTGCTGTCGATCCAGCCCATCAGGTGGCTCAAGGTGGCAGCGTCCATGCCGTCACCGGCACTCGACCAGTGCGCCTGCGGCCCGGCCTTGAGCCGGGTGTCCTGATAACTCAGGCTGGCCTTGTGTTCGCGCACTTCGACACTGCCATGCCCCAGACAGTGGGGCGCTGACAGGCTCGCGTCATAAAGGGAAAACTTGAGCGTCGAAGAACCCGCGTTAAACACCAACAACGCGGGGCAAGGATCATCCATCGTGGTGCACTCCTGTTTTGCCGCAGCCGTTACTGGCCTGGGCCGTCCGCTCCGTTTTCGGAGGCCGGCGTCCATTGCCATTGCGCCACTTCCGGCAGGTCCTGGCCATGTTCGATCAGGTACAGGGCATGCCTTTCCCGGGAGGCCCAATAACGTGCACGCGCGGTCTCGACCTGCGGCTGCAGGCGTGGGACACGTTCAATCACATCCAGGGCCAGTTGGTAACGATCCAGCTGGTTGATCACCGTCAGGTCAAAGGGCGTCGTGGTGGCCCCCTCCTCCTTGAACCCCCGGACATGAAAACGCTCCTGCTGTCCGCGACCGTGCAAAAGCCGGTGGATCAACGATGGATAGCCGTGGAAGGCAAAGATAACCGGTATATCGCGGGGAAAAAGTTCCTCGAAAGCCCCCTCCGATAGACCGTGGGGGTGCTCGCTATCGGGTTGGATCACCATCAGGTCGACCACATTGACAACCCTGACCTTCAGATCCGCTACGTAATCGCGCAACAAGGTCACCGCCGCCAGGGTTTCCAGGGTTGGCACATCACCGGCGCAGGCCATCACCACATCCGGGACCTCATCGTCATGACTGGCCCACGCCCAGCGACCAATGCCACGCAGGCAATGGCTGATGGCCGATTCGATATCCAGCCACTGCCAGGCCGGCTGTTTGCCCGCGACAATGACATTGATGTAATTGCGACTGCGCAGGCAGTGATCTGTCACCGACAACAGGCAATTGGCATCGGGTGGCAGGTAAATACGCACCACCTCGGCTTTCTTGTTGGCCACCAGATCGATGAATCCCGGGTCCTGATGGGAAAAACCATTATGGTCTTGCTGCCAGACATGGGAAGACAGCAACAGGTTGAGCGAGGCAATGGGTTTGCGCCAGGGCACACTGGCGGCGGTTTTCAACCATTTGGCGTGCTGATTGACCATCGAACCGACAATGTGAATGAAGGCTTCGTAGCAGGAAAACAGCCCATGACGCCCGGTGAGCAGGTAACCCTCCAGCCAACCTTCGCACACATGTTCACTGAGTATTTCCATGACCCGCCCATCGGCGGCCAGATGATTGTCTCCCGGCTCCAGGTCCGCCATCCAGGTCTTGCCACTGACCTCATAGACCGCGTCGAGCCGGTTGGAAGCTGTTTCATCCGGGCCAAACAGCCGGAAGTTCGCAGACGCCAGGTTGCTTCTCATGACCTCTTTCAAAAACACGCCCAGCACACGTGTCGGTTCCGCCTGTAAGGCCCCGGGGCTTGGCAGTTTGACCGCATATTCCGAAAAACGCGGGATTTCCAGGGAGCGCAGCAGCAACCCACCGTTGGCATGGGGATTGGCACTCATGCGCTGGTGTCCGCCCGGTGCCAATTCGGCAATGTGGGGCAGCAAGGCGCCGCCGGCGCTGAACAGCTCCTCCGGGCGGTAACTCTTGAGCCATTCCTGAAGTTGCATCAAATGCCTGGGTTGTTGCAGGTCCGCCAGCGGTACCTGGTGGGCACGCCAGGTCCCTTCCACAGGCAAGCCGTCGACGAACTTGGGGCCGGTCCAGCCTTTGGGCGTGCGTAGTACCAGCATCGGCCAGAGCGGACGCTCCGGCACCGACTGCCTGGGCTGCCGACGTGCAGTACGCTGAATTTCGCGCAGCTCCGATAAAATGGTGTCCAGGGTTTTAGCCAGGGCCTGATGCACCGTCTCGGGATCATCGCCCTCGACAAAGTAAGGCTCATAGCCATAGCCATACATCAAGGCGCTGAGCTCTTCCTCGCTGATGCGCGAGAGCAGCGTAGGGTTGGCAATCTTGTAGCCATTGAGGTGCAAAATCGGCAGTACGGCGCCGTCACGCCGCGGGTCGAGAAACTTGTTCGAATGCCAGCTGGCCGCCAGTGCGCCGGTTTCGGCCTCGCCATCGCCAATCACACAGGCGACGATCAGATCGGGATTATCAAAGGCCGCACCGTAGGCGTGCGCCAGGGAATAGCCCAACTCCCCGCCTTCATTGATGGACCCGGGCACCTGCGCCGACACATGACTGGAGATACCATAAGGCCAGGAAAACTGTCGAAACAGCTGCAGCAATCCGTCGGCGTTTTGTTCCACCCGCGGGTTCAGTTCGGTGTAGGTCCCTTCCAGATACGCCTGCGCCATGATGGCCGGCGCGCCGTGCCCCGGGCCGGTGACAAAGAGCAGGTTCAGGTCATGGGTCTTGATCAGGTGGTTGAGGTGCACGTAGATCAGATTCAAGCCAGGACTGGTTCCCCAGTGCCCCAGTAACCGAGGTTTCACATCGGTCAGTGCCAGGGGCCTGCGCAACAGCGGATTGTCCTTGAGGTAGATCTGCCCAACGGCCAGATAGTTGGAAGCCCGCCAGTAGGCATCGAGCCCTTCCAATTGATCCTTGTTCAGAAAGTCACTCATGAAGAACTCCGATGGGTGCGAACTCGAGCGTTTACTATCGGAGTCGGAGCACTTTGCTGCTTGATCTACATCAAGCCAGTTGGTTTCCCCGGCCTTTACCGAGCCATCAACTCCGGTTGCAATTGATGGGACACGCCATCGGCCTGCGCGCCCTCTTGCGTCTGCGCATACGAATTACAGGACGCGGGAGGCAGTTTGAGTGCAAGCACATTGCAGACGGGATTATCGAGAATCCCTTCCGCCGTGCTCCCGATCGTCGAACTGAGAAGATGGTGATTGGCAGAGCCAATGATCAGGAGATCATAAGTATTACGCTGGATATAGCTACGAATGACGTTGGCCGGTGCTCCCACCAGGAAATGCCGATGTTCCTTGGCGAACCCATGTTCAGTCGCCAATGCATCGAATACGTTCCTGCGGGCCTCATAACTCGGCAACTCAGCACTTGAGAGGGCTGCTGCAATGCTCTTGCAGCCTACGGAATCGCAGTGGTAGACCGTAATCAGATGCAACGACGCATGACAGGCATCCGCCAATTGCCGGGCCATGCTGATGATCTGGTCATTTTCAGTCGCGCGCGCCTCGCCCTCCAGTTCAATGTCCACTGCCACCAGAATCTTGCGCAGACGAGGGGCTGGTGCTTGCTTGATATAGAGTACCGAGGTCTGGCTGGCACACAACAAGTCCCAATCGAGCGACGACAACACCAGACGTTTTAGATGAGCTTCTTCGCGCAAGTCTTTGATAATCAAGTCAGTCTTCAGGTTCTGTGCGTAGGCTGCCAGCTCAAAAGCGGATGGTTTTCCCCAAATAACCTCGTACTGCACTTCAACTCCCTTTTCGCGCAACAAGACCGCTTCGCTGTTCAGCCACTGCCGATAAACATCCATCATGCCGTTGCGGGCGTTGTCCAGATTGACCGAATGGCCGTGCCCGACCACATCGAGTGCCGCTGCATGGACGAAAGCAACCAGATGCAACGCCGAATTGAGTGTCTGCGCCAATCCCCCCGCATATTCCAACGCAGGGGTGTGCACCGGTTGGGAAGGTGCAATAAGCAGTAGACGCAATGATCGGATCATGACTCACCTCGGCATTTGGCAGTCCCGCCGTTGATTGACCCATGTACGCCCGTTCTGCTCATGGTCTGTTTCCATAGTGGACCCAAAGCAGCAGGCGAATTTGATCTCCCTCAACAAGCACGCTGTTGTAGCGCGCCGTCCGCAGCAGAATCCGTCGTGTATCACCGTGTATCTCAAGCCGGCTCGATACAAGCATTTACACTCACAGGGCAATCTTGAAACAGGCCAGATACGTCTCCGCGTTCAAATAAGAGTCAGCCAGAACACCTGCCCCTTCGTTTGAAAGGACACCGGAACATGAAGACAACCCTGTTGAAACACCCCGTTGATAAAAAACGCCGCCTGCTTGGCTCGTCCGTCCTCGCATTCACGCTGATGCAGTTCGGTGCGCTTGGTGTCGCCCACGCGCAAGCCAGCAACGCAGCGGCCCCGGCAACGGTGAATACTGGCGGCACCAGCGGTGCGGCCCAGTCCACCCCGTTCGGCCTGCTCAAGCATATCGATGCCGGTTTGCTGGATGTGACCTACGCCGAAACAGGCCCGGTCGATGGTCCTGTGGTCATTCTCCTGCACGGCTGGCCCTACGACATTCACAGCTATGACGCAGTAGCACCGTTACTGGCGGCAAAGGGTTACCGGGTACTCATGCCCTACGCACGGGGCTATGGCGATACGCACTTCCTTTCCGCCAACACCGTGCGCAACGGCCAACCCGCCGCGCTGGCCAGCGATGTCATCGACTTCATGGACGCACTTAAGATCAAGCAGGCGGTGCTCGGTGGTTACGATTGGGGCGCGCGCTCGGCGGATATCGTCTCGGCACTCTGGCCGGAACGGGTCAAGGCGCTGGTCTCGGTCAGCGGTTATCTGATCGGCAACCAGGAAGCCGGCAAGACCCCACTGCCACCCAAGGCCGAGCTGCAGTGGTGGTACCAGTACTACTTCGCCACCGAACGGGGCCGTGCCGGCTACGAAAAGAACACCCACGACTTCGCCAGGCTGATCTGGCAGACGGCCTCGCCGAAATGGGCCTTCGACGACGCCACCTTCAATCGCAGCGCTGCTGCCCTGGACAATCCCGACCAGGTTGCCATTACGGTCTTCAACTACCGCTGGCGCCTGGGACTGGTCCAAGGGGAAACGAAATACGATCCTCTGGAACAGAAGTTGGCCAAGGCCCCGTCCATCGGAGTGCCGACCATCACCCTTGAGGGAGACGCCAACGGCGCACCGCATCCCGCCGCCGAGGACTATGCCAAGCGTTTCACCGGCAAATATGAGTATCGGCTTATCCAGGGCGGCATCGGCCACAACCTGCCGCAGGAGGATCCGCAGGCCTTTGCCAAGGCCATTATCGACGCCGATCATCTTTGATAGCCATTTGAAGGGACGTCGCCCTTGGGTTTGGTGTTCAAGCCCCGTCAAAGGGTGACTAACTCCATCTGCAAATACTTCTCGAACCACTCGCCAGCGAGCCTGGCGACCTCCCCAAGGGTGCCGGCCTCTTCAAAAAGATGCGTTGCCCCCGCCACGACCTCCAGCCGCTGCTCACAGCGCAGGACATGACTGCTTTGGAAGTTCAGGCCAAATACCAAGGGGTCCTGTGCGCCGACGATCTGCAAGGTCGGTGCCTTCACCCGGGGCAGCACCACTGTTGCCAGGTCGGTCCGCCCTCCCCGACTGACCACCGCGTGCACTCTGTCCGGGCGCTCAGCCGCCGCCAACAGTGCCGCGGCGGCGCCCGTACTGGCGCCAAACAGACCGATCCGTAACGAATGCAACTCCACATCCTGGCCGATCCAGTCGATCACCTCTACCAACCGGCTGCCCAGCAGGGTGATATCGAAACGCAACTCGCGGGTCAGGTTGTCCAGGCGTTGCTCGGTCTCCGTGAGCAGGTCGAACAGCAACGTCCCCAGTCCCTCCCTGGCAAGGGCTTGGGCAACGTGCCGATTACCCAGGCTGGTACGGCCGCTGCCACTGCCATGAACGAAGATCACCAGCCCCTTTGCATTCATCGGCAGGAACAAGTCGGCTGACAACTCGACATCCATCAGGTCCAGCGTTCGAGATTGAGGCTCAAGCATCGGAGTGCTCCCGGTTCGTATCCAAGAGGTTCCTTTTCCGGAATAGCGGTCGTGGTCGTCCAGGTCAACAGCAGGATGCTGAGGACGTTGAGGTGGACTATCAGGGTGTTCCCCTGGTTGGATCTGCAACAATGGCGCCCTTGCAGCCTCCATGAAATGACAATCGCAATGTTGACCTGGATCAACAAAGATACGACCTCGTGCAGCCTTCATGAGATAGCTGGGGTGGGCGCTTTGACAGATTCAGCGGATGGCTTGATTCCGGCCTGGTATCGGCTGGTTTGCTTGACCCATATCAATCACGGAAAACTTCATAGGCCAGTACCTCCCCCTCCACGCTGATGGCCACCTCATCACCCGGCCGCGGGCATAAATGGCCGGGCACGCGCGCAATCAGCGTGGTCGATAGGCCCGTACCATCCGACAGCCCCAGGTGCACACAGGCATCATGCCCGTAGTAGTCCACTTTCAGCACCCTGCCCCGCCCCTGGACAACGCCGGTTTCCACGGCTGAAAGCCTGATCTGCTCCGGCCGCAGCAACACCTGTACCGGCCCGTCGGGCATGGCCGCCATCAGGCGCAAAGGTCCCAGGGCACACACCACGCGGGCGCCGTCGACAATCCCCGGCAACAACATGGCATCGCCAACAAAGCGCGCAAGCTCGGGACTGACCGGCATCCGGTACAACTGCTCGGGGCTCGCCACCTGTACCAGTTCCCCCTTCCATAACACCGCGACTTCGCTGCCCATGGACAACGCCTCGGACTGATCGTGGGTGACCAGCAACGCAGTGGCGCCGGCCGCCGACAAGGCCTGGGCCACCGCCTGCCGGGTTTCCACCCGCAGCGCGGCATCCAGCGAGGAAAACGGCTCATCGAGCAGAACCAGCGCCGGTGCCGGCGCAAGCGCCCGGGCCAGCGCTACCCGTTGCTGCTGTCCGCCGGACAATGAATGCGGCGAACGCTTGGCAAAGTCGCCGGGCAAACCCACCAGTTCGAGCAACTCGGTGACGCGGTGGTGGGCTTTTCGCAGTTGCCGCGACAGGCCGAAGACGATGTTTTCGGCCACCGACAGATGCGGAAACAGCGCGCCTTCCTGCGGCACATAACCGATATGACGCTTCTCCGACGGCACATAGACGCCGGGACCGCTGACCCGCTGGCCATTGATCTGAATCGTCCCCGCGTCACCGCGCTCGAAGCCACAGAGCAGCCGCAACAACGTGGTCTTGCCACTGCCGGACGGTCCAAGAATCGCCACCAGGCTGCCGGACGACACCGACAGATCGACGCCACGCAATACCGGGGTGTTGCCAAACGTCTTGCGCAGGCCGCGAATTTCTACATCAGCCATGTCGATCCCTATGATTGGAAGCTACCCAGCACCGCCGATTTGCCGAACAGCGACATCAGCAGCCAGGTGGAAAACAGTGAAATACCGACCAGCATGGCGGCATACGGCGCGGCAGCGGCAAAGGCCATCGCCGAGGTATCGACCCAGACCTGGGTGGCGAGCGTGTGGGTACCGATGGGTGACAACAACAAGGTGGCGGTCAGCTCCGTGACGATGGTGATAAACACCATCGAAGCGGCGGCACCGATACCGGGGCCGGCCAGCGGCAGAATCACCCGCCATGCCGTTTGCCACCACCGCAGGCCCAACGAGCGGGCCGTGTCTTCAAGACGGGGTTCGATCTGCACCAGCGTGGCGTGTACACCGACCAGTGCCAGCGGCAGGAACAGGATCGAATACGTCAGGACCAACAACGCCGCACTCTGGTAAAGCGGTTGGATAAAGCGGATCGAGATCGAAATCACCGCCAGGGCGATGACGATACCCGGCACGCCCTGCCCCAGATACGCAATACGCTCCAGCAAGGTGCTGATACGACTTGGAAAGCGCGCCAACAAAAAACCCAGGGGCAACGCGAGCAAGGTGGTGAGCAGCGCCCCGGCCAGGCCAAGGCCCAAGGAGGCACAGGTCGTGCTGATCAATTGCTCCAGCGAGAACTCGGAGGGCGTCACGGCGGCCTCGCTGTGCTGCAGCAGCCAGTAGCCGATCATACCCAGGGGAACGCCCAGGGTGGTCACGGTCAAACCGGCAAACCCGGCCCATACCAGCCATTTCGCCCGGCCCAGTTCGTAGCGGGTGGCCGATCGGCGTGTGCCACGGTCGAGCCGGTCATAACGCGTGAGGCCGCGCACCTTGAACTCCGCCACCAGGCAGATCAGGCACAGCAGTACCAGCACGCAGGCCAGCAAGGCCGCACCGGCACCGTCGAAGCTGGCACGATATTCGGCATAGATCTCGGTGGTAAAGGTCCGGAAACGCAACAGTGCGAACGCGCCAAACTCGGACAGTACGCTGAGGGCGACCAGCAGTACCCCGCCCAGCAACGCCGGTTTGAGCTGCGGCAGCACCACGCGAAAGAAGCAGCGCCACGGCCCGAGCCCGAGGGAACGGGCGGTTTCCTCCAACGCCGGGTCCATGCCCCTGAGCGCAGCGGAAACCGGCAGGTAAACCAGTGGAAAGTAGGCGGTGGTGACTACCAGCAAGGCACCGGAGAAATCCTGCAACGACAGGCTCAAGGAAACCCATGCATAGCTGGTGATAAAGGGCGGCATGGCCAGCGGCACCGCCGCGAGCACCGCCCAGACACCTCGTCCCGGAAGATAGGTGCGTTCGACGAACCAGGCCACCGCCGTACCGATCAAGGCAGAGGCGAACGTCGCCGCCAGGACAATCAACAAGGTATTGACCGCCAGCTCGCCGACAATGGGCCGGAACAGTAATTCGACCGCGTCATCGTAGCTGAAGCTCGCCGCCTGCTTCAGGGTGAAGGCCAGCGGCGCCAGCACCAGCAGCGCCGCGACGACACAGACAAACAAAAGTCCGAACGGCGTACGCCGTTCGGACTTGACCGCAATGGTCGCATTGGCCATTTACAGCAGGCCGGCCTGGCGCAGCAACTTGACCGCGTGGCTATCGTCACCCAGGGTCTTCATATCCAGGGCCGGTGGCGAAAGCTTGCTGAACGGCAGCAGTACAGGGTCCGGAGCAACACCCGCGCGCAGCGGATACTCGTAGGTCACCTTGTTGCTGGCCATCAACTGTTGAGCGCCTTCGCTGGTCAGGTAGGCGGCAAACTTGTTCGCGGCTTCCTGGTTGCGGGTGGTCTTCAGGACCGCGACGCCCGACACGTTGACCAGCGCCCCGACATCACCGTTGGCGAAGTGATAAAGCGCACTGTGGGTCCCTTTGTCACCGGCTTCGGTGTGCAGGCGCGCCCAGTAGTAGCTGTTGATCACCCCGACGGCAACACCACCACGGTTGACGGCAGCGGTAACGCCTTCGTCATCGTTGAAAATCTGCGAGTTGGTGCGCAGGCCCTTGAGCCACTGCAAGGTGGTGGCTTCGCCCTTCACCGCCAGCATCGCGCTGACCAGGGGCAGGAAGTCGGCATCGGCCGGCGCAATGGCCACCTTGCCTTTCCAGGCCGGCTCGGCCAGGTCGAGCAACGAGGCCGGCAATTCAGTGGCCTGGACCAGCTTGGTGTTGTAGGCCAGCACGTTTTCACGGGCCAGCACCCCGACCCAATCACCGCTCGGCGAGCTGTAACGGGCCGGGATAGTCGACAAAGTGGCGGGTTGCACGGGGGCCAACAAGCCCTTCTCTTCCAGCAACATCAGCTCGGGAGAGTTTTCGGTGAAATACACGTCGGCGGGCGAGGCACTGCCTTCGGCCAGCAGTTGCGCCGCCAGTTCCGGACCTTCACCGGTGCGCACCTTGACCGAAATGCCGGTCTGCTTTTCGAAATCCTTGACCAGTTGATTGACGGTCTGCTCATGTTGCGCACTGTACAGGGTCAGCGAGGCGGCCTGAGAGACGCCGCACGCCAGCATCGCGGCTGCCAGGCAGGCGAGTTGGACAGTGCGCGGCAGCGTGGCGTTGAAAACCTTGAAAGACATTCGAATACTCCCAATACAGCGATGATTACAGCCAAAGAGGCGCAGCCCGATACAGGCTGCGCCCTGCTCGACAGCCCTTAGCTGTCGAGCCCTTCGAACAACCCGGCACCGATGAACGAACCCTCGCTGGCACCCGGTGGGCAGGCGAAGATCCCACTCCCCACATGGGTGGTGAACTGGTTCATGATGTCCAGGGTGGACAGTTTCTTGTTGATCTTGATAAAGCCGCTGCGCGGGTCGCGCTGGTAAGCCACGAAGAACAACCCGGCATCGAGCATCATGCCCTGGCGCCATGGTGGCCAACGCTCGGCATAAAAACCCACGCCATCGTTGTAGGAGTAGGCACGCCGCAGAATCTGCGCACCGTCGTTTTCAGCGGCGGCGGACAGCCGCGCATGGGCATTGTCCGGAATGATCGGGTTGCCGTCCTTGTCTTGCGCTTCAAGATCCAGCGGGTCGGACTCGTGGGTCTTGCCCAGCGGCGCGCCACTGGCCTTGTCACGACCCACCACCTCTTCCTGGAAGCCCAGTTCCGTCCTGTCCCAGTGCTCCAGCGCGATACGGATACGCCGCACCACGACATAGGAGCCGGCCTTCATCCAGCCGCCTTCATCGCCGACCCAGACCACCTCGTCCATCATCTTGCTGTCGCGAGTGGACGGATTGTTGGTGCCATCCTTGAAACCCATCAGGTTTCGGGTGGTGCCGCCGCCAGCCGGGGGGCTGGTAAAACCGGACTGCATCCACTTGATCAGGGCCACGCCATCCGCCAGGGCGAGCAGCTCACGCAGGGCATGGAAAGCCACCTGCGGATCATCGGCACAGACCTGGATGCTCAGGTCGCCGCCGCACTTCTCGGGTACCAGTTGGTCGCCGTTGAATTTTGGCAGATCGACCAGCGCTTCCGGGCGCCGCGATGCCAGGCCATAACGGTCCTTGCCATCACTGCCGACAAACAAGCCGGGACCGAAGCCAAAGGTCACGGTCAGGCGAGACGGCCTGAGCCCCTCGGCCGAACCGCCGTCCAGTGGCGCGGCATCCTTGGGCACCGCCAGTGGTTGCGCGGTCTCGCCATGGCTCATGCGATTGGCCGCAGCGGTCCAGCGCTTGAGCAGCGCGATCACATCCGCCCGCGCAGTGGTTTCCAGGTCGAACGCGGCAAACAGCGAATGGGTCTGCTGTGGCGTGACGATGCCGCCCTGGTGCACGCCATAGAACGGCTCGACTGCGGCCAACGCCTGGCCGGCCTTGGGCTTTGCCAGGCTTTCGGCCGCGGCCGCGCCGCCGGTGCCGATCACTCCCGCGGCAACGGCCAGGCTGCTGGCCGCGCTCAGGAAACGACGCCGGGACAGGCCAGGAACACTGTCGTCGTATGTACTCATTTGGCCAGGACCAGCATGTTGACGTCGTCTTCCACGTAGTAGAAGCCATCACCGGTCGGTGTCATGACCAGGCCGAACAGATCGCCGTTACCCGGTGGTGTCTGGGCCTTGTTGGCATCGATCCACTGGGCAAAGAGCTGCTTGCCGGTTTCCGGGTCGATTTCCACGACCTTGCCGTTCAAGCCGTTGGTAGTCAGCAGATGGCCGTTAGGCGCGGTGGTCAGGGCCAGCGGACGCAGCAACATGCCGTCCTTGGTCAACGTGCGGCCGACACCGGCGCTGGTGGTGCGGGTGGTGGCATCCCAGATTTCGCTGATGCGGTTGGCCAGGGTATCGGAGACGTACAGCTTGTCGTCCTTGCCCATCGCCAGGCCGGTCGGGCCGACGAGGAACACACCTTTGTCAGCCTGGGCGCTGAAGCCACTGCCGACCACGGTCTGGTTGGTGATCACTGGTGGCTTGCCTTCCGGGATCTTCAGGTCCAGGCGCAGTACCGTGGACTGAATCACCACCGGTGGCGTGCCCTTGGCGCTGCCGACACCAAAACCGGCGTTGCTGACAAACAAGGTCGCGCTGGAACCGTTGTCGATCACCGCCATATTGCCCCACGGGTCGTTGATATTCGGCCCGGACCAGACATCCACCACCTTGCCGTTCGGGTCGAGCACCACCAGGCAACCGGCGCCCTTGGTGTCGGTGGTCCCGTCATTGCTCGGGGTGCTGCCGACGATCACCCAGCCACTCTTGAGCATGGTCATCGCGGTGCTGAGGCCGACGCCGCCCGGGCACTGCGGCAGGTCATGGGGCAATTGGGCAAACAACGACAGCTGCTTGGTGGTCGGGTTGTAATCGACAATGGTGGTGCCGACGCCCTGCAGGTTGGCGGCGTTGTTGAAGTTGTCGACCAGCACGTCATCCTTCTGGATTTTCCCGGCGGACACCGGCGCCACGGCAATGGCGTACGGGTTCTGGTCGCCATTGTCCGGGACCGTGGACGTCAGGGGCAGGTGCTTGTGGATGCCGGTCAGGAAACCCTGGGCATCATCCGCGTGCGCCGGCAGGGCGACATTGAAGGTCAATAGCGTGGCCAGGGCCACGAGGCCTTTGCCCAGACGCGGCAGGCTCGAATACGTCATGCAATACTCCTGATTTCTCGAAGTCGACAGGCCCTGTCGGGCAGGGCCGAAATCAAACAAAGCGGATCGGTGCGCTCGGGCCGGCGCAAAGCGCTCGGCCAGTGTCCGGTCTAGAGGGTGATGTTGGTGCGCAAGCCCCAGACCAGCGTGTCACCCATTCGCAGCGTCGGATCGTTCGGGTTCTGGCCCGCCCCTGGATTGAGCGTGTACTGAATGTCCGGTTGCAGTTGCAGCCACGGGGTCAACTGGTACTGATAGGTCGCTTCAAGAAAGGTCTCGCCATTGCGCACGCGGTTGCCGCTGTCGAGATCCAGACCCGCGGCGCCACTGCCGACCTTGACGTAACCCAGCGCCAGGCTGACCGTATCGGCATCGCGGCCTTCGAAAGGCGCGGCCAGGGTCACACCGGCGTTGGCACTGAAGCTGATCAGGTTGCGATCGCCCGGCGCCCCCATCAGGCGGGTGAACACGCCCACCGAACGCATGCTGTCCGGGGCCTGGCGCCAGATCATCTGGTCGGCCACGGCGTAGACGCTGTAGTTGCCCGAGTGCTCGGTGGCGGTGCCGTTGCTGTTCGGATCGGCGAGCGACAGGCCGTCGGTGCCGTAGCGCTGGTCGGCGAAGTTCTGCGTGTTGTACCAGGCGCCGAGTTTGTAGAGACCCGGCAGACCGGGGTTGGCGGTCTCCGTCTGGCCCAGAGAAGCCGGATTGACGGCGTACTGCAGCTCGGAGATGTACAGCGCGCCGGTGTGCAGGTCGAAGTTGGTGCCGTGGGCGTTCTGCCGTTGCGGATCACCGTCGTTGGTGCCGGCCGGGTTACCGTCATAGACACCCGCGAGGACGGTGATCGCATCGGTCGGATGGACCCGCACACGGATACCCAGGGCCGACAATGGATAGGCCGGGCCACCGGCCGGCATGTCGTAGGACGGCACCGCCGGCCAGCCGAACATGGTGTTGACGAGGGTACTGGCGTACTGGCTGACCATGAACTCCTGGTCGATGCTCTGCTGGCCGACGCGCAAATCCAGGGTCTCGTCGAGGAATTTCTGCTGGTACCAGGCTTCCCACAGACGGGTGCCGGTGTCCGCTTCGATACCGCTGGCGGTCTGCAGGGTGCCCAGCTTGTCGGCGCTGAGATTTTTCCCATGGACGCTTATGGCGCTGATGTTCAGGGTACCGCCGGCCAGGCCGAACATCTTGAGGGTGTCGAGCTTCAGGGTCATGGTGGTGAGACCGTCGTAGTCCCCACCGCGATTCAAGCCGCCCTTGGCATTGTTCAGGTATTCGCTGGTTTCCGTCAGGCCCAGGGTCACGCCATAGGCCGCGAGGCTCGAGCGCAGCCCGCCGATATCGCCGAGCATGTTCTGGCGCGTCCAGAAACCGGTCCACTGACCGGCTGGCGCGGCCTTGATCGCCAGATCCGCTTCAGGCAGGTCCGCAGGGTTGACGTCATCTGTCGCCATGGACGGATTGGCCGTCGGTACTGCTTGCGCCGCGTTGGCGGGAGCGACCCACAGCCAGGCGACAGAGCAAGCCAGGGCGGTCGACAGAACAACACGCTGGGTGGATCGGTGGTACGACATTGCGCGCATCGATGACTCCATAAGGACTTGATCCTCACACCGCGGCAACAGGCTCGGGCCACGGGAAAGGATCAAAATGAGAATCGAAATGAGAACCGGTCTCGAATTGCGCGCATCTTAGGCCTGGGAATTTTTTAATACAATTTGTTTCAGATGAAACTTCGCCTCCAGAACATGAAACTTTTTCCCCAGGCTCTGGTTCGGGCCTCACAGAACGATATCCCCCCGCCCTTCTCGGCGCCGGCCGGAGAAAAGCACGATGTGATATCTGTAATTGGCTCCGCTATAGCGGAGCATGGCCGGTCCGAGTGCCAAAGCACTCGGCGGTTTTCAGGCTGTCAGTGCTAATGCGTCGCCAGCAACGGGTTCACCAACTGATCCAGCAGCGCCCGATCGATTTTCGGATCGCCCACGCTACCGTCCTTGCGCACCACGCCCTGCCTGTCGATGACGTAGGTCATGGGCATCCGCCAGACCCGGCCAAACCCCTTGAAATCGGCGTCCCGCTGGAACGCTGCGGGATAGCTGTAGGCGGCCATGACCTTGTGCACCATGGCGTCGTCCTCCGGTTCATCCATGCTGATCGCAATAATCTTCAGCCCTTCGCCTTTGTGCTGTTGGTAATAGGCTTCCATGGCGGGCATTTCTGCCCGGCACGGCTCGCACCAGGAGGCCCAGAAGTTCACGATCACCACCTGGCCGGCCTGCTTGCGCAGATCAAAGGTCTCGCCATCCAGGGTTTTCGCGGTCAGGTTCGGCGCGTGTTCACCCACATCAATCGCCCAGGCGGGCAGACAAACCAGGCTGCAACAGAGCGCGAACCAGGGCAGCAGTCTTTTTGTGCTCATCAGGTTTCCCTCCGTGTCATGGATCACTAGAACGCGTATCGGGCGCCGATGGTCGCGGTATAGCGCGGAGCAAGCTGCACGCCGTTGACATTCTGGTAGACCGGCACCTGCACGAAGCTGTAGAGCGAGGTCTTTTTGCCGACCGGCACCGTCACACCCGGACTGAGGTAGGCCAGAGTGCCGCCGGTGCTGACGGTGTCGGCATTGGCACCCACGTCGCGCTCGACATGTCGCACATTCAGCTGGAGCTGCGGCGTGACGTAGGCGTTGCCCATGTAGCGCAGGCCGACATTCAGGTTGACGCCATCGCCTGGGCGATAGTGATCACTGGAATCAAGCGCCTTCTGCAGCAAGGCCTGGCCGAAGTAGTCCCAGTTCTTGTTCAGGGTATCCATGTAATAGACACCCAGGATGCCGTCGGTGGTCCCGGTACCCGGTTGCAGGCCACGGTCTATCGCCACAGGGCCTGGGGCGGTGGGGTCGGTGGACGGGGCGGTGTCGTCATGGGCCCCCGTGGGCAGTTTCAAGCCGAACAACACTCCCAGGTTGTGCTGCGGTGTGAACCCCTGATAACGACCGATGACCTTGACGTCGCCGAGACTGGAGGTCCTGGAGCTGTACTGACCCCCACCATCACCTGGGGTCACACCATCCGATGCCGTGCCCAGGGTGTTATGGCTGCGAAAGATATACGGCACTTGCAGATCCACGCCCCAGCTCGCATTGAAGCTGTAGTCCAGGCCCATCGTCAGGTAGTCATTGCGGGTGTACTTTTCCACCTCCTGCGGGTTGCCATTGTTGGAGATCTGGCTCGCGGCACCTGGAGAAATGCTGTGGCTACCACTACGCAATTGGTTCTGGTTCAGATAGTCGTAACGCAGGTCCAGCTTCAGCCCCGACGAACTGCTGATGCCCAGATTGTCCCAATCGGAACTGAGGGTGCAGCCACAGCTGGCACAAGCCAACGCGAGGTGCGGAAATAAAGCGGTGACAGACAAAGCCGCGAGCGGCAATACGCTTCGACGGGTACGGCGCAGTGATGGCATGACCATGGGGTTGGCATTCCTGGATTAAGTTGCAACGCATAGGGGCAAACCACCCAAACAGACTGGGGAGGATTTGCCATTGCAAGGAGAATCAGGAAAAAGCGGGCGGGCCGCGCGGCTCGGAGACCAGCCAGACTGTGCTGGCGTAGGGAGGGTAGATCGCTTGTGCCAGTACGACGTCAGTGCGACCGGAAAGCTGCCACTGAACGACGCTGGGCGGTAAACCGATATCGACCGCATGGACGACACACAGCAGGCAATGGCATTCATGGTACTGGTCCGGCGAGGGATCGCGGCTGCCGGAGGACGTGTCGTGTCCGGTCATGCCGACCATGTTGCAATGCTCGCCCATCATCATCGACTGCCCATGGGCAGCCGGCAGCAATAGCATCACGCTCGGCAGCAACGCCGCAAGCATGGCCAGGCAAATGGCAAGCTGACGCAATGAGTGGGAAAACCGGGGCATGGACACGAAAGTGACGTCGCTGATTATTATTGGCGCCAAGGGTGACAAACAACGGTCACCAGTACAACGTGTCGGCAACGGTTGCGACATTGTGCCGCAACACGTTTCAGGCAACAGTCTATATATAGCTTATATAACGGCCCGGCGCGTCAGCTCAGCCCAGATCACCTCCTCCTACTGGCAAGGTCACGCCAGTAATGTAGGAAGCATCGTCGCTGGCGAGAAAAAGGATCGCCCCTGCCTGTTCGTCGATGCTGCCATAACGCTTCATCAAGCTGCTGTCCACGGTCTGCTCGACGATCTGTCGATACCAGGCTTGTTCATCGCCGCTGGGTGCCTGGGCATTGCGCGGGATACGCCGCGGCGGCGCATCGGTGCCGCCCGGTGCCGTGGCATTGACCCGAATCCCGCGGCCGGCGGTCTCGAAGGCCAGGCAGGCAGTCAGGGCATTGACCCCGCCCTTGGCCGCGCCATAGGGCACCCGATTGATCCCGCGCGTAGCCACCGACGAGACATTGACGATCGCCCCGCCGCCCTGCTCCAGCATGTAGGGCAATACCGCATGACAGCACCAGAGGGTCGGGAACAGTGAGCGGCGCACCTCCGCTTCGATCTCGGTTTCCTGGTAATGCTCGAAAGGTTTGGCCCAGATGGTCCCTCCGACGTTGTTGACGAGGATATCGATGCGCCCGAAACGCTTATGGGCGGCGCGCATGACCTCTGTGCAAGGAGCATGCTGTTCCAGGTCGGCAGTCAGGCTGAGGACCCGTTCGCCACGCAGCTCGTGGACCAGTTCGGAACGGTCCACGGCCACCAGCCAGGCGCCCTCCTCCAGCAAGCGTTCGGCCACTCGTCGACCGATGCCCTGGGCCGCGCCGGTGACCAGCGCGACTTTGTCCTTGAAACGTGGGTTCATCACGATCTCCTCAGGCGGCATCGCCGGTCACCAGGGTATTGGCGGTGAATTTCTCGTAGTGGAAGCTGCTTGGGGTCACGCCCTCTGCCTTGAAGTGCTGCCGTACGGCATCGACCATCGGTGGCGGGCCACACAGGTAAACGTCGACCTCCCCGCCGTTGAGCAACCCGGGCGCGATGTGCCGGGTCACATAACCCTGGCGCGGGTGCAGGGTCCGCGGGTCGGAGACACAGGTGACGAAGGTGAAATTCGGCAAGCGCTCGCTGAACCCTTGCAACGTCTCGACCATGACCAGGTCCTGGTCCCGGGAAACCCCATAAATCAGGTGGATCGGCTGACGTTCGTTGCGCTCGGCGAGCACTTCGAGCATCGACAGAAACGGCGCCAGTCCGGTGCCACCGGCCAGGAACAGCAACGGCCGGGTCACCGTGCGCAGGTAGAAACTGCCCAGCGGCCCGCTCATCGAGACCTTTTCGCCGGGCTGGGCCCGACCCAGCCAGCCGCTCATCAACCCACCCGGGACATGCTTGATCAGAAAGCTGACATGGTGCTCGCCGGGCAGGCTGCTGAACGAATACGAGCGGGTCTGTTCACTGCCGGGGACGCCGATATTCGCGTACTGTCCCGGCAGGAACGCTGGTGCCTGATCAAGTTCGAAACGGACTTCCAGAGCTGCGTCGGCGTGAGCGGTGATCCCCGCCAGGGTCGCGTCGAACCGCGAGGTGCCGGTCTTGCAGGTGCCGGACGGCACCGGCACGGCCAGCACACAGTCGCTTTCGGGAATCATCTGGCAAGTCAGCACCTGGCGCTGCTCGACCTCATCGGCCCCCAGCGCTTCCTCGAGATAATCTTCGCCGAGGTCATAGGCGCCGCTTTCGCAACGGCATTTGCAAGTACCGCAGACGCCGTCGGAGCAGTCCATGGGCAGGTTGATCCGTTGGCGAAAGGCGGCGTCGAGCACCTTCTCGCCGGCCTTGCAGTCGATAAAACGAGTGACCCCATCCTCGAAGTTCAGGGCAATGCGATACGTCATGGGGCGGCCCTCAGATATGATAGATATCAATAACTTGGTGGATATAGTCGTTCTTGAGTATCACCTTCTTGCGGGTGATCAGCGGTTGCTCGCCGCTGATATCCAGGCGATAGAACGAGGTCCCGAAGTACGAATCCGTGGTCTTGTAGCGATGGCTGAGGGTGTGCCAGTTGAAGCGCAGCTCGACTTCACGCTCATCACCGTCCAGCACTTCCAGGTTGGCGATCAGGTGCACGGTGCGCGGCTGCGGGGTGCTGGCGCTGGAGCGCTCGGTCTTGATCCGGAACACGCGGTCTTCCAGGCCGTCGCGGTTGGGGTAGTAGATCAGCGAAATCTCGCGCTGCGGGTCTTCGGTCAGGCTGTCGTGGTCATCCCAGGCCGGCATCCAGAATTGCGCCTGCTGGCTATAGCATTGCAGCCATTCGTCCCACTGGCGGTCGTCGAGCAGTCGGGCCTCGCGGTAGAGGAAATCCAGCAAACGATCACGTGAAAGGTTCATACCTGGCCCTCCTTGTCCGTGGCGATCAAACCTTTGCGCTCGCGCTCCAGCGCCGTGAGCAAACTCTCGGCCCAATGCGCGTGCTGGCGCACGAACAGACCTTCGTCCTCGGTCTTGATACCGCTGAGCAGCGGCTGCATGCCCATCGCCCGGGCATTCTCGTCGGCGCCCTCCAGCCATTGTTTGGCGCCACGGCTGAGGTCGTTCCACAACGGGATCGAGCCCTGGTAGCCGGTCTGGCAGGAGCGAAACTCCTCCAGGTCATCGGGCGTGCCCATGCCGCTGACGTTGAAGAAGTCCTCGTATTGGCGGATACGGGTTGCGCGTTCCTCGGCGCTTTCACCCTTGGGCGCCATGCAATAGATGGTCACCTCGGTCTTGTCCACCGCGATCGGCCGCACCACACGGATCTGCGTGGAGAACTGATCCATCAGATAGACGTTGGGGTACAGGCACAGGTTGCGGGTCTGATCGACGATAAAGTCGGCACGTTCCTGACCCAAGCGCTCAGCCAGAGCCTGACGATGAGCATGCACCGGACGGACCTCCGGGTTGAGCAAGCGGGTCCAGAGCAGGATATGGCCATGCTCGAAGGCGTAGACGCCGCCCAGGCTTTTCGACCAGCCGTTGGCATCCACGGTGCGCGTGCCCTCGGACTCGTAGTTGCGCCGCTGCATGGTCGCCGAGTAGTTCCAGTGCACGGAGCTGACGTGGTAACCGTCGGCACCGTTCTCGATTTGCAGCTTCCAGTTGCCGTCGTAGACATAGGACGAGCTGCCCCGCAGCACCTCCAGGCCTTCGGGTGCCTGGTCGACCATCTGGTCGATGATGACCCGGGTTTCCCCCAGGTAATCGTTCAGCGTCGGGACTTGCTCCGAGAGGCTGCCGAACAGGAAGCCACGATAGTTTTCGAAGCGTCCCAGGCGCCGCAGATCATGGGAACCGTCGCAGTCGAAGCGGTCCGGGTAGGCGCCGGTCTTGCCATCCTTGACCTTGAGCAGCTTGCCGGTGTTGCTGAAGGTCCAGCCGTGGAACGGACAGGTAAACGAACCCTTGTTGCCTTGCTTGTGGCGGCAGAGCATGGCGCCACGGTGGGCGCAGGCGTTGACCAGGCCATGGAGCAGGCCCTGCTTGTCGCGGGTGATCACCACCGGCTGGCGGCCGATAAAGGTCGTGAAGTAGTCGTTGATCTCCGGGACCTGGCTTTCATGGGCCAGGTAGACCCAGCCGCCTTCAAAGATGTGTTTCATTTCCAGCGAGAACAGTTCGGTGTCGGTGAAGATGTCGCGGCGGCAGCGGAACGTTCCGCTGGCGGGGTCTTCCTGAACCGACTCGCGGATCTGGCAGGCGAGTCTGTCGAGTGTGTCGGTCATGGGCTGGGCCCTCCATTGTTCTTGTCTCAGGCGCCCTCACCTTATGCCTGCCCTGACCGTCACAATATCCGCCCCCTGCAAATCGCTATCCGCTACGTGCAGCCCCCTGCCGCTGGCGGCGCCAGGTGTGCGAAGGCAGCTCGCCAAAGCGTTTGCGATAGGTTTCGGAGAAGCGCCCCAGGTGAACAAAACCGTGGTCCAGCGCCACTTCGGTGACACTGCGGGCGCCCGGTAGCTGCAATAGCGCATGCACCCGCTCCAGCTTGCGCTGGCGTACATAGTCACGGGGCGAAAGACCGACATGCCGTTCGAACAGCAAATACAGGGAGCGCTCGCTGACCCGCGCCACCTCGCGCAATTGCTCTACACCGATCTCATCGTGCAGATGCGCCTCGATAAATTGGCGGACCGCTTCGAAGCCACCAGCGCTCTCCGCCTCGGGGCAGACCCGTTGCACATTGCTCGCCAGCAGGCCCAGCAGCTTGCTGGCGACAATGCGCTCATACAGGGTTTGAATCTCCGGTTCCGCGCAGCTCTCAGCCTCGTGGCAAATCAGCCCCAGCAATTGCACAAAGCCATCCAACCCGGCCAGGTCGCGGCGCTCACTGTCGAAGCGGATGCCCTGGCGCGGCAGCAGCCAATGCTGGTCCAGGCAGGCATTTTCCAGCAAGCGCACCGGCAGCTTGACGATAAATTTCTCGCAATCGGCCGAATAGGTCAGGTCCACAGGATCATCCGGGTTGATCAGCAGGATCTCACCGGGCGTATAGATCCGCTCCTCGCCCCGGGAGCTTGAACGGCAGTGTCCGCTCAGCAGTATCTGCAAGTGATAGATGGTTTCCAGGGCCGGCGACGTTACCTGGACCCGGGCGCCGTAGCTGATGCGGCACAGGTCAAGGCTGGAAAAGGTCCGGTGCTTGATACTCGCTTGCGGGCGGCCCCTGGGCGGCAGGCGAATGCAATGGCTGCCGACATGCTGGTTGACATACTCGGAGACCGCATGGGCATCGGCCTGTTCGAAAATCCGGCTGCGCTCACTCAACAAAGTGGTCATGGGATAAGCCTCTCTTGTTTTTCCATCAAGGCTGGCAGGACGACAAAAGTCCCGCGGGCAGACGCACGCGGGACCTGTAACGCCGGAACGCGGCGAGGGTCAGGCTTCGAGTGCCCGCACCCGCTCACCCTTGTCCTGTTCCTTGGCGGCATCCGTCGACTGCAAGGCAAAATCGAAGTCGATCTCGGCATGCCGGCCGTTCGCATCTTCCTTGAAGACGATTTCGGCAATCAACTCGTCGCGGGTGGCGTAGGCAAAGTCGTCGTGCAGGTAGGGATCGCCCGCCAGGTTGATCTGTGTGGTCAGGTGACGATGACCCGGGGCGGAAATAAAGAAGTGGATATGCGCCGGGCGCTGGCCGTGCCGGCCCAGTTGATCGAGCAACTGCTGGGTCGGGCCGTCCGGCGGGCAACCGTAGCCGGAAGGCACGATGCTCTGGAAGCGGTAGCGACCTTCGGCGTCGGTACGGATGCGCCGGCGCAGGTTGAACTCCGACTGCGAAGGATCGAAGTAGGAATAGGTGCCACCGGTGTTGGCATGCCAGACATCGACCAGCGCGTGGGCCAGTGGCTTGCCGTCGAGGCCGCGGACCTGACCGCGCATAAACAGCACGGTGCCCGGATCAAGGCCGTCATCCAGCCGGGCCTCTTCTTCGCAGAGTGGCGCACCGGCCACATACAGCGGTCCTTCAATGGTCCGTGGCGTGCCACCGACATGACCGGCCTGCTCGTCTTCGGCATCCAGCAACAGGTCGAGATAGTGTTCCAGGCCCAACCCGGCGACCAGCAGGCCGGCCTCCTGGCGGCTGCCCAGTTCGTTCAGGTAGTTCACGGCCTTCCAGAACTCTTCCGGCGAGATCCGCAGGTCTTCGATCAGGCGGATGCTGTCGCTCAACACCCGGTGGACAATCTGCTTCACCCGTGGATTGCCGGCAGCCTGGTCAAGGCCGGCGGCGCCTTCGAAGAAGCTCTGGACTTCGGCGGTTTGGGAAATACGAACGGTCATGCTGCTGTTCCTCATCATTGTTCTTGTGGATGCAAACCTTGGAAAACCCCGGCTCAGCGGTCGTCGTCACGGACCGAAGAGGGATGCCTGCACAGCGCCATGACCTCGATCTCCATATAGGGATAAAGCGGCAGTTGCATCAGGGTATCGTGCAGCGCCTGGGCATCCGGCACATCAAAGACGCTGACATTGGCATACAACCCGGCGATGCGCCAAAGGTGGCGCCAGGTGCCCTCCCGTTGCAGACGCTGGGCCAGTTCGCGTTCATCGGCCTTGAGTCGCGCAGCCTGTTCGGCCGGCATGTCGGTGGGCAGTTTGACGGTCATGCGTACGTGAAAAAGCATGGTGTGTCCTCTGGGTTCAGGAAGTCAGTGGCGGGCAAAACGCGCCAGGCGTTCTTCATCGATGACCAGGCCGAGCCCGGGAGTCTTCGGGATCAGCAACTGGAAATCACGATAGGTCGGCGGTTCGACCAGAATGTCTTCGGTCAGCAGCAACGGGCCGAACAGTTCGGTGTGCCACTCCAGCCTGTCGAGGGTGGCGAAAGCATGCGCGGCCGCCAGGGTGCCGATACTGCCTTCGAGCATGGTGCCGCCGTACAGGCCGATACCCGCCGCCTCGGCAATCGCTGCCGTACGCAGCACGGCACGCGGGCCGCCGGTCTTGGCAATCTTCAGGGCAAAAATACTCGCGGCGCCCATCTGCGCCAGGGCAAAGCTGTCCTGCACCGACTCGATGGCTTCGTCGGCCATCAGCGGGATCGGGCTATGGGCGCTCAAACGCACCATGCCGGCACGATCATGGCGGGACAGCGGCTGCTCGATCAGCTCGACCCCGGCCTCGGCCAGTTGGCGACAGGCACGCACCGCCACGGCCTCGCTCCAGGCCTGGTTGACGTCCACCCGCACGCTGGCGCGGTCACCCAGTGCGCGCTTGATCGCCGCGACATGGGCGATATCCCGCGCCGGTTCGCCGGCACCGATCTTGAGTTTGAAATGGCGATGGCGGCGCAGGTCGAGCATACGCTCGGCTTCCTCGATGTCCTTGCCGGTGTCGCCGCTGGCTAGGGTCCAGGCCACTTCCACACCGTCCCGCAGCCGACCACCGAGCAGTTCGGCCAGCGGCAGCCCGAGGCGTTTGCCCTGGGCATCGAGCAACGCGGTCTCCACCGCCGAGCGGGCGAAGGTATTACCGCGAATGGCCCGGTCGACCCGTTGCATGGCGGCGTTGACATTGCTGGCGTCCTGGCCGATCAGCAGCGGCGCGAACCAGGTATCGAGGTTGACCTTGATGCTTTCCGGGCTTTCCCCGGCATACGCGAGGCCACCAATGGTGGTGGCCTCGCCGATGCCGACGATACCGTCGCTGCAACGGATACGCAGGATCACCAGCGTCTGGCCGTGCATGGTGTGCATCGCCAGTTTGTGAGGACGAATGGTGGGCAAATCGACAATCTGGGTATCGAAGTGTTCGATCGTTACAGCGCTCATGGCGTATCCATCTACGTGGTATTGGTCTTTCCGCCATGATTGACGCTCAAGGCGGTGCCGGTCCAATATTGAATAAGTCTCGCTTCATACCCAGGAGGTATCGTGGAGCTTCGTCATTTGCGTTATTTCAAGGTGCTCGCCCAGACCTTGAACTTCACCCGTGCGGCCGAGTTGTTGAACATCGCCCAACCGCCCCTGAGCCGGCAGATCCAGCAACTGGAAGATGAATTGGGGGTGGCGCTGCTGGAGCGTTCGCGGCCCTTGCGCCTGACCGAGGCCGGGCGTTTTTTCCAGGAGCATTCCAGCCAGCTGCTCGAACAGCTTGAGCGGGTTTGTGACGATACCCGGCGCGTGGCCGCCGGCCGCAAGCGCTGGTTGGGTATCGGCTTTGCGCCTTCGACCCTCTACGGTGCCCTGCCCGACCTGATCCGCCGCCTGCGCAGTTTTGGCGATATCGAGCTGGGCCTGTCGGAGCTGATCACCCTGCAACAACTGGAGGCGCTGAAAAGCGGGCGGATCGATATCGGCTTTGGGCGGATGCTGTTCGATGATCCGGCCATCGTCCAGAAAGTCCTCCGCCAGGATCCCCTGGTCGCAGCCTTGCCGGCCGGGCATCCGCTGCTCGGGCGACCGGTCAGCCTCAAGGAGTTGGCCGCGCAGCCGTTTATCCTCTACCCCGCCAGCCCGCGCCCCAGCTATGCCGACCATGTCCTGGGGGTGTTCGCCGGGCATGGCCTGAGTATCCACGTGGCGCAGATGGCCAACGAACTGCAGACCACCATCGGCCTGGTGGCCGCCGGGGTCGGCATTGCCCTGGTACCGGCCTCGGTTCAGCGCTTGCACCGGGATGACATTGGTTACACCTCGTTGCAGGACAGCAGCATCACCTCGCCCATCGTGCTCAGCTACCGGGCGGGCGACGTCTCGGAGGTGTTGCAGCGTTGTCTGAACCTGTTGAACAGTCATGACGAGTAGCACTTTTTCGAGCGCTTTTCATTTGTCTGATCCCACGGCAGGTTGCAAACTGCAAATCTACCGTGATTTACAAGGAGCCAGAATGACCGAGCACAGCACGGGGGTCACACTCACTGCCAAGGGCCTGGTGTTCGAGGATGACTGTGGCGAACCCTTTCTCCAGGACGACGCCGTGCGCGGGCTGCTGGAGAAAGTCTTTGCCGATAGCGGCGTCGATATCACCGCGATCCACACCCAGAGCCAGTACAAGAAGGCCCTGCGGCATGTGATGATCAGTTCGATCCAGGGGCCGGGCGGTATCGAGGCGATCCTGGCCATGGCGCTGCAAGGCGTCGAGCTGCTGCATCAGCAATTCGCCGGGCGCGATGACTTCCAGTCGCGGCTGTGTGCCGGTGCGCTGCAAGGCCTGTTGAATGGCGATCCGGATGGTTTGGCCAAGGCCAAGAGAGCCAGCAAGATACTTGCCAGCGGCTTGCGCCCAGTCGCCGCGCCACGAGAGTAGGAGCAGCGAAGCGTTGGCAGCCTTGAGGGCCTCTTCGCGGGCAAGCCCTGCTCCTACAGTGGGCTGTTGAATACAGATCTTGCGTACCACATGAACCTGTAGGAGCAGAGCTTGCTCGCGAACCGCTGCAAGCGGCCATTCACCGCAGAGCTACAGCACCGACGCCAGGGGAGTCAGCGCTTAGACCTGTTGATCACCTCACACAAGCGACTCATGCACACCGAGCCCACCACCGCGAGAATGATCGGCACCAGGAAGTCGTGATCGATCCGGGTGAACTCCGCCACCAGCACAATGGCCGTGATCGGCATGCTCATGGAGGCCGCCAGGAATGCCGCCGCACCGACAATGGCAAAGGCCCCCAGGGCAACACCTGGAAATGCCAGGCTCCATAATCCCCCCAGCAGAATCGCCATCAGCGCACCAATCGCCAGGGCGGGCGTCAGCAGCCCGCCTTCGGCCCCAGCCCGCAAGCTGGCGCTGGTCACCAGCACCTTGGCCACCAACAGCGCGGCCGCCAGCCCCAACGTCAGTTCGCTGTCAAAGCCCAACTGCGCCGGCCCCTTGCCGTTACCCAGCACCTGGGGCAGATAGACCGCCACGCAACCGATCAGGGTGAAGTTGATCAAGGACAACACCGGCAAGCGCCAGCCGCGGGCAGCCTGGATCCGGGCGCGACCGGTCAGTTGCACAAAACCATAAGCGGCGAGCCCGAACAGCGGCCCGGCCAGCATCGACCAGGCGAGCAGCCCGGGTGTCAGCGCCAGGCTCGGCACCACGTATTGCACCTGCGCGCCCAGTCCGACCCAGGCCACGGCGGCGCCAATCGCCGAAGTCGCCAGGGCCATGATCGCCGCCGGCCAACTGAACACCGCCAGCAACCCTTCCAGGACAAATACCGCGCCCCCCAACGGCACGTTATAGACCGCCGCCAACCCGGCCCCGGCCCCGCAGGCAATCAGCAGCCGGTGGGTTTCGGGGGGCAACTGCGCCTTGCGCGATAACCAGGCACCGACCAGTGCGCCGACCTCCCGGGGCGCGACTTCACGGCCCAGCGGCGAGCCCAGGGCCACGGTGATGATCTGCAACAGCGCATGGCACACCGTGGTCTTGGGCGGCATCGCCGGCCCCTCGGGCGCCACGGCTTTCTTGATACCGACCAGCGGACTGCCGAATCGATAGATCGCCCACCAGCCCAGGCCCGCCACCAGACCGCAGAGCGCCAGGGCCAGGATCCGTCGCGACGTCGAGGCGCTGCTCACGCCGATCAGGAAACTTTCATGGCTGGTGAGGCTGTCCTGGCCATAGCCATAGGCCAGGTGTTGGATCGCGTGCAACAACATCGCCAGCAGCGTGCCGCCGAGGCCGGCGCCAATACCGGTGAGGATCACCACAAGACAGAGAACGAATAATGCGTGGGCTCTGGAACGAACCTTGACTTCAGGGTGTAGCGGCGATTCCGGCAAGGCCATTCAAGACTCCGCGAGGTCTGGTGCACAACGACCGGATGGCCGCACGCCGGAGGTGATTATGTCGCCTGTCGCGACATCTGCACATCCCGCTCTGCCAGCCATCCTATCCTCAAGCACCTCCGTCCTTCCGGTATTGGGCAGTCACCTTGAGGATCTGAGCACCGTTACCACACGGCGATATGGGAATCGGTACGCGGTTCGGTACCGCCGCACAGCACACCGCTGAGCGGGTCGCGCAGAATGATCTGGCCACGTCCATATTCGGTGAGGTCACAGGTGATTTGCACCTGATGGCCGCGCCGCGCCAGCCCCATCGCCAGGTCCCGTGAAGCGCCCTGCTCGATACCCACCTTCATCTCCCCCAGCCATTGCCAGCGCGGTGCATCCAGGGCGGCCTGGGGGTTGAGAGCGAAGTCCACCAGGTTCATCACCATCTGCACGTGGCCCTGGGGCTGCATATAGCCGCCCATCACACCGAACGGCCCGAGGGGTTCGCTGCCCTGGCTGAGAAAGCCGGGGATGATGGTGTGATAGGTCTTCTTGCCGGGCACCAGGCAGTTGGCATGGCCCGGGTCGAGGCTGAATTCCTGCCCACGGTTCTGCAAGGCGATGCCGCTGTCGGGCAGCACCACACCGGAGCCGAAGCCGTGGTAGTTGCTCTGGATAAACGAAACCATATTGCCTTCGGCATCGGCGCTGGCCAGGTACACCGTGCCGCTGGCATGGGGATCGCCGGGCTTGGGTGGCAGCGCCTGCTCGCCGATCTGCCCGCGGCGGCGGGCGCTGTAGTCGTCGCTGAGCAGGTCCGCCACCGCTACCCGCATATGCAAGGGGTCGGTGATGTAGTGCAGGCCGTCGCTGTAGGCCAGCTTCATGGCCTCCAGCTGGCGATGCCAGGTCTGCTGGCTGTCGCGATGGTCAAAGCTGAAGCCTTCAAGGATTTTCAACGCCATCAGCGCCACCAGCCCCTGGCCGCTGGGCGGGATTTCCCAGACGTCATAACCGCGGTAGTTGATATGGATCGGCTCGACCCACTGCGCGCGATAACCCTGCAGGTCGCTGCCGCGCAGGTAACCGCCGGTGGCACGGGAATGGGCATCCAGGCGCGCGGCCAGTTCACCGCGATACAGGCTTTCGCACGCCGTGGCGGCCAGCTCTTCAAGGGTCCGGGCCTGGGCCGGATTGCGGAACAGCTCGCCGGCCCGGGGGGCGCGGCCCTCGATCAGGAACGTCTCGAACCAGGGCTCGAGCACGGCGTCGCGATGGGGGCTGAATTCCACCAATGCCTGCTGCCATTTGTAGGCGATGACCGGCGACACGGGAAAACCCTCCCGGGCCAGGCTGATGGCCGGCTGCAGCAGCTCGGCAAAGGGCAACTTGCCAAAGCGTTTCGACAATTCGGCCCAGGCCGACGGGCAGCCCGGTACGGTTACCGGCGTCCAACCATACAGCGGCATTTGTGTATGCCCCGCCGCCTTGACCGCCTCGATGCTCAGGGCCGCCGGGGCCTGGCCGTTGCCGTTGAGGCCGTGCAGTTTGCCCTTGCACCAGACCAGCGCGAAGGCATCGCCACCGAGGCCGCAGCCGGTGGGCTCGACCACCGTCAGCGCCGCCGCCGTGGCGATGGCAGCGTCAATCGCATTGCCGCCCTTGCGCATGATCTCGATGCCGGCTTCCGCGGCCAGGGGTTGCGAGGCCGCCACCATGCCACGGCGGGCAAACACGCTCTGGCGTTGCGACGGATAAGGATATTCGTGGGCAGAAAATTTCAACATGGCAAAAGTTCTTCCAAACAAGGGTTGGTTTCACAACACACGGCTGAGAAAAGCTTGGGTACGCGGATGCGCGGGCCGACTGAAAATCTGCTCCGGTGGCCCCTGCTCGATCAGTTCCCCCTGGTCGAGGACCACCACGCGGTCGGCGACTTCCCGGGCAAAGCCCATTTCGTGGGTGACCACCACCATGGTCATGCCCTCCTCGGCCAACTGCTTCATCACCTGCAACACCTCACCGACGGTTTCCGGGTCGAGGGCGCTGGTGGGCTCGTCGAACAGCATGGCCTGGGGCTTCATCGCCAGGGCCCGGGCGATCGCCACCCGCTGCTGCTGACCGCCGGAAAGCATCGAGGGGTAATGCCCCGCCTTGTCCGCCAGACCGACCCGGGCGAGCAAGGCCCGCGCCTGTTCCAGCGCCTCGGCCCGCGACATGCCGAGCACCTGGATCGGTGCCTCGATGATATTTTCCAGGGCGGTCATATGGGGGAACAGGTTGAAACGCTGGAAGACCATGCCGATATCCCGGCGCTGACGGGCGATATTGCGTTCGGAGTCACGCACCAGGCTGCCGTCGGCACGCTCGCGGTAACCCATGGCCCGGCCGTTGACGCGAATACGCCCACCCTGGATATCTTCCAGCAGGTTGATGCAGCGGATGAAGGTGGTCTTGCCCGAGCCCGAGGCGCCGATCAGCACCACCACTTCACCGCGGCGTACCTGCAGGGAAATGCCCTTGAGGATCTGCAAGTCACCAAAGGACTTTTGAATGTCCAGCGCTTCGATGATCAGTTCTTCGCTCTTGTGCACCATGTTCAACGCCCCCTCAGCAGTTTAAAGGCACTGCGACCAAACATCCGGCTGGAGGCCGGCGGCGGTGACGACGGCCGGTCCGACTGACCGAAGCGTGCTTCGAGCCAGCGCTGGAAGAAGCCCCACAGTGTGGTGAGCAACAGGAAATAGATCGCCACCACCAGGTACAGTTCGAACACCCGGAAGGTCGCCGAGGTCACCATCTGTGTACTCAGCAACAACTCCTGCACCCCGATCACACTGACCAGCGTGGTGTTCTTGAGCATCACGTTGAACTCGTTGCCCAGCGCCGGCACGATCACCCGGAAGGCCTGGGGCAGGACGATGCGCCGCATCAGTTTGCCGAAGGTCATGCCCAGCGAACGTCCGGCCTCGTACTGGCCCTTGTCCACCGCACCGATCCCGGCGCGGATGATCTCGGCCATATAGGCGCCTTCGTTCAGGCCCAGGGCGATGATCGCCGCCTGGATATTGCCCGGTATCACCAGGCCGAACAGTTCCAGGTCCTCGAAACGAAAGATCCCGCCGGCCGCCAGCGCGGTGTAGAGAAAGACGATCTGCACCAGCAACGGCGTGCCGCGCATCAGCCACACGTAGAAACGTACCGGCAGGTGCAGCAAGGGATTGCGTGACAGCCGCAGCAACGCCGCGGCCAGCCCGAGTACACAGCCCAGCGACATCGCCAGCACGCTGATCAGGCAGGTCAGCCAGAGCCCGGTGAGGTAGACCCCGCTGGGCTGCAACAGGTACTGCCAGAACACTTGCCAATTGAAGTTCATCGGGCGCCCGCCTCAGTCGAGTGTGTCGCTGGCGACATGCCATTTGCCCAGCAGTTGGGCGTAGCTGCCGTCACTGCGCATATCAGTGACGATCTGCTGCACGGCCTTGCCCAGTTGCGGATCGTCCTTGCGAATCCCCAGGCCAGTGAGAATCCGGCTGAAGGCCGGCACGCCCTCTTCGAACAGATCGGGGGCCATGGCGGCGTAGTAACCGGCGGTTTCCACGGTGGTGCCGTAGGCGTCGACCTGGCTGATACGCAGGGCCTGGAAGGCATCGGTGTCGGTGTTGTAGACCACCAGTTTCATCGGCGTCTTGCCGGCCTTGGCCAGGGTGTCGTTTTCGGCGTCGAGCAGGGTCTTGATGGTCGAGCCGTTGAGCACCGCCACCTTGTGCCCGGAGAGATCGTCCAGGGCCTTGATGTGCTTGGGATTGCCCTTGGGCACCACCACCGACTGGCTGGAATACATGTAGTTGACGATGTCGATCACTTCCCGCCGTTCGGGCTTGTCGAACAGTTGATCGACGATCATGTCGCATTGTTGCGCCAACAGCGCCGGCAGCAGCCCGGAGAAGGGAATGACCCGCCATTGCACCGTCTTGTTATCCAGCCGTTTGGCAATTTCCAGCCCCAGGTCGACGGTCAGGCCCCTGGGCTTCTGGGCCTCGTCGAACGACACCAGCGGGGGTGAATCCATGCCCGAGCAATAGGTCAGTTTTGCGACCTTCTGCAAACGCTCCGGCACCTGGGGCGCGGCGACCGCCCCCTGCACCAGCAGCACCAGGGATACAGCGGCAAACAACACGCGAGGTTTATGCATGACCAGACACTCCTGTTCGTTGATAACGGGGCAGTTCTCAAAGTCAAGACACGGCCGGGCTTGAGCCCGGTTCTATTTTTTCGTTTGCAGAAAATCGATCAGCGCCGGCACCGTGCCCTCGATGTGCTGGCGCACCACGGCCTCGGCGTGCGCGGCATTGCCCGCGCGAATCGCGTCGAGGATCACCGCGTGTTCCTGGCGTGCGCTCAAGGGCTTTTCGCTGTGTTGCAACCACAGGCGCATCGGCGCCTCGATCAGTGAATAGAGGGCCGATATCTGCTTCATCAGCCGTGGCCGGCCGCTGAGGCTGCACAGGTGTTCATGGAAGGCCCGATGCCGGCTGACCCACTCGGCGCTTTCGTCACGGTAGTCGTCCATCTCGTCGAGCATCCGTTCCAGGGCCGCCAACTGGCGTTCGCCGATCTTCGGCACGGCCACGCGGATCGCCAGGCCTTCGAGGGCACTGCGCATATCGAAGACTTCCTGCAGCTCGTCGAACTCCAGGCCGCTGACAATCGCCCCGCGATTGGGCCGCAGGGTCACCAGGCCCTGGGCGTCCAGGCGACGAAAGGCCTCGCGCACCGGCATTCGGCTCATGCCGATCTCGCCGGCGATGTCCTCGGCGATCAGCCGGTCGCCTTTGCGGTAACGACCGCCACAGATAGCCTCCAGCAGAAAGGTATAAGCCTCCTCCTCGGCGGTCCGGGGCTGACGGTCAACGTAAGCGGGAGCGAATTGCATGGGAAGCACCTTTGTCTTTTTGTATCCAATTATCCATGAATACAAAAAAGCATAACGCGTGCCAGCTTCCTGAAAATGCATTCAAGGGTTTGATAGGAATAGGCTTTTGTCAGAAACAGGGCCATTCAGGAGAGAGTGGCGTAACGGCTGACTGCTACAAAAGCGCGCAGGGACGCGCCAAAGAGGTGAAGCAAAGTATCCGGTAACACCTCGGCTAACGGGCGCCGGAAGCGCGCTCGACCTTGAGCGTATTGGACTCAAGTTCCTCGCGCAGTTCCTCAAGTAGCCGCAGTGCCCCTTCGCGCCGGTGCAACAGGTTCAGGGCTATGCCCGTGACCATCAGGTCGACCCGCCCGCTCTCGGGGTCATAGACCCTGACACTCAGCGACGCTTCGCCCAGCAGGCATTCACAGGCCAGAGGCGCAAAGCCCCCTTCGAGCAAGCTGCGTAATTCCATTAGAGAGAGCACACCGGTGAGTCCCGTACCTGGTTATTCGTCACGCGGGCGACCCGCCCGCGCGTCAGGCAACCATGCTAAGAAAAACCGTGGAAGCTCTACACCCGTATATGCACTGGTGGCACTGGTGCATTTGCACCGTCAGCGCCTGGTGACAAACAAGCCACGTTCGCGCGCCCAGACAATCGCCTCGCTGCGGCTGTGCACGTCGAGCTTGGAGTACACCGTGGCGACGTGATTGCGCACGGTATTGAGGGCCAGTTCGAGCCGTGCGGCGATTTCCTTGTCCGCCAGGCCCTCGCAGATCAGGCCCAGCACATCGCGTTCGCGCGGCGTCAGGTCGGCGAGGGAAAAGCCTGGCAGGTTGGGCGCACTGACACTTTTCACCGTGGCGAGCTTTTCGATCAGCTTCTGGCTGAACCAGGAGGCGTCCTGCATCACCGCTTCGATGGCCGTCACCAGCTCCAGCTCCGAACGTTTGCGCTCGGTGATATTGGTCAGCACCAGCAGGTAACAGGGCGCGTCCTGGATCAGCACGGTGTCGGCCGACAGCACGCAATCGATGGGCTCACCGTTTTTCTGGCGGAGCCTGAGGTCCAGGCCCTCCAGGCGGCCGGTTTTTTCCAGGGCCACGAACAGTCGTTCGCACAACACCCCATCCTCGATAAACCCCACGGACTGGACACTGTGCCCAAGCAATTCTTCGGCGGCATAACCGGTGATGTTCAGGAAGGCTTCATTGGCGTCCATCAGTTGCTGGTTGTCCGCACTGCAGAGCAGGGTCGGTACCGGTGTCAGGCGAAAGGCCTTGGCAAAACGCTCCTCGCTCTGACGCAAGGCGATTTCGATCTTGCGCCGCGGCTCCAGGTCCATAAAGGAAAACAGCATGCAGTTGTCCTCGTGGATATCCAGGGGCTGGCCGGCGACGATCACCAGTTTGCTGCCACCGTCCGCCAGCCTGATCTCCGCCTGCATCTGCGCAATGGTGGCGCCCTCCCCCAGGCGCTGGATGGCCAGGTCCCGGCGCTCGGCGTTTTCGAGCACATCCAGTTCGTAGACCGAGCGACCGATGACCTGTTCGCGGCTGTAGCCGGTCATCTCCAGGAAGCCCTGGTTGACCTTGACGTAGCGCAGGTCGCTGAGCCGACAGATCACCGCCGGTGCCGGGTTGGCACTGAAGGCTTTCTCGAAGCGCTGTTCGGCACTGGCCCAGTCGGTGGCGTTGCTGATGATCAGCACCAGGGACTCGGGGTCGCCGGCGCGATTGGTCAGGATCATGCTGCTGATACGCAGCACGCACAGGGGCGTCTGCTCATCGGCCTGGACGCTCATCTCGACCACCACATCGTCAAAGGTCTCGCCATTGGCGACCCGGACGATGGGGTATTGGTCGGCGCTCAGGGGATGATTGTTGCGATAACGCAGGTTGAAGCGTTCCTGATACTGCTCGGCATTGGCGCCCAGTTCGCTGAGCTGGCTGACGCCATGCATGGCCAGTGCGGCATCGTTGGCCCAGAGAATGCTCTGGTCGACCTCGATCAGGATCACGCCTTCGGACAGGCCGGCGATGATCTGCTGCAACTGGCGGCGGTTGGTTTCGGTCGCGAGGACATCCTGGCTCATCGTTTCTCCCAAGTGGCCCGGTTAGGTCAAACATCTGACCCCCGAGCAACGCGCAAGTGCAATTGGAAAAACGTCGGGCCGGTCAGTGTTGCAACGAAGCACTGATCCAGTTTTTCAGATCCTCGACTTCCGTGGCGCTGATGGTGTGGCCGACGCCGGGATAGGAGTGAAACTGCGGCTCGATGGACAGGCCCTTCAGCACGCCCAGGGCCTCGGTCGCCCCGGCATAAGGCACCTGCGGATCGGCGGTGCCGTGACCGATAAAGACCTTCAACCCAGAGTACTTCGCCCCGCCCTTGAGTTCCGAACGCAACGCCGGCAACACCCGGCCGCTGAGGGAGGCGATACCGCGCAGGACCTCGGGATGCCGCAGCGCAACCTCATAAGTCATCATCGCGCCCTGGCTGAAACCCACCAGGAACACCTTGTCGGGCTGGGTGTGGTATTTCTCCGTGACCCGGGTGACAAAGTCGGTGATGGCCGCGGTGCTCTGCAACAGGTCGCCGCTGTCGCCGTCGTACTGGGCCTCCCCGACCTTCTTGTGGAACCACTGGTAGGCGCCCAGGTCCAGTTCCAGGCGGCCGCGCACCGAAAGCACGGTGTAGTTGGCCGGCAGGTCGTCCTTGATGCCGAACAGATCGTCTTCGTTGCTGCCGTAACCATGCAGGAAAATCACCAACGGCTGGTCGTGGGTATCGGCATTGGCCTGGGCCTGGTAGGTCAACGGCATATCGGCGAGCAGTTCGGCCTGTGCCGCCGACGCGGTGCAGGCCAGCAACAAGGCCAGGGCCAGGGGTTTGAGCATGGTCGGGGTTCTCCGGGCGATCGGTGGGCGGCCAGCTTAGCACTGGCGGCGCGCCCCACCGAATCACTCAGTTCTCGGGAACGCCCTGCTCCCAGGCTTTCCAGTTGCCGAGGATCGCCTGCACCAATGGGTTACCCGCGCGGTACAGGTTTTCCAGGGCCGGGACAAAACCGCCCTGGTCGGCATACTTGAGCAGGTTGTCGACTTCGCTGTAGCCCGGATACGGCCGGTCGAAATCCGAACCGGCACGGACCACGGCCAGGCGATTGATATCCACCCGCCCGGCCTTGCTCGCGCGGAGCAAGGCTTCGTAGGTGGAGTTATCTTCCTGCTGGGTGGTGCAGTAGACGCCCTTGTTGTCCGTCAGCAAGCGGGTCCAGACCTCGGCCCGTTCACTCAGGCGTGTCCCGGAGAACCAGGTATTGCCCGCCAGGGTGTCGCAGCGGCTCACGACCGGCGGCTGGTTGGCTGGCGCATAAGGGTATTTGACCCGCCAGGCCGCGGATTCCTTGCTCTCGCTCAAGCTCACCTGATACGACAGGGCAAACGCCTTGGCCTGCAGCTTGGGGTTGAGTTCGAAGACTTCGGTCTTGTAGTCCAGCGGCGGCTTCTCGTTCGGCCCGCGGGTGTTGATGCCGATGTAGCCGGTGGGCCAGTCTTTCGGCGCATCCCGCGCGTCCAGTTCCCACTGGGTGCCGAACTCCACCAGGTAGTGGGCCCAGGCCGCGGTGCCGATGGTGCCTTGATGGGGGTTGATCCCGGCAATACCGGCAATCAGGAAGTACGACTGGCGCAGGTCGAACTGCGGCGACAACGCCAGGGCCAGGGTCGAGGCGGCGGCGTTGGTCTGGCCCATGCCGGTTACCAGCAGGCAGGTGTCCTGGTCATTGCAGCGAATGTTCGGGTACTCGGCGCTGAGGCCCGGTACCGGGATTTCATGCTTGAGGGCCAGGCGATCGATCCAGGTCTGCGCTTCCGGCGCGAACATGGTGATCAACATGACCTTGGGCTTGATCGGCGCCGTCGGTGCGGCCCAGGCCAGCTGTCCGGCCAGGCTGCCGAGCAGCAGGCCAGCGATAAGGGTGTGACGAGTCACAGTACGCATGAACGCTCCTATTAACGAGGGTTTCAGAATTGGTAGCCGACGCCGGCGTAATAACCCCAGCCGTTGGAACGGGCGCGAAAATCGTCGTCGCCGAAATTCAGCTGACTGCCGTCGCGCCAGTTGCCGCCGTTGTGGAAGTAGCGTCCCACCAGGGTAAAACGCAAATGTGTAAAGGAATACAGCAGCACGTTGGTCGCCACCGTGGCATTGGCGGTACGCGCCGGATCGGTCTTGTGCAGGTCGGAGCCGAAATCGAAGTTGGTAAAGCCGATATAGGTCAGCGACGCGCCATTGCCGAAGTGGTCGATGGGCACGATGTACTTGAGCTGGGCGCGGTAGCCGTCCCACGAATACTCATTGTTCGCGCCGTAGTTCTCCCACTGGTAGCGCCCGTAGAAGTTGGCCGACAGATTGACCCGCGAATGGGTGTCGATATCGGTACCCAGGCCGCTGTAGAGGGTATTGGCGCGGTTGGCGGTGCGGCTGCCGTGATCGTAGATCCAGTCGAAGGCCACATACCATTCCTTGAACGGGCCGATCGCCAGGCTGCGGCCGCTGAGGGCGTCGATGGAGATGCGTGGTTCGTGCTCCATGAACACCGGCGAGCCGTGGTCCCAGGCGCCCTGGTCATGGCTGTTGCCGATGCCGAAGACCTTCGGGATATCGACATAGCCGTAAAGTTCGAACGGGCCCTTACGACCGAAGTATTCGTATTCCAGGTAGACGTCATCGGCCGGACGAGGCCCGAAACTGATGTCCTTGCTGCCGATCACGGTCAGGTCCTGGTTGAACCAGTCGGACAGGTAGGCGCCCTGCTTCGCCGCAGGTCCTGCATCGGGGCTCAGTGCTTCGCCTTGGGCGGACTCATCGACAGGGGCCGATTGGGCCTGGGCTTCGCCATGGGTCAGCAGCGTCAGGCTGCCGAACAGCAGGGATAAAGCAAGACGGGTAAAACGCGGGGATGGCACGGCGTGCCGGAGCAGCGGCTGGAACAAGACGGACATTGAAACTCCCTGTTTTTATGGTGCTCGGTGGAAACGGCCAGGCGTACCGTCCTCCGATGGTGCGGCACTCCCTGGCCTCACCGATAGCCTTACACAGGCTTTATAAAGCTCCTACAAAATATTGAAATATATGGAAATATAATATCAAAACTGTCGATTGGGTCAGGGATTTCGGGGGCGAATGCTGGATCGCCATCGCCGGCAAGCAAGCTCCTACAGAGGGTCGGGCACGACGACGGTGTGTGGTGATGCGCGGATTTGTAGGAGCCGGCTTGCTGGCGATGGCATCCGGATGGGCGTCGCAAGACTCAAGGGCCTCATCGCCGGCAAGCCAGCTCCTACAGGGGGGGATCAAAGCGCCTGGAGACGCTCGACGATCTGGTTCTTCACTTTCAGTCGCCGTTCCTTCAGCGTTCGCAACGGATCATCCGCCGCCTGGGCCGACTCGGCCGCCAGCACTTCCTTGTCGATATCGTCGTATTGATCAAGCAGTTGGTTGAGCCTGGGGTCCTTGCTCCTGTGTTGCGCCAGCGCCTCTTTGTTCAACTTCAGGTCCGCGAGCAAATCGTGCTTGACCGGCATATCGTCACCTCTTGGTTCTGTGGGCAATACATGAAGTTCCAGAGCCGCCCCTTCATGAAAGGTTCAAGGCGATGCATCCCTAAGCAATAGCACGCCCTGGCCCTCCTTGCCTCAAAGCTTAGCTTTACGCCGACGTACCCACAGTGTCGCCAACCCGGCCAATAGCGCCAGGACGCCTGCGATCAGCGCCACCTTGTAAGGCCGCAACGCCGAGCGTACGGCGTTCAACGGCTCGGTCAGATAACGCTTGTTGGCCTGGTCGAAGTTCGGCTCCTGGCATTGCTGGCCGAAATTCGTCGCCCAGCTCACATACGGACCCTGCTCGACATAACGCTGGTAGAACTGGATTTCCTCGTCACTCCCGGCAACCCAGCTCGCCGCCTTGCACAACACGGCGGCGAAAGCCTGGCTGCTATGGGGCAACTGGTCGGCGGCCTGGCTGGCCAGGTCCGCCGCGACCCAACGATAGTGATAACGCCGGTCGGGCTTAGCCACGGTGGCCTGCTGTCGCTGGATTTCCGCAGTTTGCAAAAACGGCACCGGTTGCAACGGGGGCATCTCCAGGCTGTAGTTTCCGTCCAGGGAGCGGTAATCCGGCGCCATCTCATAGCCGAGGATTTCCATGCCCGACTTGCGCGCCAACGTGGCGGCGGCAAACAACGACTCGGCACGCCCGGTGGCGGTCCAACGCGACACTGCCTGCTGGCGATCGCGGCCATAGTCCTGCGCGGTGGCCTGCAATTCGGGGCTGGTGAAGTATTCCGGCGCTTCATCATAGCGCCCCTCACGCAGCAGGCGTCGGCCCAGCAGTTCACGTAGCTGCGGGCGCCGCACGTAACTCTCCATGTCCTTGCCTTCGGGTTTGGCCGCGGCTGCGGGCGCATGGGCATCGACATAAGTTTTCAGTTCGTCGGTCGTCAGCACCCGCTCGGCCACGGTCGCGGCATCCAGCCAATAAATATCCTGGCTGCGGTAAAGCTGGTCGAACGCTTGCAGGTAGTCGCCACGGTCCAGTGCCAGGATCGCGCTTTCACCCTCGACCCGGCAGCCGGGCTGCACGGTCTCGAAGCTCCAGTCCGGCGCCCGCCGCGTGCCCCAGGCTTCATCCTTGGGAAAGGCCTTGGCCGCCTTGGCATAAGCGCTGGCGGCCTGAACCTTGTCGCCGTCGCGCAAGGCCAGCTTGGCCCGCACCCACCATGCCAGGCCACCGTCGCCGGCGTGTTCGACAAAGGCCCTGGCTCCCGCGTAGTCACCCTTCTGGTAACTCAGGGCCGCCAGGCGATCAGCGTTGTCCAGGCTGCCGGCGGCACTGGCCAGCAACATCTTGGACAGTCGCTGCTGGCCCTCAGGCGACTCATCGAAGATCCAGCCAACTCGGCTCAACAGATAAGCGGTCAAGAGTGCCTGGACGTTTTTCTCCTTGAGCACGACGCTCAACTGTTCATCCGGCAACTTTGTCAGCTCACCGACGACCTGCTGAAGCGAGGAGTTGCCCGTGCCGGACCCCAACTGGCTCTGGCTGGCATACAGCGCGATGGCACCCTCCCAGTCGTTGTCGAGCATGGCCAGCCGGGCTTCCTCGCCGAGGCTGGCAATCCCCAGCTCCAGCGGATCGCTGAAATCCCCGGCACTCAAGGTCCGCGTCTGCTGGAACGCGAGCCGGGCCTGGGCCAACAACTGGGCATCGGTGACAACCGCGGGCGTGCTGCCCCCGGCGTTATCGGTCTCCCCTTCGGCCTGGACGCTGAGGGCCACCAGCGCCCGTCCCAGGGAGTACGCAGCCCAGGTGCTGCGCAACTTGCGCTGGTCGGCCGGCAAGGCCAGGACCTGACGGAAGTACTCTACCGCCCGCTGCGCATCACCGGCCTGGAAGGCCACGGCACCGGCGATATACAGCCGCAGCTCGGCCGGCAGGCTGGCGCCCTGGGTCTCGACCTGTTGCGGGTCTTGTAGGCCGCGCAGGCGAGTCACCTCGGCGCGCAGGTTTTCTGGCAGCTCGCTGGCCTCGACCTTATCCCGTTGCTCGCGATAAGGCTTGTTGCTGTCGTCGCTGTCCCAGTACGGCGTGAGGGTCGCATCGGTCGCCGCTTTCAGGCCGGTTACGGCTTGTCCAATACGACTGACTTCGAAGGCGAAGTTGGTTTCCGGCAGATCGGCCAGGGACTGGGCGCGATCGTTCAGCAGACGCAGGGGGAAGTCCGGACCGCAGGCCAATGCCGATAACGGCAGACTGAGGGACAGGCACAGCAGGTGCCGAGGCCAGTTACGGGTAGACATTCCACGCTCCTTGATCGATTCGGGTACAGCGCGCCCAGCCGAGCGCACGTTGGCCATCAGCGGCGATACGCGCGCTGGACTGGCGGGTAAAAATGAGCTGCTTCGGTGTTTGCTGCAAGGTGTAGCCATTGATGCCGTCGACGCCATCACACTGCTCGGCATCCAGTATCACGCGCTCGGGTAGCGGCCGGTCGAGATTGCCGACATTGGCCAGGCGTATGTCGTAGAGGCCGTCGTGGGCCGACAGTTCAACCTGCCATTGACTTGAGAGCGCTTCGCCACGGGCCACCGCGCGCAGGGTCGCCAGGCTCCAGGCGCGGCGATCACCGGGCAGCGGCAGGCGAAACCAGATCAGCCCGGCCAGATGCACCGGCGGCTTGGTCCGCAGTTGTTGGGCCAGGGTTGCCAGTTGCTGCGGATCGGCCAACAGTTCGCGGCGTTCGCCGCCACGGTTCAGCGCGACTTCGCCTTCGACCACGGGCCCGCCCTGGTCGTCCGGCAACAAGGCCACGCCATAGGCCGGCAGCGCCAGGTAAAACGGCTTGTCGCTAACCCGCCCCCAGCGCTCGGCCCAGTCCCTGGCTTGGCCAGGATTGAACAGCCCGAGCCTCGGGTTGCTCACGGCATGCACCTGCAACACGCTGCTGTCGACCGCCTGCAACAAGGCCGGTAACTGCGGGCTGTCGAGCCAGGCCGGCAAGGCGGTGATGCTCAGTTTCAATGAAGGAGGCAACAGGCCGCGCAGTTTGACCAGGAAATCGGTATAACCCGGCAGGCGTGCGCTACCGCTGTCATGGTCGATTTCCAGCCCGGCGGGCGCCACGCCGCCAGCCTGCCAATCGGCCAGCAGCGTCGAGATTTGCGTGCGCGCGAGGTCCAGATCCAGGGCCGGAAGCTGGCCGTCGAGGCGAACCACCGCGATCACCGGCCGGCCATCGGCCTTGAGTTGCGCCAGATCCACCCGCGCCCTGCTCCACCCGGCCTTGGGCTGGGCCTGCAGGGCCAGCACCCGCAAGGTCGAGAAGTCAGCCCGGCTCCGGGCCAGGGCCTGCTCATGGGCCGGGCGCCATTGGCGTTGCCAGATATAGAGTTGTTGGTCGAGGGGCGTTGTCGGTGCGGGCTGGCAGCCGCTGAACAGCAAGAGCAGGCCGAGGGGCACCAGCCTGCGGGCAGAAAAAATCAAGGACATACGAACCCTTATCGAACACGGCGGGCCTGTTTTGCCGGCATCTTACCTCAACAGCGCGGCACTTCAGAGACGGGTCAACGGCAACGAACGCGTCGCCCGATCGAACAGCCCCCGCAAGCCGGCGTTGTCTCCACCCAGCGAGCGCAGAGTGCCGAGGGTTGTCATTGCCAGGCCGCGGGGCACTTTCACCTGCGACCCGGAATGAAAGTCGGCACGTCGATGCAGGTTACGCAACGTCAGTATCGCCAGGCCAATGGAGTGCAGGCAGAAAAACCTCAAGCTGGCGCGCTCGGGTGCAATCAGCAGCGTGTAGTCCAAGGCTCGGCGTAGATGTGCGTGGGCAATGCCGATCAGTTCTGTCAGCGCCGGCCCATAGCCAGGTTGCGTACTCGTGTGCAACGACAACAAGCACACGCCATGTCGCGCAAACAGGTCCCGTGGCAACCAACAAACGCCACGCCGCCGGTCTTCCCATTGGTCCTTGAGGATATTGGTCAGCTGCAACCCCTCGCCAAACGACAGGGCCAGTGAGGCCATCCGCTCCTGATGAACCACCAGTTCCGGCGCGAAGTCGACGAACAATTCGGTGAACATTTCGCCCACCACGCCCGCAACGCAGTAACAGTAGCGTTTGAGCTCGGACAAGGTCTCCAGCCCCTGCAAACCAACGACCCGCTGGAAATCCCCCATGCCGAGGCACATCACCCGCAGGCACCGCACAATGGTCGCCTGCTGGGGTTCGTCAAGGGTCCGCAGCACCTCCAGTACCCGTGGCAACTGACTCAACAGTGCTCTTTCCGCCGGCGAACTGGCCTCGGAAAGCAAAGGGCCCAGCTCATCACAGAACGGCCGGGCATCGATCTCACCGAGAACTGCCCGGATGTACGCCGCTTCATAATGCTGCTTGTCGGTAATCGACAGCGTCGGCTCGTCCTCGATGGTATCGGCGATCCGACAGAGCAGGTAGGCGGTGGTCATGGCCGTGTTCAACGGCGGCGGCAATTGCGGGATGGTGAGGGCAAAAGACCGAGACACCTGAGGGAAAATCGCCTCCTGATAACCGAGGGCGCTCTGCGGTGCCAATGCTCCGGTTGCTTGGGTAAAGGGCATGGTCAGGCTCGTTGAATAAAAGAAATCGCTTGCGGCGTGTGCATCTTAACGGCTGGAAAACACCGACAAGATACCGTCTTGCAACAGATTGTTATAACGAGCCCGCGCCCACCGCAAAAAATATTACCGACACCCTCGTCGGAGTGGCCTCCTCCTGGGCAAACCGACAGGCTACGACGCCTCACTTACCGGTCAAATCGCCCCCTTGCCAACCACCGCCCAGGCTCTGGATCAAGCTGACGCTGCCCTGGGTCAACTGGCCCTGGGTGTCACGCAGACTCTGCTCGGTCTGCAACAGGATCAGTTGCTGGGTCAACACGCCTTGCAGGCTGACCGTGCCGGCCTTCTGCTGGGCCTGCTGGCTGCCGAACAATTGCTGGTTGCGCTGGTAGATCTGCTGGTAGGCCTGGGCCTGGATCTGCAGGTGATTGAGTACCGAGAGGTTGTCTTCGACGTTCTGCAAGGCGCTGAGCACCGTGCCGCGATAGTTGGCGACTTCCTCGTCATAGCTGGCTTCGGCCTCCTTGACCGCCGCCGAACGCGCACCGCCGTCGAACAGGGTTTCGGCCAGCGCCGGGCCGACGCTCCAGATCCGGTTCGGCAAGGAGAACAGGCCGCCCAGGGCGCTGCCCGTGTAGCCGACCTGGGCCGTCAGATCGAGATTGGGATAGAACGCCGCCTCGGCAACGCCGATTTTCCCATTGGCCGCGGCCACCGAACGCTCGGCGGCGACCACGTCCGGACGCCGTTGCAACAACCCCGACGGCAGGCTCAGGGGGGTTGCCGGCAGGTTGAAGGCAAAGCTGTCGACCGGCGCCAGGCTGAACTGCGCCGGCGCCACGCCCACCAGCACCGCCAGGGCATGCTCGAACTGCTCGCGCGAACGCTGCGAGGTCTGCAGGGCAGCCACCACCGTGGTCAGTTGGTCCTGGGCCACCAGCAACTGGTCGTTGGAGGCGGTGCCCTGGGTGTATTCGGTCTGGGTGATGTCCAGCAGGTGCTGATTGATCCGTTGTTGTTCGTTCAACAAGCGGATATCGATATCCAGCTGGCGGATGCCGAAATAGTTGCTGGCGACACTACCGCCGATGGACAGCCGGACTCCCGCCAACAGGGCATCGGAGGACTGGGCCGAGGCCTGGCTCGACTCGATGCCACGGCGTACCAGGCCCCACAGGTCCGGCTCCCAGCTGGCGCCGAGGGTGGCGCTGACACTCTGTTCGACCGAACCGCCCGAAGTGCTCGTGGTTGCCCCGCTGCTGCCGCTCTTGCCCACCCCACGGGAACCGGACAGTCCGGCGGTCACCGTCGGCCAGAGCCCGGCCCGGCTGGAGGCGACTTGCGCTTGCGCCAGGCGATAAGCCGCCTCGGCGGCGACAATCGACTGGTTGGCCTTGGCCGCGCGGATCATCAGGTCGTTGAGGACCGGATCGTGGTAATCCAGCCACCACTGGCTGTCCAGCGCCCCCTGGGGATTGGCGGCCGCCCGCTGCCACTGCGCGCCTTCCTTGAAGGTCTGCGGCAGTTCGATCGGCGGTTTCTGGTAATCCGGCCCGACCATGCAGCCGCTGATGCTCAGGCTGAGCAACAGGACCAGGCAGGGGGCGCGTCGACCCATCATCATGTTCAAGACTCCTTGCCGCGCCGGCGCAGCCGCTCGGAAGCGCTGTCCAGCCACAAATAGATAACCGGGGTGGTGTAGAGCGTCAGCAATTGGCTGAGCAGCAACCCGCCGATAATGGAAATCCCCAGCGGACGGCGCAGCTCCGAACCGTAGCCACTGCCCAGGACCAGCGGCAAGGCCCCGAGAATGGCCGCCAGGGTGGTCATCATGATCGGCCGGAAGCGGATCAGGCAGGCCCGGTGAATCGCCTCGCGGGCACTGCGCCCGTGCTGGACCCGCTCGGTAATGGCGAAATCGATCATCATAATGGCGTTCTTCTTGACGATCCCGATCAGCAGGATCACCCCCACCAGGGCGATGATCGACAGCTCGGTGCCGGTCAGCAGCAAGGCGATCAGCGCGCCGACACCGGCCGAGGGCAAGGTCGAGAGGATGGTCAGCGGGTGCATCAGGTTCTCGTAGAGCATCCCCAGCACGATATACACCGACAACAGGGCCGCGACGATCAGCAGCGGCTCGCTGGCCACCGACGACTGGAACACCTGGGCCGTGCCGGCGAACTGCCCGACCACACTGGCCGGCATGCGCAACTGGGCCACGGCATTTTCCACCAGCACCGTGGCCTGGCCGATGGAGGTGCCCGGCGCCAGGTTGAACGAGGCCGTTACCGCCGGGAAGGTACCCTGGTGGGCAATGGAGATCGCCGTGCGCTGGATGCCGGTATCCGACAGCGCCGACAGTGGCACCAGCGTCTTGCCGCTTGCCGAAAGCGTTGTAGCGTTGGCCGCCTGGCTGGAGCTCACCGGCCCGGTCGGGACATAGATCGACTTGAGGGTCTGTGGATCGGTCCAGTACGGCGGCGCCACTTCCATCACCACGTGGTACTGGTTGGCCGACTTGTAGATGGTCGAGACCTGGCGTTGGCCAAAAGCGTCGTAGAGGGTCTGGTCGATATTGCCGATATTGACCCCCAGGCGGGCAGCGGTGTCGCGGTTGATGCTGATGTTGGCCAGCAGGCTGTTGTCCTGCTGGTCGGTGTTGATATCGGTCAGTTGCGGCAGGGTATGCAGCACCGCGACGACCTTGGGCACCCATTCATCCAGGGTGGCCTGGTCATCGGCGGTCATGGTGTACTGGTACTGCGCCCCGCTCTGCCGGCCGCCGACCGTGATGTCCTGGGCCGATTGCAGGTACAGCCGGGTTCCCGGCAGGTCACCGAGGGCCTTGCGTACCTGGGCGATCACCTGGTCGGCGCTATCCTTGCGCTCACCGACCGGCTTGAGGGCAATAAACAGTTGGCCGCTGTTGATCGCACCGCCACCACCGATAAAACCACCGACAGTTTCGACATTCGGGTTCTTCGACACGGTCTGGTTGATCTTGCTGAAGGCCTCCTGCATCGCCGCATAGGAAATACTCTGTGGCGCGATGATGCTGCCCTGCAGCCGCCCGGTGTCTTCCTGGGGAAAGAACCCCTTGGGCACCAGCACATAGAGCACACCGGCAAGGACGATGACCAGCACGGTCAGCAAGCCCATCAAGGCCGAATGCTCGACGACCCAGAGCAGGGTCCGGTCATAGAAGCGATGGAAGCGCGAGTCCGGGTATTCGTGATCCGAGCCCGTCTCCTCGCTCGGGCGCAGCAGGATGCTGGAGAGCATCGGCGTCACGGTCAGGGAGATCAGCATCGAAATCAGGATCGCCACCGACAGCGTGATGGAAAACTCGCGGAACAGCCGCCCGACGATGCCGCCCATCATCAGCAAAGGAATGAAGACTGCAATCAGCGAGACACTGATGCTCAACACCGTGAAACCGACCTCCTGCGCCCCGGCCAGTGCCGCCTGCACCCGGCTTTCGCCGCGTTCCAGGTGGCGCATGATGTTTTCCACGATAACGATCGCATCGTCCACCACGAAGCCGGTGGAAATGGTCAGCGCCATCAGCGACAGGTTGTTCAGGCTGTAACCGAGGAAATACATGGCGCCAAAGGTGCCGAGCAACGACAGCGGCACGACGATGGCCGGCACCAGGGTACTGCGCCAGTCGCGGAAGAAGCCGAAGGTCACCAGGGTCACCAGGAAAATCGACACCAGCAAGGTGACTTCCACATCGTGCAACGACGCGCGGATGGTGGTGGTGCGGTCCAGCAGGATATTGAGCTTGATCGAGGCCGGGATCGAGCTTTGCAGGAACGGCAACGAAGCCTTGACCGCGTCCACCGTCTCGATGACGTTGGCCCCCGGCTGTTTGAACACCACCAGCAGCACCGCCGGCCGGCCGTTGGACAGGCCGAAGTTGCGCAGGTCCTCGACATCCTCGCGGACATAACCCAGATCGGCGATATGCACCACGTCACCGTTGCTCTGCTTGACGATCAGCGGCGCGTAATCCTCGGGTTTGAACAGCATGTCGTTGGCGCCGATCCCGTAGGACTGGTCGTTGATGGACAACGCCCCCTTGGGCAGGTTGGCGTTCGAGGAGGTAATCGCCGCGCGCACCTGCTCCAGGCTGACACCGTAATGGTTGAGCCGGTCCGGATTGAGTTCGATACGCACCGCCGGCAGCGCCCCGCCGCCGACGTTGACGTCGCCGACGCCGCTGGTCTGCAGCAGTTTCTGCTCGAGCAAGGTCGAGGCCACGTCATACATCTGGCCCGGCGTGGCACTGTCGGAGGTCAGGCTGATGATCATGATCGGCGAGTCGGCCGGGTTGACCTTGCGGTAGGTCGGATTACCCGACAAATCGCTGGGCAGGTTGCTGCGGGCGGCATTGATGGCCGCCTGGACGTCACGGGCGGCGCCGTCGATATTGCGGCTCAGGTCGAATTGCAGGTTGATGCGGGTCGAGCCCAGGCTGCTCGACGAGGTCATCTGGGTCACCCCGGCGATCTGCCCGAACTGCCGCTCCAGTGGCGTGGCTACCGACGTGGCGACGGTTTCCGGATCGGCGCCCGGCAGCGAGGCGCGCACGCTGATGGTCGGGAAGTCGACTTGCGGCAACGGTGCCACCGGCAGCAACAGGAAGGCCAGCCAGCCGAACAGGGCCAGGCCGACCGCCAGCAGGATGGTTGCAATCGGGCGTTGGATAAACGGCGCGCTGATGTTCATCGGCATCAGCCCTCAGTCTCGGCGTGACGCTTGCTGAAGCGACGTTCCAGCTGGTTCATCGCCAGGAAAATCACCGGCGTGGAAAACAGCGTCAGCAACTGGCTGAGCAACAGCCCGCCGATGATCGCGATGCCCAGCGGATGGCGCAGCTCCGAGCCGATGCCGGTGCCCAGGGCCAACGGCACCGCGCCGAACAGCGAGGCCATGGAGGTCATCAGGATCGGCCGGAAACGCAGTTCCGCTGCCTTGCGAATCGCCGCCACCGGGTCGAGCCCGTCGTTGCGCTGCAACTCCAGGGCGAAGTCGACCATCATGATGCCGTTCTTCATGACGATCCCGATCAGCAGCACAATGCCGATCAAGCCGATGATGTCGAACTGGGTGCCGGTGATCAGCAGCGCCAACAAGGCGCCGAGGGCCGCCGAGAGCAAGGTCGAGAGAATGGTCACCGGGTGCACGAAGCTCTCATAGAGAATACCGAGCATCAGGTAGACCACCACAATCGCCGCCACCACCAGGAATATCTGGTTCGACAGCGAGGACTGGAAAGTCGCGGCGGCGCCCTCCAGGTTGGCCTGTACCGTCAATGGCAGGCCGACGTCTTTTTCAATCTGATCCAGGCGCGTCACGGCCGCGCCCAGGGTCTGGCCGGGAGCCAGGTTGAAGGAGATGTCGGCATAGGGGAACTGGCCCAGCCGGTTGATGGTGATCGGGGTGCGGATCACCTGCTGGGTGGCCATGCTCGCCAGGGGCGTCACGGCGCCGCTGCTGGTGGTGACATAAAGCCCGGTCAGCAGGTCGGCGATATTGCGCGGCGGCCGGTCGGTGGCCATCACCACGTGATACTGGTTGAGCTGGGTGTAGATGGTCGACACCTGGCGCTGGCCAAAGGCGTCGTACAGCACGTTATCGATGGCCTGTGGCGTGACGCCCAGGCGGGAGGCCGTGGCGCGGTCGATATTGATCTGGATCTGGTTGCCGAACTGCATTGCCTGGCTTTGCACATCGCTGAACATCGGGTCCTTGCCGATGGCCGAGAGCAGTTTGGTCGTCCACTCTTCCAGGACCTGCGGGTCGGTGGCCTGCAAGCCGAGGCGGTAGCTGGTGGTCGAGATCGTCGCATCGAGGGTCAGGTCCTGCACGCTGTGCAGGTACAGGCGCACCCCGGAATCATCGGCATTGGCATCCGACAGCCGACGAATCACCACCGCCGCGCTGTCGCGCTCGCCGCGATCCTTGAGGTTGATCAGCAGGTTGCCCTGGTTGATGGTCGGGTTGGTCTGGTCGATACCGACAAAGGACGACAGGCTGGCCACTGCCGGGTCCTTGAGAATCCGCGCGGCCAGCTTCTGCTGTTGCAGTTCCATCTGCTGGAACGACACGGTGGGCGAGCCTTGGGAAATCCCCTGGATCAGCCCGGTGTCCTGCTCGGGGAAAAAGCCCTTGGGCATGACCACGATGATGAACAGGGTCAGCAGCGCGGTGAAGACGATGGAAATCAGCGTCAGGGTGCGGTGCAGCAGTATCCAGTCCAGGCCACGCACGTAATAGCCGTTGATCTTGTCGAAAAAGTCCGGACGCCGTTCCCCGCTGTGATTGCGCAACATGCGCGAACACATCATCGGCGTCAGGGTCAGGGAGATGATCGCGGAAATCACGATGGTCACCGCCACCGTCATGGCGAACTCGCGGAACAGCCGCCCGACCACATCGCCCATGAACAGCAGCGGGATCATCACCGCGATCAGTGCCACCGACAGCGAGATAATGGTGAAACCGATCTGTGCCGAACCCTTGAGCGCGGCCTGCAACGGTGTATCGCCCTCCTCCAGGTAACGGGTGATGTTTTCGATCATGACGATGGCGTCATCGACCACGAAACCGATGGCAATGGTCAGCGCCATCAGGGTCAGGTTGTTCAGGGAAAAGCCCAGGACGTAGGCCACCGCCAGGGTACCGATCAAGGTCAAAGGCACGGTGACGGCCGGGATGATGGTGGCCGGTACATTGCGCAGGAACAGGAAGATCACCAGCACCACCAGCAGTATCGCAACCCCCAGCTCGTACTGGACGTCGGTGACCGAGGCGCGAATGGTCTGGGTGCGGTCGGTCAGCACGCTGACCTTCAAGGTCCCCGGCAAACTGGCGCGCAGCTTGGGCAGCAGTTGCTGGACCCGATCGACCACCTGGATCACGTTCGCGCCCGGCTGGCGCTGGATATTCAGCACGATCGACGGCGTGTCGTTGGTCCAGGCCGCCTGCCGTGGGTTTTCCGCGCCCTGGATCGAGGTGGCGATCTGCGCCAGGCGGATCGGCGCCCCGTTCTTGTAGGCGATCACCAGGTCGCGGTATTCCTCGGCCGACTGCAACTGATCGTTGGCGCCGATGGAAAACGCCTGGAACTTGCCGTCGATATTGCCCTTGGCCTGGTTGACGTTGGCCGCGCCCAGGGCGGTGCGTACATCCTCCAGGGACAGGCCCATGCTGTTGAGCGCCGAGGTGTTGGTCTCGATCCGTACCGCCGGGCGCTGGCCGCCGCTGATGGTGACCAGCCCGACCCCGGATATCTGCGAGATCTTCTGCGCCAGGCGGGTATCGGCCAGGTCCTCGACCTTGGTCAGGGGCAATACATCGGAGGTCAGCGACAGTGTCAGGACCGGCGCATCGGCCGGGTTGACCTTGCTGTAGACCGGTGGGTACGGCAGGTTGGCCGGCAGGAAGGTACCGGCGGCATTGATCGAGGCCTGCACTTCCTGCTCGGCGATATCCAGCGACAGCGACAGGTCGAATTGCAGGGTGATAACCGAAGCACCATTGGAACTGGTGGAACCCATCGACTTGAGGCCGGGCATTTCGCCGAACTGGCGCTCCAGCGGCGCGGTGATCGAGGAGCTGATCACATCCGGGCTGGCCCCGGGGTATTGGGTGAAGACCTGGATAGTCGGGTAATCGACTTCAGGCAGGGCCGAAACCGACAGAAAGCGATAGCCGAGCAGCCCCAGCAGGAAGATGGCGACCATCAACAACGTGGTCGCGATGGGGCGCTCGATAAAGGGTCTGGAGACATTCATGAGCAATGACTACCTGGGCGGCACAAATAGAGTGTCTGAGACATTGCTGAACTCACTGGCTGACCACCTTCACCGTGGAGCCGTTGTCCAGTTTGTCGGCCCCTTCGGTAATCACCTGCTCGCCGACTTTCACGCCATTGTCCAGCACCGCCGTCAGGTCGCCACTGACCGGCCCGCTCTTGATAGTGCGCAGGCTGGCCTTGTTGCCCTGTACCACGAAGACAAAATCACCCTTGCTGCCGTGCTGGATCGCCAGGGTCGGGACCACCGCAACCTGCTGCAAGGTATCGGCCTTGAGCCGGGCATTGACGAACTGATTGGGGAACAACGCATTGCCGGTGTCGCTGAATTGCGCCTTGACCCGTACCGTGCCGGTGGTGGTGTCGACCTGGTTGTCCAGGGCCAGCAAGGTCCCGCTGGCCAGCAGGTTATGTTTGTTGCGGTCATAGGCCAGGACATCGACCTTGCCCTTGGCCATTGCCTGATCGATGGCCCCCAGATCGTCCTCCGGTACCGCGAACACCACGGTTGCCGGGTTCATCTGGGTGATCACCGCGATCCCCGTGGTGCTACCGGCGGAGACAAAGTTGCCGGGGTCCACCAGGCGCAGGCCGACGATGCCATCCACCGGCGAGGTGATGGTGCAATAACTCACCTGCACTTGCAGGTTCTGCACCGCCCCATCGTCGGCGGCCACTGTCCCCACTTGCTCTTGCACCGTGGCAACCTGGGTATCGAGGGTTTGTTGGCTGACCGAGCCGACCTTGATCAATTCGCGAAAGCGCGCCAGGTCACGCTGGGCATTGACCAGCACCGCCTGGTCGTGAGCGAGCACGCCCTTGGCCTGGGCCAGCTGGGCCTTGAGCGCGCGGTCATCGATGCGCGCCACCACCTGGCCCTTGTTGACCCGCTGGCCTTCCTTGAAGTCCACCGAGGACAGAATGCCGGAAACCTGGCTGACCACAGTCACGCTGCGGGTCGGTGTCACCGTGCCCAGGGCATCGATGTACACCGGCACATCCATCAACTTGACGGCAACGGCGGTCACCGGATCGCCCACCGAAGGCGGTTTGCCCTTGGGCTTGTTCAAGCTGTGATAAAGCACCCAGCCTCCCACCAGAAGCCCCAGCACCACGACCACCAGCAGAATGCTTGTTCCCTTGCTGTGCTTCACTCATCTCTCCCCTGGGGCTTGTTTCTTTACGGGTAACGGCCACTGGCCATGCCCCTGAAGATTAGTCTGCTATCGAGGTTGCGCCCGGCAACCTGAACCTAAGCTTTCTGGGGCGGTACGCCGATCGTGAAACTCTTGTCAGTTAAGCAAGTGACGAGCGGCGTGGAGAAATGCCCGCGCGCGGCCTAGCCTTTACGCCTTCTCATTCGAAATAGTCTGAAGTTCCCCAAGTCGTCGGGTCGGCAGTCAGCTCCGTTGGTGAAGACGTCACGGAGTCCAAACCATGGAGCAGCCCGTCATACGGATGGATGCCACATCGATCACAAACGACACAGGCAAACCCTGTCTCCCTGATCAGCCTCAGGATTGACAAGGGAGGCGCGGCCGCTTAACAATCAAGCCAGGTCATACGATGACAGACAATTAAAAACAACAATAAAGAGTCCCTGAAATGAGTCGAACCAAAACCCTTCAAGGTTTCGCCGGTGCCGCACTATTGATGATCACCCCACTGACCTGGGCCAACACCTACGTCTACGTCTCCAATGCCAACGACGGCACGCTCAGCAGCTATGAGCTGTCGGCAAAGGGGCAATTGCAACCGCTGGCCACCACCGACGTCGGGGCCGGCGTGATGCCCCTGGCGCTGAGCCCCGACCGCAGCAAACTCTATGCGTCCATACGCGCCAGACCCTATTCGGTAGCGACCTACGCCATCGACCCGGCCAACGGGGCTCTCAAGCACCTGAAGAATTCCACAGTCGCCGACAGCCTGGCCTATATCTCTACGGACAAGGCCGGTCACTATCTGTTTGGTGCTTCATACGGCGAGGACCTGATCAGCGTCAATGCCATCGATGCCAAGGGTGTGGTGAGCGATGATGTACGACAAGTCATCAAGACCGGCCCGAACGCCCACTCGATCATTGTCGATAAGACCAATCGCTTTGTGTACGCCGCCAGCCTGGGTTCCGATCAGTACCTGGAATTCAGGTTCGACGCCATCAGCGGCAAGCTCACGCCACTGGGGCATATCGACATGCCCAAGGGCAGTGGTCCCCGTCATCCGGTGATCTCGTCTGATAACCGCTTTCTCTACCTGCTCAGCGAAATGGCCGGCACCGTGACCACATTCGCCATCGACCCGAAGAGCGGACGCCTGAATGCGCTGTCCGAAGTCAATGCCATCCCCGCCGACTCGGGCCTGGTACGCGGCATCGCCCGGCCGATGATCAAGCCTGGCCAGCCGACACCGCCGCCGCTGGCGGCCAATCTGATCTGGGCCGCCGATATCAAGCTCACCCCCAACGGGCGTTTCCTCTACACCTCGGAGCGCACCGGCAGCACGGTCAGTGCCTTTTCGGTAGACGGCAAAAGCGGCAAGCTGAGCTTTCTGCAGAACATCAAGGTCGAACAGCAACCGCGGGGGATCACCGTCGATCCGTCGGGGAAATGGCTGCTGGTGACCGGAGAGAAAAGCCCTGAGGTGGGTGTATATGCCATCGACCCGCTACACGGCACGCTGACGCGTAGCTCCGGCGCACCTTCTGGCAAGGGCGCCAACTGGGTGCAGGCAGTCAGCTATCCGTGAAGTGCCGGGGAGAGGCACGACCACCCTCGCCTCTCCCTGCTGGTCTCAGGACAGTGAGTAGTCAAACTGGTAGGAATGCTGGCCTTCCTCAATCGTGATCACCAGGCGACCGGCAAGCCCTGCAAGCTCCCCGGTAGCGGAATCAGGCACAACGTTAATGGACTGCTCCGCTACGCCGCGAGTCATGGTCGAGCTGTGCTGCAACACAAAGCTGCCATTGCGCCCCTGAAGCGTGCCGGTCACCGTTTCCATCGCCACGTAGCCGGCGGAACCCAGCACACTGCTGCGCAAAGAAAGCATTTCACCTTGACTGGTCGCCACGAGGTCGCCCTGGAAGACCTTGTTGAAGGACATGCGTCCAAGACCTGTCCCGGCAGCCGGTTCGCTAAGGGCTTCGGGGTTTAGTCTGATTTCAAAAGAGCCATTTGCTTGTGTGCTTTTCATGGAGTGTTCTTCAAGAAAGGAATGGGTGACTTCCATACTGATAAATTGGATTTACCGGATTTCGGCTTACAGCGCCTTGGTGTTCAGCAAGCGTACGCCCAGACCGATGAATATCGCCCCAGTGGTGCGCTTCAAGGCCACGACCCAATGCGCGGCGCTGAGGCGTTTACTGAATCGATAAGCGGTGTAGCAGTAAACCGAATGGACGATCACTACGATAGCTGCAATGGTCAGGTACATCATCAGGAACTGCCCGGGAATGGGCCGATCATGATCAAGAAACTGCGGTAAAAAAGCGCAGAGAAAAATCAGCGTTTTGGGGTTGCTCGCGGAGACCAGAAACGCCTCCATACCAATGTTCCATTTCGATGACGGTGGGCTGGTTTGCGGCTCACCTTCTGACCGGACCACTGGCGTACGGGCCAACAGCTGGCGCAACCCGAGGTAGATCAGATAACCGGCGCCAATGACTTTTAGCGCAAGGAATGCCGTAGGCACGGCAATGAGGATAGCACCCACGCCCAGTGCCACGCCGCTGGTCACCAGCAACTGAGCGACAAGGTTGCCGAGCAGTGTTACAGCCATGGCAGGGGGGCCATAACGCAAGGCATTGCGTACGACCAAGAGTACGTTTGGACCGGGAGACAGGGTCGTTGCCAGGTAGGCCAGGGCGAAAGTAAACCAAAGGTGCAGTGCCAAAGGGAAAATCCTTAATCCAGTGGGAGTTGTCAAAGATGCTGCTAGCCGCAAGCAAGTGGTATGCCACCGTGGTCAGTCACGCGCCCCTTTAGCCCGGATCCGCGAGACTACGTATTACGCAAACGACGACTGGTAAATCATTTCATGGGTAATTGAGGCACGAAATCGGACATGTGCCTAACCTGAATACACCCAATCTCCAACATGAAGAGAAAGAGGAATCAGGTATGAGCACGTGCGACAAGCATCCCAATCACACCCATCAGCATGGCCCGGGCTGCGGACATACGGCGATTGAGCACAATGGCCATGTCGACTACCTGCACGATGGTCACCTGCACCATGTGCATGGCGATCACGTCGATGAGCACAGCCTGGAGATCAACGCGCGCAATCCCGCTAGCTGCACACCTGATCATAGCTGCGGCGGACATGCCAAGGATCATGTGCATGGCCCGGGCTGTGGGCATGAAGCTGTCACACATGGGGATCATGTGGACTATCTGGTGGAGGGGCATCTGCACCATCCGCATGGTGGCCACTGCGACAACCATGGCCCGGTCACCGTCAAAGGCTGATCTGTCAGGTGGGTGTTGATCATGACAGCCTGCACATCGGGGCAACGATGAACTCCGATGTGCAGGTTGAACTGCGGCGGCTGCCCTCCTCGTCTTTTCTTGACGGTCCAGCCTACACCGATCAGAGCGATCAATCGGATGATTGTTGTACGGGGCTTCGAGAATGACGGATTTGGCGCCGGTGAACGCGAGGGTGTCGAGCAAACGCGGCTCGTTGGCCGGGACCTCCTCATTTCCGTCGGTAGAGGCATCAGATATCTTACGCGAGTAGATGTCGTCGGTGGTGCTTAGCGCGCTGCTGATCGGATGTGAATCGGGAATGTTCTTTTTGGTCACGATAAAGCTCCTCTGCTACGAAAAGGAACTCTGTTATTCCGGGCTGAAAACCCCGTATCGCTGAATTTGCAGCGACACTTGAACATTATCCTCCGCGTTTGGCACACGTAATATTCTCCCGTGCCTAAGATGCGCGGGAAATACGAGTTTTTCCAGAAGGCTATTTCTCATGTTGATTGAGCGTTAATCTGAGCCTGGGTACAAGGAAACCCCAGGGTCAAGTCATCCGAACCTCAGGAGAAAATGATGCAAGCACTACCCGTCTCCCCATCAATTCTTGGTGAGTCACTTGAGCTGCGCCCGCTGGAGGCCGGGGATTTCGAATCACTTTACCGCGTCGCATCCGACCCATTGATCTGGGTTCAACACCCGAGCCCGACGCGCTACCAGGAACCTGTCTTTCGCGAATGGTTTAACGAAGCCCTCACCTCGCAGAGCGCGCTGGTCGTTATCGACCGTGACAGCAACAGCGTAGTCGGTAGTTCTCGCTACTATGAATTCAGCGAGAAAAAGCGTGAGGTTGCTATCGGATACACCTTTCTAGCTCGCGAAAAATGGGGCGGCGCCGCGAATGGAGAACTTAAACACCTGATGCTCAAGCATGCCTTTCAGTGGGTCGACACCGTTTGGTTCCACATCGGCAGTCAAAACATTAGGTCGCAGCGGGCAGTGGAGAAGATCGGGGGGACTTTCTCCCATAAATCAATAAAACAGCTCACCGTGGGTCAGCAAGAAAACTATTTTTATAAAATTGAGCGGGCAACATTTGAGGGTTGACACCCGGCCATTTGCCCACGGCGAAAAGTGGGACCCCACTTTTTGCTCCTTTTTCCGGGTTTTGCAAAACGATACTGCCAGAAACTGACAGAGGCCTGACGTAGGCTGAGGCCTCTCATTTCTGTCAGGTCAAATCATGAAATTCTCGTCTGTCCGCCTCGTCACCAGTAAGTTCGAACACCTCGTCCAGTTCTATCAAAGTCTCTCGACCATTGAGCCCAGGCATCTTGCTGACGGGTTCGCCGAAATACACTTCGACGGAGTCATCCTGGCGATAAGCGATGAGCGCCTGATCCGTCTTCATAACAACGGATTGGCCGTCGCCGCCAGCAACCGCTCGGCAATCCTGGAGTTTCAAGTGGATGACGTCGAGGCCGTGCTGCTTCGGGTCAGTGATGCGGAAGTTGTGATGCCAATAACGATAATGCCATGGGGCAATACCTCCCTGCTGCTCCGTGATCCGGATGGCAGCCTGGTAAACGTCTTTTCAAAACCATCAAGCTGATCCAAAGCGGGCGGTTTGGACGCGGCAGGGATCAAGGACGTCGCGAGGTTCGATACCCGCCCTCAATGACTTCCAATCGGTGAACTATAACCGTCCACAGGTATCAGACTAGCCAGCGTCAATTAAAAACAGTTCCCATGACCAAGGATGACCATCATGACTGTAGATATCAGCAACTTCGACATCGCCACTCCATTGCCGACGTCAGCCACCAACCCGGTAGCGCTGGAGCTGAACGGTACTATGGCTCTCGCAGAGTGCCCTACCGTAATAACCCGGCTGCCAGATGGATCTATTCAGCTCACGGCCCCTACCAAGGGGGCATCCAGCAAGAGTACACATCGAACGCGCTGCGAATGGAAAGAGCCGATTTACTGGACCCTGCTTAGCGCCGCCAATCATTGGAACCGGCAAGAGATGACCCTGGTGAAGGTGAACTCGGCTCAGAAGGTCGTGGTTTCACAGATGCACGTTCAGGACGATGTAGACCCGGCAATCAAGGTGTTTTGGGAGAAGAACTCACTCACTTATGCATTTCGAAAGGAATTCAACGGTGCCGACCCAACGCCTGCATTTCTACTGGGTAACGTTGCATTAGGTGCGAAGTTCAAGGTGAGCATCCATAGTAACTCTACGGGCGCGATTATCCTGAGTGCCAGTAGCGGCGGTCAGTCCGCCTCCTCTCCAACGCTTCAATTGGGAAGCTCCTGGCTGTCCAAATCCTTCGATTTCCATGGAGGGATTTATAATCAGATTGACTATACGGATGCCACACCGTCAACCGACGGCTCAATTTGCATTATCAGCCAACTGTCCGTGACTCACATTTAATCTGGCATTAGCCGCAGCCCAATACTGCTCTATTCGCTGGATGACTGAACCTTTTGTTACCAATTGGCCCGCGTACATCAGACTGGAGCAGCGAGAAGAAAATCCGATGCTTGCGCCACCACGCCGGCCGTCAGGCATGCCGGACTGATCAGGGGCCAGTAACGACTTCCGGCCGGTCAACGTTATTAAACGGGACCTGTCCGCCGAAGCGTCCTCAGGTCCGATCTTGATCACCAGGGCCCTGCTCTCATCTCTTCGGCGGCGGAGGAGCAGAGGGGGCCGTTGGCCTAACAACGGCTCTGGGAAGTGGATTTTTGCCGTCATGCGCAATGCCCTTTCGTCCGGACGCTGGCATTGGTTGGGGCGCTTTACTGGTCATTTCTCGTCCTCTATCTCTTGATCAAACTCTACCCATTGTACCTTCGAAGCGTCGATAACCAAAAACTGCGCACCACAATGATTTTGCCCCCCTCGCTCGTCAAGCCAGGCGGGGTTCTGGATGACAAATTGCCCCTGGGCCGGCTCATTGGGCCATTCCGAAGGCCATCCATAAAGGCGGCGCTCGTCATTCAAATGCAAGACTACAAAGCGCGGATATCTCGAGAAGGTGCTGTACCACTCGTTCGGGTATGAAGTCTGCTCAGTGATATCGCGGCTCCTTAACCAACTATGCAGTTTATCGCTGGTGGCGAGACAGCATGAAAGCAATCCGAGTAAAACGGATATCATGAAGGACCAAAATGCCTCGGCTTTTGCGTCCCATTTTCCAATTGCCAGACCCTTCGATCCAACCCAGAGGCATAGCTCGCCAATTGCAAGCACAACCCCGTGCACAACAAATGTAAAAATCAGCGCCTGCACTATTTGCCCGAAGGTATCAGGCCGTTTAAAGGCGGTTAGCGAATAGAAGATCCAAGCGGTTAAGAAGCCCGGAATCAGGTATTGCAGCAGAGGTATCACATCTTTTACGAGATCATCCATTTGCGGGTAGCCACTTGCATTCGGACGCCTGTAATACTCCACTAAAAATCAAATCACCATCAATCCACAAGACAGAAAAGCACTCCAAGAAATATCACTCAACAAAAGGAGAATTATCTTACGGTCAAATCAACGTAGTAGAATGCGGCGAAAATATTTTTCAAGCGCCATAAAACAGTGAGAACATATTAATGAGCAAGTTTTTTGATGCACTAATGGAAAGTGTTCAGAAGATAGATGAAATCGTGCGAGGTAAATGCGATCCTCCCCGTCAATGAAGTCCCCATAAGCGGAATCACCTCTATCCAAAGAGGTTGCAGAGGGTCTGGGTCTTGGCCGCATGACAAATGATGAGCTGGCCCGGCAGTTGATTGCCGGGCCAGTGGCACGCTACAGCGGTGCGCAGGACAGCATTCTTAAGGCGCTTTACATACTTTCGCAGCAACCGGGTCATTCGGGATAAACGAATCCGGCGCGCCAGGCTTCAGGACCACATACCCACGCCGCCAGGGTTGATCGTCGACCAGATTCCAGCGATGCCCTGAGCCGGTATTGTCTTCGGCGATCAGCACTTCACCCGGATGCAGGGTGAATTTCTCACCGGTTTTGGTCACGAACGCCAGGGTACCGGACAATGTAATGACGTACTGAGGCTCCGGGTCCTTGTGCCAATCAAAGGAGGCATGCGCCGGGGTTTGCTTGAAGTGAATGGCGGTCACGTCGTTGCGCATGTGCTGGTCGATGGTCCCTTCCAGTACGTGGGAGTCGTTATCCGCGCCAGTGCAGAGTTTGAATGCCTTGATGGTATCGGTGGTGGACGTAGCCGCTTGTGCGCCACCCAAGGTAGCGAGGGTGATTGCGACGGCACCCGCTGTGCGCAGGCTAAGCCTGCCCAGACAGTGAATGACCGTGTGCTGCGGCGAGCGTTTCTTCTGAAGCATGGAAGCCATTTTCCTCGTGCTGAAGTAGCGTGATTGGCGTTTACCATGGACCATGGTCCATGCCATAGCGGCGCGGGACAACTAACAAATGTTTCATTGGTGTAGGAAGTTGGTAGGGGCATTGCGAGGTCATCACAAACCAGTCGATTACCCCGACCTCACTGTTGGCCTTGATAGTCACCGAAGCATCAACGCCGCGTTGCTGGAGGATGGAGCGGCCCTGGGCGACTACGTGTGGTTTAGCAAGAGCCAATCGATTTCAGCCCGACCAAGCGCCGGGCTTTTCGTTCTCATCCATTTGTCGGGTCATTGAGGACCATTACCCACAGGCCATTGACGCCCCGTCCCGCTAAGCGTTCAATTTCATAGCAGTTGATACAAGGAGGACACCGCATGGCAAAAATAAAAATCCTGGCGGGGGATTTCCTTGAGGGATTTGCAATACTTGAGCCCGGCTTTATAACTATACAAACTGCTGTGTATCCGTGGCCTGGACTTAAGATTGCCACCTCCGAAATACTCGACATCAGGATTATCAGTGAGGCCTCGTACCGGGACGTATCGAGTGCTGTTGGTCTGGGGCTGGCTGGAGCGTTGGCTCTCGGCCCGATTGGAGCCATGGCCGGCGTGATGCTGGCTGGTGATGAGATCGAGCTGACCTTTTCGATGCAGCTAAGGGATGGGAGGTATCTTCTCTGCGCCGCCGATAAGCGTACTTATTGCAATATTGAGGCAGCAATAGGTAAGCGAGCAATCACGAAAAATTTCCAATAGCGTTGAATGCGCAACGCCCTTGAAGCCCGGCCCAGCGCCGGGCTTTTTTGTTCAACCTTATTATTATGAGCGTGACGTCCTCAGAGTGCCTGAAGAGTTGCAGGTTGCTTGGCCACTCGACCGAAGAGATGACGAAAAAGGTATATCGTCGGGTTGGCAAGATCGTCAACCCCACAAAATGACGCCGAGTTGCGGAACTCCTACCAAGAGTTGCGGAACTCTTTTCATTTTTCGGGCATTAAAAAAGCCCCGTAAATCGTTGATTTACGGGGCTTTGAAGGTGGAGGCCGAGGTCGGAATCGAACCGGCGTAGATGGATTTGCAATCCACTGCATAACCATTTTGCTACTCGGCCTCAGGTCGAATCGAGCGCCCTTGCAAGACTGGCTTGCCGCAACTCCTTGATTCTTCAGCGTTGGTGACGTTGCCGTCCCTGCTGATGGCGCGCATTATGTCCTAGTTGAATGACACTGGCAACCCCCTGAATTCTAATAATTTTTAGGTCAGCTTCGGTCTTTCTCCGAGGCGCTCAATTGCGCCAGACGCACCGCCAGTGCCTTCGCCTGGCTGGCCACATCCGTCACCGCCGTGCTCTCCCACCACATGCCCCGCAACGGCGGGCCCATGGCGAACAAGCGGGTGGAGATATTGCCCTCGGCATCCACCACAGCGCCACCGACATCCGCCGCGATACCCAACGCCAGCGGCCCTGGCCGAACCAATCGTCGCGCCAGCAATTGCTGGGGCAATGGGCGATCCACCCGCCTCCAGTCATATTCAATACCCGTGGAGTTGATCAACGCCGCGCCCGTAACCGTATGTGTCTGCGTCTCCCCCCTTGGCCGGATGAAAATACTCACCTGCCCATCCCGTGGCTCGTCCAGGCCCTTGAGTGACGCCGCCTCGATGGTCAGCCGCCCTTCTTTATATAACCGCTCCACCAACTCGGCACTCAAGGGTGGCGAACGGTGGTGATGACTCTCCCACCACGGCCGCACATGCCGCACGAACTGCCGACGCTGCACATCGCTGGCCTGGCTCCAGAGCCGACCGATATGCGCCCGCACCGTGTCCAACGGCGCCTGCCAGTCAATCCCGGTCTCCAACGCCAAGGTGCATTGGCGACGCACCTCGCGCAGCAACTGCCGTGGGCTGCGAATACTGTGATCGGCCGCCAGGAAATCCACCCAGCTCGGCGGCTGACGCCGCACATGAGGCAACAGCCCGTGCCGGGAAATCACCCGGATCGGCCCACGATGCCCGGCCTGTTCCAGCGAGACCACGGCATCGACCATGGTCAGGCCGGAGCCGATGATCAGCACCGTCCCTTGCGGATCAAGCCGCGACAGGGTCGCCACATCCCAAGGGTCCACCGCCGCAGCATTCAAGCCACTGGATTGTTTCTGCCGGGTACGCGCCGCAGGGAACATGCCGGTCGCCAGCACCGCGCTGGTACCTTGCAATTGCCGACCATCAGCCAGCATTAGCAGTACCCCATCACTGTCGCTTTGCAGATCGACCACTTCGCCCCGCACATGCTCGGCCGTCGATCCCCAGGTCGCCCCCTGCTCCCGGGCTTCGGCCAGGCGCTGCTGGACGTAAAGGCCAAAGATCCCCCGGGGCATGAACAGCTCGCTGACCGGAACATGCTGTTGATCCGACTCAGGCCAGCCACCGTCTGCTATATAAGCCTGCAACCATTGCGTCAGGTCATCGGCATTGTCCGGGTCGACGCTCATCCGCGCCGCGTTACCGTTCAACGTATGCCCCAGCTCCGTGGCGCTGTAGGCCTCACCCCGACCCAATTCGGCACGCGGCTCGACGATCAGGATCCGCCGCCGGCCTTCCAGGCGCAGTAACTGCACCGCCAGCATCGCGCCGCTCAAGCCCCCGCCGATAATCAACACATCAGCAGCCGGGATGGCGTCTGTCGCCTGTCCGCTCAGGGTTCCACTCATTCTTCACTCTCTTGTCAGTGCTTGCCCAGGTAGAAGTCGTGCAGGTCGCCCCTGGCCAGCAATTCATCCGCCGTACCGCTGAGCACCACCCGGCCGGTGTCGAGCACATGGGCCTGGGTCGCGTATTTGAGCGCTACATTAATGTTTTGCTCGGCAATCAGGAAGCTGACCTGCTGCTCGCGATTGAGCTGAGCCACGATCTCGTAGATTTCCTGAACGATAATAGGCGCCAGGCCCATGGATGGCTCGTCGAGCAAGACTAAAGTCGGTCGTGTCATCAAGGCCCGACCGATGGCGACCATCTGCTGCTCGCCCCCGGAAGTCAGCCCGGCCTGGGTTTTGCGCTTGGTTTTCAGGCGCGGGAACCAGGCATAGACCCGCTCCAGGTCTTCCAGCATCTGCCGTCGACTCAGCCCGCGGACAAACCCACCGCTGCGCAGGTTGTCCTCCACCGTCAGTTGCCCGAATACATGTCGCCCCTCCAGCACGTGCACCAGGCCGTCACGCACGCGCTGGCTCGGGTCGACCGCCAGGCTGTCATGCCCCTGGAAGTGGATGCTGCCGCGCGTGACCTGCGCCCGTTCGGCCCGCACCAGCCCGGAGATCGCCTTGAGGGTGGTGCTTTTGCCGGCACCGTTGGCCCCGAGCAAGGCGACAATGCCGCCTTTGGGCACACTCAGGGAAACCCCGGACACCGCCAGGATCGTCCGGTCATAGATCACCTCGATGTCCGAGACCTGCAACAGCGGCGCACCGCTCGCTTCAAGCGCGGGCCGGCCCATGGCTTACTCGCCCGCCGCGCAGGTGCGCGGAGTCAGGTGTTTTTCTGCCGCAAAGGCTGCCGACTTCTCGTCGATCAACGACCGCAACAGCGCCCGATCCGCCGCGATCCAGTCGCTGACCAGGCTCCAGTGGCTACCGTCCCATTGCTGGACCCGCGCCGAACCGCCGCCTTCATGGTCGCTGCAGGACAGTTTCAGGTTCTGCATCAGGCCGTAGAAGCCCATGGCCTTGAGTCGCGCATCATCGATATCCAGATGCTCCAGGCCCCAACGCCCTTCTTCGCCATGCAGCGGCCGCTTGCCGAACTTGGCCTGCCCGGTGCGAATGGCTTCCACCGCAATCGCCGCGTTCACCAGCCCGGAGTTGTAGTAGACGCTGCCGAAGTTGTTCAGGTCCTTGAGGTCGCTCTTGCCCTTGTCGAGGATGTATTGCTTGAGGCGCTTGTGGATCTCGAAGTCCGCGCCCGCCGGGTAAGGCGTCAACGCCAGATAACCCTTGGCCGCCGCACCCGCCGGCAACACATCTTCGCTGGAACTGGCCCAGATATCACCGACGATATGGTCCACCGGGAAGCCAAAGCGCGCGGCGGTCTTGACCGCTACCGGCGTCGATACACCCCAGGTCCGCAGGAACACCCAGTCCGGATTGAGCTGGCGAATCTGCCGCCATTGCGCCGACTGTTCGTTGCCCGGATCAGCTACTGGAATCTGGATATTCTCGAAGCCGTATTTTTCCGCCAGCAGTTTCAGCGGCCCGAGGGTTTCACGGCCATAGGCCGAGTCATGGTAGACGGTGGCGATCTTCTTGCCCTTGAGCTTGTCGAAGCCGCCTTCGCGCTGGGCGATGTAGTTCACCAGGGTCGAGGCTTCGCTGTAGAAGGTCAGCATCACCGGAAAGTTATAGGGGAAGACCTTGCCGTCGGTGGCTTCGGTACGACCGTAACCGAGGGTGATCAGCGGGATCTTGTCGACTTCCGCGCGCTCGCTCAGGGCGTAGGCCGCCGGCGCGCCGTTAGGCTGATAGACCGCCACCGGCGCACCATCCAGACCGTTCTTGAAGCGCTCGTAGCACTCGATGCCCTTCTCCGCCGTCCATTCGGTTTCACACTCCTGCCAGACCAGCTTGACGCCGTTGATCCCGCCTTCCACCTCGTTGATGTAGTTGAGGTAGTCGATCATCCCGGCCCAGACCTGCACGCCGCTGGAGGCATAGGCGCCGACCCGGTAGGTGGCCAGGGGGAAGAATTGCTGGTCGGGCGAGGCCTGGGCCATCGGCGCCGCAGTGCCGAGAACCGTCAGGGCCAGGGCCGCAGCCGTCAGTGAACGCTTGAAAAGTGCACGCATGGTGGAATCGTTCTCCAGGGATGGGAAGTCGGAAGTCAGAAGCGCAACGGCCAGTGCCGGAGCCGTTCGCGGGTGTTGCTCAGCAGGCGGATCAGCCCTTCCGGCTCCTTGATCAGGAACAGGATGATCAGCACGCCAAAGATGATTTTTTGCAGGTTCTGCAACTGCCCGGCATCCACCGCGCCACCGAGCAAGGCCTGGCCGAGGTGGCTGAGGAGGATCGGCAGCAGGCAGATAAACGCCGCACCGACGAAGTTGCCGGCGATGCTGCCCATGCCGCCGATAATGATGATGAAGAGGATCTGGAACGACCGATTGATATCGAAACTGCCGGCGCTCGCGGTGCCCAGGTAGGCGAACGCCCACAACGCCCCGGCGATGCCCAGGTAGAACGAACTGACGGCAAACGCCAGGCGTTTGTAGCGTGCCACCGGAATACCGATCACCGCCGCGGCCGTGTCCATATCGCGGATCGCCATCCAGTTGCGCCCGGTCTGGCTGTTCACCAGGTTGCGCGCCACCCAGGTCAGCAGCAGCACCGTGACCAGGGTCAACAGGTAGCGGCCCACCGGGGTATTCAGGTCATGCCCGAGCAACGACAGACTCGGAGCGGAAATGGTCCCGGACGATCCGTAGTTGTAGAACCAGGGAAACTTGACGAACAACCACTCGAGGAAAAACTGCGCGGCCAGGGTGGTGACCATCAGGTAGAAGCCCTTGATCCGCGAACTGGGCAGGCCGAACAGCAAGCCCACAAAGCCGCTGATGATGCCGCCGCCCAGCAGCGCCAGAGGCAAGCCCAATTCCGGCAGACGCAGCAGAAAGCCGTAGGTGGCAAAGGCCCCCACTGCCATGAAGCCCGCCGCGCCGACCGAGGTCTGCCCGGTGTAGCCGGTCAGCAGGTTGAGCCCCAGCCCTGCCAGGGACAGCACCAGGAACGGGATCAGGATCGCGCTCAGCCAATAATCGTTGCCCACCAGCGGCACAACGCCAAATGCCAGCACCAGCAGGCCGAGCAACGACCATGGCAGGCGCCGCTCGATCAGCACCCAGGGTGCGGTTTCACTCATTACGGGAACGGACATGCTTCAGACTCGCTCAATGGCCCGCTCGCCGAACAGGCCGGCCGGGCGGATATACAGGAAGGCCAGCGCCAGGACATAGGCGAACCAGGGCGTGATGCCGCCGCCGATCAGCGGCCCGATATAGACTTCGGCGAGGTTCTCGGAGGCGCCGACGATCAACCCGCCGACAATCGCCCCGCCGATCGAGGTAAAGCCGCCGATGATCAACACCGGCAAGGCCTTGAGCACCACCAGCGACAGGGAAAACTGCACCCCCTGGCGCGCGCCCCAGAGCAGGCCCGCCACCAGACCGACACAGCCGGCCACCGCCCAGACGATCTGCCAGATGCGGTTGAGGTTGATGCCGATGGACAGTGCCGCCGTGGTGTCGTCGGCCACCGCCCGCAGCGATACGCCGATCCGGGTCTTGTTGAACAGCAGCGCCAGGACCACCACCAGGACCACGGCGGCAGCGGCGGCAATCAGGTCGAACTGGCTGAGCATCATCCCGTGGACAAACAGCGGCACGTCGTCGATGCCCAGATCCAGCGCACGGACCTGGGAGCCCATCAGCCCTTGTGCCAGGCCTTCGATAATGAACGACAGGCCCAGGGTCGCCATGAACAGGGTGATCTGCGAACGGTTGACCAGCGGCCGCAATACCAGGCGCTCGATCAGCAGCGCGCCGATCACCATCACTCCGACCGTCAGCAGCAACGCCAGGGCGAACGGCACGCCTTGGTCGTGAAGGCTGACAAAAGTCAGTGCGGCAAACAGCAGCATCGAGCCCTGGGCAAAATTGAACACGCCGCTGGCCTTGTAGATCAGCACGAAGCCGATGGCGACCAGCGAATACAGGGTCCCGGCGAGCAATCCGCCGATCAGGGTTTCGAGAAAAAACGCCATCAGTGCACTGCTCCCAGGTAGGCCGCGATCACTTCGGGATTGCCCTGCACTTCGGCCGGCGTGCCGTCGCCGACCTTGCGCCCGTAGTCGAGCACCACCACATGATCGGACAAGCCCATCACCACCCCCATGTCATGTTCGATCAGCACCACGGTAGTGCCGAGGTCGCGATTGACGTCGGCGATAAACCGCGCCATTTCCTGCTTTTCTTCGGCATTCATGCCGGCCATGGGCTCGTCCAGCAGCAACAGCGTGGGACCGGCAATCAGCGCCCTGCCCAGCTCCACGCGTTTTTGCCGGCCATAGGACAAGGTGCCCACCGGCACATCGCGCACGGCCTGGAGTTCAAGCAACTGGAGAATGTGTTGGGCCTTGAGGCGAAAGGCCTCGGCCTCCCGACGCGCCCGGGACAGGCCCAGGGCCTGTTCGAGAAAGTGGCTGCGCATATGCCGCGACAGCCCGGTCAGGAGGTTGTCGATCACGCTCATCTTCTTGAACAGCGCATTGTTCTGAAAGGTCCGGCCAATGCCGCGACGGGCCGCGTCCAGGGGATCGATACGGTGAAAGCGCTGCTGCTCGAAGACGATCTCACCGCTGTCGAAGCGGTAGACCCCGTTCAACAGGTTGAGCAACGAGCTCTTGCCCGCGCCGTTGGGCCCGATCAGGGCGCAGATCTCGCCGCGCGGCACGTCGAATGACAGTGCATTGATGGCCTTCACGCCCTTGAACGACAGCGACACGTCACGTACTTGCAAAATAGGTTCGAGCGTACTCATGCGCTTTTCCGTCCTGGGGCATCGACCCGCCATTGATTGAAGGCCGCCGGGACTTTCGATGGCGTCGCCGGTTGCCAGATGTATTGCAGGCGCTGAAAGCCCAGCAGGCGCCGCACACGCTGCTTGAGCAGGCGGGCCACGAGTCGTTCGGGATGGGCCAGTGACCATTCGCACAGGCGCCGGCGCCAACTGCCCGGAGGAGCCAAGCGTTGTTCGATTTCGTCGGCCAGCACTTGCAGGCGCTCCGCTGACAGCAGCAGGCCGGACGGCGCGAGTTCCCGTCGATCACGGCTGGCGCTGTCGCGGCTTTCCGGGAAGGCCAGGCTGTGGCCGGTGTTCAGCCATTGCTCCAGGACCACGCTCAAGCCGCCCCGCCATTGGGTATCTTCTTCACTCCATAGCTGAGGTTGGGCGCCTGTTGCACGCCACCGCACCAGCGGACGCGGCTCCTGGTTGTCGCCACCGAGGCTGGCGAAGGCGAGCACGTTTTGCCTCGGCGAACCCGGCTGGCGTCCCGGCAGCTGATTGGCGATCAGCACTGCTGGGGCGGCACTTGAATCGCCGGCAGCTAGCCAATTGAGCAGTTGCTGGCGACTGTCGACAAAGCCGTGGCTGGGGTGCAGGCGCCAGAACGCTTGGTCGAGGGCTTCTGCGTTCAGGTCCGAGGCCAGGCTGAAGACCAGGCCACCGATGGAATGGGCGGCCAGTGCCAGCAGCAACAGGTTCGGTTCCTGGGCGCCGCTGACGGCCAGGCGCGAGTCGGCAGTGAAGCCTTGTTGGCGCAGGCCATCGGCCAAACGCTCGACTTCGCGCAAGGCATCGATCCAGCGCCAGCTGTGCCATTGCCCGTGGCGCTTGTGGCGCAAGGCGCTCTGCAACGGGCTGACCTGGGCCCAGTGGCGCAGCTGCTCAAGAGCACCCGTAAAGATCGAAACCGTTTCAGGGTGCGGCGGATGGATGACGGGCGGACGTTTCAGTTCATGCACGCTCATGGCGGAACCTCGTTCAGTCGTTTGGCGTGCGGTGGTCCGCTGGCGATTGTGAAATACAGGTTTTTCGGTCGGTAATCAGGCCGAACGCAGGCTCTTCTCCCGCAACGCCGCCAGATCCCTATACCCCGCCCCCGGATGGATATCCGCCAGCTTCGGCCCCGCGCCGAACAGCTTCTCGCGCAAGGTCCCCGGGGCATACTCGGTCTTGTACACACCACGCTTCTGCAACTCCGGCACCAGCAAGTCCACCGCGTCGACAAAGGTCTCGTGGGTCAGCGCATAGGCCAGGTTGAAACCGTCGACATCGGTCTCTTCAACCCACTCCTGCAGCAGATCCGCCACGGTTTCCGGGCTGCCGACAAACAGCGGCCCAAACCCACCGATCCCGACCCAGTCAGCCAGTTCATTGGGCGTCCAGATCCGGTTCGGGTCCGCCGTGGAAAAGGTCTCCACCGCCGACTGGATGGCATTGGTGTGCACATGCCGCAGCGGCTCATCGGGCTTGAACTGGCTGAAGTCGATCCCGGTCCAGCCCGAGATCAGCGCCATGGCGCCCTCGTAGCTGACATAGGATTTGTATTCCTCGAACTTGGCCTTGGCCTTGGCATCGGTCTCGCCAAGGATCACCGTCTGCAGGTTGAAGATCAGGATGCTTTTCGGGTCCCGACCGGCCTCGGCCGCGCGCCGACGGATATCGGCCACGACCTTTTTCAGCAGCACCTTGGACGGCGCGGCGACAAACACGCACTCGGCATGCTCGGCGGCGAACTGCTTGCCACGGCTGGACGCGCCGGCCTGGTAGAGCACCGGGGTACGTTGCGGCGACGGCTCGCACAGGTGAATACCCGGCACCTGGAAGTGTTTGCCGACATGCTGGATCTCGTGGATCCTGCTCGGGTCGCTGAACACCTTGCGCGCCCGGTCGCGCAGGATCGCGCCGTCTTCCCAACTGCCTTCCCAGAGTTTGTAGCAGACCTCCAGATACTCCTCGGCATAGTCGTAACGGGCGTCATGTTCGGTCTGGGCACGCTGGCCGAGGTTCTTCGCACCGCTTTCCAGGTACGAAGTGACGATGTTCCAGCCGGCGCGCCCCTTGGTCAGGTGATCGAGGGTGGAAAGACGTCGGGCAAAGGGATACGGATGCTCGAAGGACAGCGAAGCCGTGAGGCCGAACCCCAGGTGCTCGGTCACCAGCGCCATGGGCGGAATCAACTGCAACGGGTCGTTCACCGGCACCTGGGCCGCCTGGCGAATCGCCGCATCGCCATTGCCGTTATAAACGTCATAGATGCCCAGCACATCGGCGATAAACAGGCCGTCGAACTTGCCACGCTCAAGGATCTTCGCCAGGTCGGTCCAGTACTCCAGGTCCTTGTATTGCCAGGAACGGTCACGCGGGTGAGCCCACAGTCCGGGCGACTGATGGCCGACGCAGTTCATGTCGAAGGCATTGAGGCGGATTTCACGGGACATCGACAGCACTCCTGGCACTCGGCGGAACCACGCCATTGAGGCGCAAGTCACCGATCAATCGGTATTTGAGATGCAACGGATCCTGGAGCGGATCATGGCTGGGCGACCACTCGGGGCGTTGGCCGGTCAGTTCCTGTTCAACCTGGCCGACCTGCGCCAGGGCTTCGGCGATGGCAATACTGGCTTCGGCGACGGCAATGGTCTTTTCGGCCTCGTCCTGGTTGCCGGCGGCAATGCGTTCGGCGCGCTCCAGGAGCGCCGCCGCCACCTCGATGCGAATCTGCAGGTCGCCGAACTTGCCGATGACCTGGTGATCGTTGGCCAGTTGGGCATGGGCGCGCGCAACGCCGAGGGTCCGTTCCAGGGATTGGCGGGCGTTATGCAGGTCGCTCGCCACTCGGGCCAGGGCGGGCTGGTGGCTGGCGGGATGAGTCAATGCGTTCATCGTGGGCTCCTAGTTCCAGGCATGTCGGGCCGGCTTGACGCCGTTGAGCAGGTAGTTGCCGATCAGGTGATATTTCCAGCGCGCCGGGTCATGCAGGGTGTGGGTGCGGGCGTTACGCCAATGGCGATCAAGGTTGTGCCTGGCCAGTACCGAACGGGTGCCGGCCAGCTCGAAAATCTTGCTGCTGGCCAGCAACGCGATTTCGGCGGACAGCACCTTGGCCTGGGCCACCACCACGGAGGCCAGGGCAACACTGTCTTCGCTGGGCTGCGCCAGGGCGTGGTCGACTGCCAGGCCGGCCTTTTCCAGGATGGCTTCGGTGCCGTGTACCCGCCATTCAAGATCGCCGATGGCAGCCTGGGTGAACGGGTCCTGCCAGCCATGTTCCTGCTGGCTGTCGATCCACGGCCGCGCTTGACGGGCATGACGCTTGGCTTCTTCGAGGGCACCGACGGCAATACCGGTGTCGACCGCGGCCTGGATGATCTGGGAAATCGGGCCGTTGGCGGTGGGCAGGTCGAAGGCCTGGTGGGCTGGAATCACGCTGCTGCGCGGTACCTTCACGTCGTTGAACAGCGCATTGCCGCTGGCGGTGGTGCGTTGGCCGAAGCCGTCCCAGTTATCGACGATAGTCAGACCCGCGGTGCCCTGCTCGACAAAGGCGATCTGCGCATTACCGGCCTCGTCGAGCCCGACCACCGGGACGATATGGGCGAACAAGGCGCCGGTGCAGTAGAACTTCTCACCGTCGATATGTGCGGTGTCGCCGTCGAAACGGATACCGGTGTTGAAGGTGCCGGCATTCTTGCTCTTGGCTTCGGAGAAGGCATTGCCGAAGCGATAGCCTTGCAGCACCTTGGCGAAGTAGTAATGCTTTTGTTCCTCGCTGGCGGTTTGCAGGAGGATGTCCAGCACACCGAGGTGGTTCTGCGGGATCTGGCCAAGGGACGAGTCGGCAGCGGAAATGATCTTGATGACTTGCGCCACCGTCACATAGGAAACACCGGCACCGCCATAGGCTTTGGGAACGGTGATGCCCCACAGGCCGCTGGCGGCGAATTCATCGAGTTCGGCGGCGGGCAGGCGTCGCTCGCGGTCGCGTACGCCGGCTTCGACGGCAAAACGCGCTGCGAGGGTTCTGGCCGCGGCAATGGCCTCTTCATCCGAACGGATGATATGGGCGGTGTAAGCAGGTTTGGCGACAGTTGTCATAGACCGACTCCCGAGTCCTTGAAAATGCAAAACGCATGACAAGGACATAGCAGGAGTCGTGCCTGAAATTAAAATCTATATTTTTCAGTCATTTAAAATAAAAACCTAGAATTGATCGCAGCTGTAAAACAGCAAACTGTCCAGACACTGTTGCCCTGGCAACAGTTGGTATTGGGGCAGATGGAGATGGAAATTTAAGAACACCGCGAACCTGTAGGAGCCTGGCTTGCCAGCGAAGAGGCCCTTGAGGCCGCCAAAAGCTTCGCGGGCAAGCCACGCGCCTACAATACAACGTTGCGGATAAAGCGCGTCGCCACATCACCATCGTTGCGATAGCCGTGGGGCTGGTTGCTGGGAAACATAAAGAACTCCCCCGCCGCTACCAACCGCGGCTGCTCCCCGAGCACCACCGTCAGGCAACCTTCGAAGACATAGATCTGCTCACTCCAGCCATCGCAGTCCGGCTCCGAGTCATAACGCTCCCCCGGCTCCAGGCGCCACTCCCAGAGTTCGACTTCGCGACTGGCCATGGCCTTGGCCAGCAACACCGCCTTGCTCCCCGGAATCACCCCGGCCCAGGCCACCTCGTTGATCCGACTCGGGTCGCGGACATCCGGCGCCTGGATCAGATCGCTGAAAGCCACACCCAACGCCTCGGCCACCCGGTCCAAGGTGGTCAGGCTGACATTCTTCTCCCCTGCCTCGATCGCCACCAGCATACGGCGGCTGACCCCGGACTTTTCCGACAACGCGGTCTGACTCAACTGAGCCTCATGGCGCAGTCGACGCACGTTCAAGCTGACGTGTTGCAACACCGAAGCCCGTTGCGAAGTTTCTTTGTGCACTATATTGCTCACTTGGTTGGTTTGCGCAGTATACTGCCCAGCTTCGGCGCATTGTGCGTCTCACCCGAATAGTGTGCAAGGCCATGACTGCGGCGAACCCCAACACCTCGTTTGCCTCGACCCTGCGGTTCAGCAAGGCCGAGTGCGTGCTGATCCTGATCACCATGGTCTGGGGCGGTACCTTTCTGCTGGTGCAGAACGCCATGACCGTCAGCGGCCCGATGTTTTTCGTCGGACTGCGCTTTGCCGCGGCGGCGTGCATCGTCGCCTTGTTCTCGGCCCGCAGCCTGCGGGGCATTACGGCTTTCGAGCTGAAGGCGGGATTCTTTATCGGCACCGCAATCATGCTCGGCTACGGTCTGCAAACCGTGGGCCTGCAAAGTATTCCCAGCAGCCAGTCGGCATTTATTACCGCGTTGTACGTGCCTTTTGTGCCGCTGCTGCAATGGCTGGTGCTGGGCAAGCGTCCGGGGCTGATGCCGAGTGTCGGGATCATGCTGGCGTTTACCGGTTTGATGCTGTTGTCCGGGCCCAATGGCGCGAAGCTGAATTTCAGCTCCGGGGAGATCGCCACGGTGATCAGCGCCATCGCGATTGCCGCCGAAATCATCCTGATCAGCAACTATGCCGGCAAGGTCGATGTACGGCGGGTGACCGTGGTGCAGTTGGCCACGGCGTCGATCCTGGCGTTTCTGATGATCGTGCCGACCCAGGAGGCGTTGCCGGAGTTTTCCTGGTTGTTGTTGGCCAGTGCCGTCGGCCTCGGGGCCGCCAGTGCGGCGATTCAGGTGGCGATGAACTGGGCGCAGAAGAGTGTTTCGCCGACCCGTGCCACCTTGATCTATGCCGGGGAACCGGTCTGGGCGGGGATTGCCGGGCGTCTGGCGGGTGAGCGGTTGCCGGGAATTGCGCTGCTGGGGGCCGCGTTGATTGTCGCGGCGGTGATCGTCAGTGAGTTGAAGACCAAGGGCAAACAACGGGCCGAGGCTGTCGAAGAGGCTGCGGAAGCCGAAGGGCTGGATCCGAACAAATAAACAGGGCAAATCAGGCATTTGCCACCTACCTTGTAGGATTCTGCCACAGGTTCTGGGTTGGTGATCTCCGGCGCGCCACGTATGATCCTTCGCAAACTCCTGCAGATTAGAAGCCTATGTCCCTGATAGTTCTACTGCTTCTGCCTTTTATCGGCAGCTGTCTGGCGGCCCTGCTGCCGCATAACGCCCGCAACAGTGAATCCATCCTGGCCGGTGTCATCGCCCTGGTCGGCACCCTGCAGATGGCGCTGCTCTACCCGCAGATCGCCCACGGCGGTGTGATTCACGAAACCATCAATTGGCTGCCCAGCCTGGGGCTGAACTTCGTCCTGCGCCTGGATGGCTTCGCCTGGCTGTTCTCCATGCTGGTGCTGGGCATCGGTACCCTGGTGTCGCTGTACGCTCGCTACTACATGTCGCCGGAAGATCCGGTGCCGCGCTTTTTCGCCTTTTTCCTGGCCTTTATGGGCGCCATGCTCGGCCTGGTGCTGTCCGGCAACCTGATCCAGATCGTGTTCTTCTGGGAACTGACCAGCCTGTTCTCCTTCCTGCTGATCGGCTATTGGCACCACCGCAGTGATGCCCGTCGCGGTGCCTATATGGCGCTGACGGTTACCGGCGCCGGCGGTCTGTGCCTGCTGGCGGGGGTATTGATTCTCGGCCATGTGGTCGGCAGCTATGACCTGGACACTGTGTTGGCGGCCGGCGATAAAATCCGCGCCCACGTCCTGTACCCGGTCCTGCTGCCGCTGATCCTGATCGGCGCCCTGAGCAAGAGCGCACAGTTCCCATTCCACTTCTGGCTGCCCCACGCCATGGCCGCGCCGACTCCGGTTTCGGCCTATCTGCACTCGGCGACCATGGTCAAGGCCGGGGTGTTTCTCCTCGCCCGACTGTGGCCGTCGCTCTCCGGCAGCGACGAGTGGTTCTGGATTGTCGGCGGTGCCGGCGCCGCAACCCTGATGCTCGGCGCCTACTGCGCCATGTTCCAGAACGACCTCAAGGGCCTGCTGGCCTACTCCACCATCAGCCACCTGGGCCTGATCACCCTGCTGCTGGGCCTGAACAGCCCACTGGCCGCCGTGGCCGCGGTGTTCCACATTCTCAACCATGCGACCTTCAAGGCCTCGCTGTTCATGGCCGCCGGCATCATCGACCATGAAAGCGGCACCCGCGATATCCGCAAGCTCAGCGGCCTGATCAAGCTGATTCCGTTCACCGCGACCCTGGCGATGGTCGCCAGTGCCTCCATGGCCGGGGTGCCGCTGCTCAACGGCTTCCTCTCCAAGGAAATGTTCTTCGCCGAAACGGTGTTCATCAATTCCACGGCCTGGGTCGAAACGGCCCTGCCGGTGATTGCCACCCTCGCCGGCACCTTCAGCGTCGCCTACTCGCTGCGCTTTACCGTCGATGTGTTCTTCGGTCCCAAGGCCACCGACCTGCCCCACACGCCTCACGAGCCGCCGCGCTGGATGCGCGCGCCGGTGGAACTGCTGGTGTTCACCTGCCTGCTGGTGGGGATTTTCCCGGCCCAGGTGGTCGGTTCAATCCTCGCCACCGCGGCCCTGCCGGTGGTCGGCGGGGTCTTGCCCGAGTACAGCCTGGCGATCTGGCACGGCCTGAATGCGCCGATGATCATGAGCCTGATCGCCATGTCCGGCGGCGTGCTGCTCTATCTGCTGCTACGCAAGCAACTCAAGCGTGGCCGTTTCAGTCGTCCGCCGCTGATCGGTCGCCTCAACGGCAAGCGCCTGTTCGAGCGCTGCCTGGTGACCATCATGCGCTACGCCCGGCGCATCGAGCGCCGGGTCAGCACCCAGCGCCTGCAAACCCAGTTGTTCCTGCTGGTGCTGGCGGCGGTGGTTGCCGGCCTGATCCCGATGCTGCACAGCAGCCTGTCCTGGGGCGACCGGCCGAAGATCCCCGGCTCCATTGTCTTCGTCACCCTCTGGTTGCTGGCCATCGCCTGCGCCCTGGGCGCCGCCTGGCAAGCCAAGTACCACCGGCTGGCGGCCATGATCATGGTCAGCGTCTGCGGCCTGATGACCTGCATCACCTTTGTCTGGTTCTCCGCGCCGGACCTGGCCCTGACCCAACTGGTGGTGGAAGTGGTGACCACGGTGCTGATCCTGCTGGGCCTGCGCTGGCTGCCACGGCGTATCGAAGAGGTCTCGCCGTTGCCGAGCGGCCTGCGCAAGGCACGGATTCGTCGTCTGCGCGACCTGCTGCTGTCGGTCGGGGTCGGCGGCGGCATGGCCCTGCTGTCCTACGCCATGCTGACCCGCCAGACGCCCAATGACATTTCCTCGTTCTACCTCAGTCGCGCCCTGCCCGAAGGGGGCGGCAGCAATGTGGTGAACGTGATGCTGGTGGACTTCCGTGGCTTCGACACCCTCGGTGAAATCACCGTGCTGATGGCCACCGCCCTGACCGTGTTCGCCCTGCTGCGCCGCTTCCGTCCGCCGAAGGAAAGTCTTGAGTTGCCCAACCAGCAGCGCCAATTGGCCCCGGACGTGGTCACCGATCTGGTCAACCCGCGCAGCGCCAGCGACACCGCCCTGGGTTTCATGATGGTGCCGGCGGTGCTGGTGCGCCTGCTGCTGCCGATCGCCTTCGTAGTCTCGATGTACCTGTTTATGCGCGGGCATAACCAACCGGGTGGCGGTTTTGTCGCCGGGCTGGTGATGTCGGTGGCGTTTATCCTGCAATACATGGTCGCCGGCACCCAGTGGGTTGAAGCACAGATGAGCCTGCGGCCGTTGCGCTGGATGGGCACCGGCCTGCTGTTCGCCACGGTCACGGGCCTGGGGGCGATGGCTTTCGGTTATCCGTTCCTGACTACCCACACCGCCCACCTGCATCTGCCGTTGCTGGGGGATATCCATGTCGCCAGCGCGTTGTTCTTCGATATCGGCGTGTACGCGGTGGTGGTCGGTTCGACCCTGCTGATCCTAACCGCCCTGGCGCACCAGTCGGTCCGCGCCCATCGGCCGAGCCAGCAACTCGGCGCCCAACCCAAGCCAGGAGCCGCCTGATGGAAGAAGTCATTGCAATTGCCATTGGCGTGCTCGCGGCCTCCGGGGTCTGGCTGATGCTGCGTCCACGGACCTTCCAGGTGGTGATGGGCCTCTGCCTGCTGTCCTACGGGGTCAACCTGTTTATCTTCAGCATGGGCAGCCTGTTTATCGGCAAGGAGCCGATCATCAAGGACGGCGTGCCCCAGGACCTGCTCAACTACACCGACCCGCTGCCCCAGGCCCTGGTGCTCACCGCCATTGTCATCAGCTTCGCCATGACCGCGCTGTTCCTGGTGGTGCTGCTGGCCTCGCGCGGCCTGACCGGTACCGACCATGTCGATGGCCGGGAGCCCAAGGAATGAACCCGATGTCGCACCTGATCATCGCCCCGATCCTGCTGCCGCTGCTTACGGCGGCGCTGATGCTGATGCTCGGCGAGAAGCACCGGCCACTCAAGGCCCGCCTCAACCTGGGCTCGAGCCTGATCGGCCTGGGCATCTCGATACTCTTGCTGATCGGCACCCAGGCCGGCGAAACCGGCTCCATCGGCGTCTACCTGCCGAGCAATTGGCAGGTGCCATTTGGCATTGTGCTGGTGGTCGACCGTCTCTCTGCGTTGATGCTGGTGCTGACCGGGATCATCGGCGTCAGCGCGCTGCTGTTCGCCATGGCCCGTTGGGACCGTGCCGGCGCCAGCTTCCACGCGTTGTTCCAGATCCAGTTGATGGGCCTTTACGGCGCTTTCCTGACCGCCGACCTGTTCAACCTGTTCGTGTTCTTCGAAGTCCTGCTGGCCGCTTCCTATGGCCTGGTCCTGCACGGTTCGGGGCGCTCGCGGGTGTCGGCGGGCTTGCACTACATCGCGATCAACCTGCTGGCCTCGTCGTTGTTCCTGATCGGCGCGGCGCTGATCTATGGCGTTACCGGCACCCTGAACTTCGCCGACCTGGCGCTGAAGATCCCGCTGGTGCCGGAAGCCGATCGCGGGCTGCTGCATGCGGGCGCGGCGATTCTCGCCGTGGCCTTCCTGGCCAAGGCCGGGATGTGGCCGCTGAACTTCTGGCTGGTGCCCGCCTACTCCTCGGCCAGCGCCCCGGTGGCGGCGATGTTCGCGATCATGACCAAGGTCGGGATCTACACGCTGCTGCGGCTGTGGACCTTGCTGTTTTCCGGCGAGGCCGGTGCCTCGGGGCATTTCGGCGGTGACTGGCTGATCTACGGCGGCATGGCGACCATCGCCTGCGCCGCCGTGGCAATCCTCGCCGCCCAGCGCCTGGAACGCATGGCCAGCCTGAGTATCCTGGTCTCGGCGGGGATCCTGCTCTCGGCCATCGGTTTCGCCCAACCGAACCTCACGGCCGGCGCGCTGTTCTACCTGGTCAGCTCGACCCTGGCCCTGAGTGCGCTGTTCCTGCTGGCCGAACTGATCGAACGCTCACGTTCGGCCAACGAACTACCGCTGGAAGAGGACATCGACCCGCTGCCCCGGCGGCTGGAGTCCTTGCACCCAAGGCCCGGCACCAACCTGGACGATGAACAGAAAGCCGTGGTCGGCCAGGTCATTCCCTGGACCATGGCCTTCCTCGGCTTGAGCTTTATCGCCTGCGCCCTGCTGATCATCGGCATGCCGCCGCTGTCCGGCTTTATCGGCAAGCTGGCCTTGCTCAGCGCCTTGCTCAATCCGAAAGGGTTGGGCATCGATGCGCCGATCTCCCCGGCGGCCTGGGGCCTGCTGGCCTTGCTGGTGCTGTCCGGGCTCGCTTCGCTGCTGGCTTTCTCGCGCATGGGCATCTCGCGTTTCTGGACACCCCAGGAGCGTCCGTCGCCAGCGCTACGGCGTTTCGAATGCCTGCCCATCTTTGCCCTGCTGGGCCTGTGCATCCTGCTGACCGTCAAGGCCGAGCCGCTGTTGCGCTACACCCAGGCGGCGGCTGGCTCCCTCGACAACCCCGGACAGTACATCAGCGCCGTGCAGGCCGCTCGCCCGGTGCCGAACCCGACCACCGCCGTGGAGGTACAGCCATGAAACGCCTGTTCCCCGCGCCGTGGCTGTCCCTTGCGCTTTGGCTGTTGTGGCTGGTGCTGAACCTGTCGGTCAGCCCGGGTAACCTGCTGCTGGGTGCGGCCCTCGGCGTCTTCGCTCCGGTGATGATGGCGCCCTTGCGCCCGCGGCCGATCCGTATCCGTCGCCCCGGGGTGATGCTGCGCCTGTTTTTTCGGGTCGGTGCCGACGTGGTGCTGTCCAACCTCGCCGTTGCCTGGGGCGTGCTCAACGCCGGACGCCGCGCGCCGCGTTCGGCCTTCGTCAAGGTGCCCCTGGACCTGCGCGATGCCAACGGCCTGGCCGTGCTGTCGATGATCTGCACGGTGGTTCCCGGCACCGTCTGGTCGGAACTGGCCCTGGACCGCAGCGTCCTGCTACTGCACGTTTTCGACCTGGACGACGAAAGCGGTTTTATCCAGCACTTCAAGACGACTTACGAACGTCCTCTGATGGAGATCTTCGAATGAGCGCACTGCTCGCCAATGCGATCCTGCTGAGCCTGTTCATCTTCAGCGTGGCGCTGGTGCTGACCGTGGTCCGGCTGTTCAAGGGCCCGTCGGCGCAAGACCGGGTCCTGGCCCTGGACTACCTGTACCTGATTGCCATGCTGATGATGCTGGTACTGGGCATCCGCTACGCCAGTGATACCTACTTCGAAGCGGCGCTGCTGATTGCCCTGTTCGGCTTTGTCGGCTCGTTTGCCCTGGCCAAATTCCTTCTGCGTGGCGAGGTGATCGAATGAACCCGTTATCCCTCTGGATCGAAATTCCGGTGGCCTTTCTGCTGGTGGCCGCCAGCCTGCTCGCCCTGTGTGGCGCCATCGGCCTGTTGCGCATGAAGGACTTCTTCCAGCGCATGCACCCGCCGGCACTGGCCTCGACCCTTGGCGCCTGGTGCGTGGCGCTGGCCTCGATCCTGTACTTTTCGGCACTCAAGTCGGAGCCGGTGATCCACGCCTGGCTGATTCCGATCCTGTTGTCGATCACTGTGCCGGTGACCACCCTGCTGCTGGCCCGGACCGGGCTGTTCCGCAAGCGCATGGCTGGGGATGATGTGCCGGCGGAAGTCAGCAGCGGGCGTCCCGAAGGCGGGAGTTGAGGGCACCCGCTTTACCCTCGGCAAACAACATATGCTTATCACTTAACGATATTTAAAACTTTTCGCTTATATCGATAAAATCATTTTCAGATTCTGTCAGTCGAGGCTGAACACCCCCTCGGGCCAGGCCGGACTGGCGACAAGCGGACTTGTCGCCGGTGCCAGTCAGTTAAGGAAATGGGATCTCAAAAATGCCACCTAACCTGTAGGAGCAGGGCTTGCCCGCGAAGCTTTTAGCGTCCTCACGGACCTCTTCGCCAGCAAGCCGGCCCCTACAGGTCATGTATTCGGCTTAACTGTCTGGCACCCCTTTCCATTCTCTCCAGGTCCTCCATGAACGCTATCAAGTCCCTGTCGTTGCCGGCCGCGCTGTGCGCCAGCGTGCTGTTGAACCTAGCCCCGTCCTCCTCGGCCCTGGCCGCGGGCCTGCTGGAAAAGGGTCGTAGCCAAGGCCTCAGCGCCGGTATCGCCAATGAGCAGCCGTACGCCTACATCGGCACCGACGGCAAGGTCACCGGCGCCTATGTCGATGTACTCAAGGCGATTCTCGAACCGCTGGGCATCCACAAGCTGGAAACCCCGATCACCGACTTCGGTTCCCTGGTCCCCGGTGTCACCGCCAAGCGTTTCGACCTGATCGGCGAAGGCCTGTTCATCAACGCCAATCGCTGCAAGGTCATCGGTTTCTCCAACCCGATCACCCGCTCCGGCGGCGCCTTTATCGTCAAGGCCGGCAACCCGCTGAACCTGCACAGCCTCAAGGATGTCGCCAACAACGGCCAGGCACGCCTGGCCACCCAGGCCGGCACCAATCAGGTCCAGGAAGCCCGCGACAGCGGCGTTCCAGCGGCCAATCTGGTGCTGTTCGACAAGGACACCGAAGCCCTCTCCGCCCTTGAGGCCGGACGTATCGACGTGGTGTATTTCCCCGACGCGGAAATCATCGGCCTGCTCAAGAAAGCCGCCAACCCAGCTATCGAACGCGCCCTGCCTTTCGCGCAGATCCCCGATGCCCAGGGCAAGCCAAGCTGGAACTACCAATCCTATGGCCTGCCGAAAAACGATCCGGCCTTTACCCAGGCCTTCAACGAACAGTTGGCCAAGCTGCGGGCCTCCGGTGAGTTGCTGAAGATCCTGCAGAAATACGACTACACCGAAAACGAGCTGCCCGACCTGGACGTCACCGCCGCCCAACGTTGCAGCCAGTAACCAGACGCTGAAACGGCCTCAAACCCACACGAGTACAGGCCATGTCCCTCGATACCCCGGCCGTGGAAACGGCCCTGTTCATCGCGCGCCAGTTGGCCCATGGCGCGTGGGTAACCGTGCAAATCACCTTCCTCGCGGAACTGCTGGTACTGGTGCTGTCGCTGGTGATCGCGCTGATGCGCCTGTCGCCCTGGCGCGCGCTGCGCTGGTTCGCCACCGCCTATGTCGAGCTGCTGCGCGGCATTTCGGCCCTGGTGCTGCTGTTCTACCTGTTCTTTATCCTGCCGCTGTTCGGTATCAGCCTGTCGCCGATGACCACCGGGGTGATCGGCCTGGGCCTGACTTTCTCGGCCTACGGCTCGGAGATCGTCCGCGCGGCGCTGGTGAATGTCAGCGCCGGGCAACGTGATGCCTTGCGCGCCCTGGACTTCGGGCCGCTGGCGGCCTTTCGGCGGATCATCCTGCCCCAGGCCCTGCCCTTTATGCTGCCGCCACTGGGCAACCAGTTGGTCGAGTTGATGAAAACCACTTCGCTGGTGTCGTTGATCACCTTGAGCGACCTGACCTTTTCCGGCAATCAGCTGGTGACCACGCTGGGGCAACAGACGCTGATCTGGAGCATCGTGCTGGTCTGCTACTTCGTCATGGCCTGGCCATTGACCTGGCTGGTGCGGCGTTATGAACACCACAGTTCGGCCTGGCGCCGGGAGTAACCATGGAATTCGACTTCGAGTTTGCCTGGTCGATCCTGCCCGACCTGCTGCGTGGCTTGCTGGTCACCGTGCAGGTGGTGGTGCTCGGTTTCCTGCTGGCGGTACTGCTCGGGCTGATCCTGGCGATTGCCCAACGCTCATCGGTCAGCGCAATACGGCGCGGCTGCCAGGGCTATCTGAGCTTTTTTCGCAACACGCCGCTGATGGTCCAGCTCTATGTGCTGTTCTTTGCCCTGCCCTCGGCCGGGATTACCCTGCCGGCGATCTCCACAGGGGTGATCGGCCTCGGGCTCTACTACAGCGCCTATATCGCCGAGGCCTATCGCGGTGCCATCGACGGTGTACCGGCGGGCCAGTGGCAAGCCGCCCGGGCGCTGGACTTCGACACCGCCACCACCTGGCGCCGGATCATCCTGCCCCAGGCCCTGAAACCGATGCTGCCGGTGTTGGGCAACTACCTGATCGGCATGTTCAAGGAAACCCCACTGCTGGCGGTGATCACCATTCCGGAGCTGTTCCAGGCCGCCAAGCAGGTGGCCGGGATGAGCTATCGCTACACCGAACCCTATACGCTGATGGCCGTGCTGTTCCTGATCATCAGCGTGCCGACTTCCCTGCTCTTCAAGTACCTGGAAAGGCGCAGCCATGTCTGACGTTGCACACCTCGCGGCCACGGCGCCGGCACAGATCCGCCTCACCCAGGTGGTCAAGCACTTCGGCGCGACCCGGGTCATCGACCACCTCGACCTGAGCATTCCCCAAGGGCAGAAAGTCGCGCTGATCGGCCCCAGCGGTTCGGGGAAATCCACCGTATTGCGCTTGATCAAGGGCCTGGAAAGCTACGAGCAGGGCCACATCGAGGTCGACGGCGTGGCGGTCAGCGCCAAGGGCGGCGGCTGGTGCTGGCCCGGCACGAAAAAAGCCCCGGTGGAGCATCGGGTCGGCATGGTCTTCCAGCAGTTCAACCTGTTCCCGCACCTGACCGTGCGGGAAAACATCACCGAGGCGCCGTTGCAGGTGCTCAAGGTCAGTCGCGAAGAAGCCCTGGACCGCGCCCAGGCCTATCTGGCAATGGTCGGCCTGAGCCACAAGGCCGATGCCTATCCCGCCCAGCTGTCCGGCGGCCAACAGCAACGGGTGGCCATCGCCCGGGCCCTGGCGATGCGTCCGAAGGTGATGCTGTTCGACGAGGTGACCTCGGCCCTCGACCCGGAACTGGTGGGCGAAGTGCTGGAGGTGATTCGCACGATTGCCCATGAGCAACAGGTGACCATGCTGCTGGTGACCCACGAAATGAAGTTCGCCCAGGACATCGCCGACCGGGTGCTGTTCATGGAGGCCGGGCGTATTGTCGCCGACGGCACGCCCCGGCAGATCCTGGTGGAGCCGGACAACGAACGCACCCGGCGCTTTCTCAATCGGGTCGAGCAGCGTTAACGGCTCGCCGTGCGCTGAAAAACGCCCGGCCATCGCGTTTTAGCAGGTCGAGCATGGTCTGCGCCGCTGGCGACAAGTAGGCGCCAGCACGCACCGACACCACCAAGGTACGCTTCATAGTGGTTTCCTTGAGCCGCACTTCCCGCAGGTGCGTCGCGCCCTTCACATCCTCCAGGGTTTCCCGCGCCAGGAAACTCAACAGGCGGGTCTGGCCGATAAGCCGCGGTAGCAGCGAAATGGTGTTGGTCTCGATCTGCACCGAGGGCAGCGGCAGATCGTGAGCCAGGAACACATTGTCGATCCAGCGGCGGGATGAAACACCCGACGCAGGCAACACCCAACGATAACGCCCCAGCTCGCTCAGGCGAATCGGCGCGTCGAAGATCGGGTGATTGCGACTGGCAACCACCACCGCTTCGTCATCGAACAGCGGATGCGACAACAGCTGGGGGTCATCGTCGAACAGTGGGCAGATCACCATGTCCAGGCGTCCGGAACGCAGGGATTCGCGCAACATATCGTCCTGGCCGATCGCCAGGCTCAAAGTGATCTCCGGCGCCCGCTCGAGCAAGGCCGCAGTCAGTTGCGGCAGCAGGTATTCGGCCATGCTCGACGCGCAGCCCAGGCGGATATTGCCCAGCACGCCACTGGCGAAATCGCGTATTTCACGGTGGGTCTCGGCAATGCTCTGCTGCAACTGCCGACCGCGCTGCTGCAATAACTCGCCGACCGGCGTCAGCTTGATCCGTCGGCCCTCGCGCTCGAACAGCTTGGTGCCGAACGACTCCTCCAGCCGTTGGATGCTCTTGGTCAGCGCCGGCTGGCTGCGATTGAGCTTCTGCGCCGCGCGGCCCAGATGACCCAGCTCGGCAATGGTTTCGAAATAGGTGAGATCCCGCAGGTCCATATCAATCAACCAAAGTTATCGTTTCATCACAATTAGAAACTAGACTTGATCGATCAGGCTATCAATAATTTACCCACTGCGCCGCTTTCAACGCCCTGCAACAGGAGCGTCCAGCGCTTTGGAGAGTGCTCTTGACCACATTATCATCCTCATCCTCCCGGCTTTCCCTGACCACCTGGCCGCGCTCGTTGCAATGGCTGGCCCTGCTGTTGCTGGCCGGCGGCAGCGGACAACTGCTCAAGTACGCCGAGTTGCCCGCCGGGCAATTTATCGGTCCGATGCTGGTGGCAATCGCCTTTGGCGTCAGTGGCGCCAGCATCCGTGTTCACCGCCAGGCGTTCCGCCTGGGCCAGGGTTGCATCGGCCTGCTCGCCGCCCACTCCATAACCCTGGCGGTACTGACGTCAATGTCCGACTCCTGGCACCTGATGCTGTTCGCCACGGTACTGACGGTATGCCTGAGCGCCATGGTGGGCCTGGCGATGGTGCGTTTCGGCGGGATCCAGGCCAGCACCGCCGCCTGGGGCACCTCCCCTGGAGCGGCATCGGCCATGGTCGCCATGGCCGATGATTTCGGCGCCGACGGGCGGGTCGTGGCAACCATGCAGTATGTGCGGGTGGTCTGCGTGGTCATGATCGGGGCGCTGGTCAGCCATATGCTCGAAGCACCGGTCAACGGCAGCGAATCCCATGCCGCCGATGCCGCGCTGCATGGCTTCAACCTGCTCAACCTGGGGCTGACGCTGATCACCGTGGTGTTCGGCGTGGTGCTGGGCGCGCGCGTACCGGCGGGCGCCCTGCTGGTACCGCTGCTGATCGGTGCCGTCCTGCAACTGTCCGGGCTGCTGCATATCACCCTGCCCGCCTGGCTGCTGGCAATCGCCTACGGCGCCATCGGCTGCTACGTCGGCCTGCGTTTCGACCGCCCCACCGTGCTCTATGTCTGGAAACACCTGCCGGCCATGATCCTCAGCGCCATCAGCCTGATCGCCCTGTGCGCCGCCTCGGCCTGGGTCCTGGCGAAGTGGCTCGGCCTGGACTTCCTCTCGGTCTACCTGGCCACCAGCCCTGGCGGGCTCGACACCATGGCGATCATCGCAGTCGACACCCATTCGGATGTCGGCCTGGTCCTGGCGATGCAGACCTTGCGCCTGCTGGCGGTGATCTTCACCGGTGCGTTCTTTGCCCGGCTGGTGATTCGCTTCTCCCTACCCATCAAGCCTTAGGCACGACAAGACTCACCGATGACGAAGCATTCATGGCACAATCTGCGTCGTTACCTTAGTCAAAATACGAACGACATTGATTAAGATTTGTTTGAGAGTCATGCTGATTTTGACGTTTTTTTCTCATTTAACCCTCTAAATTGCCGCCCCAGACAAACATGCGAATGATTCCCATTGTTTAACTGGGCCGGCGAACCGGGTGTAGATGCGCCGAAAATCGCCAGCCACCTCGACTACTAAAAGACTGCAGGAGCTACCCACGCAATGATTCCCCGTCTGCCTTCGTTTCTGAAAACCGCCTTTCTGACCACCGCCATGCTCAGCGCCGGCCACGCCTATGCGGCCCCAAGCGCCGACGGCATCGTGGTCTACAACGCCCAGCACGAAAGCCTGACCAAGGCCTGGGTCGATGGTTTCACCAAGGAAACCGGGATCAAGGTGACCCTGCGTAATGGCGACGACACCGAGATGGGCAACCAGATCGTCCAGGAAGGCGACAAGTCGCCAGCCGACGTGTTCCTGACCGAGAACTCCCCGGCCATGGTCCTGGTGGACAACGCCAAACTGTTCGCACCCGTGGCCCCGACCACTCTGGAACAGATCGGTGCAGCCTACCGTCCGGCCCACGGCAACTGGGTCGGCATCGCCGCCCGCTCCACCGTGTTCGTCTACAACAAGAGCAAGCTGACCGAAGCCCAACTGCCCAAGTCCCTGCTCGACCTCGCCTCGCCTGAGTGGAAAGGTCGTTGGGCCGCCTCGCCGGCCGGTGCCGACTTCCAGGCCATCGTCGCCGCCGTACTGGAACTCAAGGGCGAAGCCGCGACCCTGGACTGGCTCAAGGCAATGAAGACCAACGCTTCGATCTATCGCGGCAACAGCGCGGTGCTCAAGGCGGTCAATGCCGGGCAAGTCGAAAGTGGTGTGATCTACCACTACTACAGCTTCGGCGACCAGGCCAAGACCGGCGAGAACAGCAAGAACACCTCGCTGCACTACTTCAAGCACCAGGACCCGGGCGCTTTTGTCAGCACCTCCGGCGGTGGCGTGTTGAAGTCGAGCAAACACCCGGAAGAGGCCCAGGCCTTCCTCAAGTGGATCACCGGCAAAGATGGCCAGGCGGTTCTCAAGAACGGCAACTCGTTTGAATACGCGGTGGGCGTGGGTGCCGAATCCAATGCGAAACTGGTGCCGCTCAAGGACCTCGACGCACCCAAGGTCGATGCCTCGAAACTCGACAGCAAGAAAGCGGTTGAGTTGATGACCCAGGCCGGAATCCTGTAATTGATCCCAGAGTCCATTTCCCCCCTGGACCCCGCCGCAGTCGCTTACGCGCCTGCGGCGCTTTCGCGCAAGCGATCCAGAAATTTCTTCGGGCGCCAGGGCAATGCCTGGATCATCGGGCTGTCCGTGCTGGTGTCCCTGCTGGCGTTGTTGCCGATCGCCTTCGTGATCCTGTCTTCCTGGCAAACCGGGTGGACCACCCTTGAAGCGCTGGTCTGGCGTCCGCGGGTGGCCGAGCTGCTGACCAACACCCTGTTGCTGATGGTCATCACCATTCCGCTGTGCGTGGCACTCGGGCTGGCCCTGGCCTGGCTGACCGAACGCACCGACCTGCCCGGCCGCCGCGCCTGGTCATTGCTGGCCACCGCGCCCCTGGCCGTACCGGCGTTCGTCCACAGCTACGCCTGGGTCAGCCTGGTGCCGCCGATCCACGGGCTGTTCGCCGGGGTGCTGGTCTCGGTGATCGCCTATTTCCCGTTTCTCTACCTGCCGATTGCCGCGACCCTGCGCCGCCTGGACCCGGCCATCGAGGATGTCGGCGAGTCCCTGGGGCTCAAACCCTGGGCGGTATTTTTCCGCATTGTCCTGCCGCAACTGCGCCTGGCGATCTGCGGCGGCGCCTTGCTGGTCGGCCTGCACCTGCTGGCCGAATACGGCCTCTACGCGATGATCCGCTTCGACACCTTCACCACGGCGATCTTCGACCAGTTCAAGTCGACCTTCAGCGGACCGGCGGCCCATACCCTGGCCGGGATCCTGGCGCTGTGCTGCCTGGGCCTGTTGACCGTCGAGTCGGCCGCCCGGGGCAAGGCCCGTTATGCCCGGGTCGGTTCCGGCAGCGCGCGGCAACAACGCACGGTACGCCTCAGCCGCAACACCAAGCTGCTGGCGCTGAGCATCCCGATCGTCAGCAGCCTGCTGGCCCTCGGCGTGCCGCTGGTCACCCTGGGCAACTGGCTGATCGCCGGTGGCCGCGAGGTCTGGCAAATGGGCGACCTGCTGCCGGCCCTGGAACAGACGCTGCTGCTCGGTGCCGCCGGCGCCCTGCTGACCACCTGCGCGGCGGTGCCCGTGGCCTGGTTGTCGATCCGCTCGCCCGGACGCCTGCATCGCCTGCTGGAAAGCTGCAACTACATCACCAGCTCCCTGCCCGGCATCGTCGTGGCCCTGGCCCTGGTCACGGTCACCATCAACTTCGCCCGACCGATCTACCAGACCTCGATCACCGTCCTGCTGGCTTACCTGTTGATGTTCATGCCCCGCGCCCTGGTCAGCCTGCGCGCCGGCATCGCCCAGGCGCCGGTGGAACTGGAAAATATCGCCCGCAGCCTCGGGCGCTCACCGGTCCGCGCGCTCTGGTCGATCACCCTGCGCCTTGCCGCGCCGGGGGCCGCCGCCGGTGCCGCGCTGGTGTTCCTGGCCATTACCAACGAACTGACCGCCACCCTGCTGCTCGCGCCCAACGGCACACGGACCCTGGCCACCGGTTTCTGGGCCATGACCAGTGAAATCGACTATGCCGGTGCCGCGCCCTATGCGCTGCTCATGATCCTGCTGTCGCTGCCGCTGACCGGGCTTCTCTATCATCAATCCAAACGCACGGCTGGCCGATGAACGCTCTTGAAATCAACGCGCTGTACAAGTCCTTCGGTTCGCAAGCGGCCCTGGAAGATATCCATCTGTCGATTGCCACCGGTAGCCGCACGGCCATCGTCGGCCCATCCGGCTCGGGCAAGACCACCCTGCTGCGGATGATTGCCGGTTTCGAATTTCCCGACGCCGGGCGTATCACCCTCGACGGCCAACCGCTGGTGGATGCCCAGACCCAGGTCCCGGCCCACCAGCGGCTGATTGGTTATGTGCCGCAAGACGGCGCGCTGTTTCCCCATATGACAGTGGCCGATAACATCGCCTTCGGTATCGTCGACAAGGCTACCCGGCAACAACGGGTGGCCGAGCTGATGGACAGCGTGGCCCTGGAGCCGCAGATGGGCAAACGCTGGCCCCACGAGTTGTCCGGCGGCCAGCAACAGCGGGTGGCACTGGCCCGCGCCCTGGCGCAACGCCCTCGGTTGATGCTGCTGGACGAACCCTTTTCCGCCCTCGACACCGGGCTGCGGGCATCCATGCGCAAGATGGTCGCGCGGCTGCTGTCCGAAGCCGGGGTGACCACTATCCTGGTCACCCACGACCAATCCGAAGCCCTGTCCTTTGCCGATCAGTTGGCGGTAATGCGCAAGGGCCGGCTGGTACAGGCCGGACACCCGATGGACCTGTACCTGCGTCCGGACGATGAGGACACCGCGCTGTTCCTTGGCGATGCGGTGATCCTGCCTGCCCTGATCGAAAACGGCTGGGCGCAATGCGACCTGGGCCGGCTGGCGGTCAATGATGAAGGCCGTCACGGCCCGGCGCAGATCATGTTGCGCCCCGAGCAGTTGCAACTCGCGGCCCAGGCGCCGGGACAAGCGGACGGCAACGGCAGCCCGGCGGTGGTCACCGAATGCGACTTCGGCGGCAACACCTGCACCTTGACCGTGGAACTGAAGGCACCGGCCGCCGACGGACAGAAACGTTCATTGCTGGTGCGTAGCTCCGGCATGCACGCACCCCGGGTCGGCAGCCAAGTGCTGGTCTCGGCCCTGGGCCATGCCCATGTGCTGGGGCGCCAGGCCGTCCGCTAGCCGTTCACCACCTCGGCGCTGTTCGCCCAGGGCGCAACCAGTCGCCGAGGCGTCCCGCAGGTCCGGTGCTTGAATACGAAGTGCCGGCACTTTTCGGCAAAGCCATTACGATCCTCGACCATATCCAGACGCATCTGGGCCAACTCTTCGTCGCGGCAGCGCTCCATGTCTTCGACATCCCGGGCACGCCGGCGCTCGCGTACGGCTTTATAAAGAGGGTCGTGGGCGACACGCTGCGCCTGGGCCATCAACCAGTTGCCAAAGGCCTGCGGGCAACGCGGGCCGATGTCCTGGACCAGGCCGATTTCCAGCGCCTGGGCGACGCTGATCGGCAAGCAGTCTTCGCTGAGCTGCAGCGCACGCTCATAGCCCACCGCGCGAGGCAGACTGTAAGTCCAGTATTCGGAGCCATAGAGGCCCATGCTCTTGTAGTGAGGGTTGAGCACCACGCCGCTGCGGGCGAACACCCCGTCGGCCGCCAGGGCCAGCATCACCCCACCGGCGCCGGCACTGCCGGTCAGGCCGCTGACCACCAGTTGCCGGGCGGTCAGCAGCTCACGACAGACATCGTTGATCGCGCGGATATTGGCCCAGGCCTCAAGCCCGGGCACCGCCGCCGCCTGGATCACGTTGAGGTGCACACCATTGGAAAAACTGCCGCGCCCGCCACGGAACAGCAGCACCTCGGTGTCCTGGGCCTTGGCCCAGCGCAGGGCACTGACCAACCGTCGACATTGCTCGGTGCTCATGGCGCCGTTGTAGAACTCGAAGGTCAGCTCGCCCACGCCGTCCAGTTCACGATAACGGATCGGCTGGTAGGCCTCCTTGCAATACGGCTGGCTGGCGACAGACCAATTCAAGGTCGGCACCTTGTCGAGCCGACCGGCCAGCACATGCCGCGCCGGGCGTTTGAACGTCTCTTCCCCCGGCCGGGGTTTGCGCCGCAATGAGCCGATCCACAGGCTGCGGTCTCCGGTCGCCACCAGCACCGCATCGTCGTGCACCGCCAGCAGTTGGCCCGGCGTTCCACAGCGGCTGTCGAGATGGGCGTCATAGAGGTAGCAGGATTCGCCCAGCAGTTCGGCGAGCACGCCGGGCTGGCCGTCGGCGGCGTCGATGCGCCGCTGGATCAGTTCGGCGTCATCCTACCAACTGAAGGCGCGGTCGCTCTGCTTCATATTCGCTTGCAGACGCCCGCGAACCTCCGGCAAACGGTAATCCAGGGGCTGGGGCACGAAGTCTCTGCCGAACCGGGCCACCACCTCGTGGATGCAGGTCATGGCCTCGTCGGCCACCGGGCCGTTGTAGAGCTCGGACTTGCGAACGCCCGCCGGCATCTCGAATTCGCAGGTGGCCCAGATCGCCCCGCTGTCCATTTCCTCGGCGGCCTGCAAGGCGGTCACGCCCCAGGTGGGCAACTGCCGGGTGATCGCCCAATCCAGCGCACTGGCGCCGCGATCACCGACAATCCCGGGGTGGATGATCACCACCGGGCGCTGCGGGTCCTGCCACAACCGGGCCGGCACCCGGTCCTTGAGAAACGGGCAGATCACCAGGGCCGCATCGGTGTTTTCGATCTGTTGGCAAACCGTATCTTCGTCGCTGAACAGCACCATACTGGGCACGTGCCCCGCTTCGCGCAGTTCCAACCAGGCGCGCTGGGTCAAGCCGTTGAATGCCGATGCCAGCAGAATGATTTTCAATGAACGCATAACGGAACTCCTCCTTGAGCAATACGCCGGGCCCCACGCTGCAACGAGCAATCCATGGCCCGACCGGAGCCGCTACAGTAAAGCGCCCCACCCGCGGCACCTTGACCGAGGTCAACAGACAACCGTACGGCGGGAGCATTCGCGCAGCATCGATTTCTCGGCTAGGATTTTCCGCTCATGGAGTCGCCCGACTATTCAGCGGGCTTTTGAACAAGGAGAGAGAAATGAGTGCAGTTCGTCTTGCAGAGCGTGCCTATCGCAGTTGGTCCAGCCCCATCCTGCTGGAACTCAAGGAACGGGAACATCAGTTGGACCCGTCCGCCCGCGTTGCCCTGATCAATGTATTGCAAGAGCGCCGCCTGATCGAGAGCGACAGGCCTTCAGCCGTGGTGCAGCCCATCCGGCCGGGCGTCGAGTGAAGGCAAGGCGCCCAGTCCGCGCAACCAGCCGTGTTCGGCAAACGCCAGCATCTCCTGGTCGCCGCGACTGTCGCCATAGGCAAACAATACCCGCCCGCGCGCATCGCCCAGCCAGTGCTGCAACTGCCGGACCTTTTCCGGCCCCCAGCAGTTGGGCGACGCCAGGCGTCCGGTAAAACGTCCGTTGCGAAACTCCAGTTGCGTGGCCAGTACCGCATCAAAACCGGCGGCCGGGGCCCAGTGCTCGAGATAGAGCGTGGGCGATGCACTGACCAGCACCAGACGGTGCCCCAGGCGCTTGTGCGCCTCGATCCGTTCGAGCATTTCCGGACGGATCAGCGTCGGCAGGCGCTCGGCGACATAACGCGCCGCGGCCTCTTCCAGCTCGACCTGGCTCCTGCCACGCAGGGTGAACGCCAGAAACCGGGCCTTGGCCTCGGCCCGCTTGCACAGCCCCGTATACATACCCGCCAGCCAGGGCAAGACCAGCAGTCCGGCGATCAGAAAACGCCGGTTACCCACCTGGTAACGGACGAAATCCCGCAGGCTGTCGGTGGTGGTAATGGTGCCGTCAAAATCGAAGGCCACGCAGGTTCCAGCTTCCTGCACGGCACTGTTTGAAATCGTCATTGCTGTTCCACGCTCATAAACCGAACGGGCACAGTGTCTCACTCCTGCACGACAATTGCCTGAACGACAGGTGTCGCCAATGCCCTTCCCTCACGAGCCCGCTCGCTCCCGCAACTGACCGCCTGGCTGCGGGAGCGGGTTTATCTCAGAGGCTTAGTGGCCCGTCTCGCAATTGATCATCCAGCTCACGCCAAAACGGTCTTCGAACATTGCGAAGTACTCGGCCCAGAAGGTCTTGGCCGGCGCCATATGGATGTTGCCGCCGTCGCTCAGGCCAGCGAACAGTCGCTTGGCCTCGTCAACGCTGTCGACATTGAGCGACACCGAAATGCCCTGCATTTTGCTGTACGGCTGATGCGGCGGACAATCGGAGGCCATCAGGCTGAAATCCCCCACCGTCAGGCGGGTATGCAGGATCTTGTCCCGGTTCGGTGCATCCTTGGGGATGCAGGCCTCTTCCGGCGCATCGGCGAACGACAGGGAAAACAGCTCGCCACCGAGCACCTTTTTGTACAGGGCAAAGGCCTCCTTGCAGTTGCCGTTGAAGGTCAGGTAAGGAATGATTTTCAGGCTCATGATGGATCTCCTGTTCTGGCAGGTTTTCAGGATTGACCGGACATCTTCGCGCGCAGGTGTTCTTCCTGTTCGCGCAACTCGGGGGTCAGGCTCTCGCCAAAGTCCTCGGCCTCGAAGATCTGGCGGATTTCGATTTCAGAGTCGCTGGCCATCGGGTTCGGGCAACGCTTGACCCAGTCGATGGCTTCTTGCAGTGACTGCACATTGAAGATCCAGAAACCGGCAATCAGTTCCTTGGTCTCCATAAAGGGTCCGTCGACCACACGCCTCTGTTTGCCGCTGAACTGCACGCGCACACCCTTGGCGCTGGGGTGCAGCCCCTCCCCGGCAAGGATTACACCGGCCTTGGCCAGTTCTTCGTTATAGGCGCCCATGGCCGTCAACAATTCGTTACTGGGCATTTCGCCGGCTTCCGATTCCGGGCTGGCTTTGACGATCACCATAAATCGCATGGTCATTTCTCCTGATGGTGGTGGTAGACAAAATCGACAAGCCGGCAGGCGGCTGTGTCGACTAATCGAACGGGCGAGCACGAAATCGACAACTTGCGACAACTTTTTTCTGATCGCCGTTGGTCCGTTTCCGAGCGCGCAGAAGATCGGCGGTCGATATCGCCGCCCCTCATTCGACTGAACCTAAGCATAGAAGTAGATCTTTCGCGCCCCGATAAACCCGTCCGGCGGCCCCGAGCCAGAAAGGCATAGATCATCCGCCAGCCGCTGGAAGCTTCGCGGGCAAGCCCTGCTCCTACAGTTCAGCGTCGAATACAAATCCTGTGTACGACATAGATCTGTAGGAGCAGGGCTTGCCCGCGAATAGGCCCTCAAGATCGCTAAAAGATTCGCTGACCAGCCAAGCGCCTACAAGCCCACGCCGCTTACCTGACTGATATGGCATCGGGGCTCTATGCCGCACCCCGAGAACGCACTAACATCGAAGAACCATTGCCTACGCCCCCCCCACCAGAGAGGAAACATGGAGTCTCCTGCAGTCTCGATCGACCCGCGTTCAGATTTTGCCCTTGCGCTCTCCGGCGGTGGCGTTCGAGCCATGGTGTTTCACCTCGGCGTGCTCAGATACCTCGCCGAACAACAGGCCCTGGAACGGGTCACGCAGATTTCCACGGTGTCCGGCGGTAGTCTGCTGGTGGGCCTGATGCTTCACGAAAACCACGGCCAGTGGCCCGACTCCGCGACCTTCCTGCAACATATCTACCCCGCCCTGCAAGCCAGGCTGTGCTCACGCAGCCTGCTCTGGAGCGCCTTGCGCCAATTGTGCAACCCGCTGAATTGGCGCTTCCTGCTGTCCCGGGCCAACCTGCTGGCCCTGGCCCTGCAAAAGGAATGGGGAGTGACCGCCCTGCTGCCGGAGATCGCCGCCAAACCCGACTGGTCGATCAACGGCACCACGGCGGAAAACGGCAAGCGCTTTCGCTTCAAGCGCAGCAATATGGGTGACTACTCCATCGGTTACGCCAGCACCGCCGGCTTCCCCCTGGCCCAGGCCCTGGCGGTGTCGGCGGCGTTCCCCGGTGGCATCGGCCCGCTGTCGCTCAAGACCCGCCGTTTCAAATGGATGCAGCGCGAATGGGAAGCCCCACTCAACAGCGCCGTCGAGATGCGTTTGCCGTTCAAGAAGCTGCGGCTCTACGACGGCGGCGTCTATGACAACCTCGGCCTGGAACCTTTTTTCGACGCAGCTACCGGACAGACCAAGCGCTACGAATACCCGATCATTCTCTCGGACGCGGGCGCACCGCTGAAGCCGGGGTTTGACGCCGGGGTGCTGAGCCCCTGGCGACTCAAGCGCCTGGCGGACATCATGTCCGACCAGACCCGGGCGTTGCGCAGCCGGACCTTTGTCGAATACCTGAAGAAAGCCCCGGGACGCGGCGGTTACCTGAGTATCGCCAGCTCCCTGATCGACTCGTTCAAAGGCAGCGATGCGGCCTTTGCCGCGGGTTTCCCCACCACCCTGAATCGCCTCAAGCCCGAGGTGTTCGAGCGGATCGCCCGACATGGCTATGCCGTGGCGCAAGCGACCGACCGGGAGTACCCGCTATTGCCCGTGGCCTCGAAAACAGCGGAGCTCCTCGTGCTCTCGTAAGGCCGCAACAGTCAGGGCAGCGCCAGCACGCCCAGGCTGGCACTGATCACCAGGGCGGTGCCGACAAACTGCATCGGGATCATCGGCTGGGCCAGCACCACATAACCGGCCAGGGCGCCCACTGCCGGTTCGGCGCTCATCAGGATGCCGAACGAAGACGCCGGCATCCGCCGCAACGCAACCATCTCCAGGCCATAAGGCAGCAGCGGTACGAACAAGGCCAAGCCCGCGCAGTTGGCGATCTGCAACAGCGGCGGATGGCCGCCGCTTTGCCAAAGCCCCAGGGGCGTGGCAATCAGGGCAGCGGCCAGCAGCGATACCGACAACCCTTCAAAGCCCTGGAACAGCCGACCGACCTTTTTCATCATCAGGATATAAGCCGCCCAACCCGCCGCCGAACCGAACGCCAGCAACACACCCAGTGGCTCGCCGATCCAGCCCTCCTCATTACGTGCCAGCAGCAACACCCCGGTTACCGCCAGCAAAGGCCAGATCAACGCTCGCCAGCTACGTACCCCGAGGCTGGCCACCAGCAATGGACCGAGAAACTCGATGGCGATCGCCAGCCCCAGTGGAATGCGCTGGATCGCCGCGAAGAAACAGGTGGTCATCACCGCCATCGCCAGGCCAAGACTCCCGGCGGCCAGCCAGCGTGACAGCGAAAACCGATGCAGGCGCGGCCGCACCAGCAGCGCAAGAACCGCCGCCGCCCAGCACAGGCGCAGCCAGGTGGTACTGAAGGTGCCATAAGTCTCCATGGTCGGCGACGACAGCGCCGCGCCGAACTGGACAAAGAGCATCGACAGCACGCAGAGCATGGCCGCCCATAACAGCGCGCGGCGGTGTGTCCTGCCGGTATCGGAGAGCGGTAGTCCGGTGGCATTTTCCTGCATGCTGAAGTCTCCTGTGAATGTCGAGCCATCCTAGCCAGTCGCAGAGACTTCAAATAAGCTGATATTTCTTATCCAGACTTCACGAATATTGATAATGCGCGATCTCGACAGCAGTCTGTTGCGAACCTTCGTCACCGTCGCCGAAACCGGTGCGGTGGGCACGGCCGCCCGGCGCCTGGCACGCACCCAGGCCGCGGTCAGCATGCAGTTGCGGCGGCTGGAGGAAGACCTCGAACGCCGCCTGTTCGACCGCTCGCCACGGGGCCTGCGCCTGACCGAGGCCGGCCACCTGCTATTGCCTTACGCCCACAGCATTCTTGGCGCCGGGACCGATGCCCGACGGGCCTTGTCCGCCAGCCAGATCGCCGGCACCGTGCGCCTGGGTCTGCTCGAAGACATTGCGGTGGGCAGCCTGCCCCGGGCGCTACGGCGCTTCTCCTCAGCCTATCCACACATTTCCCTGGAAATCGTGATCGACAGCAGCGTGGCCATGTCCGCCAAGCTGGCGGACGGTACCCTGGATGTGATCATCGGTGACGCCTCGGCGATCACTGCCCAGCCCCAGGCCTGCTGGACCCAATCGTTGTTCTGGGTCGGGGCTCGCGGCCTGGCCCTGCCCGCCGACCTGAGCACCCAGAGCCTGCCCCTGGTGACCTTTGGCGGTGGCTGCCTGTGGCATGGCCAGGTGGTGAAAATCCTCAAGCGGGCGAACATCCCCTGGCGCGTGGTCTGCAGCAGCACCAGCCTGCCGGCGGTACAGTCGGCGGTCGAGGCCGGCCTGGGCATCACGGTGTTGCTGGAAGGCAATATCCGCAGCGAAAGCATGCGTGTACTGGGCCCGGCCGATGGCCTGCCGGCGCCGCCCATCGTCGATTTCGCCCTCTATGTCCGCCGGGTACCGGCGGTCCAGGCCGCCGCGGTCCAGGCGCTGCAAAGCTTCCTCGGGGAAGAGTTGAATATCATCATGCCCCGGTCGCTGACTTCGGAAACGGCAGGTGCTCTTGCAGAAAGTCAATAAACGCCCGCAGCTTGGGCACCACGTGCCGACCTGAGGGCCACAGTACATTGAATTGACCGGTTTCCTGGGTGAAGCTGTCCAGCACGGTAATCAGTTCACCGTTTTCCAGCTCCCGCGCAATCAGGAAATCCGCCACGTAAATCAGCCCCAGGCCCTCAACCGCGAAAGCCGTTCGACCATCCTGGGCATTGCAGACCATCGAACAGGGCAACCCCGCTTCGGCGTCCTCTCCAGCCCCCGACAGCATCCAGCTCTGTAGCTTGCCGGTCAGGGGGTAACGAAAATGAATGCAGGCATGGGCCCACAGATCCGCAGGCGTGAGTGGAACCCCGCGCCGGGAGAAATAGGCCGGTGAACCGGCGACCAGCATCCGAAAGCCCCCCAACGGTCTGGCACTGAGCCCGGAATCCTTGGGTTCCCCGGTCCGGATCACCGCATCGAACCCCTCCTCGATCACGTCCACCACCCGGTCGGTAAACTCCAGGTCGAGCTGGATATCCGGATAGCGTCGCTGGAACTGGGTAAAGACTGGCAGAAAGGGCTTGCCGATCATCGGCAGGCTGATACGCAGCCGCCCCTGGGGCATTGACGACAGCTGCGACAGCTCGGCGTTAGCGGCATCCAACTCCCCAAGTACCCGCTTGCAGCGCTCCAGATACAGCATCCCTTCGCCCGTTAGCGCGATGCTCCGGGTGCTGCGATGAAACAGGCGCACGCCGAGCTTTTCCTCCAGCCGCGCCATGCTCTTGCTGACCGCCGATGCTGAAATCCCCAGAAAGCGTCCGGCCGCCACGAAACTGCGGGCCTCGGCGGCCTGCACAAACACACCGATTGCACTCAGACTGTCCATACCCATCCCATTAATGACTCCAGAGTCCATTCTAAACGGATCTACAAACCATTTTTCCAGTCGATGTTCATCGCTATCGTCTACTCCTACTCAACTGGAGCATCGTGATGGACAAGATATTCGTGATCAACGCCGGCACCCCTTATGCCTTTGCCAAAGGCGACTTGAACCGCAGCCTGCATGACACCGCGGTCAGCCTGCTGACCCGCTCCGGGTACGAGGTCCGCTCCACCCACCTGACAGAGGGTTACCGGGAGGAGGAAGAAGTCGCCAAGTTCCTCTGGGCCGATGCGATCATCTATCAGATGCCGGCCTGGTGGATGGGCGCGCCCTGGACACTGAAGAAATACATCGACGAAGTCTTCACCGTGGGCCATGGCCAGCTCTATGCCAGCGATGGGCGCAGCGCTGAAACCCCCTCCCTTGGTTATGGCTCCGGAGGGCTGCTGCAGGGTCGCAAATACATGATCTCGGCAACCTGGAACGCCCCCAGGCACGCTTTTGAAGCCGAAGATGATTTTTTTGAAGGCAAGGATATCGATGCCGTCTACTTCCCGTTCCACAAGGCTCATCAGTTGATCGGGTTGCAAGCGCTGCCGACCTTCGCCTGCTTCGACGTCGTGAAAAACCCCGGACATGAGAACGACCAGCTGCGCTACAAGCGGCATCTGGAGCAGGTGTTCAACACTCGATAAGCGTTGTTCATGCCACCTGCCACTCATGACAAGGAAGTCGTCCAAGGTATGGAAAAGAACAGATAGATGTTTACAACAATCTATAATCTGAAGGATGCTAAGCCAATCACCGCATCCCTTCAGGAGCCCCCCATGCCCCGCGTCTCGCGCAAACAGGCCGAACTCAATCGCGAAAGCATCACCGACGCCGCCGCGCGGCTGTTTCGTGAGCGCGGTCTGAAAAGTCTGAGCCTGGTTGAGGTGATGGGCGCCGCCGGCCTGACCCATGGCGGTTTCTATGGGCATTTCGAGTCCAAGGAAGCCCTGGCCGCCGAGGCCTGCAGCCGCAGCTTCCAGCAGTCGACCGAGCGCTGGCGGCAGAAGGCCGAGACCCTGGGCCACGGCGAAGCGGCGCGCCAGTCCATTGTCGAGCACTACCTCAGTACGAAACATCGCGACACGCCGGGCGAAGGCTGCCCGGTGGCGGCCTTCTGCGGCGACCTGACCCATGAAGCCCCAGGGACCGCGCTGCATCGCAACTACGTCAAGGGCCTGGAGACACTGCTCGACACCTACGCCTCACTGCTGGGTACCGACGACCCGCAGGTCCGGCAAAAAGCCCTGGTGCAGCAGGCGCTGCTGGTCGGCGCCCTGACCCTGGCCCGTTCGACCCGGGGCCAGGCGCTATCGGACGAGTTCCTGACAGCAGCCAGGGATTTCCTGCTGGCCGAAGCGAGCTGAAAATCAGCCCACCGCCGTCAGTTCGAAACAGAACACCGCGCCCTTGCCCGGAATCGACAACAAGCGAATCTGACTGTCGTGCAATTGCAGGATGCGCCGCACAATCAGCAACCCCAGGCCGCCGGAACGCCGGTCGCCGTCCTGGTTGAACGGCCGGCGGAACAGGTTTTCCAGCAAGCTCGGGGCAATCCCCGGACCGGTGTCGCTGACCGTGACCTGAAGCTTGCCGCGGCCATGGGTCAGCGCCACCTCGATGGTGCCGCCTTCGGGGGTATGGCGCAGGGCGTTATCGATCAGGTTGGTCAGGACCCGCTCGATCATCCCCAGGTCCGCGCTGACCATCGACGCCCCACGGGGCAAGACCGCCAGCAGCTTCGACTGGCGGGTCTCGGCCATCAGTTCGAACTTCTGGAACACGTCCTGGATCAGGTCGCTGAGGGAAAAATCCTCGACCTGCAGCCGCACCGCGCCATGCTCCAGGCGCGCCAGTTCAAACAGCGCCTGGGCCAGTTGCCCGACCTTGCTGCTCTGGGCCAGGGCGATCCCCAGGTAACGTCGACGCTCATCCGGCGCCAGCACCGCGTCCTTGAGGGACAGGGTTTCCAGGTAACCGTGCAAGGACGCCAGGGGCGTGCGCAAGTCATGGGAAATATTCGCCACCAGCTCGCGACGGTCCTGATCGAGCTGGGTCAGGCTGCGCCACTGTTCGCCGATGCGCGTGGCCATCTGGGCAAAGCTGGCTTCCAGCACCTCGATTTCATCGCGACGCCCGGCTCCGGCCCGGGACAACACCGGCAACTGTGCCGGGGCGGCATCGGTATCGAAATCACGCATGGTCTCGGTCAGGCGGCGCAGCGGACGGGTGATCAGGCGGAAGGCGATCAGGCCGGCGATCAGCCCCAACAGAGCCACCAGGCTCATGGCCCACAAGGTGGTGCGCAGCACCGAACTGGCCGACACCTGGGCCGCCAGGCGATCATGCTCTTCGCCCTGGAGGACCACGTACAGATAGCCCAGTTCCTTGCCGCCACCGCGCAAGGCCGCCGCGCTGAACACCTTGCGCCCGTCATCGCTGCGCGGGTCGTCACCGAGGATCGGCAGCGGCTGGCCGTCGAGCAGGCGGCGGATCGGCGCCAGGTCGACGTGATCGCGGCGCAGGTGGCCTTGGGGCGCGGCATCGCCGGTGATCTTGCCGCTGGGTGAGAGCAGATAGACTTCCACGCTCGGGTTGACGTTCATCAACTGGCCGAACAGCGCACGCACGCCCTCCATGGTCAGGCCTTCGGTGCCCACCAGCCGATTGTCCAGGGCAATGCTCTGGGCCAGGTCCCGGGACAGTCCCTGGACCACTTCCTTTTCATGCATGTCGCTGGCCCGCACCTGCAACCACACCGAGGCCCCGCAACAGGCCAGCAGCAGGATGGAAAAAGCCAGGGACAGGCGCTGGGAAAGGGTCAGGTTCATGACGGGCGACTCACCGGCGAGAAACGATAGCCGCGACCCCAGACCGTGAGAATCCGCTCGGGTTGCGCCGGGTCGACTTCGATCTTGGCCCGCAGGCGATTGATATGGGTGTTGACCGTGTGTTCATAGCCGTCGTGCTGGTAACCCCAGACCTGGTTCAACAGGTCCATGCGCGAATACACGGTGCCGGGGTTTTTCATAAAGAAATGCAGCAGGTCGAATTCCCGTGGGGTCAGGTCCAGGGACTTGCCGTCGACCCGGGCTTCACGGCTCAGCGGATCAAGGCTGAGGCCGCCCTGCTCCAGGGTCCCGGCCTCGATTTTCAGGCTCTTGGCCAGGGCATCGACCCGCCGTAGCAAGGCCTTGACCCGCGCCGCCAGTTCCAGCATCGAGAACGGCTTGGCCAGGTAATCGTCGGCGCCCAGTTCCAGCCCGAGCACCCGGTGCATCTCGCTGGAACGGGCACTGGTGATAATGATCGGGGTGTAGCGCGCCATGGCCCGCGCCTGCCGGCAGATTTCCAGGCCATCGACGCCCGGCAGCATCAGGTCGAGGATCAGCGCATCCCAGGAGCCCTTGCTCAATTGCGCCAGGCCCAGGTTGCCGTCGGCGCAGTGGGTGACCTCATACCCCTCGTCCCGCAGGTGCAGGCTCAGCAAGTCCGCCAGGTGCAGGTCATCTTCGACGATCAGAATGCGTTTGGGTGAATCCATGGGCAACCTTTGTGCTGGTAATCGGCGAAAACGACGCCTGAATCATTGTGCCGGATCGCCAAGAGGCAATGTTCACAAATAAGTTAAGTTTACGGGAGGATTTGGCGACCCCCGCCGCTCAACAATGAAAGCCTGATCAATCACCGTGGACGCGACGCCATGTCCTCCAGAAGACGCTTTCTTGTTTCCAGTGCCGCCACCCTCCTCGCCGCCGGTTTGTTCGACTGGCGCGCCGTCGGCGCCACCTTCGGCAGCGGCAGTCGTTCGGCCGACACCGGCGAGACCTTCGAAGTCAGCCATACCGACGCCGAGTGGAAATCGATGCTCAGCGATGAGCAATACGAAGTGCTGCGCCATGAAGGTACCGAGCGGCCGTACAGCAGCGCCCTCAATGAGGAGCACCGCGCCGGCGTGTTCGCCTGTGCCGGCTGCAGCCTGGCGCTGTTTTCGTCGGCCGCCAAATATGACAGCCGCACCGGCTGGCCAAGTTTCACCGCACCGCTGGAAAGCGCCGTGGCCACTCGCCGCGACACCTCCTTCGGCGTCTCCCGGACCGAAGTGCATTGCCACCGTTGCGGCGGCCACCTGGGCCATGTCTTCCCCGACGGACCGCAGCCCACCGGCCTGCGTTACTGCATGAACGGTGTCGCCATGACCTTCGCCCCCGGCGCGGCCTGATTCCCACGTTTCGACAAGGATTCCATCATGTTCCTGCTTATCCTGGCCTACCTCGGCGGTCTTCTGACCATCCTCAGCCCCTGCATCCTGCCGGTGCTGCCGTTCGTCTTCGCCCGCTCCGGCGAGCCGTTCCGGCGCAGCGGCCTGCCCTTGCTCTGTGGCATGGCCCTGACCTTCGCCCTGGTCGCGACCCTGGCGGCGGTCGGCGGTGGCTGGGTGGTGCAGGCCAACCAGTACGGCCGTTGGCTGGCCATGGCGCTGATGGCGTTTTTTGCCATTACCCTGCTGTTCCCGCACCTGGCCGAACGCCTGACCCAACCCTTGGTGGCGGCCGGTGACCGGCTGTCGCGCTCGGCGCAAAGCCACGATGGCTCGCCCAGCGCGCGCTCGTCCTTTGTACTCGGCATCGCCACCGGCCTGCTGTGGGCGCCCTGCGCCGGGCCGATCCTCGGGCTGATCCTCACCGGTGCCGCCCTGCAGGGCGCGAACATCGGCACCACCCTGTTGCTGCTGGCCTACGCCGCCGGTGCCGCGACCTCCCTGGCCGGCGCGCTGCTGATCGGTGGCAAGCTGTTCAGCGCGATGAAGCGCAACCTCGGCACCGGCCAATGGCTGCGTCGCGGCCTGGGTGCGGCCATGCTGATCGGCGTGGTCGCCATTGCCCTGGGCCTGGACACCGGCATCCTGACCCGGGTGTCCACGGTCGCCACCTCGGGCCTCGAACAGAAGCTGCTCGACAACCTGACGCCGAAGAAAGCCCCGGAACAGGGTGGCGCCATGATGGCGGCGGTCAACAGTGACGCCGGCCAGCCGTCTGGCAGCATGATGGCGATGGCGGCCAAGACCGGTGGCGCGGAACGTGCGCTGCCGGTGGAAGGCACCCTGCCGGACCTCTCGGGTGCCGTGCAGTGGCTCAACTCTGCACCGCTGAGCGCCGCCGAGCTCAAGGGCAAGGTGGTACTGATCGACTTCTGGACCTACTCCTGCATCAACTGCCTGCGCAGCCTGCCCTACGTCAACGCCTGGGCGCAGAAGTACCACGACCAGGGCCTGGTGGTGATCGGCGTGCATGCACCGGAGTTCGCTTTCGAACGCGATATCGACAACGTCCGCCAGGCCGTCGGCAAGCTGGGCATCCAGTACCCGGTGGCCATCGACAACAACTATGCCATCTGGCGCGGTTTCAACAACCAGTACTGGCCAGCCCACTACTTCGTCGATGCCCAGGGTCGTGTGCGTTATCACCACTTCGGCGAAGGCGACTACGAAGGTTCCGAACAGGTGATCCAGCAGTTGCTGAAAGAAGCCGGCCACCAGAACGTCTCCGGCGGCATGGTCAGTGCCCAGGCCCAGGGCGTGATGCAGGCCGCCGACGAAGCCGAAGTGAAATCGCCGGAAACCTACCTGGGTTATGACCGCGCCGAGAACTTCGCCTCGCCGGGCGACCAGGTGGCCGACCATCAGAAAAACTACGTCGCACCGAAGCAACCGGCCTTGAACCAGTGGGGCCTGGACGGTCAATGGACCGCCCATGCCGAACAAGTGACGCTCAACCAGGCCCCGGGCCAGGTGGTCTATCGCTTCCACGCCCGTGACCTGCACCTGGTGCTGGGCCCGGCGTCGGATGGCAAGCCGGTGCGCTTCAAGGTGCGTATCGACGGCGCCATGCCCGGCGCCAACCACGGCACCGATACCGACGCCAACGGCGAAGGCAAGGTGACCGAGCAGCGTCTGTACCAACTGGTCCGCCAGGCCGGGGACGTCAGCGAACACACCTTCTCCATCGAATTTCTCGATCCCGGCGTACAAGCCTACGCCTTTACCTTCGGTTGATCGCCACAAGGATAAACACCATGAGCAAGCCAATCCTGCAACAAAAAACCAGGTCTCCGCTGCTGATACTCGCCGGGATCGCTACCCTGTCCCTGTCGGTGCTGATATTCCAGCGCCTGGCCTGGTCGGCGGAAGATGCGGTGCAGATCGCCCCGCCGGCGCTGGATCAAGCGGCCGGCGCCAGCGGCAAGGCCACGGCGGTGTTTGCCGGCGGCTGTTTCTGGGGCGTCCAGGGGGTGTTCCAGCATGTGCGGGGGGTCGAGAATGCGGTGTCGGGTTATACCGGCGGCGCGGCGAATACCGCCCAGTACGAATCGGTGGGAGAAGGTTCGACCGGACACGCCGAGTCGGTGCAGGTGACCTATGACCCGAGCAAGGTCACTTATGGGCAACTGCTGCAGGTGTTTTTCTCGGTGGCCCATAACCCGACGGAGCTCAACCGTCAGGGGCCGGACAGCGGTACGCAGTACCGCTCGGCGATTTTCCCGATGAATGCCGAACAGGAAACCATCGCCAAGGCCTATATCGCCCAGTTGGATGCCGCCAAGGCGTTTCCGGCGGCAATCGTCACCCGGATCGAGGACGGCAAGGTCTTCTATCCGGCCGAAGGTTATCACCAGAACTACCTGACACTGCACCCAAACGCGCCGTATATCGCCATCAATGATTTGCCGAAGGTGGAAAACCTCAAGCGTATGGAACCGCAGCTGTATCGGGAGGATCCGGTGTTGGTGCCGAACGTCAACTGATGGCTGCGGCAATCCCAATGCCCGTAATGAGATATTGAAAACACCACGGCACCTGTAGGAGTCGGCTTGCCGGCGATGGCGTCCGGATGGGCGCTGCAAGGCTCAAGGGCCTCATCGCTGGCAAGCCAGCTCCTACAGGGACCGCGTTCGGGCTTCAAACCTCCTTATCAGGTATAGCGCCGCTTGTCCGCAGCCGGCGGGAAATACTGGTACAGCCAGGTTTCGCTCAAGGTGCGGTCACGGGTGCGAATAAACAGCCGCAGTTCCACCGGGTCGACCCGATCGTCGCTCGGGTACCAGTCGAACGTCACCCGATAACCGTTGATTTCGTCCAGTTTGAGGACATCGATATCCTTCACCTGACCGCAGGACGTCGTCACCACCGGCTCGATCTCGGCCCCCAGGGACAGACGCTCCAACCCTCCACCGGTAAAGTCCACGGCAAAGCGCCGGGCCCAGACCTCGGGGTTATGCTCACCCGGCGCCCAGCCTTCGACAAAGCCGCCCATGCCCGAACGGGTCGCGTGCACCCGTGCCAACGGCGTGCCCACCGGCGGCATCGCACTCCAATACAGCTTGTAGCCGTAATTCAGCGAAGCCCCCGCCGCCACCGGTTCCTTGGGCGTCCAGAACGCCACGATATTGTCCAGGGTCTCGCCCGTGGTGGGGATTTCCAGCAAGTCGACGGAGCCCTCGCCCCAGGCCGTGGTCGGCTCGACCCACAGGCTCGGACGCCGGCTGTACCAGTCCACGGTGTCCTGGTAGCTGGCGAATTCATGGTCGGTCTGCACCAGGCCGAAGCCCTTCGGGTCCTTGTCGACGAAGGCATTGAACTGCAAGGTCGCCGGGTTGTTCAGCGGCCGGCAGATCCATTCGCCATTACCGCGCCACATGGCCAGGCGGTCAGAGTCATGGATCTGCGGGTGAAGGGTGTCGCACATCCGCCGCTCATGGGTGCCGCAACTGAACATGCTGGTCATCGGCGCGATGCCCAACTGCTCAATGGCGGTACGCGCATTGATATGGGCATCGACCGCCATCACCACCTGCTCGGCCTGGCAATCGATATCGAAGCGATAGGCGCCGGTGGCACTCGGCGAATCGAGCAAGGCATAGACCACGAAGCGGGTGCTGTCCTTGTCCGGGGTTTCGAACCAGAAATGGGTGAAGTCGGGAAACTCCTCACGCTTCTTCCCATAGGTATCGATCGCCAGCCCCCGCGCCGACAAGCCGTATTGCCCGGTCTTGTCCACCGCCCGGAAGTAGCTGGCGCCGAGGAACGAGACGATGTCGTGCTGGTCGATTTCCGGGGCCTTGAACAGCTTGAAGCCGGAGAATCCCAGGTCGCCCTTGAGGCGCGACGGGTCGATGCCGCTGCGGGCATAGTTGAACAATGCCGGGCGGAAATGCACCTCGCGGGCCTGGCGCGTCTGCGGGTCGACGCTGTACATGCGCACCGGCTGCTTGAACCCCATGCCGACATGGAAGAATTGCATGTCCAACTGGCCCTTGAGCTCGTTCCACAGCGAGTGCCGGGCATCGTACTGAATGGCGTTGAACTGCTGCGGGGTCATGTCCGCCAGGGACTGCGGCAACACCTGGCGGGTGCTGACATAGTCCTTCGCGGCGAGTTTTTTCGCGTGGACCTGCAGTGTCTCGAAGTCGAAGTGTTCTATCTCGCCATCCGCGGTGGCGGCAAGCGCCCGGGCCGCGAACAGACCGCTGGCCGACAGGCCGGTATAGGCCGCCAGGGCCAGGGAAGCTTTCAGAAGATTGCGGCGGTGCATAAAAAGACCTGTACAGGAGCTGCCGGACATCCGGAACCCTTGGGCGCCGGATCAAAAGAAGCGCTCGTTCAAGACTGCGAACGAATGCGGCTACAGGTAACAGATAACAAATCCCGGTGACGGTTCGCAACATCCTACAGAAAACTTACTGACAGCCTTTATTCAGCCAAGGTGTGGCTATATGTTTCCAGCCTCTCTGATAGACCCGAGGCACCTTGTTAATGGCTGCCCGAGGCGCATGAAGATTTGTTCAGAATGTTTTCATGCGCTTCTTGGCACACTTGCCCACTTGTTTTGAAGGTCCGTCGAGGCAACCCATGACCCGCATCCTGACCATCGAAGATGATGCTGTAACCGCCAAGGAAATAGTGGCAGAACTGAGCAGCCACGGGCTTGAAGTCGACTGGGTCGACAATGGCCGTGAAGGCCTGGTTCGCGCCGTCAGCGGTGACTATGACCTGATTACCCTGGATCGCATGCTGCCGGAGCTCGATGGCCTGGCCATCGTCACCACGCTGCGAACCATCGGGGTGGCCACGCCGATCCTGATGATCAGCGCCCTCTCCGATGTCGACGAACGCGTACGCGGCCTGCGCGCCGGCGGCGACGATTACCTGACCAAGCCCTTCGCCTCCGACGAAATGGCCGCTCGGGTCGAAGTGCTGCTGCGACGCAAGAGCCCGGCACGGGAATTCGAAACCTCGTTGCGGGTGGCCGATCTCGAGCTCAATCTGATGACCCGCGAAGCCTCCCGGGCCGATCAACTGTTAAGCTTGCTGCCCACCGAATACAAGCTGCTGGAATTCCTGATGCGCAATACCGGGCAGATCCTCTCGCGAATGATGATTTTCGAGGAAGTCTGGGGTTATCACTTCGACCCCGGCACCAACCTGATCGACGTCCATATCGGTCGCCTGCGCAAGAAAATCGACAGTCAGGGCCTGGCACCGCTGATCCGTACCGTGCGAGGCTCGGGTTATGTCATTGCCGAACCCCTCTAGAGGTTGGCGCTCCTCCACCAGCAGGCTGCTGGCGCTCTACAGCTTCCTGTTCGTGGCGTGGAGCTGCAGCCTGATGGGGGTGCTGTACTACGAAGTTTCCGGTTACCTGAGTACCCTCGCCCGCCACTCGTTGATGCAACGCCAGCACCTGTTTTCGCGCTTCCAGGGCCAACCGCTGATGGAAGCGCTGACCACCAGCATGACCTTCGACATGCGCGGGGTCGACGCCTACGGCCTGTTCAATGAGCAGAAACTGCACCTGAGCGGGCCGATCCAGGAAATCCCCGCCGAGTTGCCCCTGGACGGCAGGATCCATGAGCTGGCGGACTGCATCGACTCCGACGACCCCAACCTGCCCCAGGACAGTTGCGACGCGGTGGCCACCCAGACCCACGACGGACGCTGGCTGGTGCTGGTACGCGACAACGGCTCGTTGTTCGGCGTGACCCGGATTATTCTCCATGCCCTGTTCTGGGCGGTATCACTGACCATCCTGCCCGGCGTTGCCGGCTGGCACCTGCTGCGTCGCCGACCGATCCGGCGGATACGGGCGATCCAGGCCAGCGCCGAGTCGATCATCGCCGGCGACCTGGGCCATCGCCTGCCGCTGTCGAACCGCCGCGACGAGCTGGATATGCTGGCGGCGATCGTCAATGCCATGCTCGACCGGATCGAGAAGCTGATGCACGAGGTCAAGGGCGTCTGCGACAACATCGCCCATGACCTGCGCACCCCGTTGACCCGTTTGCGCGCCCAGTTGTACCGGATCCAGCAACAGACCGTCGACGGTTCGCCCGAGTCCTTGCAACTGGATGGGGTGATTGCCGAGACCGATACCTTGATGGCGCGCTTTCGCGGTTTGTTGCGTATTTCCGAGCTGGAAGACCATCAACGGCGCTCCGGTTTCCTGGTGCTGGATCCCTTGCCGTTGCTGCACGAGCTGCATGATTTCTACCTGCCGCTGGCCGAGGAAGCGGAGATCCACCTGCGCCTCGAAGTGCCCGAGACACTGCCGGCGATCACTGGCGACCGGGCCTTGTTGTTCGAAGCCCTGGCCAACCTGCTGAGTAATTCGATCAAGTTCACTCCACCGGGCGGTGAAGTGGTATTGAAGGCGAGCTTTGATGCGGGCAGTACCCGCATCGAAGTCCTCGACTCCGGCCCCGGTATCCCGGTGGCCGAGCGCGAAGCGGTGTTCCAGCGGTTCTATCGCTGCGACGAAGGCGCCCAGCACGGCGGCTTCGGCCTCGGCCTGTCGATTGTCGCCGCCATCGTCAACCTGCACGGCTTCACCCTCGACATCGACAGCAGCGAACAGGCCGGCGCGCGCTTGATCCTCAATTGCCGGGACAGCCTGATCACCGTGGACTGAAGCCAAGGGCCAAGCCTTGGGTTCAGTCCGGGAAATTGGCCTTCAAGGCCGCGAGGCCGTCGGCATAGATCCCGTGGAACAGCTCCACCGCTTCCTCTTCGCTGACGCCCGTCGGCGTGAAGATCCCCGCCCACTCGACGATCGAGGTGTACGGATCATTGCCTTCGCGGACCTGCATCGTGGCCAGGTAGTCGGCCACCGGGAAGGGCTGCTCGATAAAGGAATAACTGTAGCGCCGGGCGCGATTGTCGAACGCTTCCAGGCGTTCGACGATCCGCACGCCGTCCGCCGTGTGCAAGCTGCGCACACGCCCGCCTTCGCTGAGGCGGCTTTGACGAATGAACGGCAGCCAGTCAGGCAGGGAGTCGAACCCACCCATCAGTTGCCAGACCTGCTCCGGTGGCGCACCGATTTCGAGGGTGACGGATGTTGCGGCCATGAATAATCTCCAGGAATAAGTGGGTAGCCGGTCCGATCCCGACGCTGGAGACTCTGACGCCAACGACATTACCGGACCGTTTTTTTGTTTCAGACCAGCGGCAACGGCGCATTGCCCGCCACCAGCCCTTCATCACGCAACGCCTGCCAGAACGCCTGCGGAATCTGCTCGCGCAAGGCCGCCACATCTTCGGCGATCCGCCCTGGCCGGCTGGCGCCGGGAATCACCGCCGCCACGGCCGGGTTGGCCAGGGAGAACTGCAAGGCCGCCGCCTTGAGGCTCACCCCGAAGCGTTGCGCGATGGTCTTTATCCGTTCAACTTTAGCCATGATTTGTGACGATGCCGGTTGATATTCGAAATGCGTGCCGCCGGCCAGCACTCCTGAACTGTAAGGACCACCGACAACGATATCGACTTGCTGGGCCAGCGCCTCGGGCATCAAGCGTTGCAGGGCGCGCTCGTGATCCAGCAGGGTGTAACGCCCGGCCAGCAGGAAGCCGTCGGGCTGCGCTTCGTCCAGTTGCAGGGTCAGCTCGCACGGTTCGACCTTGTTCACCCCCAGGCCCCACGCCTTGATCACACCCTCATCGCGCAGGCGGCTGAGCACCCGGAACGCGCCTTTGCGCGCCTGGTTGAAATACTCCAGCCATTCGTCGCCGTAGAAGTCCTGGGCAATATCGTGCACCCAGACGATGTCCAGACGGTCAGTCTTCAGGCGTTCGAGGCTGCCCTCGATGGAGCGCAGCGTAGCGTCGGCCGAGTAGTCGTTGACCATCTTGTTCGGACGGCCATGCTCGAAGACCCCGGCCTTTTCGCCCAGGTCACGGGCGGTGACGTCTTCCACTTCATCCAGCACCAGCCGGCCGACCTTGGTGCTGAGCACGTATTGATCCCGCGGGTGCTTGGCCAGGGCCTCGCCCAGGCGGATTTCCGCAAGCCCCGAGCCATAGAACGGCGCCGTGTCGAAGTAGCGTACGCCCTGGTCCCAGACCGCATCGACGGTGGCCATGGCCTCTTCCTCGGGAATGGCGCGGAACATGTTGCCCAGCGGGGCGGTGCCGAAACCCATGGTGCCCTGCAGTTTGTCTCTGATGCTCATCGTAATGATCCCTTGAATGGAAATGATGAGTCCGCCTCACCCACTGGGGTGACGCGGATCTCGCTGTCGGGATCAATACTAGGTTGCAGACTTTTGACCGTCCAAGACATAATTTACTCAACTTGAGTCCTAGAAGGTCTGATATGATTGATCTACGCCAGCTGCGCTATTTCGTGGCGGTCGCCGAAGAAGAGCACGTCGGGCGTGCCGCCGAGCGCCTGCATATTTCCCAATCCCCCCTGAGCCGGCAGATCGCCCAGTTGGAGGAGCGCCTGGGCCTGACCCTGTTCGAACGCAGCCTGCAACGCATCCGCCTGACCGCCGACGGCCAGACCTTTCTCGCCGAGACCCGGGCCTTCCTGACCCATGCCAACCGGCTGGAGTCCCTCGGGCGGCGACTGGGTCGTGGTGAAGAAGGCGGCCTGTGCATCGGCTACATCGAGAACGCCATGCATTCGGGCGTGCTGCCCCAGGCCCTGCGCAGCTTGCGTGTCGAGCGGCCGGATGTGCATATCGCGCTCTACAGCCTGAATTCGGCGCAGCAACTGGAAGGCTTGCGCCAGCGCAGCCTCGATATCGCCCTGGTCAGCGAGCCGCCGGCGGCAGATGACCCGGACCTGAACAGCGCCCGCGTGCTCAACGACCCCATGCTCCTGGCCCTGCCCGAACGGCATCCGCTGGCACAACTGAGCGAGTTGAGTCCGGCGGACTTTCTGGAGCAGGAATGGATTGCCGTGCAGCATCCCCAGCGCACCGGCAAACAGGACGATTTCGTCCAGGCCTGTATCAAGGCCGGGTTCAACCCCAATGTCCGGCTGCAAGCCAATGAACCGCTGACGGCGCTGGGCCTGGTGGCGGCGGGACTGGGCTTGACCATGATCCAGCAGAGCCTGCGACACAACGCCCCCCAGGGCGTGGTGCTGCGGGAATTACCCTGGATGATCTACACCACGCCCTTGTGGGCGGCCTGGCATCGGATCAACCTGCGACCGCTGGTGGCGACTTTCAGGGAAGTGCTGGTGCGGGACGCGATCCAGGCCGACCTGCCGGCGGCGGACTAGATGTCCATGATCTTGGCGGCGAAGGCATTCCAGCCGGCCGGCTCCTGGATCAATGCCTGGTAGTTGTGCGAAAAGCCGCCCATCACGCCACGCCGGGTCATGAGTTCACGGACGATGGCGGTTGCCGGCCCACTGCCACTGCCTTTCAACAGGCTCTGTTCCTGATAGGCGCGCCAATGCAACTCCATCGCAATGACCTTGCACAGCGCCGACTCCTGGGCCAGCACGCCGGTGTTTTTAACCAGCAGACCGAGTTTGATCGGGATGCTGACGGCCAGGGATACCCCGCCGGGAATGGCCGCCAGGCTGAACCCGACGCCGCGATTGAACAACTTGTGGCTTTTCATGAGTTTCAACAGTTCAAACCACTGGCTTAGGGTTCTACTTTGTCGACAGTTCCTGGCCATTTCAGCAAAACGATACAAGTGCACGATTGAAGCCCCGGCGGAACTACCATCGCGAATCAGCGCATAAGGGTTGAGCGGCAAGACCGTGCTTCCGAGTGATGCCGCCGTCCCGGTAAAAGACTGCACGTAATTACGCACTTTACGATGGTGTAACAGGTGCTTGGTCTTGGGCGAACGCCGCGAGACACCGTTCACCGTGAAATAGGGATTATCCACCAGGGCCGAAGACGCTTGCCCCATTTTGTAGGACCCCACCAGCGGCGCCACGGTGGCCCCCGCACCATGGGGGACCAATCCGGACAATGCGAGGGCAGTGTCCATGATCAGGCTATCCACCTTGAAACTGTATTGGGAAAGTTCTTTCAAGCTCGCGGCAAAATTATCCTGCTCCACACCCATATCGGCCTACCTCTCGTGTTTAAAGATCCGGGTTTTTTAATCAAAATATCAGTCCCGAATACCATTCAACGAGGTAAAAAAAGGCCAATGTATTACCTGAATTTTCCGTTTATTTAAAAACGCAAAAGGCAATAAGAAAGGTCCTATATATCCTGCGCACTTTTGCAAAAACCAACTATTTCCCGAGCAGTCTGAACAAGGTCTCCAGGCTTTGGCAAAGAGGGCCGGAGTTATCCAGCAAGTTCAGCGAAGGATCGTCCGCCGCCAGCAGCGAGGCGGTGAATTCGGCATTGCGCGCCAGGCGCGCCTCGATCTGCGGCAAGCTCTCCCGCCCCCGCGCCAGCAGCCGTTCACGCAGGACCGCCTGGTCCACGGTAAGCAGGATCACCTGTAAGTCCGGATAACGCCCGCGGGCCTGGGGCAGATAGCCCCGCGAACCGTTGACCAGCACATCCAGGCCGGCGGCCAGCCAATCGTCGACCAGCCGCGGGATGCCGTAACACAGGCCGTTGGCCTGCCAGCTCATGGCAAAGGCCCCCTGGGCCTGCATCGTCGCGAATTGCTCGGTGCTGACCGATTGCGCCGCCTCCCCCAGCGCCTCGGCCGAACGGGTGATGACCCGCCGGGCAATCCGGCAGCCACGCGCGGCCAGGGGTTCGCGGGCGGCATCGAGCAAACTGTCCTTGCCCGAGCCCGAAGGCCCGATGAGATAGATCAATCGGCCGGCCATCCACAGTCCCTCACACATTGTCGCGCGCACAGTACAACACTCGCGGCGATCATGGCACTGGCCGCAAAGGTGTTCGAGGACGGACGGGGGGACAAGGTGCACGGGTTCATGGCCGCTCGACAAGCCGCAACGCCCGGCCTGGGCCGGGCGAATGCAGTTGCCTCAAGCCGGGTTGCGCGCCGCCAGTCGGGAGAAGCTCGCCAGGCAAGCCACGGCGGCAAAGCCGGCACCGATATACAATGCCAGGATCGGCCCGGAGTGGCTCGACAAACCGAAACTCAGGGCTACCAGCGCAGCCCCCGTGGATTGGCCGAGCAAGCGCGCGGTGGCGATCATTCCGCTGGCACCGCTGCTGCGCTCACGGGGTGCGCTGGTCATCAGGGCCTTCTGGTTCGGCGACTGGAAGAAGCCGAAGCCCAGGCCGCAGATCACCATGCGCACGCCGATCTCCAGGGCGCTCGGATCCGCCGGCAACATCGCCAGGGACAACATGCCCAGCGACAGCACCCCCAGGCCGATACCGCCGAGCAAGCCCGGCGGGTAACGATCCGACAGGCGTCCGGCAAACGGCGCGATCAAGGCCACCACCACCGACCAGGGTGTCATCAGGTAGCCGGTCTGCACCGGATCACGGCCCAACACCGTCTCGAAGAAAAACGGCAGCGAGACAAAGGCCAGGCCCTGGGTGGCGAAGGAGCAAACGGCGGTCAGGGCCGACAGCGCAAACATCGGGCGCTTGAGCAGATCGATCGGAAACATAGGCGCCGGATGCCCGGCCTCGCGGCGCAGCATCAGGCCACCGGCACAGACACAGACCAGCAACGCCAGGCAGATCGGCAGGGTGCCAGCAAACTGCGCGCCCTCCCCCAGCGCATAAATCAGCGAACCGAAGGTCACGACACTCAGGCCGGCCGTGCCCCAGGCAAAGCGCTGGCCGTTGGGCGGTGTATGGGGCAACGACGGAATGGCCATGGCCAGGGCGATCAGGCCAATCGGAATATTCACCCCGAACAGCCAGGGCCAGGTGGCCACGGACAGGATCAACGAAGCCACGGTCGGCCCGGCGGCGAACGACATGCCCACCACCAGGGCATTGAGGCCCATGCCCTTGCCGAGTTTTTCCGGTGGGAACAGGCTGAAGATCAGCGCCGCGTTGACGCTCATGATCGCACTCGCCCCCACGCCCTGGAGGACCCGGGCCAGGGTCAACTCGGTCAAGGTGCTCGACATCGCACAGAGTGCCGACGACAGCGTGAACAACACCAGGCCGAACAGGTAGATCTTGCGATGGCCGATCACGCCGCCGAACGAGGCGAAGGCCAGGATGGTCGCCACCGCCGACAGCTGGTAGGCGTTGATGATCCACACCGATGCCGCCGGTGTGGTGTGCAGGCTGGTGGCGATGGCCGGCAGCGCCGTATTGGCGATGGCGGTGTCCAGCGAGGCCAGGGCGATGGAGATCAGGATCGCCAACATGCCACTGACCTGACGCGATAAACGCGGCCTGAAAATTCCCGATAACCCGCTGATCGCACACCCCCGAAACCCGCTGTACAGAGCGGATCATAGCTTTTTGCCAAATACCGATGACGACGTTTTGCTGAACCGTGGCTGTACGATATCGAGCGCGGGTTCAGGCGGCGTCTGCGCCCATGGTGATCCCCTACCCTCACTTGATAAACTAGGACTTTCTTGGATCACTCCCAATAAAAGGTTGGCAATGGACGTTCTGGCAAGCATGAAGGTCTTCGTCAAGGTGGTCGATCACGGCAGCTTCAGCGCCGCGGCGCAGTCCATCGGGATTTCCTCGACCATGGTCGGCAACCATGTCCAGGGCCTGGAGAAGCACCTGGGCACGCGCCTGCTGCATCGCACCACCCGCCGCCAGAGCCTGACCGAGATCGGCCAGGGTTATTACACCCAGTGCCTGGCCATCCTTGGGCAGATCGAACAGGCCGAATTGATTGCCCGGGAACAGCGCGCCCATCCCCGCGGCCGATTGCGCGTCAGTGCGTCGCCGACCCTGGCCTCGGACCGGTTGATCCCGGCCATTGCCGCCTACCTCAAGGCCTACCCGGAAGTGGATATCGAGTTGAAGTTCAACGATCGGGTGGTGGACCTGGTGGAGGACGGTTTCGACCTGGTGTTCCGTTACGGCGAACTGCCCAGCAGCGGCCTGGTGGGACGTCTGCTGAGCAAGAACCGGCGCATTGCCTGCGCCTCGCCGGCGTATTTGAAGGCCCACGGTACACCGCGGGTGCCGGCGGATCTGGCGCAGCATAACTGCCTGGTATTCCTGCGGGCCACACCGCAACGTGACTGGTTGTTCCACGGTGTGAGCAGCGAAAGCGTCCGGGTGCAGGGACAGTTCTCGGCCAACAACGGCACGGCGTTGATGAACGCCGCGATGGAAGGCATCGGCATTGTCCTGCTACCCCATACGCTGGTGGAAGACGCCCTGAAGGACGGGCGCCTGGTACACCTGTTGCCGGATCATGAGACCCTGGATCGACCGCTGCATCTGGTCTATCTGCCGGACAAGCAGATGACGCCGAAGTTGAGCAGTTTTATCGAGTTCATGGTCAGGCGGTTTGCCTAGGACGACCTCACAAAGAAGACCTCAAGCCGAGCCCGCTCGCCACATTGTTGGCCATGCGGCACATGGAAACATCTAGTATTAATTCGCTGGACGCATCAATCCATTCTAAAAATGCACTTATCAAATCTATAGCGCTGCTCCAGTATCCCGGCCAATAAAAATCTGCACTGCGATGCAGGCCATAAAAATGCTGGAGACCTTTCACGATGCACGCCACAACACCGACCGCCAGTTCCGCCCGTGCCAAGGCGGGCGCGGTATTTCGCGTTACCTCGGGCAACTTCCTCGAACAGTTCGACTTCTTCCTGTTCGGCTTCTACGCCACCTATATCGCCGCCGCCTTCTTCCCCGCCAGCAGTGAGTTCGCCTCGCTGATGATGACCTTCGCCGTGTTCGGCGCCGGCTTCCTGATGCGCCCGCTCGGCGCGGTGATCCTCGGCGCCTATATCGATGACGTCGGTCGGCGCAAAGGCCTGATCGTCACCCTGTCGATCATGGCCAGCGGCACCATCCTGATCGTGCTGGTGCCCGGCTACGAAAGCATCGGCCTGCTGGCCCCGGCCCTGGTCCTGATCGGTCGTCTGCTCCAGGGCTTCTCCGCCGGTGCCGAGCTGGGCGGGGTCTCGGTCTATCTGTCGGAAATCGCCACGCCGGGGCGCAAGGGTTTCTTCACCGCCTGGCAGTCCTGCAGCCAGCAGGTCGCCGTGGTGATCGCCGCTGCCCTGGGCTACGGGTTGAACCAGTGGATGTCGGCCAGCGTGGTCGCCGATTGGGGCTGGCGCATCCCGTTCCTGGTCGGTTGCATGATCGTGCCGTTTATCTTCCTGCTGCGTCGCAACCTGGCGGAAACCGAGGAATTCGCCAAGCGCAAGCACCGTCCGGGCATGCGCGAGGTGTTCAACACCCTGGCGCAGAACTGGGTCATCGTGGTTGCCGGGATGCTGATGGTCGCGCTGACCACCACCGCCTTCTACCTGATCACCGTGTATGCGCCGACCTTCGGCAAGACCGTGCTGCACCTGAGCACCGCCGACAGCCTGTTGGTGACCTTGCTGGTGGGTGTTTCAAACTTCTGCTGGCTGCCCCTGGGCGGCGCCCTCTCCGACCGTATCGGCCGTCGTCCGGTACTGCTGACCATGTCCGGCCTGACCCTGGCCACGGCCTATCCGGCGCTGTCGCTGCTGGTCCAGGCGCCGACGTTCACCAGCATGTTGCTGGTACTGCTGTGGTTCTCGTTCCTCTACGGGATGTACAACGGCGCGATGGTTGCGGCCCTGACCGAGATCATGCCGGTGGAAGTCCGGGTGGCCGGTTTCTCCCTGGCCTACAGCCTGGCAACCGCGGTGTTCGGCGGTTTCACTCCGGCGATCTCCACCGCGCTGATCCAGTACACCGGGGACAAGGCCTCGCCGGGCTACTGGATGAGCTTTGCCGCGCTCTGTGCCCTGTGCGCGACGCTGTTTCTCTATCGCAAGGCCAGGGTGCAGTTCCAGCCGGCGGTGTAAGCCTGGTGTTTTTGGGGTGACCTCAAGGGCCTCTTCGCGGGCAAGCCCTGCTCCTACAATGTCCGTGTCGAACCAGAGTCTTTTGGTCGACCGAGAACCTGTAGGAGCAGGGCTTGCCCGCGAAGGCGGCAGAACAGGCACCACAACCCCATGGGTCCTGAACCCAACCTCGCCCATTCGATACCAATAAGAGAATCCCGATGAAAGCAGTGTTTCTCAAGCTCGCCCTGCTCGGCAGCCTGGCCCTGGCCAGCCTGACGGCCCAGGCCGAGGAAATCCGTGTGATGACCTCCGGCGGCTTCACCGCCGCCTACAAGCTCCTCGGCCCGAAATTCGCCGCCGCCAGCGGCAACACCCTAGATACCGTTCTCGGCCCGTCCATGGGCAAGGCCCCGGAAGCCATTCCCAACCGGCTGGAACGCGGTGAAAAGGCCGATGTAGTGATCATGGTCGGCTACGCCCTCGACGAGTTGATCAAGCAAGGCAAGGTCCTGCCCGGCTCGCGGGTCGAGCTGGCTGATTCGCGGATCGGCCTGGTGGTACGCGCAGGCAGTGCCAAACCGGCCATCGGCACCGAAGCCGAACTGAAAGACACGCTGCTCAAGGCCAAGTCCGTGGCCTACTCCGACAGTGCCAGCGGCGTGTATATCCAGGATCAGTTGTTCAAGCGCCTGGGCATCGAAACGCAGCTCAAGCCCAAGGCAACCATGGTGCCGAAGATCCCGGTGGCCTCGGTGGTGGCAACCGGTGACTTTCAACTGGGCTTCCAGCAGGTCAGCGAACTGCTGCCGGTGCCAGGGGTGACCTATGTCGGCAAGATCCCGGAATCAGTGCAGTCGGTGACACGTTTTGCCGCCGGGATCCCGGTGGGGGCCGAGCATCCGGCACAGGCCAAGGCCCTGCTTGAATACCTCGCCGCTCCGGCCGCCCAAGCCACCGTGAAGGCCACCGGGCTGGATTCCGTTCTTCATTGATCACGATCCGGCTTGCTCAGGATCCGCTGGTATGCGGCAGTTTCATCTCGACAATCAGCCGCTCCAGCTCCCGCGCCGCCGGGGTCAGCACCCGTCCCCGGCGCTTGAGCAAGCCGACCTTGCGCATCACCTCCGGCTCGACCAACGGCACACTGGTGAGAATCGGATGCTCGTCGCCCACCGGCATCGCCATGGTCGGCACCGCCGCGATGCCCAATCCGGCCTCCACCAGACCGATCATGGTGGTGACATGCCGGGTTTCACAGACCCCAGGCTTCTGCGCCTCGATCCCCACCAGCGCCTGGTCGAGCAGGAAGCGATTGCCCGAGGTCTTGTCGAGGCTGATGTAGTCCTGCTGGTACAGCTCGGTCCAGGTCACGCTGGCCCGCCCGGCCAGCGGATGATCGCGGCGACAGGCCACGACATAACGCTCCTCGACCAATAACTCGAATTCGATTTCCGCCTGCAGGTTGCCGGTGAAACTCAAGCCGAAATCCGCTTCGCCACTGAGTACGGCGGCATGCACGTCATTGGCACTGGAGTCGAGCACCTTGACCTTGATCTTCGGATATTGCCGGTGATAGTGAGCCACCACCTTGGGCATGAAGTAATAGGCCGCCGACGGCACACACGCCACAGTGACATGCCCGAGCCGGGTCGAGGCCACGTCGGTTATGCCCAGCAGTGCCAGGTCGAGATCGTCCAGCAAGCGCTCCACGGTCGGCGCGAACGCCCGGCCCACCTGGGTCAGGCTGACCCGCCGGGTGGTGCGTTCGAATAGCCGGACACCGAGGGCTTCCTCGAGTTTATCGACACGTCGGCTCAACGCCGGCTGGGAAATATTGATGGCCTGGGCCGCCTTGCGAAAACTGCCCTGCTCGACCACGGCGCGGAAGGCCTGCAAGTCGTTCAAATCGAAGTTGATGGCCACCGGGCTTACTCGTCGGAAACTGATTGATCAGTTTAACGCATGAGTCTGCCGGTTCGATGCATGAGCTGAGTTTGAATGCGCGTTATTCGTCGCAATCGAGCAGGAGCCGGCTTGCCGGCGATGGCGTCTTCAAGGACGCCAAAAGCTTCGCGGGCAAGCCTCGCTCCTACAGTTACGCGGTGTTTTCAAGCCATTTGATCGGTCACGGCCGCCGCAACTTCTGATCAGAACTTGTAGGTCGTCGACAGACTGACCACATCGCCCGAAGCTTCCACCTTGCCATTCAGGGTCGAGCCACCCAGGCGATCCACGTTCTGGGTATTGATCGGAGCATCTTTCACAAATTGGTGTGAATAGGCCCCATCGACGCTCAACCCGGGTATTTCCTTGACCTCATAGCCAAAGCCCAGGGACGTGAACCAGCGGTTGTTGTCCGGGATCCGCGGATCACGGGTCGAATCGCGGGTCGGAGTCTCGTCGAAGGCCACACCGGCGCGCAGGGTCAGGCGATCAGTGAACCGATAGTCACCGCCCACCGAGTACATCATGGTGTCCTTGTAGTTATAGGGAATCGAGACGATAAGATTGCCATTGGACTTCAGCGTCAGATCCTGGAAAGACGACCATTGGGTCCAGGTTGCACTGACACCCAGGGTGAAACGATCATTGAACACATGCACCCAATCCAGGCCGGCCGTGGCGGGGATATCCAACTGGGTACTGGCGTTGGCACCGTCCGGATTGAGACTGAGTCCGGGATAGGCCAGTCCTACCAGCGTCTCGCCGTTGGGCCCCAGCGGCTGAGTGGTGTACTGCCTACCGAGCGCATCGGCGTAGATATTGTATTTACCTTCCAGCTTGTTCTTGATCTTGGCGTGGTAATTCAGTCCGAGAGAGTCCCGATCGGTCGGCTTCCAGACTATCCCGGTAAACCAGCCGACCGAGGTGTTGTCCACCTTGACGCGCATCAGGTTCGAGCCGACGCCCGATGGGAAGGGTATGCCCCCCAGCCCCGGGGACAAGGCTGCCGCGCCAGTCAGGTTGAGGTTCTGGCTGACGAACCCATTGGTGTGTTGCACGATGACACCGCCGCCCACGGAAAAGGCATCGTTGACCTTGAACGACAGCGAGCCCGTAAGTCCCACGGTCTCGATCTTGGTATCCACGGCAAAGTCACGACCTTTCCAGTCTTCATCCCAGGTACTGCGCATCCCCAGGGGAACCACCTGGCTGAGGCCAAAAGCAAAACGATCATTGATCGGTATGACCAGGAACCCGGTTGGAACCCAGGCCGTAAAACCGCCTTGACCACCATCGCCGGTCAGGGGCACAGGGTCGCCGGGAATGCCATTGGCGTCCACGGGGGTCTGCGAGGCAGGATTGCCCTGATAGTCGGTGGCGGTCCCCGTATACTTCAGTTTGATACGCGCATAATCGACCGTGAACTGTCCAACACTCTGATCAATGAACGCCATGGCCGCGGGGTTGTTGTAGGCGGCACTCGGGTCGTTCTTGAACAGCGAGCCACCACCGAAAGCACGCCCCCAGCCCGGTGCACCGTAGGTGGGTGTCGAAAAACCACCGGCCTGAACAGGCCCTGCCGTCACCAAACCGCCCAGAACAGCCAGTGCGATAGCGACGTGCAATTGTTGTTTCTTATTATTCATGCCCCACTCCTTATTATTATCAACCGCAACAGGTCATCCCCGCTCACCAGCACCCAACAGACGCCTCCCGAGGAGGCGCCGGTCTTATCAACGAGTGATCAGCACGTTGTTCTCACCCCAACCTCAAGGGTTGGTGATAACGAAGGTCGGACTCGGTGAGACGCTGAGTGCGGTGATGCTGCAACTGCCCACGGCCTGGGCACTTGGAACGGTCAACGCGCCGCCACCATAGTTGGTGTTGATCGTCGCGGTGCCGCAGTTCGAAATGACACTGAAGCTGACGCCGGACACCGTTGCGGTGCTGGTGCTGGTAGGAGTCAGCGTCCAGGGCAGGTTCTGCATCACCGGCACACCGCACAGCGAGTTGGAACCACTGACAGTGGCCGCGGTAATCGACGCCGAGGCCCCGTTAGCGGCGGTCTTGCCGGTGAAAGTGATGTTGCAGGTCACCGGCAGGTTGAACGACGCCGGGGATTTCACCGTAATGGTGCCGGGTGCGCTGAAGGTGGTGTTGACCGGAGTAATGGTTGCAGCGTTGACCATGGATGCCGCGCCTAAGCAGACAGCAATGGCAGTAAACGATACAAGAGTTTTGATGCCTTTCATTGTTGTTATTCCTCGCATGGTATGGCGATTCATTTCGCCGGGGGTAATGGCCTTTACGGACAACACGGAGTACCACGACAGCAACAGCGACCGAGCTTCCTTTTCCAGCCAAACTTTCAAAATCCGCTGTATAACTTTTTAACAGCCGTCCAATAACGGGTTATTCCATTCAGGGCACAACCCGAAAGTTCGGCGGCATCTGGATCGATACCGTCTTGATGGTGCAGCCGCCGTCCAATGCCACATCCACCGCCTGGAGTTTTCCGCTGCTGTTGTTCCAGGTCCCGGTTGCCGTGGTCGGCCCGCAATCACCACCGACAAAGGGGGCATGCACCGTGACCTGGATACCGGACATCGAGCCGCTGCCCTCATCCCTGGCCACCAGCTTCCAGGGCAAGTGCGTGGCCTCGACCTGGCCGCACTTCAGGCCACCGTCGAAACCGACCTTCTCGACACTGGCATAACTGCCGTCGGCGCTGATCCGGCCGCTGACTTCAAGGGTGCAGTCGGCATTGATGATGCTCTTGGCAAAACTGATCGGGCCCTTGGCGCTGAACTCGCTATTGGCCGGTTCCATCCGCGCGGCGGCAAACGCCGGGGCCACGGCCGAAAAACCCAGCAGTACCGCAAGTACCCGAAAAGCTAATAGAATTGAGTGCATGGCTGATGTCCTTCCTGGTCTTTATTGTTGTTTTATGGAGCAACTTCATCTTCCATCCGGGGCCCCTTCGCCAATCTTGGCGTGAGTCTTCCCGCCATGCGCACTTTGAAAAATGGGCATGTTATTCAATGGTTCTATTCAATCAGTGTGACGAGTGCCGTAGCGCTTTAATAACTCCAAGCGTCGGGAGGGTTGCAAGTTGGCCAGCCGCACATTGCCCTCATAGTGCGCCAATACCCGGTGATCCATCAGCCGCCGCCAGAGAAACGGTACATAGGCCCAGACAATCATACTTGCGTAACCGTATGGCAGTTGCGGCGATTCATCGAAGTGACGCAAGGCCTGATAACTGCGTGTCGGGTAAGCATGGTGATCGGAATGCCGCTGAAGTTGAAAGAGAAAGATATTGGTGACAATCCGATTACTGTTCCAGGAGTGCCGTGGAGAACAGCGCTCATAACGGCCATTGGGTAACTTCTGGCGCAACAGGCCGTAGTGTTCGACATAGTTCACCACTTCCAGCAACGAGAACCCGTAGATCCCCTGGATCAGCAGGAAGGGAATTACCGCGCTGCCCAGCCAGAGGATCAAGCCGCCCCACATCACCACGCTGAACATCCAGGCGCCGAGCACGGTGTTTTTCCAGTGCAGGGCCGGCAGCCCGAGCTTGCCCAGCCGATCACGCTCCAGATGCCAGGCCGAACGCAGGCTGTGGTAGACCGAGCGCGGCAGGAAGCGCCAGAAACTTTCTCCCAGTCGCGAGCTGGCCGGGTCTTCCGGGGTGGCAACCCGCACGTGATGGCCGCGATTGTGCTCGACGAAGAAGTGGCCATAGAAGGTCGGCGCCAGGGACAACTTCGCCAGGAACTGCTCCAGTGGCCGGGTCTTGTGTCCCAGCTCATGGGCAATGTTGATGGCGATCCCGGTGGCGGCCCCGGTGGACATTGCCATCCCCAGGTAGGTGAAGGCACCGACGCTGCCGTGCACCTGGGCACGCTCGGTGATATAGCCCATCAGGCTCGCCAGACCACCGTGCAACGACCACGCCTCGCCGAGCCGCAGCAGACCACCGCCGATCAACCAGTCGATGCCGCCCGCCGCCAGCCAGGCGGTGCTGATCATCGACAGGGTGACCAGGGCCACGCAGGTGTAGATGATCCAGCGGTAGTAGGTCTGTTTCTCAAGATCCGGAACCATGGTTTCCGGTGGATTGTTGCGGTCTTCGCCGAACAGGCCGTCGATCATCGGGATCAGCCCGAAGATCACCAGCACCCCGCTCCACCACAAGGACTGGATGCCGGTGGTAAGGGCAAACAGGCCGGACAAGAGTGGCGTGGCCATTGGCAAAGCACCGAGCCACCACAGATGCCGCTTGCCGTCGGTCCAGATCCCGGGTGCCACCAGGGAAGCGCTCATGGCAGCCTCCGCAGGATCACAACTGCACACGGCCGCGCATTCGACTGATGGGCAGGCAGGGAGAAAGCAAATGCGTCAGAAAGCGTTATTTTCATTATTTTAATCGCTCAATTGCACTTTTAAAAAAAACATTCAAAACATTTTTTTAAATATTTAGCCCGATCTCGTTAGCTCGTCAACTATTTTTTTATCGAATGTTGAATGTCGTCACGTCGCGCTGGATCAACCTGCCAGCCGCTCGCTCAGGAAGCCCCCAGCACCGGGGTTGCCTGATCCACGGCGAGCCCGGCTTGCGGTTTTGCCCGCAGGGCGATGCTGCGGACCAGCTCGACCACCGGCTCCACGGCGGTGACCGGCAACATATGTCCGGCCCCTTCGACAATCTCCAGGGACAGGCCTGGCAGCTTGCCGAGCATCGATTCGCCGTGCTTGCGGTAATTCAGTACGCGGTCCTTGGAGCCATAGATCAGGCCCACCGGCAGCTTGAGGGAGGGATAGCGCCTGACCATATCCGGGAGATCGTTGTTCACCGTGGCGATCTCGCTGGAGGCGCAATAGAAGTTATCGCTGCGCATGCCCAGCAACCCGCCGCCGCGCTCGGCAAAGTCATCGGGCGGCGGCTCGGGAGCGAACACTGCCCTGATCAGGGCCTTGCGCCCGAGCATCCCGATGGGCGTGGCCAGGACCCGCGCAAACCAGCGGCGCAAGAATGCCGGCCTCACCCCCAATGACAGAAACACCGGAGGCAGGAGGGGTTGGGGATGGGTCAAGGGGGCTACCAGCACCAGGCCGCTAACCGACTGCGGATGATCCAGCGCCAGGGACAGCGCCAAGGCGCCACCGAGGGAATGTCCGAGTACCAACGGGCGATCGAGGTCCAATTTGCCGATGAGTTCGGCGATCAGCCTGGCCTGCGCCGGGATATCAACCTCGGCGCCCGAGTGACGGGAAGAATAGCCGGAGCCGGGACGGTCCAGGGTGATCACCCGGAACTCTTCGCGCAGACGCGGCGACAAGGCATAGGTGAGGTTGCGTCCACAGCCGGACAGTCCATGGATCATCACCAGGGCCGGGCCGCTGCCCTCATCCACATAATGAATCCATTCGCCGCCCACCTCGATAAAACGCCCCTCGGCGGGCACCGCGGCTTCGATGCTCCGGTTGATCCGTGAGCTGATGACCCATAGCGCGGCATTTGCCGCCGCAAAAAGTGCAACCCCAACGCCCCATCCCATTGCTCGCCCCTTGCATCCCTGCCCAAGGCGCGGCGCCGGGATTGGCTGCCACCTCGAGAATCGCCTACACCTGATAAACAGGCCCATCGGTCGGATGAGTCGCCAGGGTTCGGCAGAACACTAGCGTAGGCGATATTTTCAGGTAAGTTATTTAAATTATTTTTTAAAACATTTAATTTAAATATGCAATGCTGAGGACTCATCCAGCGCCGCCAATCATCGGCAGGCGTTGCCACAATCGAGGTACACACCATGAATGCGTACTCGTCACCCCCGCCAGATGGCGAAGCCGTTGATATTGCGATCATCGGCGCCGGTTTTGCCGGATTGTGCATGGCCATTCGCTTGAAACAGGCCGGCATCAGCGACTTCTTCGTCGCCGAACGGGCCGACAGCCTGGGCGGCACCTGGCGCGACAACCACTACCCCGGCTGCGCCTGTGATGTGCAGTCGCATGTCTACTCCTTCTCTTTCGCGCCCAATCCGCACTGGAGCCGGCAATTTGCACCGCAGGCGGAAATCCGTGCCTATCTTGAGCGTTGCGCGAAGGATTTCGGTGTCACTCCCCACCTGCATTTCGACATGACCCTGAGCCGCGCAGTGTTCGACGAAAGCCGACAGCGCTGGGCCCTGAGCTTTGCCAACGGACGCCAGCTGTCGGCACGGGTGCTGATTTCCGGCATGGGTGGGCTCTCGCGTCCCGCGCTGCCGGATATTCCGGGGCTGGCGGACTTCCAGGGCAAAAGCTTCCATTCCCAGCACTGGGATCATGCTTATGCACTGGAAGGCAAACGGGTCGCGGTGATCGGCACCGGGGCCAGCGCCATCCAGTTCGTGCCGCGGATCGCCCCGAGGGTGGCGCACCTGAGCCTGTTCCAGCGCACGCCACCCTGGATCCTGCCCAAGCCGGATCGCGAATTGTCGACGGCCGAACGCTGGTTGTTCCGACACCTGCCCTTTACCCAGCGGCTGGCCCGCTCGGCCATCTACTGGGCCCTGGAAAGCCGGGTGATTGCCTTCGCCCGCTATCCGAAGTTGATGACGCTGGTACAGAAAATTGCCGTACGCCATCTGCACCGCCAGGTGGCCGCGCCAACATTGCGCAAGACCCTGACGCCCGACTACACCATCGGTTGCAAGCGCATCCTGATTTCCAACGACTACTATCCGGCGCTGGCGCGCAGCCACGTGAAAGTGGTCAGCCAGGCGGTAACGCGGGTCGAGACCGATGCCGTGGTCACCGCCGACGGTGTCCGCCACCCCGTCGACTGCCTGATCTTCGGTACCGGCTTCCAGGCCACCGAACCCCTGCCCCGGGGCCTGATCATCGGACGCAACGGCCTCGACGTGCTCGATGCCTGGGCCGACGGCGCCCATGCCTACCTGGGTAGCTGCCTGCCGGGCTACCCGAACTTCTTCATGATCATCGGCCCGAACACCGGGTTGGGGCACAACTCGATGATCCTGATGATCGAGGCCCAGGTCACCTATATCCTTCAGGCCCTTGCGCAAATGCGCAGCCAGTGGATCGAGACCCTGGAGATCAGGCCCGAAGTGGAAAGTCGCTACAACGAGCGGCTTCAGCAGCAACTCCAGCGCGCTATCTGGTCAACCGGCGGCTGTCGCAGCTGGTACCTGGACCCGCGCACCGGCAAGAACACCACCCTCTGGCCCGGCTCGACCTGGCGTTTCCGTCAGGTCACGCGTCATTTCCAGCTCGGCGATTACAAGGTTTCTGCCCGGATATCCCCAAGCCCGGAACCGGCTCCCGTTCAAGCCCGATCCCCCGGAGGCCACCCATGAAGACCTTCGACGGTAAAGTCGCCGCCATTACCGGGGCCGGTGCCGGCATGGGCCGCGCCCTGGCCATTGCCCTGGCCCGCGAAGGTTGCCACCTGGCCCTGGCGGACAAGAATCCCCAGGGCCTGGCACAGACCCTGGAACTGGCCCGGGCCGCCGCGCTACTACCGCTGCGCATCACCACCCGGGTCCTCGATGTCGCCGAACGCCAGGCTCTGTTCGACTGGGCGGCCGCCACGGCGGCCGAGCATGGCGGCGTCAACCTGGTGTTCAATAATGCCGGGGTGGCCCTGTCGAGTACCATCGAAGGCATGAGCCAGGAAGACCTCGACTGGATCATCGGGATCAATTTCTGGGGTGTGATCCATGGCACCCAGGCCTTCCTGCCTTACCTCAGGCAGACCGGCCACGGCCATATCATCAACACCTCCAGCGTGTTCGGCTTGTTCGCCCAACCGGGGATGAGCGCCTACAACGCCAGCAAGTTCGCCGTGCGCGGCTTTACCGAGTCCTTGCGCCAGGAACTCGACCTGATGGACATAGGTGTCTCGGCCACCTGCGTGCACCCTGGCGGCATCAAGACCGATATCGCCCGTTCCAGCCGGATCAGTGACAACGTCAAGGGCCTGCTGATCGACAACGATGAACAGGCCCGGGCGGATTTCGAGAAACTCTTTATCACCGATGCCGACCAGGCGGCCCGGACGATCCTGCACGGCGTGCGAAGAAACCGTCGACGGGTGCTGATCGGCCGCGACGCCCATGCCCTGGATCTGCTGGTGCGCCTGCTGCCCAGCGCCTATCAGGCCCTGGTGGTGTTCGTCACCCGACGCATGTCGCCCTCGGGCAAACGCAAGACCCGGCCCGACGCCAGTGACGCCGGCGGTCTCAATTGAAAGGAGTGCCAGCCATGCTGCCTGTACGCCGTGATGTCCGTGTCGACCTGCCCGCCGAGCGTGCCAAGGACTGGCATGCCCAGGGCCCGTGGGTCACGCATTTCTTCAATGCCCTGTCCTTGCTGTTTCCCTCCGGCGAACTGTTCTTCATGGACAGCGTGCGCCATTACCGGGATCGGGTGCACGACCCCGAGCTCAAGCGCCAGATCCAGGGTTTCATCGGCCAGGAAGCCATGCACAGCCGCGAGCACCTGCGCTACAACGACATGCTGCAAGCCGCCGGCCTGCCGGCGCACAAGCTCGATCGACGGTTGCGGATAATCCTCGATTTCCAGAAAAAGCACTTCCCGCCCGCCTTCAACCTGGGCATCACCATTGCCCTGGAGCATTACACCGCAATGCTCGCCGACCTGATGCTGCGCGACCCGAGCCGCTTCGGCGACTCGGTCGAGGGTTATCGGCAGATGTGGATGTGGCATGCGCTGGAGGAGACCGAGCACAAGTCAGTGGCCTTCGATGTGTGGAATGCCGCGCTCAAGCCGGGACCGGGGCGCTACCTGATCCGTGTCGGCAGCATGCTCAGCACCACGCTGATGTTCTGGCTGGTGGTGTTCGACTTTCATGTGCGCCTGCTGATCGCCGACCGCAAGGCCGGTCATCCGCTCAAAGGTTGCTGGTCCATGCTCAAGTACCTGTTCGGCCGCCACGGTGTGTTCCCGCGTATCGCCCTGCCCTGGCTGGATTACTTCAAGCCCGGCTTCCATCCCTGGGACCATGACAACCGCGAGCATCTGCAACGCATCGATGCCCTGGTCGAGGCGATGGATAAGCAGCGCCCCTGATAGCCTGTCAGTCAGGCTCCACAGGCTGGACCTGACTGGCGGTATCGATACTCACCACCACCGACAGCCCCGGGCGCAGCCGGTCGATCTCCTCCTGCCCCGGGTCGACGATGATCCGTACCGGCACCCGCTGGGCGATCTTGACGAAGTTGCCGGTGGCGTTATCGGCCTGCAGCAGGCTGAACTCCGAGCCGGTCGCCGGGGCAATACGCTGTACCCGGCCAGAGAAACGACGATGGTTGAGGGCATCGACGGTAAAACTCGCCGCCTGCCCCACCCGCACATCCGCCATCTGGGTTTCCTTCATATTGGCGATCACCCAGTGCCGATCCGGCACCAGGGCCATCAACTGCGCGCCGGAGTTCACATACGCCCCCAGGCGCACGCCGATCTGCCCCAGTTGGCCGTCCCGGGGAGCGGTGATCCGGGTATTCGACAAATCGATCCGCGCCAGCTCCACCGCGGCCTCGGCGTTGGTCACCGCCGCCTCCAGTGAACCGCGATTGACCAACACGGTTTGCAGGTCCTGGCGGGAAATATCCAGCGCCGCCTTCGCCTGGGCCACCGCCGCGTCCGTCTGGGCATGGTCGGCACGGGTCACGTCGAGTTCACGCCGGGACACCGAGCCATCGGCGATCAGCGCTTCGTTGCGCTTGAGGTCGGCACTGCTCTTGAGCACCTGGGCCCGGCTGTTGTCGAGGGCCGCCTGGCGCTGGGCAATGGTTGCCTCGGCGCTACGGCGCTGCTGCAGGTTGTTGGCCAGGGCGGCCTTCTGCACGTCCAGTTGGGCCAGGGCCTGGTCCAGTCGCTGCTTATAGATACGGTCGTCGAGGCGCACCAGCAGGTCGCCGGCCTTGACGAACTGGAAGTCCTGCACCGGCACTTCGTACACATAGCCGCTGAGCTGCGGACCGATCAACGTCACCTGTCCGCGCACCAGGGCATTCTCGGTGCTTTCGATGGCGCTGCCGAACGGCGGCAGCTGCCAGGCATACAACACGATCAGCACACCGGTGAGGGCAATCGCGGCAAAGCCCAGGGACGAGACGATCCGCACCCCCAGGGACCTTGGTTCGGTGGACGAAGCGCCGGCCGGGGTGACCCCTTCGGGGGTGGCGGCAATGGCATTGGTCGTGGTCGCAGGTTCGCTCATCGTGAAGGGGCACCGCTGGTGAGAGTGGGAGACGGGGCGTTGCGGGCAATCTTCCTGTTCATGCTGAGCAACCACAGGCTGCGGGCGAAGATCCACAGCATGGTCAGGACCGCGATCACCGCAATCAGCATGAACACATCGTTATAGGCCAGGATATTCGCTTCGCGGGTCGCCGACGCGGCCAGCGCCTGCATGCCCTGGGTGGTGCGCGCCGACGGGTCGAAAATCACCCCGGCATAGGCCGCGCTGCTGCTTTGCAGGCGTGCGGCGACCTGCGGATCGATCAGGGTCAGGTGTTCGACGATGCTGCTGGAGTGGAATTTCTCCCTCGCCACCTGGAAGGTCCCCAGCAACGCGGAGCCGATCAAGCCGCCGAGATTGTTGCAGATCCCGAACAACACCGAAAAGCTCACCAGGTTGCGCGGGTTGGTCACCACGTTGCGGGTGCCCAGGGCCATGGTCGGGCCGAGGAAAAAGGTCCCACCGAAGGCCAGCAGGAACTGACTGGCGTACATATTGGCCGGACGCGTCAGGTTGTTGGAAAAGCTGTCCATTGACGAGCCGACCGCCATCAGCGCCAGGGAAATGATCAGCGGCTTGAGCAGATGGTCAGGGTGAATGGTCAGGGCACTGGCCGCCAATCCGGCGATGCTGCCCAGCAGCATCACCCCATAGAGGCTGCGCATCTGTTCGCTGCCCATGTTCAAGGCCTGGAGAAAGCCCACCGCACCGGTGGACTGCTCCGAGAGCACCATGCGGATCAGGATCACCGCCAGCCCCAGGCGGATCATCGCCCCGCTGCCCAGCCAGCGGGTCATCAGCATCGGGTTGCTGCGGTTGTGTTCAATTGCCAGCCCGGCGAGGATCAGCACGATCGAGGCCGCCGAGGCGATGCCGATCCAGGGCGCTTCCAGCCACCAATCGATCCGCCCCAGGGACAGCACCGCGCAGAGCAGCGCCACGCCGGTAGCGAGGATGGCAAAGGTCAGGAAATCGAGTTTTTCAAAGGTCTTGAAGCGATCGCCCGGCGGCAGCTTGAGCAGGAACACGCAGCCCAGGGCCGCCAGGGCCAGTCCCAACTCGAACAGATACAGCCCACGCCACTCGGCGATCTGCAGCAGGTCCTCGGAAAACAGCCGGGCCAGGGGCAGCGCCAACTGCGAGGTGCCCAGCCCCAGCACCAGGGCCTTGAGCCGCCATTTCGCCGGAAAAGCCTGGATCATGTAATACAGGCCCAGGGAACTCAGGGCCGCGCCGACCATGCCGTGGGCCGCACGCACGGCAATCGCCGAACTCAGGTCATTGACGAACAGATGGCCGAAGGTCACCAGCGCATAGAGCACCAGGAACACCTCGGTGAAGGCTCGCAAGCCGAATTGCTGGCGAAATTTCACCAGCAACAGGTTCATCGAGACATTGGTCATGACATAGGCCGCCGGCAACCAGGCGATCTCCGCCGTGGTCGAGCCCAGGGCGCCTTGCAGGTACGGCAAATTGGCGATCACCAGCGAATTGCCGAGGCCGCCGGTCAAGGCCACCAGCAGTCCGACCATGGCATAGGCCCAGCGCCTGGGCGTGGAATGCAACGGCGTCGACGGCGATCCGGGCAGGCTGGGGCGCTCGTGGGGCTGCCAGTCGTGCGGCGCGTATTGGTTCATCGGGGCCTTGCTCCAAACACAGGAAGGCGACTCTTATTTGCGCGGCCACACAGATTACCTGAATCGCCGCTGTCTATTGAGCAAAAACAACAGGTCGTTCATCTCTTCTTCATAGGCTTTTCACATTTGGGCGTTTACCGTAGAATCCTGCCCGCGCTTCGGGCCAGGGAATTGATAAAAATCATGAACATAACGCTGCAATGCAGCTTTGACATTTCATTTTTTTAGGCTTAAATCGCCGCATGTCTTTTATTACCCCTGTATCATCCCACGGTCATGCCTCTATGCTTGTCCGCATAAAAGGCATCGTTCATTGTGCCCGAGCGTTGAGTCCGGCATGCTATCGGCTGGCTTGAAGCATCGCCGCACCATTGAAACCATTCTGGAAAGAAGCCTTTGAAACCTTATCCAATTCAGCGCGTGTCGATCGTTATCCCGGTCTATAACGAAGAACAGAGCCTGCCAGAACTGTTGCGCCGCACCGAAGCGGCCTGTTCGCAGTTGACCCAGGATGTCGAAATCATCCTGGTCGACGACGGCAGCCGTGATCGCTCCGCCGACATTCTCCAGGAAGCCGCCGAGCGTGAAGGCAGCCAGGTCATCGCCGTGATCCTGAACCGCAACTACGGTCAGCACGCCGCGATCATGGCCGGCTTCGAGCAATCCACCGGTGATGTGGTCATCACCCTGGACGCCGACCTGCAGAACCCGCCGGAAGAAATTCCGCGTCTGGTGGAACAGTGTGCCCTGGGCTTCGACGTGGTCGGCACCGTGCGCAACAATCGCCAGGACTCGGCCCTGCGCCGCTGGCCGTCGCGCCTGATCAACATGGCCGTGCAACGTTCCACCGGCGTCGCCATGAGCGACTACGGCTGCATGCTGCGCGCCTATCGCCGGACCATCGTCGACGCGATGCTGGCCTGCCGCGAGCGCAGCACCTTTATCCCGATCCTGGCCAACAGTTTTGCCCGGCACACCACCGAAGTGCTGGTGCAGCACGCCGAGCGCGAGCACGGTGACTCGAAATACAGCCCGATGCGCCTGATCAACCTGATGTTCGACCTGGTCACCTGCATGACCACCACGCCCCTGCGGCTGTTGAGCATCATCGGTTTCACCATGGCCGGTCTCGGCGCCCTGTTCGCCATCCTGCTGGTGGTGCTGCGCCTGATCTTCGGCGCCGCCTGGGCCGGTGACGGTTCGTTCGTGCTGTTTGCTATCCTGTTCGTCTTTACCGGCGGCCAGTTCATCGGCATGGGGCTCCTGGGTGAATACCTGGGCCGCATGTACAGTGACGTGCGTGCACGTCCGCGCTTCTTCATCGAGAAAGTGCTGCGTAGCCAGCCGTCTCCTGCCAGCGCTGCTGGTGATACCCCTTCTACTACTACCTCCAATCAGGTCGCACCATGAATCCGAAAGTTGTCGTCTTCGCCTATCACGATATTGGTTGCACCGGCATCGAGTCCCTGCTCGCCGCAGGTTACGACATCGCCGCAGTGTTCACCCATGCCGACGACCCGAAGGAGAACGCCTTCTACGGTTCCGTAGCGCAACTCTGTGCTCGCAAGGGCATTACCGTGCACGCCCCGGAAGATGCCAACCATCCTCTGTGGATCGAGCGCATTGCCAAGCTGAGCCCGGACTACATCTTCTCGTTCTACTACCGCAACCTGTTGAGCGAAGAGCTGCTGGCCACCGCCAAGAACGGCGCGTTCAACCTGCACGGCTCCCTGCTGCCACGCTACCGCGGTCGCGCACCGGCCAACTGGGTGCTGGTCAACGGCGAAACCGAAACCGGCGTGACCCTGCACCGCATGGTCAAGCGTGCCGATGCCGGTGGCATCCTGGCGCAGAACCGCGTCGCCATCGACCGTGCCGACACCGCCCTGACCCTGCACACCAAGCTGCGTGACAGCGCTGCAGCCCTGCTGGGTGAAGCCCTGCCACAACTGGCCGCTGGCAAACTGAGCGAAACCGCCCAGGACGAGTCCAAGGCCACCTACTTCGGTCGCCGTACCCCGGCTGACGGCAAGCTGGTCTGGAAAAAGCCTGCCGAAGAGCTGTTCAACCTGGTCCGCGCCGTGACCCAACCTTACCCGGGTGCCTTCTGCGCCGTGGGCGAGCACAAGCTGATCGTCTGGAGCGCCGAAGTCGTCAAGGGCAACGAAGGTCAGGCCCCTGGCCGTGTGATCAGCGTCGACCCGCTGCGCATCGCTTGCGGTGAAGACTCCCTGGTGATCAAGGCCGGTCAGCGCAACGACGCCGGCCTCTTCCTCAGCGGCCCGCAACTGGCCAACGAACTGGGCCTGGTGGACGGTTCCTTCCTGCGTGGCGCCGAGTCGGGCCGCAAGCCACGTCGTACCCGCGTACTGATCCTGGGCGTCAACGGCTTCATCGGTAACCACCTGTCCGAGCGCCTGCTGCGTGACGACAAGTACGACGTCTACGGTCTGGACATCGGCTCCGACGCCATCGAGCGCCTGCGCAGCCACCCGAACTTCCACTTCGTCGAAGGCGATATCAGCATCCACTCCGAGTGGATCGAGTATCACATCAAGAAGTGCGACGTGGTCCTGCCGCTGGTGGCCATCGCCACCCCGATCGAATACACCCGCAACCCGCTGCGCGTATTCGAACTGGACTTCGAAGAAAACCTGAAGCTGGTTCGCTACTGCGTCAAGTACAACAAGCGCGTGATCTTCCCGTCGACTTCCGAAGTCTACGGCATGTGTCAGGACGAGAACTTCGACGAAGACACCTCGAACCTGATCGTTGGCCCGATCAACAAGCAGCGCTGGATCTACTCGGTCTCCAAGCAACTGCTGGACCGCGTGATCTGGGCTTACGGCGCCAAGGGCCTGAACTTCACCCTGTTCCGTCCGTTCAACTGGATGGGTCCACGTCTGGACCGTCTGGATTCGGCGCGTATCGGCAGCTCCCGTGCCATCACCCAGCTGATCCTGAACCTGGTGGAAGGTACTCCGATCCGTCTGTTCGACGGCGGCGAGCAGAAGCGCTGCTTCACCGACATCGCCGACGGCATCGAGGCCCTGGCCCGTATCGTCGACAACGAGAACGACTGCTGCAACGGCCAGGTCATCAACATCGGTAGCCCGGACAACGAAGCCAGCATCCGTCAGCTGGGCGAAGAACTGCTGCGTCAGTTCGAAGCTCACCCGCTGCGCAGCAACTTCCCTCCGTTCGCCGGTTTCCGCGACGTGGAAAGCAAGGCGTTCTACGGTACTGGCTACCAGGACGTGTCGCACCGCAAACCAAGCGTCGAAAACGCCAAGCGCCTGCTGAACTGGGAGCCGACCGTCGAGATGAGCGAAACCATCGGTAACACCCTGGACTTCTTCCTGAAAGAAGCCATGCTCGAAATCGCGGACAAGCGCTGATGCAGGCTGGACTTCGCATCGATGTGGACACCTATCGCGGCACCCGTGAAGGGGTACCGCGGTTGCTGGAACTGCTCGACGAGGCCCAGGTCAAGGCGACGTTCTTCTTCAGCGTTGGACCGGACAACATGGGGCGCCACTTGTGGCGCCTCATCAAACCCCAGTTCCTCCTGAAGATGCTGCGTTCCAAGGCTGCCAGTCTTTATGGCTGGGACATCTTGCTGGCCGGCACTGCCTGGCCAGGCAAGCCGATCGGTCGGGATCTGGGGCATCTGATGCGCCAGACCCTGGCCGCCGGCCATGAGGTCGGCCTGCACGCCTGGGATCACCACGGCTGGCAGGCCAACGCCGGGCGCTGGAGCGAAGCCGAACTGATCGAACAGATCCGTCGCGGCGTCGATTGCCTGAGCGATATCACCGGGCAAGCCGTCGAATGTTCGGCCACCGCCGGTTGGCGGGCGGACGAGCGTGTCGTGCAAGCCAAGGAGCATTTCGGTTTTCGCTATAACAGCGACTGCCGCGGGCACGGTCTGTTTCTGCCACGGCTGGCGGATGGCAGCCTGGGGACCCCGCAAATTCCCGTGGACCTGCCTACCTTCGACGAAGTCGTGGGTGCGGATCTGGCCGCGAAAGATTTCAATGCGTTCATTCTCGACCGGTTCAGTCCGGCGCGCCTGAATGTCTACACGATTCACGCAGAAGTAGAAGGGATTCTGATGGCAAACGAGTTTCGCCAGCTGCTGGCCCAGGCCAAGGCGCGCGATATCGAGTTCCAACCCCTGGTCAATCTATTGCCGGCCCAACTGGACCGCCTGCCCGCAGGGCAATTGGTCCGTGGCACCCTCGGCGGCCGTGAAGGCTGGCTTGGGGTACAGCAGGGATGACCAGGCGCTGGGCTTTGCCGTTGCTGTTTCTCGCTTTTCTGCTGTTCTACCTCCTGCCACTGGTCACCCATGGCATGTGGATTCCCGACGAAACCCGCTACGCCCAGATCGGCCAGGAAATGCTCCGGCACGGCCACTGGGCGTCGCCGCATTTCATGGACCTGCGCTACTTCGAAAAACCCATCGCCGGCTACTGGATGATCGCCATCGGTCAGGCCATTTTCGGTGAGAACTTTTTCGGCGTGCGTTTCGCTTCGGCCCTGAGCACCGGGCTGAGCGTGCTGCTGGTCTATCTGATTGCCGGACGCCTGTGGAACGACGAACGCAAGCAGTTTGCCTGCGCCGCGTTGTACATGAGCTTCGGCCTGATCGCCGGGCAAGCCGGGTATGCCAACCTCGATCCGCAGTTCACCTTCTGGGTCAACCTGAGCTTCGTCGCCCTGTGGTTCGCCATCGACGGCAGTACCCCACGGGCACGCCTGTGGTCGTGGGTGGCCCTGGGCCTGGCCTGCGGCATGGGTTTCATGACCAAGGGTTTCCTCGCCCTGCTGTTGCCGGTGCTGATCGCCCTGCCCTACATGATCTGGCAGAAGCGTTTTCGCGAACTGGTGGGTTATGGCCTGGTGGCCGTGGTCGTGGCCACGCTGATCAGCCTGCCCTGGGTCCTGGCGGTTCACCTCCAGGAACCGGACTACTGGCGCTTCTTCTTCTGGCACGAGCATATCCGTCGTTTTGCCGCCGAAGACGCGCAACACACCCGGCCTTGGTGGTTCTACCTGCCGATGATCGTGGCTTCCAGCCTGCCATGGGCAGTGCTGTTCCCGGTGACCCTGAAGGACGCCTGGCGTACCAAGGGTCAGCGCATCACCCTGTTCCTGCTGCTCTGGCTGTTGCTGCCACTGGCGTTCTTCAGCCTCAGCCGCGGCAAGCTGCCGACCTACATCATGCCGTGCCTGATGCCCCTGGCATTACTGATGGGGCATTCGCTGATGGATCGCATCAAGCTTGCCCAAGGCCAGGTTCCTCGTCTCAACGGCCTGCTCAACCTGGTGTTGGGCCTGGCGGGACTGGCGGCGCTGGTGTATTTCCAGATCAAGCAGCCGTTCTACGATAACGAGCCGTTGCACCTGACCCTGCTCTGCGTGTTCATCAGCAGCTGGATCCTGGTCAATCTCCTGCCCCTGCTCAAGCCGCTGACCTTCTGGGCCACCCCGGCGCTGGGCATGGGCATGCTGGTATTGCTGCTGCCGGCGGCGATGCCGAACGTCATCGTGCACAACAAGATGCCCGACCAGTTCATCGCCCACCATGCCGAAGAGTTGAGCCAGAGCCGTCACTTCCTGAGCAACGACCTGGGTGCCGCTTCGGCGCTGGCCTGGCGCATGAAACGCAGCGATATCACCCTCTACAACACCCAGGGTGAATTGCAGTACGGCCTGGGTTATCCCGAGACCGCCGGTCGCGCTCAGGATCTGAGCCAGATCCAGGCCTGGATGGACAACGCCCGGCGTGAAGGCCCGGTCGGTGTGGTGATGCGCGTCAAGGATGAGGACGAACTGCACGAGATCGACCTGCTGCCCAAGGATCATGTTCGCTATGAAGAAGGCAACATGGTTATCCTGATTTTTTCGAAGACCACCCCATGACCCTGATCTTGTTGCTCAGCGCCTGCCTGCTGACGTGCCTGGGGCAGGTCGCGCAGAAGTTCGCCGTCGAAAGCTGGCGCGGCCCGGACCTGGGCGTCCTGCACAAACTGCGTTCGCCCTGGCTGTGGCTGGCCCTGGCCAGCCTCGGTTTCGGCCTGCTGGTCTGGCTGCTGGTCCTGCAACGGCTGGAGGTCGGGATTGCCTATCCGATGCTCAGCCTGAACTTTGTCCTGATCACCCTGGTGGCGCACTACCTGTTCAAGGAGTCGATCGACACCCGCCATTGGTTGGGCGTGGCGTTGATCATCGCCGGTGTGGTCCTGTTGGGGCGTCACGTATGAGCCAGGCTCGCGGTTTTACCCTGGCCACCGGCAGCGTCCTGCTGGTCAGCGGTGCCCAGTTGGGCATGCGCTGGAGCATGACCCGCCTGCCGGAACCGACACAGTGGCTGGACGCCCTGATGACTCAGGACGTATCGTTACTCGCCTTGGGTGTAGTGGCGGCATCGATCCTCGCCTACGCCCTGTCCATGCTCTGCTGGCTGGCCGCCTTGCGCGACCTGCCATTGGGCCGGGCCTACTCGTTGCTCAGCGTCAGTTACGCGCTGGTCTACCTGCTGGCCGCCGGCCTGCCGTTTTTCAATGAAAGCTTCAGTCTTTCGAAATCGCTGGGAGTGGCCCTGGTCATTCTCGGCGTGCTAACGATCAACTCTCCACGTATACCCCGTCCTAGGGACTCCGTATGAAAATCAGCGTAATTGGTAGCGGTTATGTCGGTCTGGTGCAGGCGACTGTGCTGGCCGAAGTCGGTCATGATGTCGTCTGCATGGACGTCGACCAGAACAAGATCGACTTGCTGCGTAAAGGCCACATCCCCATCTTCGAACCAGGGCTGGAGACCATGGTCAAGAGCAACCTGGAAAGCGGCCGCCTGCACTTCACCAGCGACGAAAAGCTGGCGATCGAGCATGGCCAGGTGCTGTTTATCGCCGTCGGCACGCCGTCGGACGAAGACGGTTCGGCTGACCTGAAGTACGTCCTCTCGGTGGGCGATGCCGTGGTCCGTCACCGCGTCGATCCGCTGATCCTGGTGGAAAAATCCACCGTTCCGGTCGGCACCGGCGACACCCTGCGCGCGCACATTCAAGCCGCCCTGGACAAAGTCGGCCGGACCCTGGAATTCGATATCGTCTCCAACCCGGAATTCCTCAAGGAAGGTTCGGCGGTGGAAGACTGCCGTCGTCCGGACCGGATCGTTATCGGCTGCGAGCGTGAAGAAGTCCGCGAAGTGATGCGCGACCTCTACGCCCCGTTCAACCGCAACCATGACCGCATCATGTTCATGGACCTGCGCAGCGCCGAGCTGACCAAGTACGCCGCCAACTGCATGCTGGCGACCAAGATCAGCTTTATCAACCAGATCGCCGAACTGGCCGAACACCTGGGCGCGGACATCGAAGCCGTGCGCATGGGCATCGGCGCCGACCAGCGCATCGGTTACCACTTCATCTACCCGGGCTGCGGCTACGGCGGTTCGTGCTTCCCGAAAGACATGCGCGCCCTGATCCACAGCGCCCAGGCAGCCAACTGCTCGAGCGACCTGCTGCAAGCGGTCGAAGCGATCAACGAGCGTCAGAAGCACAAGCTGTTCGACCGCCTGAACGCGTTCTACAAGGGTGACCTGAAAGGCAAGACCTTCGCCCTCTGGGGCCTGGCGTTCAAGCCGAACACCGACGATATGCGCGACGCACCGAGCCGCGTGCTGATGGAAGCCCTGTGGGCGGCCGGCGCCCAGGTTCGCGCGTTCGACCCGGAAGCCATGCAGGAAACCCAGCGCATCTATCCGGATGAGCCGGGCCTGTCGCTGATGGGCACGCCGGAATCGGCCCTGGTCGGCGCCGATGCGCTGATCATCTGCACCGAATGGCAGCAGTTCAAGGCACCGGACTTCGAACTGATCAAGCAGCGCCTGAAAGCGCCGGTGATCTTCGACGGCCGTAACCTGTTCGACGCCAACCGCATGCAGCGCAAAGGTTTCACCTACTTTGCGATCGGTCGCGGTGCGTCGCTGGATCTGCCGGTGACCCGTCACGGTCTGGAATGATGCCCTGACCCTTGCATAGGGTTACTGAGCAAACAAACGACGCGGTCATTTCGAAAAAATGACCGCGTTTTCGTTCCTAACGGGCTTGCCCGTTGTTTTAGGTCCACGGCCGTGACATTGACGTCCTCATCCCGTAACACCCTGAATCGCCAATCCCTCGGCCTGGGCCTGATCGCCCTGCTGCTGTTTATCGCCGGCGTCTATCAGCAAGCCGCCATCGGTTTCGACTCGCGCTTCGTGCTGTTCGCCGAGGAAATGCTGCGCCATGGTCCGAGTTTCTTCCCGACCACCTATGGCGAGCCGTATCCGGACTATTCGGCATTTTCCACCCTGTTGATCTGGTTGCTGTCGCTGCCGTTCGGCTCGGTCAACGCCCTCGCCGCCTGGCTGCCGAGCGCCCTGGCCTCGGCCTGGATCGTGGTGCTGATGTACCGGCTGGTGGCCCCGCATTCGCCCCGTTGGGCGCTGCTGAGCATTGCCTTGCTGTTGCTGACCAATAATTTCCTGATTGAAACCCGCGCGGTATCCCTCGACCAGATGCTCGCCGCCGTGTCCCTGGCGGTGTTCTACCTGGGTTATGCCGCCAAATACTACGGCGCGCCGAAACGCAGCGTGCTGCTCCTGGCGCTGCTGGTGCTCGGTTTTGCCATTCGCGGCCCCATGGGCCTGGTGATCCCCACCGGCATGCTGTGCAGCTTCTACCTGCTCAGCGGTCAATGGCGCCGGTTGTTCGTGTTTGGCTTCCAGGCCCTGTTCCTGCTGGCAGCCTGCATCGGCCTGCTGTTGTGGCTGGCCTCGCTCGATGGCGGCCCGGCCTTCCTCCAAGAAGTGATCCGTATGCAGTTCACCGGCCGCATGGACGGCTCGGCGGGCTCCAGCGGTACGCTGTATTACTTCAGCAGCGCTTTTGGCAACTACGCCCTGGCTTATCCATTGGCCGTGCTGGTTCTGGTTGCCATTCTGACAACCGGTCGCCAGCATCGTGGGCCGGCCTTGCAACTGACCCTCTACGCGGTCGCGGCCGGCTTGATCGTGATGCTCGGCCTGTCGGTGCCCCAGGCGAAAAAAGCCCGTTATATCCTGCCGATGGTACCGATGGCGGCGATCATTGCCGCCTATCCGTTCCAGGTCGGGAAAGGCCGTCTGTTTGCCTGGCTGCGTGGGCTGATCCAGGGTCTCTGGTTGATCCTGCCGGGCCTGCTGATTGTCGGGATGTTCATGTTGCACCGGCGCTTCCCTGAAGAACTGCCAACCCTGGGCGTCGCGCCCTATCTGGTCGGGGCCTTGCAACTGATCGCCGTGGTGGCGTTGTTCAACGCCCGCTGGCGCGCGCTCGGGCTGGCCGGTTGTGCGGTGCTGGCGCTGTGGAGCAGCTATATCCTGATTGTCGAGCCGACCGAACGCGTCGCCTACGATACCCGCGCCTTTACCCAGGCGACCCAGCAGTTGATGCAAAAGGATCCTGCGCCGCTGGTCATGCACGCGGTGGGCAAGGATGGACGGGCGATCAAGTTCATGGTCAATGCCGAGGGCGATCTGCAGCCGATCTTCACCGAAACGCCTGAGCAGCTTCAGGGCGTGGCGCGACCGGCGTGGGTGATGATGGGCAAGGATCAGTATGACGCCCTGAAAGGCACGGCTATCGGCGATCTGACGCCAGTACTCAGCCAGCGGTTCGACAAGAACGATTATGTGCTGTTGAAGCTACCGTAAAACCTGTAGGAGCCTGGCTTGCCAGAGAGGCTTTGAGCGATCTCGGGCCTCTTCGCGGGCAAGCCCTGCTCCTACAGTTCGGTGTCGTACACAAGATCAGCAAACGACGACTCACTGTAGGAGCAGGGCTTGCCCGCGAAGCTTTTGGCGGCCTGGAGGCTGCTATCGTTTCCTGTATTACAGCATCAGGCGATAACGACACTCGCCCCCTTCAGCACATCCAGCCCTACCCCCACCAACGTCACCGAATCCGACCCGAAGGTCAGCACGGTATCGTGTCCCACCACCTTGGCGTGGTCCTGGATAGTGTGTCCCTGGGAATCGGCATACCCCATGAACACCAGTTTGTCGGAAGCCTGGAAGCCGGTGATCTTGTCCTGGCCGAACGATCCGTTGAAGCCGTTGAACAGGAAGGTATTGCCCCCGCCCTTCGCATCCATCAGGTCATTGCCGGCACCACCGATAAACACGTTCCCCCCCTTGATCGCGCCAATCAGATGATCGTCGCCGCCATTACCCAGCAACCACTCCCCCGAAGACTTCGCCGTCAGGGTATCGGCCCCATCGCTGCCGACCTGCGAGTTGACGTAACTCCCCTCGGACAAGCTCTGGTTGCCCACCACATGGGCCACGTCCTTGTTGAAGAACACCAGGCTCGACTCCTTGCTGACCAGGGTGCCGATATTCTGGGCGATGGTGATCCCGCCACTGGCATCACGGATATACAAGCTGCCGTGGCCGTCATTGGCGATATCGAAGCTGGCCAGGGACTTCTGCAGATCGAAGGTGTTGTTGCCCTTGCCGCCGAGAATGATGTTGTAGCCACCGTCATCGCGGAAGGTATCGTTACCGCCGCGCCCCTCGATGTAATCGTTGCCACGCCCTCCCTTGAGCAGATCGTTGGCGTCGCTACCGATGATAAAGGTGCTGCCACTATGGGTTTCGGCATTGCGATTGAGATCCTGCACCCAGGTCTTGTCCCGCGCCGGATCCGACAGGTTGGCGACGATGATGGTCGAGTCCTTGCTGGTCAGGTTGTAGAACTGCGACCCCAGCACCCGATTCAAGCCATCGCCATAGGCCGTCGGCAGATGGGAAATCCAGGTGGCGACGTTACCGATGGAAAACGGCAGCACATTCCAGGCATCGGACGCGTAATGGTCGTTGAAGCTGACGATATTGTTGGTCGCCGACGCCTTGTTGGCATCGTGCACACCCAGGGTCGCCAGGGTCAGGTTGGAGCCGTCGAGGGCGCGGAACACCGGGTCGTTTTCATAACCGATATTCAGCACCTGGGTGCCCGGGCCGCTCTGGGTCGGTGAAGCAAAGGCGATGTAGTTGGCATCCTTGTAGAAACCACCCCAATGGTCCTTGCTCAGGTCGGCCACGCTGTTGACCGCCAGCCCGCCGAGGCTGTGGCCGCTGACCAGCACGTCCTTGCCGGAAAGACCGTTGGCCGCGGCAAAGGTCGCCACGCTCTTGAGCAGGCCTTCGAAGGCATTGGCGCTGTAGTTCTTCGCGTAATCCTTGGGTCCGATGGCCGCCAGCAAGTCGTTGATCGCATCGCCGATGGTGTCGCTGATCTGGCTTTCCCGCGGCCCGCTGGTGCCACGGAAGGACACGCCGATCTCGGTCAGGTGTCCGCTGGCGTCGTACTTGCCGAGGATTTCCGCCTGCGCCGTGGTGTAGCCGGCCTTCTCGCCATAGAAGGTGCCGCGGGCGTCGGTCTTGCCGCCGTAGCCCAGTTGCGCGGCACTGATGGGTGTCCAGCCGGCGGCCTTCACCGCCGCCAGCGCAGCTTTCTCCGAGTCCGGGTTCCAGGGGATCCCGGGGATGACCCCCTGGGCATCCGTGCCACCGATCAGGGCCTTGACCAGGGTTGCTGGCAGGCCGAGACCGAAGCCGTTCTGCTGGTAGCCCACGGCAAAGCCGTTATCGAGGTTGTGGTAGGAGTACAAGGTGATCGCCATTGCATCGGAATACAGTGCTTTCGAAGCCTCGGTTCCTGCGTTTTTATAGTCAAACACACCCATGGTATTGCCTCCTTGCTGGTTGGAATCATTGTCGTATGAAGGCCTCGTCGACCCTGGCCAGGTCGGTTTCGCGCAAGGTGCCCGCGTAGTAATGCAATTTGGTCCAGGCCATCAGGTAGTCATAGCGCGCCTGGGCCAGGTCGCGCCGGGTGCTGTAGAGCTGCTGCTCGGCGTTCAGCGCATCGAGGTTGACCCGCTCGCCGCCGAGGATGCTCTGCCTGGTCGAGACCACCAGGGCTTCGGCCGAACTCAGGGCCTTCTGGTAGGCGCGCAACTTGCTCACCCCCGACAGGCAGGCACTGAACTGGCGACGCAGCTCGATCAGGGTTTCGCGGGTCTTGCCGTCCAGTTCGTATTCGGCCTGTTCCAGATTGGCGCTGGCCTGGCGCACCGACGCCGAGACGCCGCCACCGGCGAACAACGGCACGTTCACCTCGAAACCGATGGTGTTGGTGTCGTAGCGCTGGTTGTAGGTGTTGCCGCTGTCGGACTCGCTCTTGCGCACGCTGGCGTAGGCATTGAGCTTGGGCAAGTGCCCGGCGCGGTTGCGCTCCACTTCATAATGGGCCACCTCCAGGGCCTGGCGCTGGGACGCCAGGGTCGGGTTGTTCTCCAGGGCCATGGCGTGCCAGGTATCGAAGTTGGCCGGCTCCAGGGGAAACGACTGAAAGGTCCGGGCCAGTGGCGCCAGTTCGGAAACATCCACCGACGCTACGCCGATCAGCGCCCCCAGTTCGCGCAGGGCGGCATCCTGTTCGTTCCGGGCTTCGATTTCCTCGGCGGTGGCCAGCTCGAAACGCGACTCGGCTTCGAGAATATCGGTGCGCGTGCCCTCGCCCTGGCGGAACAGATGCTCGTTCTGCTGGAACTGCTCCCCATAGGCTTTCTTGCGGGCCTGGGCGATCTCGATCTGGTCCTGGGCAAACAACGCCTTGGTGTAATAGGTCAGGACCCGCACCAGCAGTTCCTGGCTCTTGCCGCGAAAGGTTTCATCGGCGAACAACGCCTGGGCCACGCCTTTGCGGTAATTGGCATAGGCCTCGTAGTCGATCAGCGGTTGTTGCAGCATCAGCGTCGAGCCGGAGCTGGTGTAGTGACGGTCCTCGTGGGCGTTGCCCCGTTCGCTGAGATAGGTGGCCCGCGAATCGTTACGGCCCTGGTTGTAGTTATAGGAAATCTTCGGCAGCAGGCCGGCCCGGCCAATGGCGCGGTTTTCCTGGCCGGCATCGCGCTCCTTGAGCGCGCCGAGGAATACCGGGTCATTGCGCAGCGCCTGCTCATACACCTGGAACGGCCCCATGGCCTGGCTGCCGGTGCTGACCAACAGGGACATCGTTGCCACGATCATCGACAGTGTCTTCATTCGGTGAAACATCCTATTGCTCGGTCAGCGCGGAACCCGCGCGGTCCAGCAGGGGTTTGAACAGATAGTTGAGCAGCGAGCGCTCGCCGGTCCGCACGAACATCTCGGCGGGCATGCCCGGCTTGATCACCAGCCCGTGGAGTTTTTCCAGGGCCATGTCGCTCACCGACGTGCGCAGCACGTAATACGGCGCGCCGGTCTTCTCATCGAGCAACTGGTCGGCGGAGATCAGGCTGACTTCGCCGGGCACCCGTGGCGTGCGGCTCTGGTTGAAGGCGGTGAACAGGATGTCCACCGGCAGATGGCTGCCGACCTTGTCCACCAGGTTGACCGGCAGGTGCCCCTCGACTTCCAGGCGTTCGCCCTGGGGCACGATCTCCAGCAGGGTTTCCCCGGCACGGATCACCGCGCCTTCGGTGTGCACGCTGAGGTTGACCGCTATGCCCTCCGCCGGCGCGACGATCTCGCTGTGCTGCAAATTGAAATCCGCCGAGCGCAGCTGCTGCTCCAGGGTCAGGCTCTTGAGCTGGGCCTCGGCCAGTTGGCCGCGCACTTCCTTCTGGTACTCCTCGCTGTGCTGGGAGAGCTTGAGACGCGACTCGACAATGCCCTGCTCGACCCGCCCGCTTTCGCCGCTGTTCTGCGCCAGGTCCTGTTGCACCTGGGACAGCTGGCGCTGGTAGTCCAGCAGGCGGTTGCGCGGGATATAGCCGTTGTCCGCCAGGGGCTTGAGGTTGTCCAACTGGCTGCGCAGGGAATCGGCGCGGGCCAGCATGTCGTTGCGCGCGCGACGCATACCGGCCAGTTGCGAGCCGGCGCCGTCGATACTGGCGCGAATACCGGCCTGCTCCCGGGAAAAGGCTTCGCGACGGCTGCTGAACAGTTGCCGCTGGCCTTCGAGCACCAGCGCCAGGGGCGGGTCGGCCTCCGCGCTCAACTCGGGCGGAAACACCACCCGGGGCAGGTTGTCGCGCTCGCTCTGCCAACGCGCCTGGCTGGCCCAGGCCATGCGGTACTGGGCCTGCAACGATTGCACATCGGCCGACAATTGCGTCTGGTCGAGGCGAAACAGCGGCTGACCCTGATGCACCACTTGCCCTTCGCGCACCAGGATCCGGCTGACCACGCCGCCGCCGAGGGATTGCACCGCCTTGCGCTTACCGGATACCACCACGGTGCCCTGCACGGCAATGCCCTGGTCCAGCGGCGCCAGGGCCGCCCAGAGAAAGAAGCCGCCGGCACCCAGGAGGGCCAACAACCAGCCCATACGGGCAAAGAACCGGGCATCACGCTCCCGGTATTCAACAGGGGTACTGATCTGCATTGTGCTGTCCTTGCTCATGCGCCGCTACTGCGCGTCGGCGCGGGATACTGTCGGCTCAGGCTGACGCCCGCCGGGGTGGCTGCCTCGCGGGCCGGTTGCGGTGCGGGTTGGGCGCCGGCCGACAGTGCCTTGAGCACATCGGCACTGCTGCCGAAGGCTTGCAGGCGGCCTTCGTTGAGCACCAGCAACTTGTCCGCCTGGGTCAGGGAGGTGGAACGGTGGGTCACCAGGACCACTGTGCTGCCCCCCGCCTTGAGCAGGGCAATCGCCTGGGTCAGGGCGGTTTCCCCGACCACATCGAGGTTGGAATTGGGCTCATCCAGCACCACAAGGCGCGGGCCGCCATACAACGCGCGGGCCAGCGCCACCCGCTGCTTCTGCCCGCCGGACAGGCCGCTGCCGTCTTCTCCCAGCAGTGTGTCGTAGCCCTGGGGCAGGCGCAGGATCAGCTCGTGCACACCGGCCTGACGTGCCGCCTCGACCACTTTCGCCGAGTCGACCTCGGCAAACCGCGCGATATTTTCGGCAATGGTGCCGCTGAACAACTCGATGTCCTGGGGCAAATAACCGACATGCGGACCGAGGTCGTCGCGGTCCCAGCGGTGCAGGTCGGCACCGTCCAGGCGCACGGTGCCACCCAGGGTCGGCCAGACGCCCACCAGCACCCGGGCCAGGGTCGACTTGCCCGAGCCCGAGGCACCGAGCACCCCCAGCACCTCGCCGGGGGCCAGGCTGAAACTTACCTGGTGCAGGGTCGCGATACGCTTGCCCGGCGGTCCGGCGCTGACCTGTTCAAAGGCCACCTGGCCCTGGGGCGCGGGCAGGCTCATCTGCCCTTCTGTCTCGGGGAACTCACGCAACAGGCCGTCCAGGCGCTGATAGGCGAGCTTGGCCGTGCTCCACTGTTTCCACACCGCAATCAACTGGTCGATGGGGCTGAGCACCCGGCCCATAAGGATCGAGCCGGCGATCATCATCCCGGCGGTCATCTCACCCTTGATCACCAGCAGCGCCCCCAGGCCCAGCACCAGCGATTGCAGGCACAGGCGCAACATCTTGCTCAGGGAAGTAATCACCGCCCCGGTATCGCTGGCGCGGTTCTGCCGTGCCAGAAATCGCGAGTGCACCTGGAACCAGCGCCTGCGCAAGGCCCCGAGCATGCCCATGGCCTGGATCGTCTCGGCGTTGTGCAGATGACTGGTGGCCAACTGAGTCGAACGTTGCGAATAACCGCTGGCTTCGCTCAAGGGCTTTTTGGTCATGGACTCGTTGAGGCAGGCCAGGGCGATCAGCAACAAGGCCCCGACACTGGCGAACACCCCCAGCCAGGGATTGAACAGGAAGATCACCAGCAGGTAGATGGGAAACCACGGTGCGTCGAAAAAGGCGAACAGGGCCGGGCCGGTGAGAAACTGGCGAATCTGCGTCAGGTCGCCGAGGGACTGGCCGGCATGCCCTTCGCCGCGCAACAGGTTGCGCTCGAAGGCCGCCTGGTAGACCCGCAGATTCAAGCGCCGCTCCAGGGCGCTGCCGATGCGGATCACGATAAAACTGCGGACCACTTCCAGCAGCCCGATAAAGGCAAAGAACCCCACCACCATCAGGGTCAGCATGACCAGGGTAGTTTCGTTCTGGGAGGTCAATACCCGGTCATAGACCTGGAGCATGTAAATCGAAGGCACCAGCATCAGCAGATTGATCAACGCGGTGAAACAACCGACGCTGAACAACACACTTTTATAATCGCCGAGCACACGGATCAAAGGTGTCCCGGACATCATTTTCGGCGGGTTCATCTCTCTTCCTTGAAGTTTACGCACAGCCGGATACGCACCTTTATTCGATGGCCGGCGAGCCGCTCGGGAATATAGGCACTTTCAATAGGAGTCGTTCTTTAGCGACGCATAAAGACTGAACGAGAAAACAACTAACAGGCACAAGGCATCAAGTTGCCGTTTAATCGATTTGCACCTGGATACTCAGGGCTTATCGCGCACCAGTACCAGAACGCTTCCATTCTTCAAACGCACTTCATAACGATCCGCCCTCTGCCGATTGAGATGGACGATGCCAGTCCCTTCGGCGCCATACAGCCACAGGCCATCGGGGGTCGGTTCCCAGTTGGCCGGGCGTTCGCCCAACCAGCCGGCGATGCACTCCAGGTCGCCACTCAGGCGCGGTGACTGCAACGCCAGGTCAAGCTTGCAGGCCTGGGGTTTCTCACCTTCAGGGTACATCCGCCACTGGCCGACAAGGGCCTCGGGGCTGGTCATGAGCAGGCTGCTCGCCATGGTGACTTCTCCAGAAAACGCCAGAAACGCAGCCATCAGCCACGTCGAATAGGTACTGCGAACAAAGCTCTTGATCATGGACATGGACTACCTGGCCAGAGGGCAGCGCTGCAGCGCTGCCCCTACCGCATCAACTCAAGCCACGATATCCGTGACCGCTGCCTGACCCACGGAGGTCACCAGGAAATCGGCGACGCCGTGCCCGGAGAAGTCCACCGCCAGGGTACCCAGGTTGGTGCCCGAGGCATACGTCAGTACCGCATCGCCGGCATGGCCGGTGAACGCGTTGACGAAGGTCAGGCCCGAACCATGGGTGATCCCGGACAGATCGATCTTGTCCTGGCCACTGGTGAAGTCCATGATCCGGTCGGCCGCTTTCGGCGCCGAGTCGGAAACGGCGGCGAACACGAAGGTATCGTTGCCCGAACCACCCCAGAGCTTGTCGGCACCGCCAGCCCCGTAGAGGATATCGTTGCCTGCACCGCCACGCAGTTCGTTGGCCGCATCGTTGCCGATCAGCAGGTCGTTGCCCGAACCGCCGATGGCGTTCTCGATCGTGACACCCTGGGCAATGGAGATATTACCCACCATGCCGCCAACGTCGGAGAACGAGCCGTCATGCAGGTTGATCTTCTGGTTCTGGGTGAACCCGGAGAAGTCCAGGGTATCGTTGCCGCCGCCGTCCCAGACCGAGAACACCAGCTTGTCCGAAGACGAAGTGGCGCTCAGGTAGTCGCGACCGGCATTGGAGTTGAACCCATAGGTGGTGTCGCCGGAACGGGTGCTGTAGTTGGCGCCGTAGAGTTTCTGGATCGCCGCGATATCATCCATCAGCGGGCCCGAGGAATAAGCCTCGACCCCGCCTTTGCTGAAGTTCTGGCTGGTGTTGCTTTCGCTCCAGTAGCTCATGACGCTGTAGCCGCGGGTGTCCTGTCCATAGGACGCGTCATTGTAGGTCGGGTTGCCTTCGCCGGCGTTGTAGTCGCCGGGATGAGCCAGGCCGAGGGTATGGCCGATCTCATGGGTCAGGGTCTGGCGACCGTAGTTGTTCAGGCCAGGCGTCTTGTTGACGTTGTAGCCGCTACCGGTCAGGTACCAGGACTGGCCGTCGTAGCCAGGCTCGGTTCCCGGCAGGAAGGCGAATGCCGCCGCGCCTTCCTGCCCGCCGCTGTAGTTACCGAAGGTCATATGACCATCGCCACCCTTCGCCGCCTCCGTGAAGGTCACATTGGCCACGTCCGCCCAGGATTGCATGGAGAGCACGGCCTGCGACTTCTGCAGCGCGCTGAACTGGCTGAACCCGGTGACGCCCAGACCGCTGAAATTCGAGGTCTGGGAAGTCAGGAAGGTATAGGTCAGTTCGATCTTGCCGCTGCCGTCCAGATCGTGCCAGGCGGCACCGTCACGCAGCAGTTGCGTGGCGGCCTGATCGACGGAGTAGGAGGGTTTGCCATTGACCGTGAGATTACCGCCACGGTCGTATTGATGGCTGAAGCTATCGATCTGGTTAAAGGCGGAACTTGTCCCGTTGGCCGCCAGTGCCGCATCAGAAGAAACAATAGCTTTGGTTTTGACTTTCGACATAAACACACTTCCTTGTTTGCAAGTGAAACAGTTTTTGTCAGATAGCGACAATCCCTTGGCGAGATCATCCTATCACTCGCCCTTTTTGAAGGCAGCGAGAAACTGACACAATTTGAAATCAAACGTCCAGCGCTTTTTTGATAACAAATCCCATAAACACCGAAAACACCTACAAACGTTGGACAACGCCATGAAAGTTTTTTCTGACAGTAACGGCCGACTCCCGCAAGCAGACTTTCGGAAAACTTCAAGTCGCAAGAATGCATATGGGAAGTGCATCAATAAATGACCAACCAGTCACTTTTATACTTATAAATTTCCCGGTCGACCACTCGTTCTCAATGCATTCAGGACAACTTCGCCGCTTAACGCCGATACCGCTGTTCCATCGGCCGTGTTCATGTCCTCGCCGGCCAGCAGGGCATTGATGATCGCCTCCTCCACCGCTTCGGCGGCCGCCAGGAACAAGGGGGAAATATGATCGTTGTTGAGCATCGCCAGCGGGCTGCTGAACGGCAGGTCCTTGCGCCCGTAATCGGCGGGTGGCAACTGGTCGTTGCCGGTGGCGAAGGCCAGGAAGATATCGCCGCTGGAATCCTCGGTGCCGCCGCCGGTGCGGGCGATTCCGATGGAAGCCCGTTGCGCCAGGCGCTGGCATTGATGGGGCAGCAAGGGTGCGTCGGTGGCGAGAATCACCACGATCGAGCCCATGCCCGGGGTGCCACGACGGGCGAAAGGCGACGGGATATCCAGCAATTGGCGACCAACCGGATAGCCATCCACCCGCAGCTCCTGGCGTTTTCCATGATTGGCCTGGACCAGCGCGCCGACGGTCCAGCCGCCCTGCGCTGCCGGCAGGCGCCGCGATGAGGTGCCGATACCGCCCTTGAATTCATGGCAGATCATCCCGGTACCGCCACCCACCGAGCCTTCGGTCACCGGACCGGGCCTGGCATCGGCCAGCGCTTCACGGACCTGCGCGGGGCCGACATGCTGGCCCCAGATATCATTGAGCACCCCGTCATAGGTTTCCATCACCACCGGCATGCACCAGTACACCGCCGGGTCCGCCAGGCTGTCGCGCTCGTCGGCGATCAGCGCATCGCGCACCACGCCGACGCTATGGGTATTGGTGATCGCCACGGGCGTGGTCAGCAACCCGGCTTCGCGAATCCACTCCAGGCCCGTGGCATCGCCATTGCCGTTGAGCACATGGCAACCGGCGAAACAGGGCTGCTGCCGCGCCGCGACGGGCCGTGGCTGGATCAGCGTCACGCCGGTGCGCACCTGCTTGCCGTCGATCTCGGTCTTCAATGTACTGTGGCCGACCCGTACACCGGGCACATCGGTGATGGCATTGAGCGGCCCCGGTGTTCCCAGGCCCAGGGTGATTCCCCATTCACGTGCGCGCATAATCCCTCTCTGTCCGCGGGTTTGAAATGTGCGGCCACTCTAGGCGCTCACTTCCCGCTCGCCAATTCCCCTATCGGGGTACTGTCGAGCCCGTGCACGGATCTTCTAGACTGCTACCCGGCCGCCAGCCTCTACTGAAGCACTGCAGATTGACCACGACTCCAGGAACCCCATGTCCAGCACCGTCAACCACTGGGTCGACCTGAACCAGGACCGCGACACTGGCATCGAAACCCTGCGCGCGCGTTTCCAGGGGCATACCCATGCCTACGATGCCCACTGGCACGACAGCTACCTGGTGGGTGTCACCGAACAAGGCGTGCAGCAGTTCAATTGCCGGGGCACCCGCTACCAAAGCCTGGCAGGTAACGTCTTCCTGCTCGAACCCGGCGAGATCCATGACGGCGACGCACCCACCGACGGCGGCTTCACCTACCGCACCATCTATCTCGACCCACACTGGCTGGAACGGGAGCTGAGCGCGTTGTTCGAGGAAGCCCCGGCGGGCAGCCAACTGAGCTTTGCCGCGACCCTGGCCACCGACACCCGCCTGGCCCAGGCCACCAGTGCCGCGTTCCAGGCCATTCATACCCAGGAATTGCGCATCGTCCGGCAAAGCGCTCTCGACCGGCTGTTCGACAGCCTCACCGACCATCTGCACTGGCGCGCCCGCTACCGCGAGGACCCGCGCCTGCCACGGGTTGCGCAGGTTGCCCGCGAGTACTTGCACGCCCATCTGCAACATGACCTGAGCCTGGATGAGGTCGCGGCCGTCTGTGGTGTCGACCGCTTCCGCCTGACCCGAGCCTTCAAGGCCGCCTACGGTCTGCCGCCCCACGCCTACCTGGTGCAATTGCGGGTGGCCAAGGCGCGGCAACTGCTGTCCCGGGGCGAAACCCCGGCGAACGTCGCCATGACCCTGGGCTTTGCCGACCAGAGCCACCTGGGCCGCTGGTTTGTCCGCGCCTACGGGCTGACGCCCGCCGCCTACCGCAAGCGCTGCTCAAATCTTCCAGACGCCTGAGGCGCCGCGCGGGAAGATCGGTTGATCGATCTTTCAGTGGAGTCCCTCCCCATGTTGTCCAGCCTTTCCAGCTTCCTGCCCTTTGTGCTCTTCGCCATCGTCGCCTCCGTCACCCCCGGGCCGAACAATATCCTGGTGCTGAGCAACAGTGCCCGCCATGGCCTGGCGGCAGCCCTGCCGATCATCCTCGGCGCCGGTGCCGGCGCGGCACTGATCGTCCTGCTGGTGGGCAGCGGTGTCGGTGAATCGCTGGCACAACGGCCCCAGGTCCGCACCGGCATGCAATGGCTCGGCATCGCCTGGCTGAGCTACCTGGCCTGGCAGATCTTCAGCGCACCGGCCAGTGCCATTGACCCTGATGCAGCTCCGGCCAAACGTCTCGGCCTGTTGGGCGCGGCCAGCCTGCAACTGATCAATCCGAAGGTCTGGATGATGGCCCTGGCGGTGGTCGGCGTGTTCGCCGGCAGCGGTGCCGAACGCCAGGCCCACGTGCTGTCACTGTCCCTGGTGTTCTTCCTGGTGTCGCTGCCATGCATGAGCCTGTGGGCGGTACTCGGTGTCGGCTCCGCGCGGCTGTTTCGCTCGCCCCTGGCGATGCGGCGGTTCAATCGCTGCATGGCGCTGCTGTTGCTGGTTTCGGCCTGGCTGAGCGTGCTGGTATAACGTCGGGGTCGCTGCAGTGCAAAAGCCGGTCGCACTGGTGCGCTTTTGCCAGCAGCCGGCTGCGTAACGTGGCCGGACGGTGCATGAAGACACCGAACTCCACAATAAACGACCTGCCGCGAGACCTGCGTATCATGAAAAGACTGTTCAACAGCTGTCTGTTCCTCTGCGGTACCGCCCTCCTGAGCACCAGCGTGCTCGCCTCCGACGACGCTTCCTGCAAGACCGTGCGCATGGGCGTGGTCAACTGGACCGACGTGATCGCCACCAGTGGCATGGCTGACGTGCTGCTCAACGGCCTGGGTTATGAAAGCAAGCAGACCAGCGCCGTGCAGCAGATCATCTTTGCCGGGATCCGGGACAAGCGCCTGGATATCTTCCTCGGCTACTGGAAGCCGGCGATGGACAAGAACATCGCGCCTTTTGTCGCCGCCAACCAGGTCAAGGTCCTGGCCCAGCCCAGCCTCTCCGACGCCCAGGCCACCCTCGCCGTGCCGCAATATGTGGCTGACGCGGGCCTGAAGACCTTCGCCGATATCGCCAAGTTCAAGGACAAGCTCGGTGGCAAGATCTATGGCATCGAGCCCGGCAGCGGCGCCAACACTACCATCAAGACCATGATCGACACCGACCACTTCGGCCTCAAGGGTTTCAATCTGGTGGAGTCCGGGGAAGCCGGGATGCTCGCGGCCGTGCAGCGGGCGGTCAATCGCAAGGAGTTCGTGGTGTTCGTCGGCTGGACCCCGCACCCGATGAACATCAATATGAAGATCACCTACCTGACCGGCAGCGAAGATGTCTACGGGCCTAACGAAGGCGCGGCCACCGTGTCCACCGTCACCGCCCCGGACTACGCCCAGCGTTGCCCGAACGTGAACAAGCTGCTGGAGAACCTGACCTTCAGCGCCGCCCAGGAAAGCCAGTTGATGGTGCCGATCATGGAGCGCCAGACGCCCCAGGACGTGGCCAAGAAATGGCTGCGCGATCACCCGGAAGATCTGCAGAAGTGGCTGGCCGGCGTGACCAGTGTTGATGGCAAGGACGGTGTGGCAACCGTGCAGGCCAGCTTGAAATAACACCCATTGTAGGAGCGGAGCTTGCCCGCGAAGCTTTTAGCGTCCTCACGGGCCTCTTCGCTGGCAAGCCAAGCTCCTACAGGTCCATGGAGTGCGCAAAATCTGTATCCGACGCCGAGCTGCAGGAGCAGGGCTTGTCGGATCGCCGCACCGCCGCGAAGAGGCCCTAAAGATCGCCGCCACAGGTTCTCCTGACACCTCGTACAGAACTGAGACTGCGCATGACCGATTACCCGCTCTCCCCCCAACTCAGCGCCTTTGTCGCCAAGACCCTCGATTTCAACGCCCCGGACAGCACGATCAATGGCCTGCGCCTTGGCTACAGCGCTATGTGCCGAGCCTTCACCCCGGCACGCCCGGCGAACATCAGCGTCAGCGAACAGCGGATCGGCCAAGTGCCCGTACGCCTATACCGTCCGACCTCAACAGCACCCGCCCATGGCTGGCCCTGTGTGGTCTACCTGCACGGTGGCGGTTGGGTGGTCGGCGACCTCGACTCCCACGACTTCATCACCGCTGAACTGGCCTCCCGGCTCAACGCCGTGGTCATCGCGGTCGACTACCGACTGGCACCGGAACATCCCTTCCCGGCGGCTTTCGACGATTGCCTGGCGGTGTGGCGCGGTTTGCAGGACAGCGCCGCAACTTGGCAACTGGACCCGCAACGCATGGCGATTGCCGGCGACAGCGCCGGGGGCAATCTCGCCGCCGCCGTATGCCTGGCCCTGCGCGATGCCGGCCAAGCGCAGCCGCGGCTACAAGCCCTGATCTATCCCGGACTGGGTGGCGACGACCAACTGCCCTCGCGCACCGAATGCGCCGACGCGCCGCTGCTCAGCGCCAGCGATGTGCACTGCTACCACGCCTTGTACCTACCGGGTCCGACCAAGCCTTCGGCCTATGCGATGCCATTGCAAGCCACGGATCTGCGGGGTCTGGCCCCGGCGTTTATCGCCGTGGCGCAATTCGACCCCTTGCGCGACGACGGCGTGGAGTACAGCGAACGCCTGCAAGCGGCCGGTGCAAGTGTGGATTTTCATCCCGGCCACGGCCTGGTGCACGGCTGCCTGCGCGCCCGGGGCAGCGCACCGGAGGTCGATCTGCTCTACGAAAAACTCCTCGCCGCCCTGCGCCACTCCCTGGACCTGTAGCAAAAGTTACTTGACGACCGACCTTGCCTTGAGTTCTTCTGAAACCGGTTTCAGTGCCAATGCACCAACCGCCTGCCGATAACTCCAAGAAAAGGTTTCAGGCCGTGAACAGTTTTTCCGCCGCCCAACGCAGCCGCGTGACCATGCTCGATGTCGCTGAACGCGCCGGGGTCTCCAAGGCCAGCGTGTCGCGTTTTATCGGCGATGACCGCGCCCTGCTTTCCGAAGCCATCGCCCTGCGCATCGAACAGGCGATCAGCGAACTGGGCTACCGCCCGAACCAGATGGCCCGTGGCCTGAAACGCGGCCGTACGCGCCTGATCGGCATGCTGGTGGCCGATATCCGCAACCCTTATTCGATTGCTGTGATGCATGGCGTGGAAACCGCCTGCCGCGCCCACGGCTACAGCCTGGTGGTGTGCAACACCGACCGCGACGACCAGCAGGAACGCCTGCACCTGGCGGCGCTGCGCTCGTACAACATCGAAGGCCTGATCCTCAATACCCTCGGTCACCATCTCGAAGAGTTGCAGGCACTGCAACGGGAAATGCCGATAGTGCTGGTGGACCGCAAGGTCGAGCAACTGGGCAGCGATCTGGTCGGCCTTGATAATGGTGCCGCCGTACGCAGCGCCGTCGAGCACCTGGAACAACAGGGTTACCGCGACCTGATGCTGGTCAGTGAACCCCTCGACGGCACCAGCTCGCGGCTGGAACGGATTGAACACTTCAATCTCGAAATCGCCAGGCGTGATGCCCTGAGCGGCAGCATCGGCCATACCGGCGAATCATTGCGACATCAGTTGCAGGATTTCCTGGCGGCCCCCAGTGCCGGACCCAAGGCGCTGTTCTGTGCCAACGGCATTGCCGCCCTGGCCTGTGTCCAGGCCCTGCGCGAGCTGGGCTGCAATCTGTTCGACGATATCGGCCTGATCGCCCTCGACGACCTGGAATGGTTCCCCCTGGTCGGCAGCGGCATCACCGCCCTCGCCCAGCCCACGCAGCAGATCGGCGCCGGTGCCTTCGACTGCCTGTTCAAGCGCCTGCGGGGTGACAAGGGCGCCGCCAAAGCCCTCGATTTTCCCGCGCAGTTGATCGTCCGTGGATCCACCCAACGTACAAGATTTGCCTGAGACGCAGCGGAGCCTGGCCTCCGCTGTAAAGCCCGCCAAAAAATGAAACCGGTTTCAGAGGTACAACAAGCATGAAAGAACAGCTGTTTCCCGTCGCCATCAGCCTCTCCAGTTACGGCGCGACGCTGATTCGCGAACGCGGCCAGGAAAGTTTTATCGAACTGCTGGCCGAGGCCGGCGCCAGTCGCATCGAAGTACGCGAAGAACTGCTGACCAACGAAGATCCGCAGCGCTTTGCAACCCGCGCGGCGGCCATGGGCCTGGAGTGTGCCTACTCGTCACCCCTGGAATTGTGGCCCGCCGGTCAGTCGCGTCCCGACCCGCAGTTGGCGGCTACCCTGCAACGCGCCGAAGCCTTTGGCGCCCGCTGGCTGAAAGTCTCCCTGGGCTACTTCAGTGAAAACTGCGACCTGTCGGCACTGGCAGGATTGTTGTCGGCATCATCAGTCCGCTTGCTGGTGGAGAACGACCAGACCACCCAGGGCGGCCGCATCGAACCCCTGCTGCGCTTTTTCGATCAGGTCGAGCAACAGCAACTGCCGGTGAAAATGACCTTCGATATCGGTAATTGGCGCTGGCAGGACCAATCCGCCAGCAGCGCCGCGCGCTTGCTCGGCCGGCATGTCGACTACCTGCACTGCAAGGCCGTGGCCCAGCGCGCGGACGGCAAGCTCGTCGCCCTGCCACCGAGCGCCGTCGACCTGGAACAGTGGGAACGTTTGCTGGGCCAGATGAGTCAAGGTTTGACCCGAGCCGTTGAATACCCGCTGCAAGGCGACGACCTGCTGGCCGTCACCCGCGAACAGGTACGCACCCTCGCCTGCCTGGGCCACTCCATGGAGGAAACAGCCCATGCCTGAGATCGAAATCCTCTCGTTCGGTGAGACCATGGCGATGTTCGTCGCCGAACAGACCGGCGACCTGGCCCGGGTCGGGCACTTCCACAAGCGCATCGCCGGCGCCGACAGCAATGTCGCCATCGGCCTGGCGCGCCTGGGCTTCAAGGTCAACTGGCTGAGCCGGGTCGGCGCCGACTCCCTCGGCCGTTTTGTGATCGACACCCTGCAAGGCGAAGGCCTGCACTGCGATTACGTCGATATCGACCCGGGCTATCCCACCGGTTTTCAACTCAAGTCCCGGGAAGACCAGGGCCAGGACCCGCAGGTGGAGTATTTCCGTCGGGGTTCGGCCGCCAGTCACCTGTCAGTGGCCGATATCCGCCCGGAGCTGCTCAAGGCCCGGCATCTGCATGCCACCGGGATTCCTCCTGCCCTCTCGGCCAGTGCCCGCGAGCTGTCGTTCGAGCTGATGACACGCATGGCGGCGGCCGGGCGCAGCGTGTCCTTCGACCCCAACCTGCGACCGAGCCTGTGGCCCAGTGAAAGACAGATGATCGAAGACATCAACGCCCTGGCCGCCCTCGCCCATTGGGTCCTGCCGGGCCTGGGCGAAGGCCGCTTGCTCACCGGTTATCAGGATCCGCGGGATATCGCCGCCTTCTACCTCGACCAGGGCGCCGCCGTCGTGGCCATCAAGCTCGGGGCTGACGGCGCCTACTACCGAACCCATCGCGACGAGGGGTTTGTCGCCGCGGTGCCGGTGCAGGTCGTGGTGGACACGGTCGGTGCCGGTGATGCTTTCGCCGTTGGCGTGGTCAGTGCGCTGCTGGAGAACCACAGCGTGGCCCAGGCCGTGGCGCGCGGCAACTGGATCGGCGCCCAGGCGGTGCAGAGCCGCGGCGACATGGAGGGTTTACCGACCCGGGAACAACTGACAGCTGCGCACCGACCCGCCCCCGTCGGCTAAGCAAGACCCGTTTTCTTGAATGCCACCTGCTGCGACAAAAACAACAAGCTCAGGAGCCACACCATGCACACGCTGAAACTCGCCACCCGCCGCTGGTGGTACATCATGCCCATCGTTTTCATCACCTACAGCCTGGCCTACCTGGACCGCGCCAACTATGGCTTCGCCGCGGCCTCGGGCATGGCCGCCGATCTGCAGATCACCCCCGGGCTGTCGTCGCTGCTCGGCGCGCTGTTCTTTCTCGGCTACTTCTTCTTCCAGGTGCCCGGCGCCCTCTACGCGCAGAAGCACAGCGTGAAGAAGCTGATCTTCGTCAGCCTGATCCTCTGGGGCGGCCTGGCCACCCTCACCGGCATCGTTTCCAACGCCTATATGCTGATCGGCATCCGCTTCATGCTTGGCGTGGTCGAAGCCGCCGTGATGCCGGCGATGCTGGTGTACCTGTGTTATTGGTTCACCCGTGCCGAACGCTCGCGGGCCAATACCTTCCTGATCCTCGGCAACCCGGTGACCATGCTCTGGATGTCGGTGGTCTCGGGTTATCTGGTGCAGCACTTCAGCTGGCGCTGGATGTTTATCGTCGAAGGCCTGCCGGCGGTGATCTGGGCCTTTATCTGGTGGCGCCTGGCCGATGAGCGTCCAGCCCGGGCGAGCTGGCTCAGCGCGCAGGAAAAACGCGACCTGGACAGCGCCCTGGCCGCCGAGCAGATCGGCATCAAGGCGGTGAAAAACTATGCCCAGGCCTTCCGCGAACCCAAGGTGATCATCCTTGCCCTGCAGTTCTTCTGCTGGAGCATCGGCGTCTACGGCTTTGTGCTGTGGCTGCCGTCGATTCTGAAAAGCGGCTTGAAGATGGACATGGTCGAAGCCGGCTGGTTGTCGGCCTTGCCCTACCTGGCCGCGGTGATCGCCATGCTCGCGGTGTCCTGGGGCTCGGACAAGCTGCAACGGCGCAAACGTTTTGTCTGGCCACCGCTGCTGGTGGCGTCGGTGGCCTTCTATGCCTCCTACGCCCTGGGCGCGGAACATTTCTGGTGGTCCTACAGCCTGCTGGTGATCGCCGGTGCCTGCATGTACGCGCCCTATGGACCGTTTTTTGCGATTGTCCCGGAGATCCTTCCGGCCAACGTTGCCGGCGGTGCCATGGCGCTGATCAACAGCATGGGTGCCCTCGGTTCCTTCGGTGGTTCCTACCTGGTGGGCTACCTGAACAGCGAAACCGGTTCGCCGGGGGCTTCCTACCTGCTGATGAGCGGCGCCCTGCTGCTGTCAGTGATCCTGACCGTATTCCTCAATCCCGGCGCCAGCGATCGCGCAGCCCCCAAGGGCTTGCCGACGCCCCGTGCGCTCTCCCATCCCTGAACCCTGTCGAGCGAACCCGATGAAAAAACCGGTTGTGTTGTACAAGAAGCTCTCGCCCTCGCTGATGGCCCGCCTGCATGAGCACACCCAGGTCACCCTGATCGACGATCTGGGTGACAACGGCCTGGCGCAACTGCGTGCCGCCTTGCCCGAGGCCCGGGGCCTGCTCGGTGCCAGCCTGAAGCTGGACGCCGCACTGCTTGACCTGGCGCCACACCTGGAGGCCATCGCCAGCGTCTCGGTGGGGGTCGACAATTACGACATCGATTACCTGACCCGCCGACGGATCCTGCTCAGCAACACGCCGGACGTGCTCACCGAAACCACCGCCGACACCGGCTTCGCCCTGATCCTGGCCAGCGCCCGACGGGTGGTGGAACTGGCGAACCTGGTGCGCAACGGACAGTGGACGCGCAATATCGGTCCGCTGCATTTCGGCACGGATGTACATGGCAAGAAGCTCGGCATCATCGGCATGGGCCGTATTGGTGAAGCCCTTGCCCAACGCGGGCATTTCGGCTTCGGCATGCCGGTGCTCTACCACAGTCACTCGCCCAAGCCTGAAGTGGAACAACGCTTCAATGCGCGCTACCTGGGACTGCACGAACTGTTGCAGGAAGCCGACTTTGTCTGCCTGACATTGCCCCTGACCCCTCAGACCGAGGGGCTGATCGGTGCCGGGGAATTGGCCCTGATGCGCCCGGAAAGCATCCTTATCAATATTTCCCGGGGCAAGGTGGTGAACGAGCAGGCGCTGATCCAGGCCTTGCAGAACCGGCAGATCCGTGGCGCCGGCCTCGATGTGTTCGAGCGCGAACCGCTGGCGCCGGACTCGCCGTTGCTGAGCCTGGCCAACGTGGTGGCCACGCCGCATATCGGCTCGGCCACCTTTGAAACCCGTGAAGCCATGGCACGCTGTGCGGTGGACAATCTGCTGGCAGCCCTGGCCGGAGAACGACCGGCGAACCTGGTCAATCCCCAGGCCTACCCGCACTGACAGCCGTGCCGGTAGCGAGCGTCGCCGAGCCCTGACAACGCTCGCAGCGTCAGATCACGAAGCGCGCGACCATGGCATTGAGGTCCACCGCCAGGCGCGACAGCTCATGGCTTGCGGCACTGGTCTGGTTGGCACCGGCGGCCGACTGGGAAGCCAGGTCGCGGATGTTCACCAGGTTGCGGTCCACTTCACGGGAGACCTGCGCCTGCTCTTCCGAGGCACTTGCAATCACCAGGTTGCGCTCGTTGATCAGGTTGATCGATTGGGTGATCTGCTCCAGGGCCACACCGGCGGCACGCGCCGTTTCCAGGGTACTCTGGGTCCGCTGGTTGCTCTGTTGCATCGATTGCACGGCCTGACCGGTGCCATTCTGGATACCGGCAACCATCTGCTCGATCTCCTTGGTCGACTGCTGGGTACGATGGGCCAGCGCCCGCACTTCATCGGCCACCACCGCAAAACCACGCCCGGCCTCGCCCGCCCGTGCGGCTTCGATAGCGGCATTGAGGGCCAGCAGGTTGGTCTGTTCGGCAATCGCGCGGATCACATCCAGCACCTGGCCGATATCGCGACCCTGGGTGGCCAGGCCTTCGATCAGCACCGAGGTGCTTTGCACGTCCTGGGTCATGGCCTGGATCGCCTCCACCGTCTGCACGACACGGTCGCGTCCGTCACGAGCCGCCTGATTGGATTGCTGCGAGGCTTCGGAGGTGGACACCGCATTGCGTGCAACTTCTTCCACCGCACTGGTCATTTCGTTGACCGCGGTGGCCGCCTGCTCAATCTCGTTGTTCTGCTGCTGCAGCCCGCGGGAAGACTCCTCGGTCACCGCGCTGAGCTCTTCGGCCGCCGACGCCAACTGCGTGGCCGACCCGGAGATCTGCTCGATGGTCTTGCGCAGGTTGCCTTGCATCTTCGTCAACGCACCCAGCAAGCGGGCCGGCTCATCCTTGCCTTCGACGACAATGGCCTTGGTCAGGTTGCCGCCGGCAATGGTTTCGGCCGCTTCGACCGCCTGGTTCAGCGGCGCCACGATGCTGCGGGTCAGCAACCAGGCCAGCAGCACGGTCATCAGCGCAGCCACCACCGAAACCAGAATAATGCCGAAACTGGCAGTGCTGTATTCCTCACCGGCCAGGTGCGATGCGGCTTTGGCCCCGGCCTTGTTGATCTCCACCAACCGGTTGAGTTGCGCCCCCATCAGGTCCGTGCCGGCCTTGATCTGGTTGTTGATCAGGTTACGCATCTCGTCGACCTTGTTCTGGCGCGACAGCTCCACCATCTGACTCTGGTCCCTCATATAGCTGTCGAGTGTCGCCGCGAATTCCTTGTACTTGGCCAACTCCTCGCCTTCAGCTGGCAAGTCGGCATAGCTCTTCTGATCCTTGCGAACCTTCTCCACCAGCGCCGATATCCGCGTTTCAGCTTCCTGCAAATCCGCCGGTTCGCGATTGATCAACACACGAAACGAGAGAAGGCGCAGACGTAATACACCTTCGATCAGGTTGCCGAGGTATCCCACACTGGGCAGCTGATTGGTTTCCATGTCGATGGACGCCTGACGAATCACTGTCATGCGGGTCTGGGAAAAGACCCCCAGCACAATCACCAGCAATGCAATAAATGCAAAGCCGAGAAACGCGCGGGGAGCGATATTCATATTTCGTAGGGACATGGGCTGCTCTCTATAAGGCTTGAGGACTACTAGCTTCCATGCCGTAAACCTGTCAGATAGCAACTGGCCATACCGACAGTGTTGCACCACTCTTTTCAGTGACGGTGGGCTTACAACTGATTATCGGCAGAAGTTGTGAATTTATTCAGGGGGAATGAAAAAATATTTCACTTTATGACTTGGCATGGCGAAATATTTCATAACCGATACAATTGGCGCCCTGCGCGCTTAAAATTATGGCTATAAGCCACTAACTGTACAGACATGTTCAATGATCTGAAGCGGTAACTTGTGGGAGCACTGAACTCCCACAAGCGGAGCACCAGTTATAGCGAATCATTCTCCGGTCTTGATCTTGCTCCACAGCCGCGTACGAATGCGATCGATATTCAATGGCATCGCTTCCAGGGCAAACAGCTTGCCCATCATTTCCGAGCTCGGATATACCTTGGTATCGGCCTTGAACGCCGGGTCCACCAGGCTATCAGCCGCCACATTGCCATTGGCGTACTTCACATAGTTGCTGATACCGGCCATTACTTCCGGGCGCAGCAGGTAGTTCATAAAGGCGTAACCGGCTTTTTCATCCGGGGCATCGGCCGGCATGGCGACCATATCGAACCAGATGGCGGCACCTTCCCTGGGAATCGAGTAGCCGATATCAATACCGTTCTTCGCTTCCTTGGCCCGACTCTCGGCTTGCAGGATATCGCCGGAGAAACCCACCGCGACGCAGATATCACCATTGGCCAAGTCACTGACGTATTTCGAGGAATGGAAGTAAGCCACATAGGGACGCACTTTCATCAGCAAAGCTTCGGCTTTCTTATAGTCCGCCGGGTTCTTGCTGTGGGGCGGCAGGTGCAAGTAATTCAAGGCCGCCGGGAGCAATTCGGGGCCGTTGTCGAGTATCGCCACCCCGCACTTCTGCAGTTTCTGCATGTTCTCGGACTTGAAGATCAAGTCCCAGGAGTCCACCGGCGCGTTATCACCGAGCACCGCCTTGACCTTGTCGATGTTGTAACCGATGCCTGTGCTGCCCCACAGGTACGGGAAACCATGTTCATTGCCGGGGTCGTTGACCTGCAGCGCCTTGAGCAACGCCGGGTTGAGGTTCTTCCAGTTCGGCAACTGGCGCTTGTCGAGCTTTTTCAGCGCCCCGCCCTCAATCTGCCGGGCCATGAAATGGTTGGACGGGAACACCACATCGTAGCCGGACTTGCCGGTCATCAACTTGCCATCCAGGGTCTCGTTGCTGTCATAGACGTCATAGGTGAACGCGATCCCGGTCTCCTTCTGGAAGTTCTGGGTGACGTCCGGGGCGATGTAATCCGACCAGTTGTAGATCTTGACGGTCTCGGCCGCCTGGCCGAGGGAGGCGACCAGCATCAAGGGAGCAAGGGACATGCGGATCATGAGTCGATTCCTGTGTGAGTTTTTGTTGGCAGGTTCGGGCGATCAGAGGATCAGAAAATCAGTGCATCGGTCTTGTGATGGATGAGCCGGCGCCCAGGCGCCGGTTACTGCATGAAACCCTCCATAAAGCCGGCAATGCTGCTCGCCAGCTTGCGGCGCCAGGGCGGCGTATCGGGGTCGGCCAGGGTCTGGTCCTCATGGACAAAGCTGCGGATGATCGCGTTGTAGCCCAGCCAGCGGCAGGGTTCCGGCTCCCAGGCTTTCAGTGCCTGGAGGCCGCCCTCGCGGATCACCCAGGGTTGCCGGACCCGTTCGCTGTCCTGCTCCAGGATCAGGTCGGCCAGGGTCCGCCCGCCGAGATGGCTGGCACCCACGCCCTCGCCGCCATAACCTCCGGCCAGGGCCAGGCCATTGGCAGGGTCGCAGAGCATGTGCGGCTGGAACCGTCGCGACATGCCCAGGTTGCCGCCCCAGGAATGGCTGATGCGGACCTTCTTCAATTGCGGGAACAGTTCGCCGAACAGGTAGCGGCGTAACTCGATTTCGCTGTCGGTGAGGTCGAAGTCATACCGTAGCCGGCCGGCAAAGCGATAGCCGCCGCGAGCACCGAAGATCAGCCGGTTGTCCGCCGAGCGCTGGCCGTAGGTGACCTGGCGGCTGCTCTCGCTGAAGGCCTGGCCCTGGCTGAGGCCGATTTCGTCCCAGGTCGCGGCGGACAAGGGTTCGGTGGCCACCAGCAGGCTTTGCACCGGCAGTTGATAGCGGCCCAGGGGCGGCAGCGTCACCGAATAGCCTTCCACGGCCGGGACCACCCAGCGGCTGCGAATCAGTGCCCGGGCCGTGCGCAAGCCGCCAGAGCGCCAGTCGGTCACCGGGGTGTTTTCGAAGATCCGCACACCCAGGCGCTCGACGGCCCGGGCCAGGCCGCGCACCAGCTTGGCCGGCTGGACCGTGGCGATATGGGCGGCATGGATGCCGCCGTAGGGCCGTGCGACCCGAATCTGCCCGGCCAGTTGCTCGGGCCCCAGCCAGCGGTAATCGCTCTCGTTGAGACCCTGCTTGTAGAGTTTGTCCAGGTAGGCCCGCAGGCTGCGTTCCTGCTCGGGGTAACGCGCGGCGCAGTACAGCGCCCCGGCCTTGCGGTAGTCGCAGTCGATGCCTTCGCGATCGATCACCCGCTTCACTTCGTCGGGGATGCCATGCAGCAAGTCGAAGGACGCCCGCCGCTGTTCCGGCGACAGCCCGGCCAAAAGACGGTCTTCGCCCAGCAGATTGCCCATCACCCAACCGCCGTTGCGCCCCGACGCGCCGAAACCGGCGGTCTGCGCCTCGACAATCACCACATTCAATTGCGGGGCCTGGCGCTTGAGGTAATAGGCGGTCCACAGCCCGGTGTAACCGGCGCCGACAATGGCCACGTCGACATCCAGGTCCTGCTCCAGGGACGCCCGTGGCGTCAGCGGCTCATCGAGCTGATCCATCCATAAACTGATAGTGCGCCATGCTGGCATTCCAGACTCCACAACCGGTAACAGATGGTTGCGATCCTAGTGCCAGTGCTCAGAGGCTGTCTTGCGCGCGTGCACGCAGAGAAATTTCCTTGGCGTAGGCCTTGGGCGACAGGCCGGTGTGCTCGCGAAAGCACTTGTAGAAGGCCGACAGGGAGTTGAACCCGGCGGTGAACGCCAGCTCATCGACGCGTACCGGTGGCGCGGCCTTCTCCAGCGCCGCCAGCAGATGCTGCAAACGTGCCTGGTTGACGTAGCGGTAGAAACTCTGGCCGAGCACCTGGTTGAGCAGATAGGAAATCTGGTTGCGGCTGTAACCGCACTCCTTGGCGACCCGTTGCAGGTCCAGACCGGGGTCCAGGTAGGCTTGCTGGCGCTGGAAATACTGTTGCAGGTCATCCGCCATAAAGCTCAGTTGCCGCGGCGACAGGCCCAGGCGACTGGTCGCCGCGCGTATCCCGCCGATACTTGCGCTGGCGACCTGTTCGCGTACCAGGGACGCGTATTCATTCACGCGCCAGATCAGGCCGTCACGCACGGTGATCGCCTCGCTGGAATGAAACGATACCAGGCCCTCGCCGCCACGCAGGGTCATCTGGTACTGGATAAAAGCGGTATTGCCATCCAGACGGATGCGATCGCTATGTTCGAGGGCTTCATCTGATTCGCGCGGCATGCTCGATCCTACGTATTCGCGCAACTCTGAAAGGCCCAGGACACGGTTCTGAAAGAAGTCGTGGTACTGGATCTGGGGATGGTACAGCGCCATCACCCCGTCAAGGTCGCGGTGTTTCCAGCACAGGTGGTAACGCAAAACGGTTTCGCCGGTCGCCCGGGTCTGCTGCGGGCCGTCATTGTCGTCGGACATGGCGCACTCGAACCAAGATTAAGAGACATAGATCAAATTACACGAAAACAATCGCCGAACGGCTTGAAAAAACTCTCTTGCGCCCGTTGAACGGATGCTATTTTTAAGCCTTGTGCTGGTGGGGCCATGAGGTCCCGCCGTTCCTACCCGCGAGCAAAAGGAAGCGCTCAATGATCCAGGTGGGCAACATGAGTAAAGTCTTCAGCAAGGTGACTTTCCCCAACGCGTGCCAACTGATGCGCTGGCATTTTCATCCCATGGGCTTCGAAGCCAGCATGGATGCGCCGGGCAGCATGGTCGCCCGGCTGTTCGACCGGGCCAGCGGCGAAACGCTGATTGCTATCGCCGGCATTCCTTGCGCCACGGTGATGAACGCCGCCGATGTGGAGCGGATCATCGAGGCGGTCGAGGATGAGCTTGAGGCCTTTGTGCCGCCCATGGGGCTGCGGGCCGTCAACTGACTCGAAGTCTTGCAAGTCAATTGTAGGAGCCTGGCTTGTCGGGACACCACATCGCAGCGAAGAAGCCCTTGAAGGCGCCAAAAGCTTCGCGGGCAAGCCCTGCTCCTACAGTTATGCGGCGTTTTCAATAGCTCATTTAACGTTCAAGGCCTGAGCGCTGGCGCGTAAATCGGCGAAAAACGCTTTGTCCCCCGCCACCCGATCCGAGGCCTTGGGCCCGTTCGCGGCCTGGCCGTCCTGCCCGTCCAGATACCAATAGCAATGCTTTACCGCCCGGGTGATGCCGACATAGGCCAGCCGCAGGATCTCGTCCTTCTGCGCCTTGTCGTAGGCCTCGGCATCGCCATCCTCCCCGAGCCCGGCCATGCGATAGACCTGGTTCTTGTAGGGTGAACGGGTCAGATGCAGGCAGTCGCCCAACAGGAACACCACATCGGCCTGCAGCCCCTTGGCGCTGTGATAGGTCAGTTGCTTGAGCCGTCGCTGCTCGAAAGGCAAGCTAGAATCAACATTAACTACAGAAGAAATATGCTCATTAATTAGTAACTTATCGCTACTTTTTCGAAACAACATCAAGATGCTTTCGCCACGCCGGTAGTGCTCTTCCAAACGTTTGGCCAAACCGGCATCGTCCCGATCCAGCACATTGACCGGCCACAGTTCCTTTGGCTCGCCGCTGGCCTTGGCCTTTTTCCCGGCAATCGCCGGTGCCGCGCGGACAATATGCTCGGCCGCATCAATGATGTGCTGATGACTGCGATAGTTGTCACTGAGCATGACCCGGGTGGTCGCCGGTGACGGGAATTGCTTGCTGAACTCCATAAAGTACTTGGGCGAACTCCCCCGCCAGCCATAAATCGACTGCCAGTCATCGCCGACGCACAACAGCGATGAATGCCGGGCCGCGCGACCGACCTGCATCGCCGGGCCACGGCGGCGGATCTCCCGCAGGCTGGCCCGCAACCAGGAGACGATCTGCGGTGAAACGTCCTGGAACTCGTCGATCATCAGGTGCGACAACGGACGCAATAGCTCGTCACTGAGCAGCGCCTGGTTTTCCGGGGTGTTTTCGCCGAACAGCGAGAACATGCGGTTATAGGTCATGATCGGTGGCGACTGGGCCAGCAGATGGGTTTCGAGGGCCTTCCAGAACAGACTGAGGGCTTCGAAGAAGAAGCGGTCCGGATCGTCCTCGGCGAAACTCATCCGCGCCACGGCGGCCGGCACATCCAGCCCAAGGTTCTCGATAAAGCCGGCGGCCATCACAAAACAGTCGAGCAGCGGTGCGGAAGCCAGTTCACCCTTGACCTTGTAATCGAAGCCGGGACCGGCGGTGGCATTACCCGCCAGGGACGACAAAACGCATTTAGCTGACTCGTAACTATCCAACCATATCAATGGCTTACGACAGAAAGCTTGAAACAAGGTGCGCTTTACCGCCCATTCGGCGCGCACCGTGAGCTTGGATCCGGGACGGCTGATCTGCGGACTTTCCCGCGGATCGAAGCCAAGTACCACCCAAGCCTCTAGCTCGGCAATGTAACCATGGCAATGGAACGGCGAACCGTTGATCTCGATGACCTCACGGTCCGGTTCAATCCCGGCAATCGGCCAGGCACCCGCGCGAAACCACAGGTCCTCCAGGGTGTCGCACAGCTCCTCGTCGCGTTTTGACGCCAGCTCGGTGACCGCCATGCGCTTGCGCACATCCGGGTGGTCCTGGTCCAGCTCACGCAGTTGCAGAGCCTGCTTGTAGAGCGGCACCAGCACTTCGCGAAAACGCGGATTATCGGTGTGCAAACGTTGATAGCAGGCATTCAACTGCTGGCGCTGGGCGTCGTTGATCCGCAGGTCGAACGGGTTGCTGTCGGCGCCTTCCTCGGCGAACAGGCTACGCTCACTGAGGTTCTCGAACGCCTGCAACTGACCGAAGCCTGGCAGGCTGCGGACCATGGGCAGGATCCGCGAGTGAAAGGTGCGTACCACCTCACGGGCATCCCGAGGGCTGAGCACATGTCCCCAGAGGCCCATGACCTCCACCAGCTTGGCCATGAAGTCCTTGCGCGACTCACGGGTAAAGGTCACCACGGTCATGGCGTCCAGTTCAAAGCCCAGGTAGTGGGTCAGCAGCAGGATGCGCAGCACCAATGAAGTCGACTTGCCGGCACCGGCACCAGCGATCACCGACGTCGAGGGTGTGTCACTGAAGATCATTTTCCATTGCGCCGCACTGGGCTGCGACTGGGCAGGCAGGAGCCGGGCCACATCGGCCTTGATCCGCTTCTTCAATTCCGCCGTCAGCGGCAGGCGCCAATCGTCGAACAGATTGTCGTCGACCCCGGGTGCGCGATGTTCTACCGGACGCGTATCGCGGATCAGCAGGACCTGGCGTCCCTCCTCCAGGCCGTCGCGTCGCCCCTCCTCATAACCGTACTCGAGGCCGGCGCCATGGCCGCTACGAAAGCCGTCGGCCTGGCCCTGCAACCAGGACGCCACGTGCTGGGCGCGCAAACGACTCAGGCCGCCGCCCAGCAACTTGGCCAGCAAGCGCTTGAACAGGGGCAATTGAGCCAGGGAGGAAAGTTCGGCAGGCGGTTCGGGTGTCGGTGATGGCACGCTGACTCCAGGTAGGCGACGGTCTGGGCGAAAGGCCTATGGTCGCTCCATTACGTCCCGAGTTCTAGTCAATTGCTTGTCGATCAGCCATTTAGGCGACGAATTGAAAGTCCGGAGAGAACTCTAACAATCGAATAAACCGATTGATTTAAGGCATTTTTTACGCTTTTTATCGATATCTATTTAATAGATGATCGCTGCCATCAACCACCGGTTACCGTCCTGCCCCGGCTCCTGCCGGCCCATGACGAACCTGAACAGGAGAAGACTCATGCTGCAACTTCGACCCTTCAAGACCCTGGGCGGCGCTCATCATGGCTGGCTGGATGCGCACCACCATTTTTCGTTCGCCGAATACCATGATCCGCAACGCATGAACTGGGGCAACCTGCGGGTCTGGAACGACGACGTGATCGCACCCGGCACCGGCTTTCCAAAACACCCGCACCGGGACATGGAAATCATCACCTATGTCCGTGAAGGCGCCATCAGCCACGAAGACAACCTGGGCAACAAGGGCCGTACCGAAGCCGGTGATGTCCAGGTCATGAGTGCCGGGACCGGGATCGCCCACAGCGAGTACAACCTGGAATCGACGCCGACCAAGATCTTCCAGATCTGGGTGATTCCCAACGAGGCCGGCTCGGCCCCGTCCTGGGGCGCCAAGCCGTTTCCCAAGGGGGAACGTGGCGAAGGTTTCGTTACCCTGGCCAGCGGCAAGAGCGGCGACGACCAGAGCCTGCGGATTCGCGCCGATGCCCGCCTGGTGGCGGCCAATCTGAAGGCCGGGGAAAGCGCCGAGTATCATCTGGACAGCGGTCGTCGCGCCTACCTGGTGCCTGCCACGGGGGTGATCGAGGTCAATGGCCTGCGTGCCGAAGCACGCGACGGGGTGGCGGTGGCGGATGAGCAGGTGCTGCGGGTGACCGCCGTGCAGGACAGCGAAATCATCCTGGTGGATTTGGCCTGATTTGCTGATCGGCAAAACCAAAAAGGGGTGAACGACCATCGTCGTTCACCCCTTTTTCTATCTGCGAACCCAATCAACTGTAGGAGCTGGCTTGCCGGCGATTGCGGTGGTGAATCCAACATCGCTATCGCTGGCAAGCCAGCTCCTACAGAAGCCACAATCAGCTCGGCGAAATCGCCCCATCCACCAGCACCTGGGCTTCTTCCACCAGGCGCTTGAGGTGATCGTCACCGATAAAGCTCTCGGCGTAGATCTTGTAGATGTCCTCGGTGCCCGAAGGACGCGCGGCGAACCAGCCGTTCTCGGTCATCACCTTCAACCCGCCAATGGCCTGGTCGTTGCCCGGCGCGTGGCTGAGGATGCGCTGGATCGACTCGCCCGCCAGTTGCGTGGACGTCACCTGCTCAGGTGCCAGTTTGCTCAGCAGGGCCTTCTGCGCCGGGGTCGCCTTGGCATCGACCCGCACGGAGAACGGCTCGCCCAGTTCATCGGTCAGGCCGCGATAGATCTGGCTCGGATCACGCCCGGTGCGCGCGGTCATTTCCGCCGCCAGCAAGGCCGGGATCAGGCCGTCCTTGTCGGTGGTCCAGACGCTGCCGTCCTTGCGCAGGAACGACGCCCCCGCACTCTCCTCGCCACCAAAGCCGAGGGAACCGTCGAACAGGCCGTCGGCGAACCACTTGAAGCCCACCGGCACTTCGTACAGGCGCCGGCCCAGGCGGGCCGCAACCCGATCGATCAGGCCACTGCTGACCACGGTCTTGCCAACCGCAGCATCCGCGCGCCACTGCGGACGGTTCTGGAACAGGTAGTCGATGGACACCGCCAGGTAGTTGTTCGGCGCCAACAGGCCGCCGGACGGGGTGACGATGCCGTGACGGTCATGGTCAGGGTCGCAGGCAAAGGCCACGTCGAAGCGTTCTTTCAAACCGATCAGGCCCTGCATCGCATGGCTGGAGGATGGGTCCATGCGGATCTTGCCGTCCCAGTCCACGCACATGAAGCGGAAGGTCGGGTCGACTTCGGTGTTGACCACTTCCAGATTCAGTCGATAGTGCTCGGCAATCGCCGACCAGTAGCGCACGCCGGCCCCGCCCAGGGGGTCCACGCCCAGGCGCAGGCCGGAGGAACGGATGGCATCCAGATCGATGACATTGATCAGATCGGCTACATAGGTGTTGAGGTAGTCGTGGCGATGGGTGGTGCTGGCCTTGAGCGCCTGCTCGTAGCTCACACGCTTCACACCGGCCAGGCGGTTGGCGAGCAGTTCGTTGGCCTTGGCCTCGATCCACTTGGTGACATGGGTATCGGCCGGGCCGCCATTGGGCGGGTTGTATTTGAAGCCGCCGCTTTCCGGTGGGTTATGGGACGGGGTGATGACCACGCCGTCCGCCAGGCCCGAGGTGCGACCGCGGTTGTAGCAGATGATCGCGTGAGAGACCGCGGGCGTCGGCGTGTACTCGTCGGCGGCGGCGATCATGGTGTCCACGCCATTGGCGGCGAACACTTCCAGGGCGCTGGCGCCGGCCGGCGTGGACAACGCATGGGTGTCGATGCCGACAAACAGCGGACCGTCGATCCCCTGGGCCTGGCGGTACAGGCAGATGGCCTGGCTGATGGCCAGGACATGCCACTCGTTGAAACTCAGCTCGAACGAAGTGCCACGATGCCCGGAGGTGCCGAAGGCCACACGCTGGGTGGAGATCGCCGCATCGGGCTGGCCGGTGTAATAGGCCGATACCAGTCGCGGGATATCAACCAGCAACTGTGCCGGTGCCGGCTTGCCCGCAAAAGGACTGAGTGTCATGCAAAACCTCTGGAGATGGATGGTACGGGGGAAGACGCGCAGTTTACTGGCAGTTCGACACTGACGTTAAGGGTTCTATCCGTTGGCGCGAAGATTTTCCATGGGAAACGCGCTCCCCCGTGAGAGGAAGCGCGTCTCTTGATCAGCGCAAATGATGCGGCGCGTTAGCGCGCCCGTGCTTTCATTTCGCCAAGGGCGGCGACCTGATGATTTTTCAGGTCATAGCGCAGTCCGGCAATCAAGTCGGAGATGGCCCGACTGCTGTCAAGCTTCGATGCCTGGATTCCGGTGACCATAAGGTCGATCCGTTCGGATTTTCGGTCGAAGACTCTGACCGTCAACGACTCGTCCGCCCCCAGGCTGCATTGGCAGCGCGTGGGCAGGAAACTGCTCTCGATGATGTTGCGTAACTCCAACGTGGACAATACTTGCATGGCGACTCTCTCCTTTATGTGAGACGGCCAGGTCTTTGGCAGAACAGCCAGGGTTAGCCATTCACATCTGCGTTTCAAGCGGGCGCCCGGTCCAGCCATGGAGGACGACACCGATATTCAGATTAGGCCTTTTCACACAGCTCGTTAAGGTTATTCGTCCGACAATCCGACACAATGACCTAGCACTCAGCGTGCCGAAACAAGATGAATTATTGTTTGTTGGAAAAATCAATGCGTTAAGGCGCTAATAGACCCGCGCGTCCATGCAAAATGCATCAAATGCCTTCTAGGATCGTGCCGTTTGCCGGTATCGTGGCAAACGCCCCTGGCCTGGACCGGCATCCAGCGCCAGTGTCATTAGGCACCGTGCCGCCACCGCATCCATCAAACGAGGGAGTACCCCCTCATGACAGGGCAACGAGAGCTCATGAATTCGACGACTATCGCCGCAACCTTCCTGCTGGCGCTAACCACCACCGGCGTGTTCGCCGCCGACAAAGCCGACCTGGCCCCCTTCCCCAAGGCCGAAGACGGATTCACCCGCTCGGTCATTCGCGTGCCGAAGATGACCAAGGACTCCGACCATCGGGTCGAGATCATCGCCGGCAAGGTCATGCCCGTCGATTGCAACACCAAGCGCCTGGGCGGCAACCTGGACGAGAAAAACCTCGAGGGCTGGAGTTACTCCTATTACCGCCTGGAGAAAGTCACCGGGCCGATGTCCACCCTGATGGCCTGCCCGCCCGGCAGCAAGACGAAAAAAGACTTCGTCCCGGTGATCGGCGAAGGCTACATGCTGCGTTACAACAGCAAGCTGCCCCTGGTGATCTACGCGCCCGATGACCTCGAGATCCGTTATCGGATCTGGACACCGTCCAAGCTGATCAAGCCCGCCAGCCCCGAATAAACCGTTCTGGCTCACGCAGCCCCGCCCAGGGCTGCGCGTTCGGCAACGTGGCGCAAACTGTCGAAGTTGATATTGGCCCCCGAGTTGACCGCCACCAGGGTCTGGCCGCGCAGCCCATGGGCCGCCACGTACTGCTTGATGCCCGCCACCGCCAGCGCACCGGAAGGTTCGGTGATGGAGCGGGTATCGTCATAGATATCCTTGATCGCGCTGCACAGCTGGTCGTCGCTGACGGTGATGACCTCATCGACATACTCACGACAGATTTCAAAACCATACGCCCCGATCTGCGCCACGGCCACGCCGTCGGCAAAAGTCCCGACCTTGGGCAACACCACCCGCTCCCCCGCCCTTAGCGCCGCCTGCAGGCAATTGGAGTGCTCCGACTCCACGCCGATGATGCGCACCTCCGGCCGCAGGTATTTGACGTAGGCGGCGATGCCGGCGATCAACCCGCCGCCGCCGACCGGAACGAAGATCGCATCCAGCGGCCCGGGATGCTGGTTGAGCAACTCCATGGCCACGGTACCCTGCCCGGCGATCACATCCGGGTCATCGAATGGCGAGACAAAGGTGTAGCCACGCTCCCCGGCCAGTTGCAGGGCATGGGCCAGGGCAAACGGAAAGCTCTCCCCGTGCAGCACGGCCGTGGCTTCACGACTGCGCACGCCCTGCACTTTCAGTTCCGGTGTGCGGGTGGGCATGACGATGGTCGCCTGGATCCCCAGGGTTCGCGCCGCCAGGGCCACGCCCTGGGCGTGGTTGCCCGCCGAGGCCGTGATCACGCCGCAGCGTCGCTGGGCCTCGCTGAGCTGGACCAGCTTGTTGTAGGCCCCTCGGATCTTGAAGGAGAACGTCGGCTGCAGGTCCTCGCGCTTGAGCAGGATCTGATTGCCCAGGGCCAGGGATAACGCCGGGGCCACTTGCAACGGGGTACGAATCGCCAGGTCGTAGACCGGCGCGGCAAGGATCTTGCGCACATAGTCGCCAAGCAAATGGCTATGGGTGGCAGGTTCCTGGCTGAGGGTAGCGGTGCTGGGCATGGCGGTCTCCGGGTGATCGTTTGGCCTCGGAGACAGAAACAAAAAACCCGCCTCGGAGGCGGGTTTGGGTAACAGATACAGGTCAGCCCGCCAGATAAGGAATGGCGGTAATAATGCTTGGCTGAGAAAAGCGCTGTACGGAAGTCATGTGTCGACGTTATCCGGGCACCACGGCCAAGTCAATGCCCGGATGCATCGATTACCAGGCCTGGCCACGGCGCTTGAGCTCCAGGCGCCGGACGAACTCCTCGAGCACCAGGCCGTACAGGTCATCCTGCAGATAGGCGTCCTCGATACCCGCGTCCATGTTCGGGTTGTCGTTGACCTCGATCACCACCACCTTGTCGCCGGACTGCTTGAGGTCGACGCCGTAGAGCCCGTCGCCGATCAGGTTGGCGGTCTTGACCGCCAGCTCCACCACCGCCCGCGGTGCTTCGTGAACCGCCAGGGTGCGGCATTCGCCGTTGATGTCCTGGCCCTTGGCCTTGTGGTTGTAGATCTGCCAATGGCCCTTGGACATGAAGTACTGGCAGGCGAAGATCGGCTTGCGATTGAGGACACCGATGCGCCAGTCGTATTCGGTGTAGAAGAACTCCTGGGCCAGCAGCAGGACCGAGTGTTCGAACAACTCCGCGGTGGCCTCCAGCAACGCCTGCTGGCTTTCGACCTTGATCACGCCACGGGAGAAACAACCGTCGGGGATTTTCAGCACCAGGGGGAAACCCAGCCGATCGCCGACCCGTTCGAAATCTTCCGGTCGTTCCTTGTAGAGAATCTCGGTGGCGGGCATGCCCAGCTTGTGGCTCTTGAGCAGGTCGGTCAGGTAGACCTTGTTGGTACAACGCAGGATCGAGGTCGGATCGTCCATCACCACCAGGCCTTCGCTTTCGGCTTTCTTGGCGAAGCGGTAGGTGTGGTTGTCGACGCTGGTGGTCTCGCGGATCAGCAAGGCGTCGTACTCGGCGATACGCGAATAATCCTTTTTCTCGATCAGTTCGACATCGATGCCCAGGCCCTTGCCGACCCGGATAAAGTTCTCCAGTGCCTTGGCATTGGACGGCGGCAGCGCCTCCTGGGGATCATGCAACACCGCCAGGTCATAACGGGCCAGGCGCCGCGAACGGGGCACGCGCCAGATCTTGCGACTGAAACTGTCCAGGGACTGGGCAAAGTGATCTTCCTGATCTTCGCGCAACTTGTGCAAGGTGCCCGACTTGACCCCTTCGATATGCCAGGCGTTGGTCTTTTTAAACTCGACCAACAATATCGGACAGGGAAAAACTTCAAATAACTGACGCGCCAGATCCTGTAATGGTTCAATCACCGTACTGCCAAAATACAAGGTCAGGGTAAAGCCTTCGGTGCCTTGGTAAAGTTGATGGCCCAGGGCTTTATCGAGGGTTTTGTCGAGATCGTCCAGGGCCAGGCCGTACAGCGCCTTGCGGGTCAATTCGCTGATGGTGCGCACCGACGGAATGACCTTGTGCCCTCTCGCCTCGGCCAGCAACGAGCAGTAATAGCCGTGGCCCAGGTACTTGTAGCTGCGGCACAGGTTGATCACCTGGACACGCTTGCCAGGCTCATTGCCCCGGGTCTGCTCAAGGTACTCCTGGGCCGTGACGATGTCTTCGCTGGGAAAATAAGAGGCCCAGTCTTCCTTGCGCTCCACGATAATAACCAACTGACTGCCGGGACTTGTTGAACTTGACAAAATACTTGTCGTGGTTATTGCTGTCAGTGCAGTTTGCTCGGATACTTCGCGCCAATGACCTTGTACCGCTGACATAAAAACCGACCCCATGGAAAACAAGACACTTCCTATTAAGCACGAAGTTTTTTGAAAGTCCCGTTTCGTTACACAACTTTTACGGTGGTTATATGGATCTTGTCTTTCGCATTGCCACGACCGATGATTTGCCCGCCTTGCTGGAACTGGAAGAGCACTGTTTCACCACCGACCGGCTGACCGCCCGCAGCTTCCAGTGGATGGTCAGCCGTGCCCATGCGCAGTTGATGGTCGCCCAGCAAGCGGACGGTCGACTGGCCGGCTATGCCCTGGTGCTGTTTCATCGCGGTACCTCCCTGGCGCGCCTGTACTCCATCGCCATCGCTCCCCACGCTCGCGGCACCGGACTGGGCAAGGCACTGCTGCAACGTAGCGAAGCCTGCGCCCTGGAGCATGACTGCGCCTACCTGCGCCTGGAGGTGCGCAGCGACAACGCCGCCGCCATCGCCCTTTACGAGCGCAACGGCTATCGCCGCTTCGGGCGGATCAGCAATTACTACGAGGACCACGCCGACGCCCTGCGCCTGGAAAAACGTATTCTCGAACACCGCGACAGCCGCGACCTGCAGGTCCCCTACTACGCCCAGACCACCGAGTTCACCTGTGGACCGGCCTGCCTGCTGATGGCCATGGGCGCGTTGCAGCCCGGGCGCAGTACCTCGCGTAGGGAAGAGGTGCAGATCTGGCGCGAGGCGACCACGGTGTTCATGACCTCCGGCCACGGCGGTTGCAGCCCCCAGGGCCTGGCATTGGCCGCCTGGCGCCGAGGTTTCGCGGTGCGCCTGCAAGTGAGCATCAGAGGGCCGCTACTGCTCAACGGTGTGCGCAACGAACATAAAAAAGACGTCATGCGCCTGGTCCACGAGGGCTTTGAAAGCGAGCTGGCGTCAACCGATGTCGAGCAGGTGTTCGGCGGCCCGCTGGACCTGCCACGCCTGCTGGCCGCAGCGGGACAACCGCTGGTGCTGATCAGCAGCTATCGCCTGACCCGCTCCAAGGCGCCGCATTGGGTGATCGTCACCGACTGTGATGAAGAATTCGTCTATCTGCACGACCCGGATGTCGATCACAGCCAGCATCGCCAGCCATTGGACTGCCAGCATCTGCCGGTCAGTCATGCCGAGTTCGACAAGATGAGCGCCTTCGGCAGCAGCAAGCTGCGGGCGGCGGTGATTGTCTATCGAAGAGAGCAGCAATAAGCTGGGAGCGATACTCAGCGTTGCATATTCGGATCGCTGCGGGTACCGGGACTGATTGGCACCGCCATCGGTGCCGACTGATCGCGCGGATAGCCATTCTGGATAGCGCCGTTTTCAATGGTCGCAGGCCGTGGCGTCGGCAACGTACTCGGACCGCGCAAGGGCGGTACGCTGGACACCGAACCCTGGCGACTGTTTGGATTGGCGCGGCGAATCGGGCTGTTGTAGGGGTTGTCGCTGTTGGGCAGGTTTTGCGCCAGCAACCGCGGCGCGCCCTGGGGAGTACCTTCGGCAGGAAGGGCAACGACCAGAAGCCCGACGACCAGCAAGGCTATCGGAGCGAAGACCAGTCTGTTCATGACGCCTCTCTTCAAGGGTGCGTTCGTTATGGGGGTTGGACAACGCCTCGCCCCATAATATACCCGCAACCGCCTCGAATTCAGTGCCGCCGTGGCACAGCCGGCCGCCTTACTGCCGGCCCAGCCCCGCCAGCAGGCCACTCAGCGCCTGGGGCGCCAGTTGCAATTTGGTCCCGCGTTGCGCCGCCTGCTCGATATCCGGGATCAGCAGGCTGGTATGGACGTCACTGTCATAGAGCATCAGATCCTCGCCGTTGCGTTGCAACACCAGCCGTTCGGAATCGGCACTGATGAGCGCATCACGGCTCTGTTCGTCAATGACAATCTGTCGATAATGGCTAAGCAGCCCACGACCCAGTGGGTAGTGATGCACGCCATGGCTGTGGCCGGAAACCATCAGGCACTCGGCCTCCTCCAGGACCGGCAACGGCTCGCCGTACGCCGGACTGCCGTGATCGAGCTGCAGGATCAGGTTGCCTTTGGACAAATGGACAAAACTGTAGCGCCCTGCCGGCGTCGCCTGCAGATTGTCCAGGCACCACAATTGCCCACTGTCTTCATCATGGATATAACCGCCCGCCTGGCCTGCGGCCTTGCCCAGGTAAGTCAACTGATGGTCTGCCTGCGGACCTTGGGCACAGAGCAACTCCGCGCTGTCCGGCAGATACCAGCCCGGGGCCTGGCCCGGCTCGGTCAGCAGTCGCACGGCCGGCGGCAGATCGTAATGCTGGCGCAACACCGCGATCCGCTCGCCGACCTGTGCCCTCTCTTGCGGCGTATTGATCCTTAGCGCAATCAGCGTCGCCCGCTCCGTCAGTGTGGCGGCCACCGGCAGCAGGACCATGACCCCGTCGCTGCTTTCCAGGTGCAACCGGGTCCCTTGCCGCTGCCCCCTGATCCACCGCTGCGGCGCCTGCCAAGCCATCGCATCGGGGGCCACTGGTGACGGGAGCAACTGCTCGTCGAATGCCAACTCGGTCTTGGCCGGGAGCAGGGCCTGGCGATAGAGCTGTTGGCTCTCGCCATCCAGAATCCAGGCATGGCGGTCATCGGCGGTCAGTCCCAGATAGGTCAGGGCCTGCCGTCCATCAAGATTGCCGCCGCCCTGCACCAGCCGTTGCGCGGCACAGTCATACCAGGCGCCGGTGGTTTTTCCCGCGAGCCCTCCCAGCCCCCATAACGCCAGGTTGTCGAGTCGTGCTGGCGCCGTACTGGCCAGCCGTCCGAGCGCCGTCGCCAGATCTTCCCGGTGGCCGACGAGCCAACTGGCAACTACGCCCGCCAGCCGCGCAGCGCCACGGTCCAACAGCCATAGGCATCCCTCCGTCGTCAGGGCCAGCCACGGTGACTGATCGCCGCCCCGGACAGCACTGACCTCGCTGAGGTCCACCGCCGTAGCCAGCGTCCCGCTCATGCCTTCATCGGCCTGGAAGTAAGCCCGCCGCGCATGTGGGTCGTAGAAGTAGAAACCCGGCTTGTCACCCCCCGTCGACCCCACCAGCGAAAGGTCCCGCGGCAGGACAGCGCCCAGATTTGCCCGCACCACACGCGGCGGCTGGTACTCGCTGTTGAAAACCAGCCACTCGCGCTCTGTCGTCTGCCCCAGGCTGGCGGCGCAGGTCACTACTGGCGCGCAGATGGCGCTGACTTGCCGCTCGGTCATCCGTTTTAGCGGATCACGCCAGTGTGCAGCGGCGGATAGCAGGGCCAGACTGTTTTCGCCGGGGTTGAACAGTTGCCCGACCCGATGGATCGCCAGCAGTTTCAGCGAGGCCTCTTCGACCTGGTAAATGTGCTCGACGGAGCAGTCCGGCAACAGCTCTTCAATCGCCAGCAGGAGTTGACCATCGCGCTGCACCAGGCTGCTGTGGGTGATGGTTCCGGCAAAGGTCCGCGGCCGGTACTGGACCAGTACCTGTCCCGTGGCGATTGCCACCTGCCAGACATCCGCGTCCCGGTAGAACCAGGCCTTGTCTTCGACGATACCGCCCAACTGCGCCTGGCCGAGAAACTCGCTGGCCTGCGGATAATCGGTGTAGATAAAACGGTCCTGGCTCACCTGATAGAACGCCCTGCCGGTGTCCTGCCCGGCCGGGCGATAATGATCAACCGTCACGAAGGGTTGGCTGTGGGGTGAATGGCTGGTCAACTGCTTGAGATGCGCATGCAGGGCCTGCCAATCCGCGAATACACTGCCATCGGCCTCCAACAGGCTCAGTTTCTGGTTCTCCCGGTCGACGGTAAACAGCTCGCCACTGGCGTCGATCAACGAAATCTCGCCACAGTTCTCCGCCAGGGTTATCGCCAGGCTCCCCACCTGCAACTGATTGCCGTCGAGGCGCATCGTGGCCTCCTTCAGTTGCCGGGCATCCAGTGTCCAACGGCTGTTCGCCGTGCCCCCCAGGGAAATCGACACGCCCTCCAGCAGGCCGAGACGGTAATGGCCGCCCTCGCCCTCCAATTGATAGGAAAGCTTGCCCTGCAGGATATCCGGCAGCGCGGGCACCAGGATGTCACGGTCCTGGGCGTCCAATAACACCCTGACCGGCGTCGCCACGTACTCCGGTATAATCCGCCGGACAATCCGCTCGCCGGGGAAGGCGTAGAAGTCAAAGTCGAAGCGATAGTCTTCCTCGAGCCTGCGCAAAACATCAAAACCGTAGTCGTGCCGAGTGGTGGCAAACGGCAGGATCATGTATTCGTAATTGAGGTACGACTTCGGGGTCATGGGTAGCACCAGGATCGCATCGCCGGGGGCGAAGCTGACCTCGGCCTGGCGATAACCGATACCTTCGCGAATATTGATCGCCTGGCTCTTGTCCAGGTTCGCTCCGCGGCCTGGCCACCAGAGGAAGTAGTTGCTCCTGCCGGAGCCGGTCGAGCCCCTGGGGTCGTTGCGGTAAAGGTATTGGCTGCCCAGGGTCAGTTGCTGGCGACACAGATCCAGTGCGCTGATCACCGCGCCCGGAATGGACTCCATCAGGAGATGCCCGGGGGCCTGGACATCCGCCCCATGATCGGTGCTGTTTTTGCGCTCCACGCGCCGATAGCCGCCCTGGCGATAGGCGCTATCGAGACCGGCAAAATAGCTACCCACCTGGGCGGCCTCCTCGGCCACGGCACTGAAGGCCTGGGCCAGGGCGGTGAAGCCGATACCCAGGCCAGCCACGGGTGCCGCCAGCGCGCCGGCAAAACCCGAAGCGGAGGCGGCACCGACGATACCGGCATTCGCCGCCATCGAAGCGCCAAGACTGAACACGCCGAGGGCCAGTCCGGCGCTATCAAAGGCCAGTTGGGTGGCGAAGACCGCACGCTGGGCTTCATTCTGCGCCTGGGACAACTCGATGACGTCCAGTACCACGCTGCCCAGATTCAAGAACAGGCCAACGCCGGCATTGAGCCTGGAGAGCGACGACATCACATTGAGGGACTGCGCCTCACTGAAAAACGCCTTGCCCTTGCTGATCGCCAGTGCCGAACGAAACAGGTGCACGACTTTCGCCACATCCATGACCGTGCCATGGACGATCTGCGCCGTATTGAGCCAAGCGTGCACTTGCAGCGAGCAGCCCAATACCCCCGTCAACTGGCCGCCGGCCGCCTCGGTGCGACTCTTGTGGCCAAACCAGGCGAACAGGGTCTGGACCATAAACAGGGCATTGAGCCCATCGGCGGCCTCCCCTTCGGTCGCGTCGACCTGGCCCGTCAAGGGCTCGCCCGTCCCCTCTTGAGCCTGCGCGACCCGGGTCAGTTGCCGATTGTAGTCCTGCATGAATTCAACCACGCGGCGGTCCGTCAAACGCAGTACCCGCGTCGGTTCCTCGGGATGTGCAACCTGCGCGAACGCCAATCGGTACTCGCCGCCCTTGGCAGCTTCCTCCGGCTTCAGGCTGTGCCAGAGCGGCAGCCATTCGCCCGCGGACAGATTATTGTCACGGTACAATTGCTCCATGCCTTGCTGAAACCCTTGTGCCCGCGTCACCACGCCGAGCCGCTGTTTCTTCAGTTCCAGCTGAGCCAGTTTTTCAGCCAGCGTCTCCGTCAGCAGCAGGCTCTCGTCGTATCCGGTTTTTCCTGGCGCGACCAGCGCCATCCAGGCATCGCCGTTGCGGCGCAGAACCAGCTTGGTGTCCGTGAGGGTGATGCCCCGTTTTCCGCCCTGCGGGTTGACGATAATCTTCGCCGAATGGGCCGCGACAGAACGTACGGAGAGCTTTTCCCGATCCAGGGCGTGTACGAACGCCTGTATATAGCTGCTGGTTTGTGTCGGCTCGTTATCCACCAGCGCACATCCCACCAGGCTGATATGTTCCGGCGCGACAGCTCGCCCCCGCACCTGCCCGGACAGCAAAGGATGGTCCAGTAACTGCCTGAGGCCTTGCGCCAGTTCGGACGGCAGGTAACCCGCCAGGGTCCGCTGCCCCGCAGCATCGTCACGACCATGACCCACCGCCTGCAAACGCCAGTGGTTTTTTCCCTGCCGGTTCAACTGGCCGATACGCGCCAGCACCGCGTCCTGGCCTGCGGCAAAGCGCAACTGGCCCGCGACGTCGAGCTGAAGCAGCAATGAATCCGAAGCATGTTTACCGGCCAGATCAATCGCCGCCTGCCTGACCGTCCGATTATCTTCAAGTTGGATAATCAGTTGATAGTCAAACCGGCTGGTGCTCTCGCCCTCATTGGACGCGGACAGCGCCGGTCGGTCCCACTCGCCGACTTCGTCCCGGTTCAGCACGCTGTCATCTTGCGAAAGAGGCTCTCTATCCTCGTTGCTAGACGACACCGCCCACTGCTCGACATTCGCCCTCTGGACCGCCTCGGGGTCGTAATAATCCGCGTCATTCCAAACGACCGATACTTTGCCGGGAATAAAACCGACCCGCTTCTCGATATCATGCATCGCGGCCACGAAATCGCGAAGACTGTTGTTTAATGCCTCGGGTGTAGCGGAACCCGCGACAACATTACGCAACGCCAACAGATAGGATCCTTTATTACCATTCAATCGCGCATGCCGGGAAACCTGGTAACCACGCTGTTTGAATCCCTGCTCCTTGGCTTCACTGAAGTCATTGATAATCAGGACCTGCGCGCCCTTTTCAACCGCTCGCGCCACATAAAGATCGACTTTCTCATAAAACCCTTCGACGCTCAGGTAGCTGTCACTGAAATGCCCGCTGAGCAGGATCAAATCGCCTGGCCCCAGATCGGCGCGCGCAAACAACTCCCAACCATCACCGTTCAGGAACTCGGTGCTGTCGAGATTCCCGCCGTGGAGCCGACTGATAAAAAACAACTTTCTTTCATTGGTGACAAAAGGAAGAAGATTGACCCTGTAATGATCCACCGCCATAAACAAAGCCAGAGGCAAGCGCAATCTGTACCCTACCGAGGGGACCAGGTTGATGCTGACCGTATCACTATAATTGGCCGCATTCTGCATCACATAAAACAACGCGGCGACACGTGTCCTGGAGGTTAAATGGCCACGTTTCGCCACTGTCGCTTCATCAAAAATTATCTTGCCATCTTTCAGGGAGATCAATTCAGCCAGACTGTCTTCAAAATAATCCTTTACCGCCTGACGAAGATTATCCACCCGATCTTGCCTGACAAACTCCCTGAGCTTTTCTCGCTTTCTTATTCTTTCCTCCTTTTTGCTGGATAAAGGGATGTTATCCGGAAAAACCTGCTCAAAGCTCATTGACAAGTTGTCGTCGAAATCAAAGCCATGCTGACGGCTGATCGCCAGAAGGTCGGACTTGATCTCCTGGACACCCCTGACGACGCCCTGCGGATGGCTGACCACCTCGCTCTGGGTCACCACGATCAAGGGATTGATATCGTTGACGATGATTTTGCCCTTGAACCCCAGCGCCCTGGCCCAGTTCGAATAAACCCCCGAGCCGGCCATGGGCTCTATCACGCGGGTAACCACAGGTGCAGGGGTACCCTCTGACTGGCGATGAAGGATATCGGCAATCAACGCGCCATCCGCCAGCTCCAGTTCGGTCGCCACACTGCCCGGCATACGAAAAAAAGTCAGGCCATGCAGATCAATCCTGAGGTCAATCTGACTGAGGGCCCGGACCTTTTCTGCCCGTGAGCCATGGTTATCGCGCAAGACTTCTTTCACCTGGCGCCAGAAATAGGGATCATCTTGACCGCTGCCCCCCGTGCCACTCACCGGATACGCGGAATGCCTTGAATTCCACCTCGAGTTGGTCGTCAGGTACTCCTCGTAAATAGAACCTTTCAAACCATAACTACCGTAGTGGTAGCGATCACGCAGCCAGCCACGGAACTCGCTGATCCGGCTTTCCACCTGGGCCGGCGTATAGCCGCTCAAGACCCCTTCCGCACCCGCCACGCCGAGGACCAGGATACGGGCATGGCCATTCATGAATGCCGGATCACCAAGCTTCAGTGCAAAGCCGTGCTCGCTCGAGCGAAACCACACACTGGGCTTGTCGGGGTGCTGCAGTACGAGCGAGCGTATGGCGTCGGCAGTTCCCGGGACCTCGCCAAGCTCCAGGATGACCTGGCTGTCAAAGGTTTCACTGGCCTCGTTGTAGCGCTTGGATTGCCCCCAAAGGGCGAGGTTGGCCCCGAATGGGCCCGGTTCATTACTGTGTGTCGAGGTGCCGGCTTCATTCCCCTGGATCCGAGGTCGTCCGCCCTCGTTCCCGACGGCCGAACCGGGTCTTTTCCTTGAACCGCTGCTCCCGTTCCCATCAATACCGTCCCTGGTTGTAGCCGCTCCAACACCCATGTACCGCCTCCAGAATCATGATTTCAATCAGGGGGACGTATTGTGCTGAGAAGCGTTATGTCTCAAGTCATACATATGTATGGCACGGCTCTGCGTCGGGCTGTCGCAGACAGACACCCGCCGACAGCCATGTAACTGTCGTCATCCGTATGCGACAATAGGCCCAATGTCTGGAATGAATCCCGCCTTTAATTGCACAGCAGCTCGGACGAAACCGTCGGATGCTGCTCTTTACGTACGCGCGCTGGCTGAACTCCAGCGGTGACCGGAGCGAGATAGAAGAGCTCCTAGATGCCCAGGGAATGGCCCAAGCACCCCATCAACAGCGCGTAACCCCTTGATAGGTAAAGTAATTGATCTCCACCGCAAATATCACCATGCAGTTCGGCGCCAAGCCGCTCTTCGAGAACGTCTCGGTCAAATTCGGCGCCGGTAACCGTTACGGCCTGATCGGCGCCAACGGCTGCGGCAAATCGACCTTCATGAAAATCCTCGGCGGCGACCTCGACCCGTCCGGCGGCCAGGTCATGCTGGAACCGAACGTACGCCTGGGTAAACTGCGCCAGGACCAGTTCGCCTACGAAGAATTCACTGTACTCGACACCGTGATCATGGGTCACGAAGAGCTGTGGAAGGTCAAGGCCGAGCGCGACCGCATCTACTCGCTGCCGGAAATGACCGAAGAAGACGGCATGGCCGTGGCCGAGCTGGAAACCGATTTCGCCGAGATGGACGGCTACACCGCCGAATCCCGCGCCGGTGAATTGCTGCTGGGCCTGGGTATCGGCATCGAGCAGCACAACGGCCCGATGAGCGAAGTCTCCCCGGGCTGGAAACTGCGGGTGTTGCTGGCCCAGGCGTTGTTCTCCGATCCGGAAGTGTTGCTGCTCGACGAGCCGACCAACCACCTGGACATCAACACCATCCGCTGGCTGGAAAACATCCTGACCCAGCGCTCCAGCCTGATGATCATCATCTCCCACGACCGTCACTTCCTGAACAGCGTCTGCACCCATATGGCCGACCTGGACTACGGCGAGCTGCGCCTGTTCCCGGGCAACTACGACGAATACATGACCGTGGCGACCCAGTCCCGCGAGCAATTGCTGTCGGACAACGCCAAGAAGAAAGCACAGATCTCCGAGCTGCAATCCTTCGTCAGCCGCTTCTCGGCCAACGCCTCGAAAGCCAAGCAGGCCACTTCCCGCGCCAAGGCGATCGACAAGATCCAACTGGCCGAAGTCAAGCCGTCGAGCCGCGTCAGCCCGTTCATTCGCTTTGAACAGACCAAGAAGCTGCACCGCCAGGCGGTCATCGTCGAGCGCATGGCCAAAGGTTTTGATGGCAAGACCCTGTTCAAGGACTTCAGCTTCCAGGTTGAAGCCGGCGAGCGCGTGGCGATCATCGGTCCGAACGGGATCGGCAAGACCACCCTGCTGCGCACCCTGGTCAACGAACTGACCCCGGACGCCGGTACCGTCAAGTGGACCGAAGCGGCCGAGCTGGGCTACTACGCCCAGGACCACGCCTCGGACTTCGAAGACGAATCCAATCTGTTCGACTGGATGGGCCGCTGGACCAAGGAAGGCGAACAAGTGGTTCGCGGTACCCTGGGCCGCATGCTGTTCTCCAACGACGAGATCCTCAAGTCGGTCAAGGTCATCTCCGGTGGTGAGCAAGGCCGCATGTTGTTCGGCAAGCTGATCCTGCAAAAGCCGAACGTGCTGATCATGGACGAACCGACCAACCACCTGGACATGGAATCCATCGAGTCCCTCAACCTGGCGCTGGAGAACTACCCGGGCACGCTGATCTTCGTCAGCCACGACCGTGAGTTCGTTTCGTCCCTGGCCACCCGCATCATCGAGCTGAGCCCAAGCGGCGTGATCGACTTCAGCGGCACCTATGACGACTACCTGCGCAGCCAGGGCGTGGTGTTCTAAAAAACTATGGGAGCCGGCACGCCGGCTCCCATAGAGCACACAAGAAATTAGTTAGCCTGCTTTCTTTTATCCTCCCATCCCGCCATCATGTTCGCCTCTAACCGCCCGCCCGCGAACGAGCCTTCATGTCCGCCCAGCAACCTCCCAGACCGACCAGCAACCTGACGATCACCCTGCAGATCGTTTCCATCGTCTTCTACACTTTCATCGCCTTCCTCTGCATCGGCCTGCCGATTGCGGTGTTGCCCGGTTATGTACACGGACAACTGGGGTTCAGCGCGGTGATCGCTGGCCTGACCATCGGTTCGCAATACCTGGCGACCCTGCTCAGCCGCCCCATGGCCGGGCGCATGGCCGACGGTATCGGCACCAAACGTTCGATCATCCATGGCCTATCGGGTATTGTGCTCAGCGGCGCGCTGACGTGGGTCTCGACACAAGTGCAGCACCTGCCACTGCTGAGCCTGGGGATTCTGATCGGCGCGCGCCTGCTGCTGGGGATCGCCCAGGGCCTGATCGGCGTCGGCACCATCAGTTGGGGCATTGGCCAGGTCGGCGCGGATCAGACCGCTCGGGTCATCTCCTGGAACGGCATCGCCTCCTACGGCGCCATCGCCATTGGCGCGCCATTGGGGGTGCTGATGGTCGAGGATTACGGCTTCGCCAGCCTCGGCATCGCCTTGTCGACCCTGGCCCTCGGAGCGCTGCTGCTGATTCGCAACAAACCTTCGGTGCCGGTGATTCGCGGTGAGCGCCTGCCGTTCTGGGCGGTGTTCGGGCGTATCGCGCCCTATGGCGCCAGCCTGACCCTGGCCTCGATCGGCTATGGCACCCTGACTACCTTTGTCACCCTCTTCTATCTCAGTCGCGGCTGGACCGGCGCCGCCTATTGCCTGACGGTGTTCGGCACCTGCTTCATCCTCGCCCGGCTGTTCTTTATCGGCTGCATCAACCGCTTCGGCGGTTTCAAGGCGGCCATCGCCTGCATGAGTATCGAGACCCTGGGCCTGGTGCTGCTCTGGCTGGCGCCTTCCACCGGCGTCGCTCTGGCCGGCGCGGGCCTGGCGGGGTTTGGCCTGTCGCTGGTGTATCCGGCGCTGGGTGTGGAGGCGATCAAACAGGTGCCGAGCAGCAGTCGCGGCGCAGGCCTGAGCGCCTATGCGGTGTTTTTCGACCTGGCACTGGCCATCGCCGGTCCGGTAATGGGGGCGGTGGCCTCGAACCTGGGCTATTCGTGGATTTTCTTCTCGGCCGCACTACTTTCGGTCAGTGGCCTGTCGGTCACAGTGCTGCTGGCACGTCGCGCGGCCGCCCACTGACTCACTGATCGGCGGTCTGCATCCCGCCATGGCTCGGCGTACTGAGGGTCTTGCTGAAGAAGCGCCCGGCTTCGTGGATCAGGTCGCGATGAATATCCTCGCGGTTGACCCCTTCGGCATCGGTACAGAGTCCCGGCGTGGCCTGCAGTTGCTCGGGGCCGCACGGCGCCATGAAGACGAAATGCCCGGCTCCGGCGATCAGCTTGAACTGCGGCGCCACCGGCAGCTTGCGCGCCAGGGCGGCGGCATTCTTGTCCGGAAACACCAGCTTGTCGTCACCGCCGCTGTACATCAGTACCGGCACATGGACACCAGCCAGGGTATGGCGGCCGAACATCAGGCTCAGCGGCGCCATCAGCAACAGCGCATGCACCCGTGGATCGGCCACCGGCTGCAGGTCATCGCGGTCGACAATCAATTCGCCCTTGGTGTTGCAGGCATCCTTGTCATCCGGACGCTGCTGGCAATAACGACGCAGACGCTCCAGGTTCGGCTGGGCGCCGGCCAGGATCAGCGCGGTTTCGCCACCCGCCGAATAACCGATCACGCCGACATTCTCGGCTTCGATAAACGGTGACAGGGTCGAGTCGCCGAGGGCGGCGGTGATGGCTTCGGAAATCTGCATGGGCCGGCCATAGAGGTTGCTCAGCGTCCCCAGGCGGCTTTGATCCTTGTAGTTGTCGCCCGGGTGCAACACCGCGACCACGATAAAGCCCTTGCGCGCCAGGGAAGTGGCCAGGTCGTGCAGGGCCAGGGGCGTGCCGGTGTTGCCATGGGACAACATCAGCAGTGGATAGCGACCAATGGCAACCTTGACGTCTTCGCCGGCCTGGATCGTGTAGTTGCCGATCCGGCTCGTGTGCTCACGATCACTGGAAGGATAGAAGGCAATCGCCGACATCGGCTTGAGATCCAGCGGATCGAGGAATATCAGACGATGATAACCGACGCTCCAATGAGCGGGCGGCGCGGCCTGCACCGTCAGGAGGCTGCTGGACAAGCAGATCAGTAACACTGCACAAAGACGCATCATGGGGATGCCCACCTTTGCTGCGTAATTAGCACACCAATTCTCTTCAATTCCCTGAAGCTAAAGCTCTGGAGAGGGCTTTGACTGATTTTCGAGGTTTTTCAGAGCACCTATGGTTGATCGATGATGCATAACCCGAGCCAAACCCAAACAGCCAGACGCAAAAAACTCCGTACGCTGACCATTCATAATGATCAGAGCACAGAGTTTAATGGGTGTTCCCGAAAGAAGCTCGCGTGTTTACTAAAGCTTTACGCGGTGGCGAACAGCTCTTCGCTGATCCGCGCCTGCGCGGTGCTGATGGCCTTGGCGCGAACTTCTTCGCCGTAGCCCAGGCCATGGGCGCGGACGAATTCGATATCGGTGATGCCGAGGAAACCGAACAGCACGTTCAGGTAGTCTTCATGGGCTACGCCAGTCGGCATGCCGACATGCAGGCCGCCGGAAGTGGAGACGATCACCAGTTTCTTGCCACCCGCCAGGCCTTCAGGACCGGCTTCGGTGTAACGGAAGGTCTTGCCGGCGACGGTGATGCGGTCGATCCAGGCCTTGAGCTGGGTCGGGATGCTGAAATTGTACATCGGTGCCGCGATGACGATGGCATCGGCGGCGAGGAACTCTTCGATGGTCGAAGCACTGAGTTCGGCTTCGTGACGCTGGGCGGCGTCACGCAGTTCGGCAGCGGTACCGCCGGCGACCAGGGTCAGGCTGGAGAAGTGGCTGATGGCGTCGCTGGCCAGGTCGCGGTAGGTCACCACGGCAGAAGGCTCGGCGAGTTTCCAGGCGTCGACCACCTGACGGCTCAACTGACGGGAGGCGGAGTTGTCGCCCAGGATGCTGGAATCAATGTGCAAGAGTTTCATGCGGGATCTCCAAGTGAGGATCGCCACTGGGCGATCAAGTTGAGATAATCCTACAGGCGAAACCAATAGCCGATTAGACAGCTTGAATGTGATAGTTTGTCCCAACCATAGAACAATCGAGTCACCCCCATGCAGGACCTCAACGATCTCTACTATTTCGCCAAGGTGGTCGAAGCCGGCGGCTTCGCGGCGGCCGGGCGTCTGCTGGGCATTCCCAAGTCGCGCCTGTCGCGACGCATCGCCGAACTGGAAGAGCGCCTCGGCGCGCGCTTGCTGCAACGCACCACCCGCCAGTTGAAACTCACGGCGGTCGGCGAGCGCTACCTGCGTCATTGCCAGGCGATGCTGCTGGAGGCCGAGATGGCCGACGAGGCAGTGGCCAGCATGTCCAGCGAACCCCGTGGACGCTTGCGCGTCTCCTCTCCGGTGGGCCTGGCCCAAGAGTTCATGCCCTGGGTGATCTCCAGCTTCCTGACCGCGCACCCGCTGGTTCAGCTGGAAGTGCTGATGGTCAATCGGCGGGTCGACCTGGTGACCGAGGGCGTCGATGTCGCCCTGCGGGTCCGCGAACAAGGCGACGAAGACCCGTTGCTGGTGACCCGCCGCCTGCGTCAGGCGCAAACCTTTATCCTGGCGACACCGGCCTTTCTCGAGCAACACCCCATCAACCAGTTGGACGATCTCAGGAATGCACCCGTATTGGGCGCCCTGGAGGCCGACCGGCTGGTGCACCTGAGCCTGATCAACGCCGAGGGCGAAAAACGCGAACTGACCCTCGAGGCCCGACTCGGAGTCGACGACTTTGTCGTGCGCAAGGCCTGTGCCCTCGCCGGCCTGGGCTTTACCGTCCTGCCGATGCTGTATTGTGAGCAGGAGCTGGCCAACGGCACTTTCGTGCAGATACTCCCGGAATGGTCCTTGCCCGGCGGCTGGTTGCAGGCCGTCTACCCCCATCGGCGCGGCGTACTACCGGCGGTGCGGGCCTGGATCGATCATCTGGCCGAAGTTTTCAAAGGTTGTGGAGATAGAACACTGTGAAAGGATCAAACTTGAGCCGGGAAGACGTCGCGCAGTTCTGCCTGACGCTGCCCGGGGCGCGGGAAGACTACAAATGGGGCGGCGTGCGGGTATTTTCCATTGCCGGCAACAAGATGTTCGCCGTGCAAGGGCTGCGCGGCGACTCCCTGGCCTTCAAGGTCGACAAGGAGCTGTTCCTCGGGCATGTCGACCGCCCGGGAATCGGGCCCGCGCCGTATCTGGCCAGGGCCCACTGGATCATCATGGACGCGCCCTACCCGCTGGGCCGTGACGAACTGCAAGGGTTGATCCAGCGTTCCCATCAACTGGTGGTGGCAAAACTGCCCAAGCGCGTCCAGGTCGGCCTGCTGTTATAGATACGACAGGTGCACCAGGCTGGCGCTGAGGAACAGGTAGTCGATCCAGAACACCTGGTGCAATAGCACGATCAACCAGAACACCAGCTGAAACGAGACTTTGCGGGTCTTGTGCCGAAACACCTGCTGGGCGATCAGCGCCCCCGGCCAGCCGCCCAGCAGCTCGATGGCGTGGAGGACCTTCTCCGGTGTACGCCAGGTTTCGTCACGGGCCTTGCGCTTGTCGCTCCAGTAGAGAAAAAACGCCAGCAGGCTGACCAGTCCGTAAGCCCACAGCGGCGCCGGGGAGCCATCACCGAGCCACATCTTCAGCGCGCCAAATCCAGGCAATACGCAGAGCACCAGCAGCACCGCCAGCTTGAGCTTGAGATGCCGGACCCGGCCGCTGGCCTGGTGGCCAAGTTCCTGGCTACGTGGCGCCCTCACCCGTGGCTCGACCAGTCGACCCAGCCGAACTGCCAGGTGGCCAGGATCACCAGGCCGAAGACAATCCGGTACCAGGCGAACGCCACGTAGGTATGGCTGGCGATGAACTTCAGCAAGCCGCGCACGGCGATCATTGCGAAGATAAAGGAAGTCACGAAACCCAGGGCAATCACCGGCAAGTCCGCCATCTGGAACTGATGGCGGAAACCGTAGCCGGAATACACCGCGGCGGCGACCATGGTCGGCATCGCCAGGAAGAACGAAAACTCGGTGGCGGTCTTGCGCGACAGCCCGAACAGCAAGCCGCCGATAATGGTCGCACCGGAACGCGAGGTGCCGGGGATCATCGCCAGGCATTGGGCGAAGCCGACCTTCAGGGCATCTTTCCAGGTGATCTCATCCACCGTCTCGGCATGCACCACGTGCTGGCGGCGCTCGGCCCAGAGGATGATCAAGCCGCCCACCACCAGCGCGGCGGCGACGGTGATCGGGTTGAACAGATAGGTGGCGATAACCTCCTTGAACAACACCCCCAGCACCACCGCCGGCAGGAACGCCACCAGCAGGTTGAGGGTAAAGCGCTGGGCATTGCGCTGCGTCGGCAGGTCCCGGACCACCGAGAACACCTTGTGACGAAACTCCCAGACAACCGCCAGGATCGCCCCGAGCTGGATGATGATATTGAAGGCAATCGCCCGTTCCCCACCGAAATTCAGCAGGTCCGCGACGATAATCTGGTGCCCGGTGCTGGAGATCGGCAAGAACTCCGTCAAACCCTCGACAATACCCAGAATCACTGCCTGTACGGCGGTCCACAGATCCATTATTCCCCCATGCTGCCGCACACCCCGCGCGGCACTTGAAAAATTCGACGTTCGATCATCTGCCCATGACAACAGGTACACAGCGTGCCGCACCGCTTGTCGTCAAAGCGTAAAAAATGCCTGAAAAATCAAACATCAACTCAGGTTTGTCAGTTTCGGGCCGAGATCCTATCAGACACGTCTGTTTGTGGCTGCCAGGAAAGTAGCCAAAAGCCTGCTGGGCAGGAGCGATAAAACCTGTTTGGATGCAGATTGGCGATGATCACAACAAGAAGAAACAAGGAGCGGTGTCCTCATGAATAGTTTGCGAAATGTGTCGATCAGTCGGCGGTTGTGGCTCATCCTCATCGTCGCCATGGCGATGCTGCTGACCCTGGGCCTGTTGATGCTCCAGCAGATCCATGACGACCTGTACCAGGGCAAGGCGCAGAAGACTCAGCATGTGGTCCAGGTCGCCGGAGGCATCCTCAACTACTACCATGACCTGGAAACCGCCGGCACCCTCAGCCGCGAAGCAGCGCAGAAGCAGGCCATGAACGTGATCCGCGGCCTGCGCTACAACCAGACCGACTATTTCTGGATCAACGACCAGCGCCCGGTGATGATCATGCACCCGGCCAACCCCAAGCTTGAAGGCCAGGACCTGTCGGGGGTCAAGGACCCGGACGGCTACGCCCTGTTCAACGAGATGGTCACCCTGACCAAAGCCAAGGGCGCAGGGATGATCAACTATCGCTGGCCGAAACCGGGCGCCAGCGCCCCGGTACAGAAAACCTCCTATGTCCAGCTCTTCGAACCCTGGGGCTGGATCCTCGGCTCGGGCGTGTACGTCGACGACCTGCAGGACGAGTTCTACGGCCAGGTCTGGCGAGCGTCGCTGATCGGCCTGGGGATTGCGCTGATCATGGCGTTGCTGGTGACGATGATTGCCCGCAGCATCGTGCGCCCCCTGCAGGAAACCGTGAATGCCATGGCCAATATCGCCAGCGGTGAAAGCGACCTGACCCACAGCCTCGATACCCACGGGCAGGATGAAGTGACGCAACTGGCCCGCCATTTCAACGGGTTTACCAGCAAGCTGCGCAGCGTGGTCGGCCAGCTCCAGGACTCGGCGACGGCACTCGGCCAGTCCTCCAGCGACCTGGGCAGCAACGCCACCCAGGCCCAGGCCCGCAGCCAGCAGCAATCGCAACAGATGGAAATGGTGGCGACGGCGATCAACGAAGTCACCTATGGCGTGCAGGACGTGGCCAAGAATGCCGAGCAGGCCGCCAGCGAGATGCGTGATGCCGAAGCCCAGGCGCGCCAGGGCCAACTGAATATCGACAACAGCCTGCAACAGATCGATTCGCTCTCCGCCACCATCAACCAGGCGGTGGAGGTGATCCGCACCCTGGCGGCCGAAAGCACGCAGATCGGCAGCGTCCTGGAAGTGATTCGCTCGATTGCCGAACAGACCAATCTGCTGGCCCTGAACGCCGCCATCGAAGCCGCCCGGGCCGGTGAACAGGGTCGCGGCTTTGCCGTGGTCGCCGATGAGGTGCGCCTGCTGGCCCAGCGCACCCAGAAGTCCACGGCGGAGATCCAGTCGATGATCGAACGCCTGCAAGGTCATTCCGAAGCCGCGGTGAAAGTCATCGGCGACAGCAGCCGTGCCTCGCAACTGACCATCGAGCAGGCCGGCCTGGCCGGTGAGAGCCTGAACGCCATCGGCCAGGCCCTGCGTAACCTCAATGGGCTCAATGCCTCGATTGCCAGCGCCACCCTCGAGCAGTCCCATGTGGTGGAGGAGATCAACCAGAACGTCACCGACGCGGCGGGCCTGTCCCACAGCACGGCCCTGGCGGCCGAGCAATCGAGTGTCGACAGTGAAAAGCTCAAGAACCTGAGCCAGCAACTCAATACCTTGCTCAAGCAGTTCAAGGTCTGAGGGCGGGAGGGTACAATCGCCCTCCTTTTTTCGAGCCCAAGGAATTCCCATGCCCGCGCCCATGAAGGTCATTGTCCTGGCGGGGCCTGAATCCAGTGGTAAAAGCTGGCTGTCCGCCGAACTGCAAGCCCATTTCGGTGGCCTGGTGGTGGGCGAATACGTGCGTTATTTCATCGAGTGCAACCTGCGTGATACTTGCCTGGAGGATATCCCGGCCATCGCCCACGGGCAGCTTGATTGGGAGGATGCGGCTCGCGCGCAGGCCCCCAAGCTGCTGATTCTCGACACCCACTTGTTGAGCAATCTGCTCTGGAGCCGGACCCTGTTCGGCGAATGCCCGGCGTGGGTCGAACAGGCCCTGCAGGCGCGCCACTATGACCTGCACCTGTTACTGCGTCCCGAAGGCGTGGGCTGGACCGACGATGGCCAGCGCTGCCAACCGGAGCTGGGTGAACGCCAGACCTTTTTCGCCGCCAGCCTGGATTGGCTGACGCGGCATGGACAAACAGTCACAGTGATTGATGGCGATTGGCAGGCACGTCGCGAGCAGGCCTTCGCGGCCGTCGCCCGGCTGCTTGAAAGTGCCTGAAAACGCCGAAAACCCCAGGAAAATCGGGATCAGTGTCCATTTCTGAAACACCCGGTACACAGACGAAGCCTCAAAATCAACGGTTCAGGCACGGCAATGCCCCAAGTGTTAAGCCCCTGATACACCTCCCCTGAAAGGCCCGTATTACCGCGTTGCGCCGAAATCTCCCCGTCTGCCCCCCTCGATACTGTCTCATCTGTGAAACAGCTTTCACGCGATTCATTTGCCTTCCAAAACAACCTATTGTTTTAAAAGGAAAAACAAAAAGCGGCACAGCTTCTGCTCTTTCCCTCTCAAACGCCAGGCTAGGGCCAGCGTACTGAAGAAGGAATGCCGTCATGGGGACTTTCACTACCGGCTTTACCCGCACCGTGCTGATCAGTTGCGCGATCAGTTCGATGCTCTGCCTCACGGCCCAGGCCGGGGGCAACGGAGTGATTGTCCTTGATCGTACCGTGCAACCACAGAGTTATGGCCGCCCGGCCCTACAACCTGATCCCAACCCCACCACGGTCAACGCCAACCCTTCCGCCGTGATCACCTCGGCCACCGGCAAGGAACTGAGCGATGGCGATATCGCCGGCATCAGCACCGGCGGCTCCATCAGCCAACTGATCGACAACCATACCGCCAGCATGCCGGGCCTGAACAACCCCAATGGCTTGCCAGGGATGACCGCCGGACACGGCGGCGGCAATGGCGCCAGCATCGCCAACACGATCAACCATGGGCTGTCGGCGGGTATGAACGCCCTCGGCGCCATCGGCAAGGGGCAATGACATGCGCCATTCACTGTTTCTTCTCGCCCTGTTCAGTAGCGCCGGCGTACTGGCCGACTCCGGTAGCCCGGTTATCGACAGCGCCACGATCAACAACAGTAGCCAGCAATACAACGGCAACGTGATGGTCAACCAGGCCGCCGGCGACCAGCAGCAACAGCTCAACAGCCGCGCCATCGCGGTCGGCACCAACGCCAGTGCCACGACCTCGCTGAACCAGAAAATCACCAGCGGGGCCAGTACGGCAATCGACGCCAAGGCGACCATCCAGGGCAACTCTTTCAGTAACGGCAACGGCATGGTTGGGGTCAACCAATCCGCCGGTGCCAACAACCAGATGATCAATGCCGTGCGGATCAGCATCAGTGCCGCGCCGCAAAGCATCGACGACAGCGTCCTGTCCCAACAGAACGTGGCGCTGTCACCGAACTCGGACTCATCCACACCCTCCGGCAGTCGCCAGGTCGTTACCAGCGACCAGGCCTTCACCGGCAGCCGGGGCGTGATTCAGGTGAGCCAGAGCGCGGGGGTGGGCAACCGTATGGCCAACACCCTCAGTATCCGGGTCGCTGATTGACCCGTGCAGTGCCCATTAGAAAGTACCAACACTTAACTCAACTAATAAGCACGGAGATACACACCATGAAACCTACAATGGCTCTCAAACCACTGGTCTTCGCTCTGGCCGCCATCATGGCAATGGCCGCTCAGGCAGGCGGTGATGAAGGACACGGTCGTCGTCATCATGACCATGACAAAGGCCCGGACCTGGCAACCCTGCTGCAAATCACCGCAGGCGCCACCGCCTCGGTGAATGACACCCAGGACAGCCACGGCAACTCCGTCGTCAACCAAGGCACCCAGAACAACGGCAGCATCAACGGCTCGTTGAACAGTGCCAGCGGCAACATGGGCGCCAACGCCGCGGCCGGCGATGGCAACCAGCAGCTCAACGAAGCCGCGCTGGCCACCGCCGACGAAAGCTTCATCTTCGGCAGCGCCGTTTCCAGCACTACTTTGACCCAAACCAACCACAACAACACGGTCCTGAACCAATCCACCCAGAACAATGGGTCATTGAACAACTCTGGTAACAACGGCTCCGGCAACATGGGTGTCAACGTTGCTGCCGGCAACTTCAACCAACAGAAAAACGACCTGGCCATCGCCGTATCCGGCGGTCGTGTCGCGTCGGCAACCGGCGCGGCTACCCAGAACTCCAACGGCCTGCAAGTGGCCAACGCCGCGGTTCAAGCCTACAAAGTCACCACCCTCAAAGCCACTATCGATATTGATGGCAGCTACAAAGGGACCTTCTCAGGCACCGAAAGCAGCGGCAAAGGCGGTTATGGCAATGACGGCTGGGGTGGCGGTGACAACGGCAAAGGGAAAGAAACCATCAAAGGTACCGAGATGGGGACTATCGACCTGAACGGTGTCGCTACCTATCAAGTGATGACACCTAACGGCTGGACCATGCCAGTGGTCAACAACGCCAGCATCAACAACTCGCTCAACAATGCCTCGGGCAATGTGGGTGCCAACGTGGCGGCCGGTGTCGGCAACCAACAAGGCAACACCCTGTCCATCGCAGCAGGCTGCCGCGCCTGCATGTAGTGGCAACAGTACTGAGAGCCCCGGAAACGGGGCTCTTTTTTCAGCTCTGAGAGGCGTATGACCATGCGTACTATCGCCCTTGCCCTCGCGCTTTTTCTCTCCATCCCTATTCAGGCCGCGACCATGGCCGTGCCCGGCCTGCCGGGTGCAGTGGTTTTCTACAAGCACGTACAAAGTATTCGCGAACGGCGTTTTTCCGACCTGGTCGAGCAGAAGACCGACTTCAGTTGTGGTGCCGCCGCACTCGCCACCTTGTTGCGCCAGGCTTACTGGCTGGACGTCAACGAAGAACAGATCATCAAAGGCATGCTGACCACCTCCGACCAGGAGCTGGTCAAGAAGCAAGGCTTCTCCATGCTGGACATGAAGCGCTACATCGAAAGCATCGGCATGCGCGCCCGGGGCTACAAGATTCCCGCCGACAGCCTGCCCAGCGTGACCATTCCGGTCGTGGTGATGATGGAGATCCGCGGCTACAAGCATTTCGTGGTGATGCAGCGCGCCGACAAGGACTGGGTCTATATCGGCGACCCGGTACTGGGCCACAAGCGCTACAGCAAGGCCGACTTCCAGAAAGGCTGGAACGGCATCATCTTCGCCATCATCGGTCCCGGCTACGACAAGAGCAACGCCTTGCTCGACCCACCGGCCCCGCTGACGGCCAAGAACAAGCTGGACACCTTCCACCCGGTCCAAGACGCGGAACTGATGGATTTCGGCTTTATCCAGAGCGACTTCTTCTAAGGTGAACTAAAAATAAAGGGGCAGGATGCTCCGGGAGCAGCACATGAAAAACTCACACTGGTTGATGGTCAGTTGCCTGGCACTCACCTGCCTGCCGGCACACGCAACCCTGCCCTTCAAGCCTATCGAACTGAAAGATTCAGAGATGTCCGAACTGCGTGGTCGCTACGTCATGCCAGGACGCATCATCAGCTTCGGGATCGTTATGCAAAGCAGTTGGACCAACGCCCAGGGCGACACCATCGGCGCGGCCACTTCCCTGCAGATCCAGCAATCGACTGTCAAGCCGCAGTTCTACGTCACCACCTTCAGCACCCAGGGCAACGGGTCGGCCCCCACCCAGGGCACCGGCACGGTGATCGGCGGTGCCGGCCTGAACGCCTCGGCGGGAGTGACCCAGGTGGTGCGTGCCGCCGGTGACGGCAACGGCGCCAGCAACAACGTGGCGATCAATGTCAGCGAAGCCAACCAGGTCCCGAGCAGTCCTCAGCAAATGGGCCAGGTGCTCACCAGTGGTGGCAGCATCACCGGTCTCGGCGCCGCCGGCAGCGTCACCGTCTCTGCCGCGGCCAGCGGCGTGAAAATGCAGATACTGGCCAACAACAATCAGGGCAACGCGCTGCAACAGATCGCCCAGGGCGGTGTGCTGCAGTCCACTACCCTGCTGGGTGGCAACAACCTGGTCAACAGCATGACCCAACTCAATGTGGTGTTGCAGAACAACATGCCTACCGTGGGAGCACTGGATTGCAGCCTGACTCAACTCAAGGGACTACGCAGTATGGGATTCTGAACTACGCTCATTTTCGACCATTGGATGTCAGAAAAGGACGACTTATCTCATGTCTCTATCGCTCTCGCTACGCATGGCGGTATGTGTGGGTGCGCTCTTCCCGGCGACGATGCTGCAAGCAGCAACTGACCCCGAGGTAGAGGCCCTGAAACAGGAACTCCAGGAGCTGAAACAACGCTACGTACAACAGCAGCAAGCGTTGTCGGTACTGGAACAACGGGTTCGTCAGGTCGAAGATCAGCCGGCACCGCCACCGCCCAAACGCCTGGTCAAATCCCCGGCGGACCTGAAAAAGGGGCAAACGGTGGCGGCGGCCGGCGCCAACGCTCCAGGCTCAGCGGCCAGCACGTCTGGCGCCTCTTATGGCCAGTCCCTCAAGGATGATTCGGCGCCGGCCCAGAGTGTGTCCGACCTGTACAACGAGGCCAGCGGCTTCTTTGGCAATGGCAAGTTCAGTGTCGAGACCGGGATTACCTATTCACACTACGATACCCGACAGCTGTTTCTCAATGGCTTTCTGGCCCTGGACTCGATCTTCCTCGGCAATATCAACCTGGATCGGATCAAGTCCGATACCTGGACGCTCGACCTGACCGGCCGTTATAACCTCGACAACCGTTGGCAGTTCGACATAAACGCCCCGATTGTCTACCGGGACTCGGTCTATCAAGCCGGGGGCGGCAACGGTGGCGCAGCCGGCACCACCGTCGAGCAAACGGTGAGACAGGACCCGGCCTTGGGCGACGTCAACTTCGGCGTGGCCTACAAGTTCCTCGACGAGTCGGAGAACTGGCCGGATGCCGTCTTCAGTTTCCGGATCAAGGCGCCTACCGGCAAGGATCCGTATGGCATCAAGTTCCTCACCTCGTCTCAAAGCACCAGCCTGACTTATCCGCAAAGCTTGCCGACCGGCAACGGTGTCTGGTCCGTCACACCCGGCATCTCGCTGGTCAAAACCTTTGACCCGGCCGTACTGTTCGGCACCTTGGCCTACACTCACAACTTCGAGCAATCGTTCAACGATATCAGTGCACAGCAGGGTGTGGTCGTTCCCGGCAAGGTCCAGCTCGGCGACAGCTTCCAGATCGGCGCGGGCGTGGCCTTCGCCCTGAACGAGAAGATGAGCATGTCCTTCTCGTTCTCGGACCTGGTGCAAAGCAGGAGCAAGCTCCAGCAGAGCGGTCAGAGCTGGCAGAACGTGGTCGGCAGCGATGCCAACTCGGGGTTCTTCAACATCGGCATGACCATTGCCGCTTCGCCGAACCTCACCATCGTACCCATGCTGTCCCTGGGCATGACCCCCGACGCACCGAACTTTTCGTTCAGCGTGAAATTCCCCTACTACTTCTGACGCCGCCCCATGGAAAAGGCCCGCAACGTGCAAACGCTGCGGGCCTTTTCGTTTCGCTCACCGCGCCCTAGCGGATCTGATGCTTGTGCAGCAATCGATAGAAAGTCGGACGTGACACCCCCAGCACCCGGGCGGCCACGCTCATATTGTCGCTGTGCCGGTTCAACACATCGCACAGTGCCTGGTGCTCGGCACGGTGCACATAGTCTTCGAGGGTGCCCATGGGTGCGCTGTCGCACGGCAGGCTGTTGAGCCCCAGGTCCCGTGCCTCGATCTGCCGCCCCTCGGCCAGCACCAGCCCGCGCCTGACCCGATTGGCCAGCTCGCGGACATTGCCCGGCCAGGCATGATTGCCCAGGGCGACCAAGGCCTCTTCACTGAAACTACGCGGCCGGCGCCCGGTTTCCTGGCTGTAGAAATGGGAAAAATGGTTGGCCAGCATCGCCACATCACCATGCCGTTCGCGCAGTGGCGCCGTCATCACTTGCAAGACGTTGAGCCGATAATAGAGATCCTCGCGGAAACGCCCGGTGCCGATGGCGGCTTCCAGATCGACATGGGTCGCCGCCAGCACCCGTACATCCACCGCGATGGGCTGGCTGCCGCCGACTCGCTCGATGTGCTTTTCCTGGAGGAAACGCAACAGATTGGCCTGCAACTCCAGGGGCAAGTCGCCGATTTCATCGAGAAACAAGGTGCCGCCGTTGGCCGCTTCGATGCGCCCGACCTTGCGCTGGTGCGCCCCGGTAAAGGCGCCTTTCTCATGGCCGAACAGCTCGGACTGGATCAGGTGCTCCGGAATCGCCCCGCAATTGATCGCCACGAACGGCTTGGCATGCCGCTGGGACTGCCGGTGCAGGGTGCGCGCCACCAGCTCCTTGCCGGTCCCGCTTTCCCCACGGATCAACACCGGCGACTCGGTGGGCGCCAGCTTGCCCAGCAGCTTGCGCAGCTCGCGGATCGGCCGGCTGTCGCCGAGCAACTCGTGCTCCGGCTGGTCGACATGGATCGAACCCTGGCCGCGCAGGCGCGCCATGCCGAAGGCGCGACCTAATGTCACCTGTACGCGGGAAACATCGAAGGGCAAAGTATGAAAATCGAAGAACCACTCGCACACGAAGTCACCGACGTTCTGCAAACGCAGCACTTCCTGGCTGAGAACCGCGATCCACTCGGTGCCACTGCGGCTGATCAGGTCCTTGACCGCTTCAGGGCGTTCGAGATGAAACGGTTGCAGGCGCAACAGGCCGACATCGCAGGAACGGTCGACAGCAGCGTCCAGATTGCAACTGTCGACATCCCAACCAACGGTGCGCAAGCCGGGTAACAAGCGATGACAGTCATCGCAAGGATCAACCACCAGCAGGCGTCTGAGCGGAACCGCTTCTTGCATGACTGATCCTTGGCGCCAGAGTTTTAAATATTTATTAGAAACAAGCAGTTGGCAAACCTGCCTGTAACACTAGCAAGAACTTGACGCAGACTTGTACCGTTTGGTTATAACTTTGCCGATGCATAAGCCATAAATCCGGAAAGCTGCAAGCCAGAGCCTTCGGGCCGCTGCTACTGGTTTGGCGGAGCGGACGCGGCCATACCGGGGCTTGAACTGAGTATATGAAAGAAAGTGAAAAAAACTTTATGACTTGTGTGACCTGATGCCCGCGATCGGACATCAGTACAAGTAACCGACCGAAACGGTGAGCCCAAACCGACGGTCCAGCGAAATTGTTTGGGCATACTTGAGAGAAAACCCATGAACGCCCCGCTCCGTATGAACGAAGCACTTCTGATGGCCGGCCAGGCCCTCAAGCCATTCCAATGTGTTGCCTGGGTGGCACAAGACAAAGGCGAACTGAGCCTGACCGTGATCGACCGGACCAACAACAGCATCGGTCGCCAGCAGATTCCTTGCAGCGCCTACTCCGACTCCGAGCAGTTGGTCAGCCTGCTGCAACAGGCCCGTGCGGAGTTGAGCCAGAAAGGCTACGACCTGCAGCCGTGGACATTGTCGGCCTGATAGCGCTCCAGAGAACACGCAAAACCTTGTAGGAGCAGAGCTTGCTCGCGAAGGCGGATTCATAGGCACCGTAGCTCCAAGGTGTATGGCCGCTTGCAGCGGTTCGCGAGCAAGCTCTGCTCCTACAGTTGACCGCGTTCTCCCGCACGATCGCAGTGTCTTTCAGGGTGTCGAAAGCTCGTCGATATGCCGATACTGCGCGCCCAGTTCCGCCGCCAACCGCACGGCACGTCCCAGGCGGATCGGACCTTTTTCCAGATCCACCAGCAACGCCTGGCAGTTAAAGACCGGCAAGCCCGACCAGGCTTTTAAACGCCCATCCGTCAGCAACAGCACCCGCTGCTGTTCAGCCGCAAAACGTTTCTGCCGCTTGGCCAACCAATCCGCCGCTTGCGCCAGCGCCGCCTGCAAAGGCGTTCCGCCCCCTGCTCCCAAGTCCTCCAGCCAACCGCGTAAATCACTCGAAGCTTTCAAACCCTGAAGCTGCCACTTGGGCCGATCACCGCTGGCAGTCATCAACGCCAGGCGCGCCCGCTGCCGATAAGCATCGTCAAACACCTGCGCCAGCAAGCCCTTGGCCTCACTCAACGCATGGTGCCGGCGGGTCGACGCCGAAGCATCGACAATCACCAGCCACAGTTCATGGGGCGAGCGGCTGCGCGGACGAAAGCGCAGGTCCTTGCGCAGACGCGGGCGCCCGGCCAGCAAGGTTTCCACCCAACTGATCGCACCGCTATCACCAGCCCTGCTGACGCCTTGACGCCCAGCGGACAAACGACCTGACCGAGGCCTGGCATCCGCCCCCGGTTTCAGTCGAGGGCGGATGCCTGGGGCTTTTTTGGCCAGCTCGGAATTTCCCGGCGCGCGCCCACCGGCAAGGCCTGGGCCGGCAGCTCACCCCATTGCCCCTGGCCCTCGCCGGGCTCGCTTGCCGACTGGGGCGCCGCCCCCGGATTCGAGGCCGGTGCCGAGGTTGGCGGCACACCTTCGCGACGACGATGGCGCAAGGTAAACTCGGCCACCGCCTCGATATCCTCCGGGGAGATCTGCCCGGCACCGCGCCAGGCCGCATGAGCCCGGGCGGCACGCAACCACACCAGGTCGGCGCGCATGCCGTCGACACCCGCCGCAAAGCAGCGTTCGGTAATCGCCTCCAGGGCCCGGTCATCCAGGGCGATCTCCGGCAGGCGTGCCCGGGCCTGGCGGCAGCGCTCGCGCAAGGCCTCCTGCGCCGGCGCCCACTGCTCGCAGAAACCTTGCGGGTCGCTATCAAAGTCCAGGCGTCGACGGATGATCTGCCCCCGTTCGCTCGGCTGCGGCTGGCCGCTGAGAGCCACGTTGAGGCCGAAACGGTCCAGCAGTTGCGGACGCAACTCGCCCTCCTCCGGGTTCATGGTGCCGATCAATACGAACCGCGCCGAGTGCCGATGGGAAATACCATCACGCTCCACCCGATTGACGCCACTGGCGGCGACGTCCAGCAACAGGTCCACCAGATGATCGGGCAGCAGATTGACCTCATCGACATAGAGCACCCCGCCGTCGGCCTTCGCCAGCACGCCGGGGGAAAACTGCGCCCGGCCTTCGCCCAGGGCCGCGTCCAGATCAAGGGTGCCCACCAGCCGCTCTTCCGTCGCCCCCAGGGGCAAGGTGACGAACAGCCCGCTGGCCAACAGATCCGCCAGCCCACGGGCCAGGGTCGACTTGGCCATACCCCGTGGGCCCTCGATCAGCACGCCGCCGATCTTCGGGTCAATCGCCGTCAGGCACAGCGCCAGTTTCAGGTCGTCGGCGCCGACCACGGCCGACAGCGGGAAATGCGGGGTATCGCTCATGGCTTGCACACCTCAGGAATCTTCTTCTATATCCAGCAGCAGGTTTTCCAGCGCCTCGCGGTACTCGCCGGGCTCGCTCCACAAGCCACGCTGCTGGGCTTCCAGCAAGCGCTCGGTCATATCCCGCAGCGCCGCCGGATTATGTTCGCGGACAAAATCACGGGTGTCCGGGTCCAGCAGATAGGCATCGGCCAGCAAGGCGTACTGGTGATCGTCGATCAGGCCGGTGGTGGCATCGAAAGCAAACAGGTTATCGACGGTCGCCGCCAGCTCAAACGCACCTTTGTAGCCATGGCGCTTGACCCCGTCGATCCATTTCGGGTTCGCCGCCCGCGAGCGGATCACCCGGTTCAACTCGTCCTTGAGCGTGCGGATCTTTGGCAGGTCCGGCTGGCTGTGGTCGCCATGATAACTGGCGGCCTGTTCGCCGCGCAGGGTTTCCACCGCCGCCAGCATGCCGCCCTGGAACTGGTAGTAATCATTGGAATCGAGCAGGTCGTGCTCACGATTGTCCTGGTTTTGCAGCACCGCCTGGACCTGGCTCAAGCGTTGCGCGAACTGTCCACGTGCCGCCGTGCCTTCATCCTGGCCGCCATAGGCATAACCGCCCCAGTTCAGGTAGACCTCGGCCAGGTCCTCGCGGCTCTGCCACAAGCGCCCGTCGATGGCGTTCTGCACTCCGGCGCCATAGGCCCCGGGCTTGGCACCGAAAATTCGCCAGCCGGCCTGACGGGCCGCCTGTTCCTTATCCAGACCTTCGGCCTGCAACTGCTCGCGCTCGGCGCGGACCCGGGTAGCCAACGGGTTCATATCCGCCGGTTCGTCCAGGGCCGCCACGGCCTGCACGGCCGCGTCGAACAGGCGGATCAGGTTGGCAAAGGCATCGCGGAAAAACCCGGACACGCGCAGGGTCACATCGACCCGTGGACGGTCCAGCAGGCTCAGGGGCAGGATCTCGAAATCGTCGACCCGCTGGCTGCCGGTGGCCCACACCGGCCGCACGCCCATCAGCGCCATGGCCTGGGCGATATCGTCGCCGCCGGTGCGCATGGTCGCCGTGCCCCAGACCGACAGGCCGAGCTGGCGCAGATGATCGCCATGGTCCTGCAAATGCCGTTCGAGAATCAGGTTGGCCGACTGAAAGCCGATGCGCCAGGCGGTGGTGGTCGGCAGATTGCGCACATCCACGGAAAAGAAATTGCGCCCGGTGGGCAATACGTCCAGGCGTCCGCGACTCGGCGCGCCACTGGGGCCCGCCGGCACGAAGCGACCCGCCAGGGCATCGAGCAGGCCGTTCATCTCCGCCGGACCACAAGCATCCAGGCGCGGGGCGACCACCGTCAGCAAGCCATCGATGATCAGCCGCACATCGGTCCACAACGCCGTTTCCGGCCAATCGATCCCGGCTTGCAACGCCCGCTCGATCAGTTGCCCTGCGTACAGTTCCAGGCGCTCGCGGCTGTCACCGGCGGTACGCCAGGTTTCCTCGCTGACGCCTTGCAACGACTCAGGCCGGGGCCCATTCCAGGGTTCGGCCAGGGCGCAGTCCAACGGATCGAAGCCCATTTCAAAGGCCTTGGCCAAGGCCCGCAACAGGCTGGACTGGGCACCGCGCCCGTCGCCACGGGGAATCCGCAGCAAGGCCAGCAGCGTGTCGATGCGCAGGCGCCCGCTCGGCGATTCGCCGAACACATGCAAGCCGTCGCGGATCTGCGACTCTTTCAAGTCGCACAGGTAGGTGTCCAACCGGGGCAGCCAGATCGCCGCGTCGGCATCGCTGTCCAGGCCCGCGTCGAGTTGCAGTTCACGGTCGATCTGCGTCTCGCGGACCAGCTTGAGAATGTCACGCTGCAATTCGCGGGCACGCCGTGGGTCGAGCAATTGAGCTTCATAGTATTCGTCAGCCAGCAACTCCAGATCCCGCAGCGGTCCGTAGGTTTCGGCTCGGGTCAACGGCGGCATCAGGTGATCGATGATCACGGCCTGAGTGCGGCGCTTGGCCTGGGCACCCTCGCCCGGGTCGTTGACGATAAACGGATAGATATTCGGCAATGGCCCCAGCAATGCATCCGGCCAGCACTGCTGCGACAGCCCGACGCCCTTGCCCGGCAGCCACTCCAGGTTGCCGTGCTTGCCGACATGGATCAGCGCATGGCTGCCGTAGGTGTGTCGCAGCCAGAAATAGAACGCCAGGTAGCCATGGGGCGGCACCAGGTCCGGGTCATGGTAGACCGCGCTGGCATCGACCTGATAACCCCGGGCCGGCTGGATGCCGACGAAGGTCAGGCCAAAACGCAGCCCCGCGACCATCATCCGCCCGCCACGGAACATCGGGTCCTGTTCCGGCCGGCCCCAGCGCGCCATGACCGCCTGGCGATTGGCCTCGGGCAGGCGCTCGAACATCGTCTGGTAATCGGCCAGGGCCATACTCTGGTGACACGGCCGCAGGTCAAGGCTGTCGAGATCGTTGCTGACACCGCCGAGCAAGGCCTGGATCAGCGCCGTGCCGCTTTCAGGCAAATCCTCGCTCAACGGATAACCCTGCTCCTTGAGCGCCCGCAGGATATTCAGCGCCGCCGCCGGGGTATCCAGGCCCACGCCGTTGCCGATCCGCCCATCGCGGGTCGGGTAGTTGGCGAGGATCAGGGCAACGCGCTTGTCCGCATTGGGCAGCCGTGCCAGATCAATCCAGCGACGGGCCAGTTCGGCAACGAAATCCATGCGTTCGGGCTGGGCGCGGTAGCAGACCACATCGCTCTGGCTGCGCTCGCTGCGCCAGGCCAGGTCCTTGAAGCTGATGGGCCGGCTGATGATGCGCCCGTCCAGTTCCGGCAAGGCGATATGCATCGCCAGGTCGCGGGGCCCGAGGCCCTGCTCGCTGGCCTGCCAGCCGGGCTCGTTGTCCTGGGCGCAGATGGCCTGGATCACCGGGATATCCCGGCGAAACGGCCGCAGATGGGGAGCCTCGGGGCTGGACTGGGCAAATCCGGTGGTATTGAGGATGATCGAGGCCGCCACCTCGTCCAGCAGATCCTCCACCACACTCAGGCACGCGGGCTCCTTGAGACTGGCCACGGCAATCGGCAAGGGATTGAGCCCTGCCGCCTGCAAGCGCTGACAGAACACATCGACGAAGGCGGTATTGGCCGCCTGCAAGTGCGAGCGGTAGAACAGCACCGCCGCGACCGGTTGCCCGGCCTGCCAGTCGGCACGCCAGGCAGGCAGTCCGACGCTGCCATGGCGAGGATGATAGATCGCCGTGCGCGGCAAGGGTTGCGGCTCGGCCCAGGAGTAGTCGCGCCCCAACCAAAGGTTGGCGAGACAGCGATACAGGTCCAGGGCATTGCCCATGCCGCCCTGGCGCAGAAAATGCCAAAGCCGCCGGCCTTCCTCGGCGGGCACCGTGCTCAGGTCGCTCAGTTCCGGGTCCGGACGGTCGTCCCCCGGCACCAGGATCAAGGTCACCCCGCGCTCGGCCAGTTGCACCAATCGCTCGATACCGTAGCGCCAGTAACCGATCCCACCGTGCAGAGACAACAGAATGACCCGGGCGTGTTGCAGCACCTGGTCGAAATAGAGGTCGACCGAGGCGTGGTTCTGCACCTGCATGGGGTTGGCCAGGCGCAGACTAGGGTAATTTTCAGGCAGTTGCCGCGCCGCTTCGGCGAGCAATGCCAGGCTTGAATCGCCGCTGCAGAGGATCACCAGCTCGGCGGGGGTTTGCCCCAGGTCGGCGATATTGTCATCCGATACGAAACCGCCGGGCTGGGTCCTGAGCAGGTGCATGGGTCAGACAGTCAGCGCGGCGCGCAGGGTCGATTCGAGCAGCGCGGCATCCAGTTCCTGGCCGATCAGCACCAGGCGGGTGACACGCGGCTCGTCCGCCGTCCAGGCGCGGTCGAAATGCTTGTCGAAACGGCTGCCCACACCCTGGATCAGCAGGCGCATCGGCTTGTTCGGGATCGCGGCGAAACCCTTGACCCGCAGGATGCCGTGCTTGACCACCAGTTGCGTCAGGGCGTCCAGCAGCAGGCTTTCATCGGCTTGCGGCAGTTCGAGGGAGATCGAGTCGAAGGCATCATGATCGTGGTCGTCATGATCGTCATCGTCGTGGTGGTGATCATGGTGGCTGTGGCGACCGTCGATATGCTCCTCGGAACCGGCGCCCAGGCCCAGCAGCACGTCCAGGGGCAGGCGACCGCTGCTGGCTTCGATGACTTTCACCGCCGGCGGCAGCTCCTCGGCCACTTCCAGGCGCACCCGGGCCAGGTCTTCAGGGCTGATCAGGTCGGCCTTGTTGAGAATCACCAGGTCGGCGCTGGACAGTTGGTCGGCGAACAGCTCGTGCAGCGGCGATTCGTGGTCCAGGTTCGGGTCGAGCTTGCGCTGGGCATCCACCTGGTCCGGGAACGCGGCGAAGGTGCCGGCGGCCACGGCCGGGCTGTCGACCACGGTGATCACCGCATCGACGGTGCAGGCACTGCGGATTTCCGGCCACTGGAAGGCTTGTACCAGGGGTTTGGGCAGCGCCAGGCCGGAGGTTTCGATAAGGATATGATCGAGGTCGCCACGGCGCGCCACCAGTTCGCGCATCACCGGGAAGAATTCTTCCTGGACCGTGCAGCAGAGGCAGCCGTTGGCCAGTTCATAGACACGGCCATTGGCTTCTTCTTCGCTGCAGCCGATGGAGCACTGCTTGAGGATCTCGCCGTCGATGCCCAGTTCGCCGAACTCGTTGACGATCACCGCGATGCGGCGGCCCTGGGCGTTGTCGAGCATATGGCGCAACAGGGTGGTCTTGCCCGAGCCGAGAAAGCCGGTGACGATGGTGACGGGAAGCTTGGCCAGTGTTTTCATCGGATGCCCTTTGGCAAAGTGGCGGGCATACGGGACGAGAACCGCGGCCCTTGGGCGCGGATGCGTTCGCCACCGGATCACCCCGCCCGGTTGTAGTGAGAAACGGTGACGAGGCAGGTCTCCTGGCTTACGGTCTGGCGGTCGCGCTTGCTCTCGAAAGCAGGCGAACCGGCCGGGCCTTGCGCCTTCCCGCCCGTAGGCAGTGGCATTGCAGGGCTATCGAACCGTTTACAGTTGCGGGGGCAGCCGCGGCATACCGCGTTCCCTTCTTAGCTTCGGCCGAGCGCCGAAGAACCTCGAAGCTGCAAGGCTACGCAGTGCGCCGGGGCAGGTCAATCGCGAGCGCCGCTGTGGTTTAATTGCGCCCCTTTTCCCGCCCTGCCCGTTTCAAGGAATCCTGTTATGAACGCCACCGACATCACACAGGCCCTGGTTATCGGTTATGTCTGGCCGGAACCGCGCTCGTCGGCCGCCGGCGGGCACATGATGCAGATCCTCGAAAGCTTTCTCGAGGCCGGCTGGCGCATCACCTTCGCCAGCCCGGCCGTTATCGGCGAGCACAAGGCCGACCTGGCGAGCCTGGGCATCGAGGAATGTCGCATCGAGCTCAATAACAGCAGCTTCGACAGTTTTGTCGCCGACCTGCAACCCGACGTGGTGCTGTTCGACCGTTTCATGATGGAAGAGCAGTTCGGCTGGCGCGTGGAAAAACACTGTCCCGGGGCCCTGCGGGTGCTGGAGACCGCGGACCTGCAAAGCCTGCGCGATGCCCGCCAGCAACAGCTCAAGGCACGCCTGAAAGACGATCAGGACCTGAATGACTTCAGCACCCTGTTCGCCCCCGACCAGCGGCAGATGTTCGAACAGATGAGCGCGACCGATCAGGCCCAGCGGGAAATCGCCGCCATCTACCGCTCGGACCTGAACCTGATGATTTCCGATGTCGAGTCGCAGTTGCTGATCGAACAGTTCAAGGTCCCCGCGGCACTATTGCACTGGTGCCCACTGATGATCGACATGCCCACGGCGGCGTACCGCGATTTCGATGAGCGCGCGCACTTTCTCAGCATCGGCAACTTCCGCCACGCGCCGAACTGGGATGCCGTGCTCTGGATGAAGACCACGATCTGGCCGCTGATCCGCCAGCAACTGCCCACGGCCCAGTTGCATATCTATGGCGCCTACACCCCGCCCAAGGCCACCGCGCTGCACAACCCCGCCCAGGGCTTTCACATCATGAACTGGGCCGAGGATGCCTTGCAGGTCATGGCGGCGGCACGGGTGTGTCTGGCACCGCTGCGTTTCGGTGCCGGTATCAAGGGCAAGATCGTCGACGCCATGCTCTGCGGCACACCGAATGTCACCACCCCCATCGGCGCCGAAGCCATGCACGGTGAGCTGCCCTGGGCCGGCGCCATCGAAACCAGCGCCGTCGCCCTGGCGCAATCGGCCGTGCGTCTCTACCAGGACCGTGCGCCGTGGCAGCAGGCCCAGGCCAACGGCCAGGTGCTGCTCGCCGCCCGTTATGAGCGTCGGGTCCACGGCCCGGCGTTGATTGCCCGGATCCAGGCCTGCCGCAAGGATCTGGCGGCCCACCGTCGGAACAATTTCACCGGGGCGATGCTGCGCCACCATCACCACAAGAGCACCCAGTACATGTCCCAGTGGATCGAGGCGAAGAACCGCGTCGACTGAGCCTCAGGAGGCACCGAGGAGCTGGCGGATCTCGATCAGTTGCGCCGGCTCGCCGGCCACCACTACATGGGCCGACAACGGCGGCAGTTGCCGGCCCTCCGGCGTGCGGCTGGGCCTGACGGAGAAGTTGACGGTAATCAGCGTGCCATCGGCAAAGGTCGAGCGTTGCAGCAGGCGATCCCCGGACAACACCTGGAAATCGTCCATGGCCTGGCTGAACAGGCGCTCGTGCAAGGGCCGGAACACCTTGTCGTAGGCACTGATCAGCGGCAGGTCACGGGAAATCACCTGATCGTTCAGGTGATACAGCGGCGGCACCATGTACAGCAACTGCAGCAAGGCCGTGACATCACGTTCGCTGGAGAACTTCAGCGAGCCGTACTCCCAGTGATGGGTACTGACCAGGCTGTCATGCAGCGCTATCTGGTACAGCGGCAGGCGAAACTCGGCCGACGTCACGAAGCGCGCCACCTCCGGCTTGAGCGGGACCGCCTTGAAATACAGGTTGGGGGTTTCCGGCGGCCAGTAACCGCCCAGGTAATAACGCGAGCGCTTGTTCTTGCGCATATCCGCGTCCATCCAGGCAAAAGGCTGGGTGGCAATGCCATGGCTGAAGGCGATGATCGGCGCATAGAAGGCCTGCCCGCCCTCGCTGCCCGTGACCAGGTCCAGCGCCTGGACCGGATACGCCAGGCGCCGGCGGCGCGCCTCGGCATCCTGCGCCTGGCTGGTTTCCCGACCCGGTGTGTAATCACTGAACTCGGGACCGGCGGCGTCGACATCGAGAAAATAGCTGTTCAGGCGCCCCGCCCGCGCCACCGCACTGATCCGCCGCCGGGCATAGGCCTCGACACTGCGCGGATTGACAAAAACACCACGGCCATTGAAGCCCTGGACTTTCTTGCCCTGCTCGTCGGTATAACCGGCGGCGGCCAGTTCATCGCCCATCTTCGCGGTCGCCCAACTGGCCTGCAGATTCGACGGATGCGCGCTGCCGTAGCTGTCGTAGGCCGACACCAGGTAGCCGGCGGCCTTGGCCGCGTCCACCGCCTCGGGGTGCCAGAAGGTATCGCGCCAGTCATCGGCGCCCAGCCAGGCCCGGGCCAGACCCGCCCCCTGCAAGGCGGCAACGGTATCCAGGGACAAACCACCACCCCAGCGCTCGGCCGGTGCCAGCAGATCACCAAAGGCCTCGCGCAACTGCTGACGCACCGTTTGCGCCCAGGCCACCTCGGCCAGGGGATCATGATTGCCGGGCAAGGGTGCCTGGGCCTCACGCCCGATCACCGCGAGCAACCCGGCATTGATCGCCCGGATCACCTGGGTCCGGGCAAAAGGTGGGACCTGCCCAAAGGCACTATCGGCTTCACCCAACGCCAGCAGGAAGGCCTCGCGAGCCTTGAGCTCGAAGGCCCCCCAGAGCCTGGAGGCCAGGTGATCGCTGTCATCGCGGTGCTGAGCAAAAAAACGCAGGAACTCCGGCCAGTGCAGGATATCGCCCGCCTTCAGCGGTCCGGCATCCCACAGATAGATATGCGGCGCGCCGCCCAGACGGGCAACGTGGGGTTGAGTGTGGATTTTCTCGCGCAACGAGACGAACTGATCGTGATCGCGCAGCCATTGCCGGTACAGCCGTGCGCCGACCAGCGGTTCCCGCGGGCCGACGACGATGCGTACCCGGTAAGGCGCACCGGGGGCCAGGCGATTGAAGGCATGGCTGAGGGTCGGCAAGGGCCGGGCGTTTTGCGCCTTGATGCCAAAGCTGGTGTTGAACGGCGTCTCGACGATCCAGGTGATGGAACAGTCCTTGCGCAGTTCGGTCCAGAACGGCATCGACAACACCCCATTGAGCCGGGCCGGCTGATAACGCCGCAGCAGCCAGTCGAGCCATTTCGGATCGTCGCTGGGGATATAGGCGCCTTCGCCAAAGGGAATCGCATGGGCTTCGATCGCCCCGTCCTCGACGGGCCTGGGCCACTCCAGCCGCCCCGGTTGTCCGGCCTGCACCGTGACCACCAGGGCATTCCCATCGACCCCGACCTCGATCCTGAAATCCTGGTCCGCCTGTCGAACCCGCCAGCGGTTACCGTCTCGCCCGATGACCTGCGCGTCCTCGTCGAAGGCCGCGGCGCTGAGCAAGGCCGGGGACCGATGTTCGTCGCTGTGGTGCAGGGACACGGCCAGGGTCGCCGGGTCGACGACAAAGGTCCCTGAACGATGAGGCAGGTAGACCTGGGAAGCCCCTTCGACGCTCAGGGCCAAGGTCCATCCGAGCAGGGTCAGCCAGATCTGCAGGCAGTGACGATCATTCATCCACCGCGGCGGCATGACCTTCATGTTGTCCTCATCGATTCAGGTGTGTAAACCGATGAACCTTAACTGACCGAGGAGAAAAGCCCCTGTAGTCCGCTTCTCCTCAATTCGAGTGAAAGCACTAAAAATCTGTGGATGTGGGAGCGGAGCTTGTCGGATCGCCGCACCGCCGCGAAGCTTTCAGCGGCCTCACGGGCCCCTTCGCGGCGGTGCGGCGATCCGACAGGCTCCGCTCCTACAGCGGCCGGCGCAACAGGTAACAGTCCATGATCCAACCTTTGCGCTTGCGCGCTGCTTCGCGCACACGGCGAATCCGCTCGCCCACCTCGTGGAGCTTGCCGGCCACCAGCAGCTCGTCTTCGGTCCCCAGGTAGGCGCCCCAATAGATTTCCAGGTCCTGGTCGGCGAACTGGCTAAACGCGCAGCGGGCATCGAGCATGACCACCACATTGTCCAGATCAGCCGCGTCCAGCCGTCGCCCGGTGGTGATCAGCAGCGGCTCGCCGATGCGATTCAGGGGAATCCGATGCTGCGCGGCCAGCACCTGGATACTGCTGATGCCCGGAATCACCTCGACGGCAAACGCCGGACCGCCCAGCGCACGGACCCGCTCAAGGATTCTCAGGGTACTGTCATAGAGCCCCGGATCGCCCCAGACCAGGAACGCGCCGCACTCATCCTCGCCCAACTCCTCGTCGATCAGCCGTGCGAACAGGGCCGCCCGTTGCCGATGCCAGTGCTCGACACCCGCCTCGTAGGACGCCGCCGAGTCCTCGCGCACCGGATCACTGACCTGGACCTGCCGGCAACCGGGCTGCTGGATGTAGCGTTCGCAGATGTCCTTGCGCAAATTCAACAGATCGTCCTTGGTCTCGCCCTTGTCCAGCAGGAACAGCACCGAGGCGCGATTGAGCGCATTGATCGCCTGGACGGTGATCTGCTCCGGGTGGCCGGGGCCCATGCCGACCAGCAGAAGGGTTTTCATGACTGGCGCTCCGGTTGTCTGACGCCTGGCACGTCCCCCTCTTGGGTACGGCGCAACTGGCGCGATGGCAAGGATGAGGGCATTATCGGAAAGCGCCCACAACAAAAAACGACAAGTAGCCAGGCATGACCCGAGCAGCCCGCGTCACCGACCCCTCCTACGAGCTGATGGACGACCACAACGGCCTGTCGATCATCTATCGCCAGCATGGTTTTCCCTGCCCCCTGGTCCGTTGGCATTTCCACAAGGAATACGAACTGCACCTGATCGTCGCCAGCTCCGGCAAGGTGTTCATTGGCGATTATATCGGCAACTTCTACCCGCAGACCCTGTTCCTGACCGGCCCCAACCTGCCCCACAACTGGATCAGCCAGGTGGCCGAGGACGAAGTGGTGCCCAAGCGCGACATGCTGGTGAATTTCACCGACGAGCTGTTCGAAAGCGGTCATCTGGTGTTCGCCGAGCTGAAAACCCTGACACCACTGCTGGAACGGGCCCAGTACGGCATCGAGTTCCGTTGCCAGCACACCGTGCGCCAGGCCACGACCTTGATGCAACGTATCGCCGACTCCCAGGGAGTCACCCGGCTCGGTCACTTCCTGATCCTGCTGGAACTGCTCGGCAACTGTGACGATTACCAGTTGCTGTCGGGTGTTACCACACCACAACTGGCCGACGAGCACAATATCGACCGCACCAACCGGGCGGTCGACTATATTTTTGCCCACTATGCCCGGGAGCTGCCGCTGGAAGAAGTGGCCGAGTACCTGGGCATGAAGCCCACCTACTTTTCCCGGGTGTTCAAGCAGGCCACCGGCCGTTGCTTCGTCGAATTCGTCAATCGCCTGCGCATCAGCAAGTCCTGCGAATTGCTCGCGGACGGCGACAAGCCGGTGACCGATGTCTGCTTCGAGTCAGGCTTCAACAATATCTCCAACTTCAACCGCCGCTTCCAGCAACTCAAGGGCATGACGCCCTCGCATTACCGGCGTCTGGCGGTACAGCGCCTGACGGAGCAGAACCACGGCTGATGGCCCGGGTTCAAAGAGGAGCAGGGCTTGCCCGCGAAGGGGCCCTTGAGACCGCCAAAAGCTTCGCGGGCAAGCCCTGCTCCTACAGGTCGGCGCCGGATACAAACTTTGCGTACACGATAGACCTGGATCACGCTAGACGGAAGGTTGTGCCAGGGCGGCAAAACCACGCTGCAAGTCTTCAATCAGCGAGGTCACCGCCTCCAGGCCAATATGCAAGCGGATCACCGGGTGCCGTGTCGGCCCGGCAAATTGCCGCTCGCTCACATCCACCACGGTCACCAGGCTTTCATAGCCGCCCCATGAAGCTCCCAGCCCGAACAACTGCAACGCGCCGATAAAGCGCTCCAACTGTCCAGGATCGGCGTCAGCGAACTCGAACGACAGCAGCCCGTTGCTGCCACTGAAATCCCGCACCCAAAGCTCATGATCCGGGTGCGTGGACAAGGCCGGATGGAACACCTGGCGCACCTGCGGCTGCGCCTGCAACCAGCGGGCGATTTCCAGCCCCTGGCGCTGATGCACCTCCAGGCGCGCCGCCAGGGTCCGCGCACCGCGCAGCACCAGGTAGGCATCATCCGGGCTCACCGTGTTGCCAAAGCTGTCGCTCATACGCGCCAACGCCGGCCAGGCCGCCTCGGTGGTACAGACACTGCCCATCACCACGTCGCTGTGACCGCACAGGTACTTGGTCAAGGCCATGATCGAGATATCCGCCCCCAGGGCCAACGGCCGGTACTGGTAGCCCGAACCCCAGGTGTTATCGACCGCCAGCAGGATACCCCGTGGCTTGCACAAGGCCGCGATGGCCGGCAGATCGTTCAACTCGTAGAGCAACGAACTCGGCGACTCGCAATAGACCATACGGGTGTTGGCCTGCAGGCGTGACTCGATATCCCGGCCGTCCGCCGGGAAATAACCGACCTCGATGCCAAAGGGCGCCAGGAACTCCTTCGCCAGGCGCCGCACCGGGAAGTAGACGCCATCGGTAATCAGCACATGGTCGCCCGGACGCAGATAGGCCAGGAAGGTCTGCGCCACCGCCGCCAGCCCGGTTCCGAACAGACGCGTGCGGTGGCCGCCTTCCAGCTCCGTCACCAGGTCTTCCAGGGCAAAGGCCGTGGGATTGCCCCGAGCGCCGTAGCTCAGGACCCGTTCGCTGTCGCGACGGCGACGGGCGTCACGCATATCCGCCAGATTGTCGAACAGCACGGTGCTCAAGCGGGTGACCGGCACGTTCACCGAGCGCGGGCCGCTGCCCTTGAGGGTACGGGCCGCGTGAACCAGCCGGGTCCGCACATCCACGGGGGCCTTGGCCGGTGCCAGCGGTTTCAGGCTGGCGATTTCCGCCGGGGTCATCTGCGCCAGCAGGCCGGTTTCCCAGGCCAGGTACTGGCGTGCCGCGTCCTTGTTGCCGGAATGGCGGTCGTGGGTGAAAAACAGGAAGTCGATGCAACGCTCGTCAGGCAACACCGACGCATCGTTGACCAGCGTCAGCCCGGCCGCTTGCCAGGCCGACAGGTCCGCGCTGGAAAACCGCACCTGTTGGCGCTGGGCCTCGGGCAGTTCCAGGGCCGCCAACTGCGCCACGGCGATATCGTCCGCCAGCAGCACCAGGGGCCGCTCTTCGCCCGCGACTTCAGCGGCGAGCAACGAGCGGATCGACCAGCGCGAACCGGCCAGATGGGCCTTGCGAAAAGCCATGCTCGAACGCAGGTCGATCAGCACCAGCGCGTCTTCGGCCAGTTCACGGGACAGCTCCTGCGCCTCAAGCGCGGGCAACTCGGGCAACGGCAAGGCTCCCGCCAGCGGCAAGCGCAAACCGCTATACAGCCCGTCTTCCAGGACCCGGGCATCGTGCCCCAACTGGCGCAACCAACTGGCAACGATGGGCGCGCGCACGCCATCATCGTCGAACACCACCACCCGCGCCTGGCGCACACCGATATACAAATCGGTGGCCTGGATCAACTGGCCTCCCGGCGTGTGTTGCGCGCCCGGCAGGCTGCCGAGACCGAACTCCTCGGCACTGCGCACATCGCAGAGGAACAAACTGCCGTCACCCGCTTGTGCCCAGGCCGTGACCTGGGCCGCCGTGACCGTCTGCACCTCGGCACGCCGGGCCAGCGTACGGGCCGCCTCGCGCTGCTGCTCGATACCCACCGGCGGCGCCACATCGCTGTAGCGTCGGGTACTGCCATGCTCCAACTGAAGATCGGCCAGGAACCAACCTTGCGTGCCGTTTTCCAGGGCATAAACCGGGTTTTTCACCCCGAGATTGATCAGCGTCTGGGCCCCGATAATGCTGCGGGTGCGCCCGGCGCAGTTGATCACGATCGGCGTCGACTCGTCCGCCACCAGGTCGTGCAGGCGATAGCCCAACTCACCATTCGGGCAGCAGACCGAGCCCGGAATGGTCATCTTGCGGTATTCGTCGAAGGGTCGGCCGTCCAGCAGTACCAAGGATTCGCCCCGGGCCTGCCAGTCGGCCAGTTCGGTCGCGCTGATATGCGGCGTATGACAGGCTTCTTCCACCCATTCGCCAAAGGCCTTGGACGGCACATGCACGCCGGCGAACAACTGCAGGCCCGCCGCCTGCCAACCGTCGGCGCCGCCCTGCAGCACATGCACCTGCTCATAACCCAATGCCTGCAGGCGTTGCGCGGCACGGGCAGCCAGTTCGCCGCCATTCTGGTCGTAGATCACCAACCGCACCCGTGGCTCGGGCGCCAGACGCCGGGCTTCCAGTTCCAGGCGGCTATAAGGCAAATGCACCCCGTGAAACAGATGGGCCTCACCGTACTGACCGTGCTCACGCACATCGAACAGGGCGATTTCCCGCCCGTCGAACAGCCATTGCTGCAACTGTGCCGGTGTAATGGTTTTACTCACACAAACCCCGCTTTCCAGTGAAGAGCTCATTCCAGCACCAACGAGCGCTCGCCCGCGGCCAGTTCACGGCCCCTGGCGTAGGCGCGCTGCACCGCCGGACGGGCCTTGATGCGTTCGCGCCAGGCGTTGATCGCCGGGTAGTCGCCAAGGTCGAAACCCTGCCGGGCGGGCTGGATCCAGGGGAAGATCGCCATATCGGCAATGCTGTATTCACCCGCGACAAAGTCCTGCTGGGCCAGGCGTCGCTCCAGTACTTCATACAGCCGGGTGGCTTCGCCCCGCAGCAGGTCGAGGGCAAAGGGAATCGGCTCCGGGGCCTTTTCCCGGAACAGCTGCCACTGGCTCAGGTACGGCGTGATATGCCCCACCTGCCAGAATAGCCACTCCTGCACCCGCCGCCGCTCGCGGCTGCCGGCCGGCGGGAGGAACTGCCCGGTCTTGTCGGCCAGGTAGTTGAGAATCGCCCCGGACTCGAACAAGCTCAGGGGCTCGCCGTTGTCGGCCGGCCGGTGATCGACAATGGCCGGAATCCGGCCATTGGCACTGATCTGCTGGAACGCCGCTTCACGCTGCTGACCCTGGCGGATGTTCACCGGCAGCAGGCGATATTCCAGCCCCAGCTCCTCGACCAGAATCCCGACTTTCAAGCCATTGGCCGTCGGCCAGTAATGGAGGTCGATCATGCCGCGTAGGCCTTGATCGAAGGCGCCATCTGCGAAGCGTTGTAGTTGAGGATACTGCCGTCGTCCTGCACGCCATAGCGACCATTGAGGGATTCCAGCGGACGCCCGTAGAGATGGAAATGCAGGGTCGCCTGCTCGCCATCGACACGGATGCTGTGCAGGTCTTCACCGAGGAAAGCGATGGAGATGCCCGGCTGGACCACCACTTCGCGCTCAAGCTTGAGCTCGGCACGTCGAGGGTCGCTGCCGTCGTCACCGCGGGCATAGACGCGGTTGAGTTCCTGGCCCTCGACAGCACTGATCACCGCCCAGGTTTCGTGGTTGTGGGCGATGGTGTTCTTGCCCGGCAGCAGCGAGTTGAGGTACAGGGTCGGGGTCTCGCCATCGTCGTTCAGGCGATAGCGGAAGGCGGTACTCCCCTCACCCGCCACCGGTGCCGGAAAGGCTTCGAAGTTGAACAGGTCGCGGCGCTCGGCAAGGTCTTCCAACAGGGCGACGATCTCTTGCAAAGCGGCACGGTCAACACCGCGCTGATGGATGGCACGGATTTTCACCAGGAAAGATTCGATCACGTTGGCGCGTTCGGTGGTGCTCATGGGCAGGCTCCTTATCGGGTGGATCACGGTCAGACGGACAGGCTGTAGCGGCTGATATTGCTCAGCAAATACGGATCGGGTTGCAGGTAGCGACGGCCGGCATCGCCCAGGGCATGCCGGAGGAATTCGCGGGTGCGTTCGCTTTGCGGCTGCTGGAACACCTGGTGGGCGCTGCCGGATTCGACGATCAGGCCGTTTTCGGTGAAATACACCCGATCGCTGATCTCCTCGGCAAAGCGCATTTCATGGGTCACCAGCACGCAGGTCATGCCCTCTTCGGTCAGCTCGCGAATCACCGTCAGTACTTCGCCGACGGTTTCCGGGTCGAGGGCCGAGGTCACTTCATCGAACAGGATCAGTTCCGGGCGCATGGCCAGGGCCCGGGCAATCGCCACCCGCTGTTGCTGGCCGCCGGACAGTTGCCCGGGAAAGGCGTCGACCTTGTGCTCCATGCGCACTTTGGCGAGCAACTGCCGGGCCTCCTTCTCCGCATCGGCGCGGCTGCGGCCCAGTACCTTGCACGGGGCGATCAACAGGTTGTCCAGCACCGACAGGTGCGGGAACAGATTGTATTGCTGGAAGACGAAGCCGACCCGCTTGCGCAACTCGATCAGCTCGGCCTCGCGGTGCAGTTGGTGCACCTCGGTGGCGCCGACGCGAATGCTCCCGCGCTGGGGTTTGAGCAGCCCGGTGATGCAACGCAGGATCGTCGACTTGCCCGAACCCGAAGGCCCGATGATGGACACGGCCTGGCCACGCTGCACATCAAGGTCGATGCCCTTGAGCACCGCGTTGGCGCCGAACGACAGGTGCAGGTCGCGCAGGCTGACGAGGGGTTCAGTAGAAGGCATAGCGTCGCTCCAGGCGTTGGGTCAGACGGGAAATCGGGTAGCAATAGGCAAAGAACAAGGCGAGCACGCTGAAGTAGATCAGCACGGTGAAGCCGGTGCGGTTGACGGTGTTGCTGGCGATCTGCGCGGTGTCGATCAGGTCATGCACGCCCACCAGCGACGCCAGTGCCGTGCCCATGGTGATCACCGCGTAGAGGTTCATCCATGGCGGCAGCATGCGTTTGAAGCACTGCGGCAGGATGATCGAGCGAAACAACTGGCCGCGACTGAAGGCCAGGGAGCGCGCGGCTTCCCACTGGGTGCCGGGAATCGAGCCGATGGCCCCGCGAAAGATCTCGGCGACGTTGGCACTGGCCGGCAGCGCCAGGCCGACGGTGACTTTCAGCCAGTCGGGAAACGGCAGGTAGGTGCCGCCGATATGGATCTCGAAGGGAAACACGTAGGTGGTGAAGTAGATCAGCACCAGCCAGGGCGCGTTGCGAAACAGCTGCACCCACAGCCGTGCCGGCAGGCGCAGGATCCGCAGCGGCGACAGCCCCAGCGCACCGATCAGCAAACCCAGCAGCGAGCCGATGACAATCGCCAGCAGGCTGATCAGGATATTCTGCGCAAAGCCCACGGCCAGCGCCGGCGACCATTGCCACAAGGACTCAATGACCATAACCGGGCATCCTCAACCGCGCTTCCAACGCCCGGCCCACACAGTTGACGATAAAACTCAGGATCCCGAAAAAGCTCAGCATCAGAATCATCAGTTCCAGCACGTTGTCGCTCTGGGTCCAGATCATGATCGAGGCGTAGGTGATATCACCTACGGCAATGGCCGAGGCCACGGCGGTCATCTTCACCAGGTCGATCAGGTTGTTCACCAGTGACGGCAGGGCAAAGCGCAGGGCCAGCGGCAACTGCACATTCCACAGCAACTGGCGACGACTGAAGGCCAGGGAACTGGCGGCCTCCATTGTCACCGCCGGCACCGCCTCGATCCCGGCGCGCAGGGCTTCGGCATGGAAGGCGCCCTTGTGCAGGGAAATCACGATCACCACCCAGGCAAACGGCGTCAGCGGGTTGGCCGCGCCCACCGCCTGGGTCAGCAGCATGTTCAGCACCAGGAAGGCGCAGTAGAGCTGGACCAGGGTCGGCGTATTGCGCGTGACCTCGATAAATAGCCGCGCCGGACGCGACAGCGCCTTGTTCCCGCTGGTCAGCATCGCCGCCAGGGTGAGCCCCGCCAACAGGCTGCCGATAATGGTCAGCACACACAGCAGCAGCGTGGTCCAGGCCCCGTCGATCAGGCTGCCGCGTTGGTAGCCGTCCAGCAGGAAGCGGTAGTTGAGCCCCAGGTGGGCGGCCCACTGCACAAAGGTTTCCATCACGCCGGGCCCTCGCCCAGCCGGGCACAGGCGGCGGCAATCCGGCGGCCGGCCTCACGCACGCTGTCGGTGGCCGTGGCGATCGACAGACGGAACCACGGCGACAGGCCATAGGCGCTCCCCGCGACCCCGGCGACGCCCTCCTCCAGCAGATAATCCACCAGTTCGTTGTCGCTGCCGATGACCTGGCCGTCCGGGCGCAGGCGGCCGATCAGGCCGGCACAACGGACAAAGACGAAAAAACCGCCCTCGGGTTGCAGCACTTCGAGCCCGTCGACTTCGCTCAAGGCGGCCACCAGTAGATCGCGGCGCTCCTGATAGGCCGCCACTTGCGGCTTGAGGAAATCCAGCCCGCCTTCATAAGCCGCCAGGGCCGCCGCCTGACTGACCGACGAAGCACCGGACGCCGATTGCGACTGGACCACGCTCATGGCCGTGGTCAGTGCCTGGGGACCGGCGCCAAAGCCGATGCGCCAGCCGGTCATGGCATAGGTCTTGGACACCCCGCCCACCAGCAGGCAGCGCTCCTGCAGATCCGGCGCGACATTGAGCAGGTTCAGCGGCGACTGGCCGTCGAAACGAATGTGCTCGTACAGTTCATCGAGGAGCACCAGCACCTGGGGATGGCGGCGCAGTACCTCGGCCAGCGCCCGCAGTTCATCGGCGCTGTAGACCGCACCGCTGGGGTTGCCCGGGCTGTTGAGGATCAGCCAGCGGGTGCGCTCACCAATCAGGCCGTTGAGCTGCGCCGGAGTCAGCTTGCAGCCCTGCTCCAGGGTCGAGTGGATAAACACCGGTTCGCCGCCATTGATCCGCACGCTGTCCGGGAAAGACGGCCAGTACGGCACCGGCACCAGCACTTCGTCACCCTCGTCGAGTGTCGCGGCGAAGGCATTGAAGATGATCTGTTTCGCACCGTTGGCGATCACGATCTGGGGCACGGCATAGTCGAGGCGATTTTCGCGCTGGAGTTTGCGCCGCACCGCCTCGCGCAGCGCCGGTACGCCCGGGGTCGCGGTGTATTTGGTCGCGCCGGCGGCGATGGCCGCACAGGCCGCTTCCTTGATATGCAACGGGGTATCGAAATCCGGCTCGCCGGTGGTCAGGTCAAGCACGTCGCGACCGCCGTCGCGCAAGGCCGTGGCCCGGGACTTGGCCGCCGCATTGGCCGACAGCGAGACCTTCTGCACCCGTTTGGACAGTCGAACAGTCATGGCAGCACCTTGCCTGGATTGAGCAACCCACGGGGATCGAGGGCCTGTTTGATTCGGCGCATCAGGTCCAGCTCCACCGGGCTCTTGACCTCGGCCAGCAACGCGCGCTTGCGTTGGCCGATACCGTGCTCGGCGCTGATGGAACCGCCGTGGGCGTGGGTATTGCGATGCACCAGGGCGCTGAGCGCCGCGTAGTGGGCCATATGCGCTTCGACCGGCTGGCCGAGGGGCGCGGCGACGTTGTAGTGCAGGTTGCCGTCGCCGAGGTGGCCGAAAGTCAGGTTGCGCACGCCGGGGAAATGTTCCTGCAACAAGGCATCGGTCTCGCGGACGAAGTCGGCGATGCGCGAGATCGGCAGCGAGATATCGTGCTTCATATTGCGCCCCTCGCGGGCCTGGGCTTCGCTCATGTTTTCCCGCAACTGCCACAGCGCGGCGCTCTGGGCCAGGCTTTCGGCAATCAGCGCATCGGCCAACAGATTCAGCTCGAAGGCCTCGCCCAGCACCCGCTCGAAAGCATCACGGGCATGTTCGGCGCTGTGGTTGTCGGACAGCTCCAGCAACGCGAACCAGGCTTGCGGTGCCTGGGCGAAGGGTTGCGGGTCATCGGGAAATTGCTGGCGCAACAACGCCAGGCAGGCGGCGGACATCAGTTCGAAAGCCGTCAGGTCGGCGCCAAAACCGGCGCGGGCATGGGACAGGAAGGTCACCGCCTGCTCCAGGGAGTCGAATGCCAGCAACGCAGTGCTCTGGGCCTTGGGCAGCGGAAAGAGTTTCAAGGTGGCGGCGGTGATAATGCCCAGGGTGCCTTCGCTGCCGATAAACAGGTCGCGCAGGTCGTAGCCGGTATTGTCCTTGCGCAGACCGCGCAAGCCGTTCCAGATATCACCGTCGGCGGTCACCACTTCCAGGCCCAGGGTCAGCTCGCGGGTATTGCCATAACGCAACACACCGGTGCCGCCGGCATTGGTGCCGAGATTGCCGCCCAGGGTGCAACTGCCTTGCGCACCCAGGCTCAGGGGAAACAGGCGCCCGGCGTTACGGGCCGCGTCCTGCAGGTTCTGCAGGATACAGCCGGCCTCGACGGTGACGGTGTCGTTGTCGGTATCGATCTGGCGGATGCGGTTCATGCGGTCGAGCAACACCAACACGCTGTTGCCCGTGGCGTCCGGAGTGGCCGCGCCCATCAGGCCGGTATTGCCACCCTGCACCACCAGCGGCGCACCATGGTGGGCGCAGACCCGCACCACGGCGGCGACTTCCTCGGTACTGGCCGGGTGCACCACGGCGACGACCCGGCCATGGTAGACACGGTGCTTGTCGCTGAGGAACGCGCTCCCGGCGATGGAGTCCTGGACATGGGCCGCGCCCAGCAGTTGTTGCAACTGCGCGAACAACCCACTCATGGGAGCTGCGCCAGTGGAGCCGCATCCTTGAACTGCTCATGCAACTGCAACAGCGCTTGAGAGGGCGGCATGCCGGTGCGCTTGCCCAGCTCGATCAGCCAGCCACTGCGGTGCCAGTCACGGACAATCGCGTCGAGACGGGCCTGGATATCCTTTTCGCCCTTGCGCACCCAGATCACCGAATTCGACGGGATCAGGTCGGTGGGCAGCGGGATTTCGTAGCCGGACCATTCGGCCTCGTCGAGCAGGCTGTGCATGGTCGGGCTGACGTGGACCGCGGCCACGCAGCCATTGCCGCGCAGGGACAGCAGCGATTCGGACTGGCTGCGGAAGGCCTTGATCTGCGCGCCATAGACTTCCTGCAATGGCTTGGTGAAATTGCTGCCCTGGGAAACGCAGACCGGCTTGCCCTTGAGGTCTTCCCAACGGGTGATGCCGGCGCCTTTGCGAATCAGCGCCGCGCCGCCGACTTCTTCGTAAGGCGTGGGCACATAGTCGAGGATCTCGGCGCGTTCTTCGGTGAACTGCATATTGGCGATCAGCGCATCGACCTTGCCCTGTTGCAGGAACTGCACGCGGTTGGGTGCCAGTACCGAGACGCTTTCCAGCTCCACGCCGAGGCGCTGGGCCAGGCCCTTGGCGAGCTCGACGTTATAGCCCTGATGAGCACCGGTGGCCGGGTCGATGGTGCCGAACGGTGGACCGCTGAGGATCACGCCGATACTGATCTTGTGCCGCGACTGGATCTTGTCGAGGGTGGCATCGGCCTGGGCCAGGGAGGCGAAGAGCGCCAGGGCGAGGGGCAACAATCTGAGCATGTAGAGTATTCCTTGAATGCAACATCGGTCTGTAGGAGCAGGGCTTGCCCGCGAAGCTTTTAGCGGTCTTACGGACCCCTTCGCTGCAGTGCGGCGTCCCGACAAGCCATGCTCCTACAATGAACGGGGCTGCCTGCGAATCGGCGTGAGAATCAACCCTTGAACTGGTTATGCAGCTCCACCAGCGCCGGCGACTTCGGCGAGATCTGATTACGGCTCTCGGCCTCGATCAGCCAGCCGCTGCGGTGCAGGCCCTGGACCACCGTGTCCAAGCGCTTCTGGGTATCGACCTCGCCCTGACGGGTCCAGATCACTGACGGGGCCGGGTTCAACTCCGGGGTGATGGCGCGATAGTCCTGCCACTCCGGGTTGCCCGCCAGCAGCGGATTGATCAGCGTCGCATCGTGGACCGCCGCCACGCAGTTGTTGCCGCGCAGTGCCAGCAGGGACTCCGAAGAACTCTTGAAAGCTTTCAACTGCGCGCCCAGTTCACTCAGCGGCTTGACGTAGCTGCTACCCTGGGAGGTGCACACCGGCTGCCCCTTGAGGTCTTCCCAGCGAGTGATCTTGCTGCTCTTCAACACCGCCGCGGTACCGCCGACCCTGTAGAACGGCGTCGGCACATGCCCCAACTGGCCGTCGCGCTCCGGCGTCCACTCCATATTGGCGATCAGCAGGTCAACCTTGCCCTGCTGCAGAAACTGCACGCGGTTGGCCGGCAGCACCGGCACCAGTTCGACATCAACCTTCAGGTCCTGGCCCAGGGCATTGGCCAAATCGACATTGAGGCCCTTGGGCGCCTGGGTCGACGGATCGATGGAACCGAACGGCCCGCCGGACAACAGCACGCCGACCACCAGTTTGTGGCGCTGCTCGATCTTGTCCAGGGTGGTATCGGCCTGGGCCGCAGCCACCGCCCCCAACGCCAGCACGGCGCCGATAAAAGCAGGAAGCAGGCGTTGGCCCGGTGTGCGCTTGAACGACATGACTATCCCCTCGATGGCAATCGGCGTATCCCGACCTTGTTGACCTGCATGCTAGGGAGCGCCAGGGACGAACGGAAATTCAAATATCTAATATTGTTATAACTTTCTGGTTATTAGCTTTTGAGAAAAACGGCATATCCCCTGTTTACTGGGACTTTCAGCGTTCAGAATAATTTAGGCTCGCCAAATACATCAGCATCTGTAATCTATTGGCAATCGCCCTTGATATGAATTCGAGCCGCCATGCCCTCTCCGACCCTGGATCTGGAACTGCTTCGCACCTTCGTCGCGGTGGTGGACCATCACAGTTTTGCCGAAGCCGGCCAGCACCTGGCGCGCACGCAATCGTCCGTGACCCAGCAGATGCAACGCCTGGAACAGCAGGTGGGCGTCAGCCTGTTCCAGAAACAGGGCCGGCAGAAACAGCTGACCGAGCCGGGGCGGCAGTTACTGCGTCATGCCCGGCAACTGTTGTCGCTGAATGACGAGGCGCTCAATGCCCTGCAGGAAAGCCACTTGAGTGGCGTGCTGCGCATCGGTTCGCCCCACGATATCGCCGACACCATCCTGCCGCCGATCCTCAGCCATATCGCCCGCTCGGCACCGCGCCTGCGCCTGGAAATCGATGTCGGCCGCAGCCCCTACCTGATGGAAGACCTGCACCGGGGCAAGATCGACATGGTCATTTCCACCCGCGAAGACTCGCGGCTGCAAGGTTTTGCCCTGCGCACCTCGCCGGTGTGGTGGATCTGTTCGGCGCAGTACATCCATGTCCCCAGCGAACCGCTGCCACTGATCCTGGTGGAAGAACCGAGTATCTACCGGCGCTATGCCATGGAAGCACTGGAGCGTGAGGGGATTGCCTGGCGCCAGGCCTACCTGGCCTCGAACCTGATCGGCATCAAGGCGGCGATTCGTGCCGGACTCGGCGTGACGCCGCGCAGCATGGAACTGCTGGGGCCGGATATGCGGGTACTGGGGGAAAACGATGGCTTGCCGCGTTTGCCGGATGTGACCTATCACCTGTGGATCCGCCCCAACACGGTCAACCCGCTGGTGCGCCGGGCCTATGATCTGATTCGTAGCAGCCAGGGGTTGTAGGCGCTCAAGCGCTCATTCCCCACCTCCACCGCCGCGATGACCGTCAGCCCGTAACCCAGGCTCTTCGGGGACAGCGCTAAAAATGGAATAAAAATCCATTTATCCACCAAAAATCAATAAATAAGTGCGTACCCTTGAAATAATATTTACCCGATAACCGCCGTCCACTCATGAACAGGCCGGACCATCAACTGCCCGGAGAGCCCTATGAGCCCGTTTCCCGACCTTCGCCTGAACGGCACGATTCTCCTTCAGCAACTCCGTACCTTGGGCGAAGTCGGTACTGATCCCTTGAACGGCGGACGCACCCGAATTGCGCTGACCGATGCGGATAAGTCCGCGCGCGACCAACTCGTAGCCTGGATGAAAGAGCTGGATCTGGAGATCCAGATTGATCGAATCGGCAACATTTTCGGCACACTCCGTAGCGCTGCTGATCAAGATAGACAAGCCCCGCTGATGATCGGCTCGCACATCGACACGGTGACCAATGCCGGGGCGTTGGACGGCTGCTATGGGGTGCTGGCCGGTCTGGCCGTGGCGCGCGCCTTCCGCGAGGCCGGGGTGCTTCCGGCGCGCTCTATTGTCATCGGTGCGTTTACCAATGAGGAAGGTGTTCGCTACCAGCCGGATATGATGGGCTCACTGGTGTACGCCGGGGGACTGTCGATTGAGGACGCCTTGGCCACCATCGGCACGGACGGCACGCGCCTCGCCGAAGAGCTGGCACGCATCGGCTATGCCGGCGACCTGCAACCGGGAGCCATCGTCCCCCACGAATACCTGGAACTGCATATCGAGCAGGGGCCGATCCTCGAGGCGGAAAACACCTTGATCGGCGTGGTGGAAAACCTCCAGGGAATCTCCTGGCAACAGGTGATCGTGCAAGGCAATGCCAACCACGCGGGCACCACCCCTACCCGCTTGCGTCATGACGCCGGCTACGTCGCCAGCGCGGTGGTGGCCGAACTGCGCAAGATCGCCATGGACTCGGACGACACCACCCTGGCCACCGTCGGCTGCATGAATTTCGAGCCGAATGTGATCAACGTCATACCGCGCAAGGCCAGCTTCACCGTGGACCTGCGTGATCCCGATGAAGCACGGCTGGCAGCCGCCGAACAACGACTTTCCCGGTTCCTTGCCAAAATTTCGGAGGCCGAGGGCGTGCATATCAGCACCACACAACTGGTGCGCTTCCAACCGGTGATATTCGACGCCGGCCTGGCCGACGAGATCGAAGCCAGCGCCCAGAGTTTCGGCTTCAGCCACAAGCGCATGACCTCGGGCGCGGGCCATGACGCACAGATGATTGCGAGAATTGCCCCGTCGGCGATGATCTTCGTACCCAGCCGTGGCGGCATCAGCCACAACCCGCGCGAGCACACCGATGACGATCAGTTGATCAAAGGTGCCGAGGTGCTCCTGGATGTGGTCAACCATCGCCTGAACGTCCAGCTGTAGCACTCCCCGAAAACCACAGGCCACCGGCGTCTAAGCGAAGCTGGTGGGTGAGTCCGCGGATTCGCTTCGGGCCCGCCAACAGGCGTGGTTGGCAAGCGCTTGAATGCCGTCGGCACTTGGCCGTTTCAGCTCAAACCGTCGCATCCGAAAGATGATTGGAAATAACGGTCCGATTTCTACCACTGGTCTTGGCGACATACAGTGCCTTGTCAGCGATATCGATCAAGTTCTCAGGCGTGTCCATTCTTGAGCCTGACAACGCACTGATGCCCACACTGATGGTGACGACTTTGGCCGGCGATTCATCATGTTGAATGGAACAACCCTCCACTTCAGTTCGAATTCTTTCGGCGATAATAAAGGCACCCACGTAGTCTGTATTCGAGAGGATGATGGCAAACTCCTCTCCTCCATACCGCGCGGCCAGATCGCCTTCTCGCGTGATGTTTTTCTTGATAATGGCGCTGACCACCTTCAAACACTCATCGCCTTGCACATGACCGTAATGATCGTTGTATTTTTTAAACAGATCCACGTCGATCATGATCAGGGCAATGTCATCAGGTCTGCGTCTTGCCTTGTTGACCTCCGCCCTGATAAACAAGTCAAACTTACGGCGATTCGGCAGGCCCGTCAGGCTATCCTCGAGCGCCAGTTGCCCGAGCGCCTTGTTGGCCTCGATATAATTTTTTTCAGAGCGCAGCAATTCCTTTTGCGCCTGAATCTGCTGGCTCATGAGTTTGATCAGCCGATAGCCAAGAACGCTGAGCGCAATCAGCAATACCGATGAAATAAGAAAGCTGGCAAAGGATTCGTTACGCCAATCCGCCAGTATTTCACTTCTGTCAAAGGCCGCAATCACCACCAGGGGGTAGCCATTGACCCGCTGAAAGCTGATGACCCGCTCAACGTGGTCAATAAATGACCTTATGGTAGCAGTGCCCGAGCTGATCTCAGGCTTTAGCAACGCAAAGACTTCCCCCGTTGAAATATCGGTGCCGATATCAGCGTCGCGAAAAGGTTTGCGTACGACGATACGCCCTGTGGAGGAAGCCAGATTGATCAGCCCATTGGCTCCCATGTCGATGCCGTCATAGAGACTGAGAAAATAGTTAAGATAGATCGTGGCGATGGTCACTCCGGCAAAACTGCCGTCCGGGTGATTGAGCCTCCGCGAGATGGTCATGACCCATTCATTTGTTGAGCGACTGCGTATGGAGGGGCCAATATAGGGCGCCGAGCTGGCATGATCGCGATGGTAGATAAAATAGTCGCGATCCGAATTGTTGAGGCCCGGCGGAGTTGCGCCGTTTGAGTTGAATAACCAGCGCCCCTGCTCGTCATAAATAAAAAAACCATGGACTTGCGGCAGGCTTTTTTGTTGGTTTTTCAGTATCGCCCCCAACCTTTCCAGGGTCTGCGCCCCGGTGCCCTCAACTTCCACTTGTCCCTGAATACCCAATATCACCGTGTCGGCTTGAGTGAGCGTCGCCGCGATACTGGATGACAAGGCCTTGGAAAGGTTTGACATCTGGATCTCTTTGTCATGCAAGTGGTACTCCAAAGAGTTGAACATCCCCCAGATGCTGATCGCGATCAATGAGATACAGACCGCTGCCACAAAAAGCACCACATGGCCGAGCTTGAGCTTGGCATTCGCCCATTCGGTCCTTAGAAACGAGGTCGCTTTTGTGATCATGAAACCCTTCCGTGTGGTTGAAATGATGTGATGTAGCTTATGCGATTTTCACCGACACCTCACATTTCTGGTCATGAGAGGCGCTCACGATGCAAGCCCCCCTTCAGGATAGGCCCAAACCGTTGCGCCCGAAGGCGTTCAACTGCTCAACCGTGAAACGGCCCTTCCATGACGCTTCGTAGTGTTCAGGCGGAAAATCATCCGGCGACTCGCCGGCCTCGAACGCTCGGCAAACGTCCTTGGCATATTGGCGGTTTTTCGGGCACATCGGGGCTGCGGGCACATACATGACGTTACCCCAGCCCTCTTGATCCTCCACGGGCGCAACACTATGGATAACATCGCAGTGCCACCAAACCGAGTCCCCCGCCTGCACATCGGGGATGGGCGTCAGCCCCTGGACCAGCAGCGGATGCCACTGTTGCGAAACCGGCAGTACCTTGCCCGGCGCGACGCCACACAGCTCATCCTCCGGCACATCATCGAGCAAGGGACGCAGGAGCATGTAGGCCATGGCCTTGGGGATCGGCAAGGTATGCAATACACCTTGATCGGCGCGCATATCGGATAATGCGGTCCAGCCTTGAAAGGTCCTGAATGCGGAGCATTTCACCGTGTCCTTGTAGGCATACTCATCGACCTCGGTACGATACGCGGCATCCCAAGGATCGTAAGACTTGAAGTCATTGCGGTAGATTTTGTCGAAGACCTTCAAGTAGGCAGGATGCAGCCAGCGCTCCAACGCCCCCGAGTCGGTATGCGGCCCCAGCCCCCGGGAAGTGGTGCCGGGTGGACGACGGCGTACGCGATCCGGGTAAAGCGCGTTGATATCCGGGTTGAACCACTGCTGACCTTGGGAATGAATTTTCCACAGCCGGTTCAGAAATGACTGCGCGGTGCCCATGCGCGCATCCTGGCGCAGTTGCATCTGTGAAACCGACCAATAGATCGGAAAAATCTCCGGCCGCGAGGCCTCGAGGTTGCCAAAGAATTGATCGACCGGCCCGCGATAAATCCGGTCGAAGTCATTCTTGTCCAAGTACTCCAGAAGCCCCTTGTCCCATGCCAGGACCTGCTCTCTGGGGAAGTGATTTTTGATCACCAGACAGCCCCGGCGCCTGATTCCTGCAAGTTGCTCTTCGCTCACCTCACCCGCGGCGATGGCGTCAAATTCTAGGACTGGCCATCCGGAACCGGTCAGCGCCTCCTGCGCCTTGATCGAGGCGATCTCGGCCGTAATGAACCCACAGACTTCGGCAAACAAGGACTCCACATCGCCTATCTGCGCGCGCAAGGTCTTTTTCATTTTGACGATGCTGTCCTTGTAGTTGTCCGGGAGCGTCGCGCTTTCGAATGCTTGATACTGATTCATGAGACACCTGCGTCTTATTGTTCGTACAGGCATCAAAACATTGGGCGGTGCTTGGCGGCAGCCACATTTCAAGCGTTGAGCAATACGATTCTGGCTTCCTTCCTTGCGCCCATGGCGCCATTCGATTAACGGCCTGACAGGTCGCCATGGGCAGGCTTATTGGAAATGGTGCCCGTGCCGCTGCCGGAACTCCGAAGGGGTCATGCCCTTTTGCGCCTTGAACTGCCGGTTGAAAAGCGCTTGGGACGAGTACCCCACCCGCCCGGCAATGATCGAAACGGCCACGTTGCCTTGCATCAACAATGCGCAGGCGTGTCCGACGCGCAACCGGACGATGTACTCCAACACCGTACACCGCGTGTGCTTCCTGAACATGCGATGAAAGGCTGAAACGCTGACGCAGGCCATCTCCGCCAACGCTGAAAGACTCAGCGCGCTCGCGTAGTGATCGTGAATGTAATCAAGGGCCCGATGGATACGAGCATCTTCGGTGATTGCAGTGAAGGCCTGAGTGCTGCAGGCGGGGGCAATTTTCTCGGCATGCACATCCCGGGCGAGCCTGTTCAGCACCGTCAGCAGTGAGATCAGCCGTTGCGTAGCGTCCTGATCCACCATCGCTTCGATGATAGGGCGCAGTTCGCCAGAAGCGGCGTCACTGAAACGCAGGGCATTCCGAGCGGCTACCAACAAGGCGCGGACAGCCCCCATCTCCGGGCACAGTTTGACCAGAGCCTGCACCCAAGCCTCGGAGAACCAGATGACCAAGGCAATGTGCGGTCCGGTCGGATCAATAAGTTCGGCGGAGGACCAACTGTGTGGGACGTTAGGGCCGATCAGGACCAGATCGCCATCGTCGTACAGCGCCACATCATTACTGATATAGCGATGCCCTCAACTGTTCAACGTGAGGGTCAGCTCGTACTCAGGATGATGGTGCCACTCAAAGGGTATCGCCTGCGCAAGGCGCCTGTTCAGCAAGGTCCAGGAAGTATCCGCTGCGCTGGGTACCTTCTCGAAACTGGGCTTCATGAACCATTACTGCCTTAGAGGGAAGTGAGCACGCCACAATCGTATCATTGGGCGTCACCAGTCACACTTCCCGCAGGCGCTGCCTGCTTACGATGGCCTGATAGGCGCCTGAACAATGGCGGGATAGTCGTCGACGCTGTCAGGCCAAGGCGTCAACACCTTGAAGCCGTCGTCGGTGACCGCCACCATATGTTCCCACTGGGCCGAGAGGGTCTGATCCTTGGTGACCACCGTCCAGCCATCGCTCAGGGTTTTCACATGGCGCTTGCCGGCATTGAGCATGGGTTCAATGGTGAAAATCATCCCGGCTTTCAGTGTCAGGCCCTGACCCGGATAGCCGTAATGCAGGACCTGTGGCTCATCGTGGTAGATCTTGCCGATACCATGGCCGCAGTACTCGCGCACCACACTGAAGCCGTCGCGCTCGGCAACGCTCTGAATCGCGTGACCGATATCGCCCAGCGTCGCGCCGGGGCGGACCATGCGAATACCCGCGCACATGGCTTCATACGTGGTCTTGACCAGACGCCGAGCCTGCGGGCTGGGCTCACCGACGAAGTACATGCGGCTGGTGTCGCCGTACCAGCCATCCTTGACCACGGCGATATCGATATTGACGATATCGCCATCCTTCAGCACCTTGGCCGAAGGAATGCCGTGGCAGACCACCTCGTTGACAGAGGCACACACGGTTTTCGGGAAGCCGTGGTAGCCGACATTACCGGGAATGGCCTTCTGCACATTGACGATGTAATCGTGGCAAAGCTGATCCAGCTCGTCGGTGGTAACACCCGCCTTGACGTGGGGCGTGATCATGGCCAGCACCTCGGCGGCCAGTTTGCCCGCCGCGCCGGACAGGGCTATTTCCGCCTGGGTATTGATCTTGACGTTGGTTTTCATTGCTGGGCTCCTGGTGCCGCATGGACCTGGGAGCCTTGGGAAAGATCGGCAAGCGCACACAGCTGCTTCAAATCAAGGCCGCCGGCCAGTTCGGCCCGAATCAGCAAACGACTGATGTCGCGGTGATCCAGGTCGGGATACAGCTCCGCCAGCATGCCGATGCGCATCCAGTGCTCGGCCTGGGCATTGATCGAACGACTCAAGGCATCGCTGGCGACGCGCAGATGCTCATGCATACCCTCTGAAATTTTTACGATGCCCATCGACTTATCCAATATGAAATATATATGAATCGTATATTAGTCGATAACGGTGCGGGATCGCAATTTCATCGTGCGAGGTGACTGTCGCGCAGCCCATGTGTCAGTACGATCGCCCGCTCCAGGGCGCTTCCACAGGTTCCGCGACAGATCGCAAGGGGGGGTAGAAAACTGCCCCCTGAATGGCTCTTAGAAATGTGCTTCGTCAAGATCGGCGATCAGCAGCGGCCCTGTCGGATGCCAACCCAGGCGTGCTTGTGTCTGGGCACTGGAAGCCGGCATATCCAGACTGACGAACATCTCCAGCCAGCCAAAGTGCGCCACGGCTTCCTGAGCCGTGATCGACACCACCGGTACATTCAGACCCCGGCCAATCGCCTCGGCTATTTCGCGACTGCTGACGCCTTCTTCGCCAACGGCGTGATAACGCGCCCCCGGCTCGCCTTTCTCCAGGGCCAGGCGGTATAGACGCGCGGCATCGAAGAGATGGCCCGCCGGCCAACGGTTACGGCCTTCACCCACGTACGCGAGATGCCCTTTTCGCGCGCAACGGCAACAAGCGGTGTGATATGGCCCTGCTTGAGTGGGTTGTGGACTTGGGGTAATCGCACCACCGACAGGTTGACGCCTGCTTCCAACAAAATATTTCCCGCCAGCTCGGACGCGACGCGGGCGCTGGGTCGGCCACCGGAAGTCCACTACACGCCTGTGGAAGGCATCACCCCCAGGCTGCAGCGCGTGCTTGATTCCCTGCCGGCCAGCCCGGCCATCATCAAGAGTGCCACTTGGGACATCATTGCCTGGAACCGGGCCGCCGCTGTCGTGCTGACGGACTACAGCACGCTGGCGGTTGGACAACGCAATATCCTGCGGTTCCTGTTCTGCGATCCGGCGGTCCGCGCCAAACAGCATGATTGGGAGAGTGTGTCGCGTTTTGTGGTCGGTGCGTTCAGAGCGGATGTGGCACGCGCCGGGTTGGTATCCGAGGTCAGCGTACTGGTGGACGAGCTTTGCACCGTCAGCCCGGAATTCGCAGCGTTATGGCGCCATCATGAAGTGCACGGTTATGCAGAGGGAGAAAGCGTAAAGCGCTTGCTGCACCCTGAACTGGGGCACATCGAGTTGGAGCACTCGGCGTTTTCCATCGACGGTCGGCCGGATCTGGGCATGATCGTCTACACCCCGCTCAACGACAGCACCGCAGAGAAAATCAAGGCGCTGGTCGAGCGTGCCTGAAGAAGCTCCAGGCAACAATCGGCCTCGCAGCCGGCTAGCGTCTCAGCCAATCACCTTCGCATACACCGGCCGGTCGACATTCCCACCGGTCAGAATGATCCCCACCTTCTTCCCTTCCATGGCACCACGCTCCTGCATCAGCGCCGCCAGCGCCGCCGCCCCTGCCCCTTCGGCCAGGTTGTGGGTGTCGCTGTAATACACGCGCATGGCCTCGCTGACCTCCTCGTCCGTCACCGATACGATCCTCGCCGCACCCGCCGCATAAACCGCAAAAGCTTCGGGGATCGGCTTACGTACGGCCATACCGTCGGCCAGGGTATTTGCCGAAGCGGTTTCCAGTATTTTTCCGGCTTCGAAGGATAACTTCGCGGCGTCCGCTTCAGTCGATACCACGCCCACCACCTGGGTCTTGAGGCCCAGCACATCGCGGGCGGCAATCACCCCACAAACTCCCGATCCGCAACCGATGGGCACATAAACGGTGTCCAGGTCCGGCGCCGCCTTGAACAACTCCAGCGCGTAAGTGGAAACCCCCTTGATCAACTCGGGATGGTACGGCGGCACCAGGTAGAGGCCTTGCCCCTCAGCCAGGCGCGCAGCCTCCTCACGGGCTTCGTCGAAATCCCAACCAAACTCGACGACCTCGCCACCAAAGCCGCGCATGGCGTTGTTCTTCTCCACGGAATTGCCCCGCGGCACCACGATCAACGCTCTCAAGCCCAGCGCCCGGGCCGCCAGGGCGATGCTCTGGCCGTGGTTGCCGCGGGTGGCGGTGACAACGCCTCGGGTGTCCGGGTGGGTACGTTTGAGCCAGTGCATGAAGGTAATGCCGCCGCGCACCTTGAAAGCCCCGGTGGGGGTATGGTTTTCGTGCTTGACCCAAACCGTGCACCCCAAGCGTTCGGCCAGCAATGGCCAGGCATATTGGGCGGTGGCGGGCATCACCTGGTATACCTGGCGGGCAGCGTTTTCGATGTCGTCGCGAGTCAGTCCGTGCATGGCTATTCTCTCTGAGGTTTTGCCCAGTCTAGGCAGACGCACAAGCTGCGGGCTTTCAGAAAATTGACCTGACCTTCAGGCGTGCCCTTCAGTAAGATGGTGCCTATGAATCGCCGAAACAGCTTGCCGTCACCGCCCCTGCGCGAACCGGTCCGTCGGGCCGAGGCCGGGCCGTGGGTGATCGAATTGCTACCGGCGGCCAGCTACGAAACCCGCTATATCGCAACCCAGGCCGCCATTGGTTTTGCCTTCGACAGCCAGCGCGGCCAGCACGCGATTGGCAGCGACCGGATCCGCCCATTTGTCGCCACGCCCAACGGCCTGGCGTTCATACCACCGGGGTGTGATGTGTTTTCCGAATCGCCCAAGGGCGGTGAGTACCTGCGGCTGATTCGCACCGACGGCACGCCGCTGGCGGGGGACCATGCGTTCAACAATCGCATCGATCGGCAGGCCATTGCCCTCGCCCAACGAATGCGTAGTGCGCTGTTGCGGGCCTCGGTGGAGGACGACTGGGAGGCCTGGGCACTGGCCCTGGTTCAACGAGCGGCGGGAGAGGATCGGTTGTCGGAACCTCTGCGGGGTTCGATGACTACCCAGCGGTTGCGCCTGCTCGATGAGTTCATTGACGCCGGGCTCGACGGGGCGTTGAGTGTGCAGGCGATGGCGGCGGTGCTGGGGTTATCCGAAGGCTACTTCATACGGGCGTTCAAGGACGCCACGGGCAAGAGCCCCCACAGCTACCTGATCGATCGACGCCTGGTCCGCGCCCGGGACCTGTTGCGCAACCCGGCGGAGCGCCTGGCGGACATCGCCCAGGCCTGCGGTTTTGCCTCCCAGGCCCATATGGCCACGGCGTTCAGGCAACGTCTGGGCGTCAGTCCGCGAGACATGCGTGGGTGATCGGCTATCCGCGCGCTGGAAGGGACTGGTACAGCTGTTGGACCGCCTCTTGTCCGTAGCGCCGCTCCAGCTTTCTGATAATGAAATGCCCGCGCGCCATGTCCTGGAAGTGGTTGATAAAGGCCAGGTTGATCAGCGCGCCGCCCACCGCGCCGATCGCCGGTATGGCTTGCGCGGCGGCCTTCTCCCCCACGTGGATGCTGAAGCGTTCGGCAATGGTGGCGATCAGCTTGAGTATCGAGCCATCCGACAGGGACTTCGCCAACGCGGCCCGCACGGTGTAATAGCCGGTTTCCGAATCATCGTCCTTGGTTGATCGACCGCCGAGTGCAAAGACCGCCAGGCAGGCTTGTTTCGCCTCGTCGGTATCAATGCGCTCGTCATGACTCCTGGCGATATCGGCAATGGAGCGCAGCATGATTGAGGTTGAGAGCGGCAACTCGACACTGAGCCCGGCAAAACCGAAAAAGCCGCCGACGCCCCCGCTGACGGCGATGCCGGTCTTGTGCCAGAGATTGGAAGGCCCCTCACCCGGAATATCCTTCATGGTAAACACCGCGGCATCGAGGGCCTTCACCAGTGCTGATTGAGTGATACCGGCAATTCTTTTGGTGATGCTTTTGGGTAACTGCGCCAGTGCGACCTCGATGGGCATGCCGATAATATTCGTCAGCTTGGCGACGAAGCCGGGGTTCTCCAGCAGGTTCTTTGCACATTGCAGCTCATTTCGATCGTCTTCCGAGAAGCTCATCAATCCGTACTCGATACTGGGTTGGCAGGACAGCTACAGGACAAAAAGCTCCAGTGCATCCCTGTGGCAACGTGAGTATCAAGGTGCGGCCACTGTATGGAAAAGGCAAGTCATAGGCCGGCATTAGATCAATATCCCGCGACAGCCGCCTTCTTGCGATATGACCTCTCGTGCTATCTGGCACTCGACACGGCCTGACGTCCAGGCGACCTGTACAGCAGCGGTTGAGGTGTCATATCGGGAGTTCTGGCCCCGGATTTGATGCCCAGCCCGGTGGGGGTCACTTCGAATAGCGAGGCCGCCGAACGGCCGAGCTCCCGCCATGCCCAGAACAGCGTCGTGCTGGAGTTCCAGGTCGCTCCCCCGGTCGATAGGTGAGGAAACATCTGATATTCCTCCAGGGCTGTATTTGTATAGGGTTGATGGGCATGGAAGACCGTCAGAAGACACGAGACCGGGTGTTCTTTAGTCTCGCACTGCGTGGCATCCAGAGCGTCGTGCACCTTCTCCTGATTCCACGCCAGCTTCACCAGCCAGACACGAATGGGAGGCAGCACATGACTGAGATCCTTGGAATCCAGGGCGACTATTTCGCCTTTGATTATGGGGTTACGCCAGGCACTGACGTTGTAGGCGCGCCGGGGTGCTGCAGTGTCGTCACTGTTCTTGCTATCGCGCTCGGAAATGCGCTGCGCACATAACTCGGAAAAACGCTCCAGCATCGGGAACCGCAAATCGTAACCCGCGTGGTTGAGAATCTCACGGTCCCAGCACACGCCTTCAAACCGGCCTTCGATATCCGCTTCCGCGTCCACCAGAATAATGTCACGCACACCACGGCGCACAAGACTGATCAGCCCCATATTGTCCGAACCGCCGCCATCACTCAGCCGGAATGAACCGACATCACTACCAAATTTGTGATCGTCGACACCAACCCCCCAACGTAGCGCGGGAAACAAGGCACTGACACGCTGAGCACTCCGCCAATGGCTGGTACCCAGTCCTTGAGCATCAGCCGCCGCTGCGGAAGCTCGCACAGAGCTGGGGATTTCTGAAATGACATCGGTGTATTCCGTCGTTGACAGATACCCTGATGCCTCTGAACCGTAGCTGAACGGCGTCAGCTCGAAAATCGCACGGGTGTTCGGATCGACCTGCTTGGGAAGCACGGTGGTATTAACCACCCACAGTGGGAGTGGCTGTGATGAATGACGCAACTTGAGGTCCAACTGCCGGAGTTTCCCCCAGGTATGCTCCTTGGCTTTGACATAGGGACCACCCAGGAAATCGTTATCGGCATTTGAGAAATCGACCTTTTCATCGGCTCGTTTCGATCGAGGAAGAGGTGTCAGGCCCCAGGTGCGAGAGATACCCTTCTCATAGCTGGAACCTAGATATCCGTTCGAGACAAAGGGAAAGCGCAGCACCTCAAAAAGCGAGAGGGTAATCACCGGTAGAGCGGTCAGTATCGGGCCACCGCCGTTGGTGCCATCAAAGACGACCGAATCTCTACGAAACACGTCCGGATAGCGGGCAATATGGGCCTGCCAGCGGTAGCGATCATCCGAGCCTGACCACTGCTGACCATCCTCCGAACTGGATCTGGAACAAGGCTCCATCTTCCAGAACCCCAAGTTATCTCTGTCCTGGCCTCCTTGTTCAAGTAAAGCCAGGTTGACGCCCTGGTCCTGTTTATCATACCTGACCCACCAATCCGGTCTGCAGTCAGCAAAAGCCAAGCGGTAATCGAAGCTCCCTTGATCAGCCTCCAGTCGACGAGCGAAAAGCCAATACGCCGCATACCCGCCACCCGAAACGGAAGAAATAATGTCCACTTGATCAAGGACGTTAGCGTCATTCAGGCCGTTCAGCACTCCGAAGGCAAACATACCCGCACGTGTACCTCCGCCCGAAAGTGCAAGTCCGACTCGTGGCTCCCGGCGGTCAGTACGCTCTTCTGCATAGTCACGTGCAATAGAGGTTGTGTCGGCGAGGTCGAGGGGGGTTCTCACATCCACCCAATCGTGTGGATGATCAGGAAAGTTTGCCCTGGAGGCACATCCTGAGACGAGGGAAGTGAGTAAAATGACTCCGATAACAGGGCGACTGGATTCCATGGCTAAACCCGCCTTCAGTGCTATTCCTTGGAAGAAGCAGCCGTCAGTTTAGCCAGGATTTCAGGGAGTAGTGGCCTTTTGTTACCCATCGCTTCGTTCAGCGCTGAAGCTGAGCCGGTTGATGCTCTTGCTCTCGAATATCGGCACTCATGTCATCACAGCAGTTGGACCAATCCGTCAGCCATTTAGGCATATCCGCCGGCTGCTCGGTCAGACCCATCTCGCGGACGAACTCACCTGGAGCCACCGGGCCCCGGGCAGAGCGAAACAGACCGCGCATCACCACGGTACCGACCACCCGCCCCTTGCTCACGAAGCGGTGCTCCATAAAGCTCCACTTGTGGTCCCAGCCGAGAATCCTGCTGTGAATTTCGAAGGCTTCGAACAGCCGTAACTCGCGACGGAATTTGCCCCAGGTATCCCCCACGATCGGCACGGCCCGGTGACGCAAGGCCGCGCGATAGGCGCCACTGCGCAGCACGAAGTCCATGCGCCCCACATCGGCCAGGTTGAAATACCGACCATTGGTGACATGCCGGTTGAGATCGAGATCAGACGGCCAGACACGCAGGCGAATGACGGTGGTGGCCAAGCCGTCAACGGGCTTGCGCCAAGGGCGACGGAACAACATGAGCAGAAGTCTGAACCACAGATTCATGAATACACCGATGTGAGGGAAAGAGCGGCGTACTTTACGGGGAGCCCGTTGGGTTACAGTAGGTGCATAAATGACTTATTTCATGCGAAAAGCGCAACTGGACCTTCATGCATATCACCCTGCTCCTGGTTGATCAATGCTCCGCCGCAAGCGCCACCCTGGCCCTTGAAGTGCTGAGTGCCGCCAACTTGTTCGCCGACAGCGCCAGCCCACCGTTCGAGGTGGTCTGTGCTTCGCTGACAGGTGCTGATGTCGCGGCATGGGGCGGGCAGAAGCTGCGGGTGGACCGGTCGATCAAGGCGATAGCCCATACCGATCTGGTACTGATCCCCGGTTTTCTTTTCACCCTGAAAGACGCCCTGCCGACCTTCGCCGATCATGGCCCATGGCTACGGCAGCAGCATGCGCAAGGGGCGGTGCTGGCGTCCATGTGCACGGCCGCCTTCATGCTGGCCGAGGCAGGGCTGCTAGACGGCATCCGGGGCACGACCCATTGGGCCTTTGCCGACCTCTTCCGTCGCCGTTACGCCAAGGTGCGCCTGGATGAAGCGCAGATGCTTTACGAGGACAATCGCTTGATCACCAGCGGCGGTGCGAGCGCCGCCATGGACCTTCTGCTGTTTCTGGTCCGGCGTTTCGCGTCGCTCGATCTGGCCCGCAAGTGCAGCAAGTATTTGCTGGTCGACAAGATACGAACCCAGCAGTCGACCTATGCCACGTGGACACCGCCAAAACTTCACGGGGATGAAGAGATACTGCGGGTTCAGAATTGGCTGGACGCGCATTTCCAGCAACCGGTGCTGATTGACGACATCGCTCAACAATTCGCGTTTGGTGTCAGGAATTTCAAAAGGCGCTTCAAGGACGCCACGGGCTACCCGCCACTGCTCTATCTACAGACACTACGGCTGGAGCGGGCAAAGCAGTTGCTCGAGTCGACTCGAATGAGCGTGGGCAGCATTACCAACGCCGTGGGTTACGAAGACAGCAACTCCTTTCGCCGGCTCTTCCAGCAGCGAGTCGGTTTGTTACCGGCCGCCAACCGGAAGCAATTTCAGCCCGTTACGAATCATGCTTTCACGGATTGAGGGGGCCAGGGGCCTGCTAGAAGACCGCTGAAGCGCGGCACAAACTGAGCATTACTGTACAAAAAAGCGTTGATTACTCAAGTGAGGCTGATAATACTCGCAAGCGAAGACCCACGCCCAAGAGCATTCAAGCAAGGAGGCGCGAACCAATGCAGACATTCAGTGTTCGCACGCTAGAAGAAACGGATATTGAAGCCTTGCTGAGATTCGAAACCCATAACCGTGAATGGTTCGAATCTCAAATTGACGCCCGTGCCCCGTCCTTCTACTCACGGCAAGGGGTTACCGATCATATTGAGCGCTATTTGTCCGACTTTGCTCTCGGTACCTGGCATCCCTTTGTTATCGAAGAAGCCAGTGAGGGAATAGTCGGTCGAGCCAACTTGAAAAACATCAACTCACCAGAGGGTTGTGCAGAAGTCGGTTATCGGATTGATCAACGCTTTTGCGGGCAGGGACTCGCCACCCTGGCACTGCAGCATCTTATCCAGGAGGCACGGACGCACTGGAACCTTACGCAACTGCTGGCCATTGCCTACAAGAACAATATTGGCTCACAAAAAGTACTGAGCCGGTGCGGGTTTCTGCTTGAACATGAACTCGGTATGGACAAGACGAAGGATGAATATCTATTCATCCTTTCGCTCTAGAGACCGGCCGCAAAAAAACAAAAAAGCACCTGAGGTGCTTTTTTGTCAGCACTATTTCAGCTGGATAACGCCGTCACCCTGGCCCGCGCCGCGTGCAGTTTTTTGTAGCTGTCGATCAGGCGCAGGTGCCGATCAAGCCCCTCCAGCTTCATGCTGGTAGGCGTCAAGCCGAAGAAGCGCACGCTACCCTCGACCGAACCGATCACGGCGTCCATCCGCGGGTTGCCAAACATCCGGCGGAAATTGACCTCGTAATCGCTCAATTCCAGCTCGTTGTCCATCTGCACCTCCAGCACCACATTCAAGGCCTGGTAGAACAACCCGCGCTCGACCGTGTTGTCGTTGAACTGCAGGAAGGTTTCCACCAGCTCTTTCGCCTCGTCAAATTGCTTCAAAGCGAGATAGATCAGCAGCTTCAACTCCAGGATCGTCAACTGACCCCAAGCCGTATTGTCGTCAAACTCGATGCCGATCAAGGTGGTGATATCGGTGTAGTCGTCCAGCTCGCTTTCTTCCAGACGCTTGACCAGGGCTTTAAGGTCGGCATCGTCGAGGCTGTGCAGATTCAGGATATCGGCGCGGAAGAACAGCGCCTTGTTGGTGTTATCCCAGATCAGATCGTCCACCGGATAAATTTCCGAGTAATCCGGTACCAGAATGCGGCAGGCCGTTGCACCGATATGCTCATACACGGCCATGTAGACCTCTTTGCCCAGGTCTTCAAGAATACCGAACAAGGTCGCGGCTTCCTCGGCATTGGAGTTTTCACCCTGGCCGGAGAAATCCCATTCAACAAATTCGAAATCCGACTTGGCACTGAAGAAACGCCACGACACCACGCCGCTGGAGTCGATAAAGTGTTCCACAAAGTTGTTCGGCTCCATCACCGCGTGACTTTCAAAGGTCGGCTGGGGCAGATCGTTCAGACCTTCAAAACTGCGACCCTGCAACAGCTCCGTAAGACTGCGCTCCAGCGCCACCTCAAAGCTTGGGTGCGCCCCGAACGAGGCAAACACACCGCCAGTGCGTGGGTTCATCAGGGTGACGCACATCACCGGGAATTCCCCGCCCAGCGACGCATCCTTCACCAGCACCGGAAAGCCCTGCTCTTCCAGACCCTGGATACCGGCCAGGATACCGGGGTATTTCGCCAGGACTTCTTGTGGCACATCCGGCAGTGCGATTTCACCTTCGAGGATTTCGCGTTTTACCGCGCGCTCGAAGATTTCCGACAGGCACTGAACCTGTGCTTCGGCCAATGTATTACCGGCGCTCATGCCATTGCTGAGGAACAGGTTCTCGATCAGGTTGGACGGAAAATACACCACCTCGCCATCCGACTGACGCACATACGGCAACGAGCAGATACCACGCTCTTCATTACCGGAGTTGGTATCGATCAGGTGCGAGCCACGCAACTCGCCATCGGGGTTGTAGATCGCCAGGCAATGCTCGTCGAGAATTTCAGCCGGCAGCTCATCCTTGCGGCCAGGCTTGAACCAGCGTTCGTTCGGGTAATGCACAAACGCCGCATTGGCGATGTCTTCGCCCCAGAACTGATCGTTGTAGAAGAAATTGCAATTCAGTCGCTCGATAAACTCGCCCAACGCCGAGGCCAATGCGCCTTCCTTGGTCGAGCCCTTGCCATTGGTAAAACACATCGGCGAATGCGCATCGCGGATATGCAGCGACCACACATTGGGAACAATATTGCGCCACGAAGCGATTTCAATCTTCATGCCCAGGCCGGCCAGAATGCCCGACATATTGGCGATGGTTTGTTCCAGCGGCAGATCCTTGCCGGCAATATAGGTCGCGGCGTCCGAAACCGGGCCGAGCATCAGCAATGCCTGGGCATCGGCATCCAGGTTTTCCACTTCCTCGATCACAAACTCAGGCCCGGTTTGCACGACCTTTTTTACCGTGCAACGGTCGATGGAACGCAAAATGCCCTGGCGGTCCTTGGCGGAGATATCCGCCGGCAACTCGACCTGAATCTTGAAAATCTGGTTGTAGCGGTTTTCCGGATCAACAATATTGTTCTGCGAAAGACGGATATTGTCGGTGGGAATATTGCGGGTTTCGCAGTACAACTTCACAAAGTAAGCCGCACACAACGCCGACGAAGCCAGAAAATAATCGAACGGGCCGGGGGCCGATCCATCGCCCTTATAGCGAATAGGTTGATCGGCCACCACCGTGAAGTCATCGAATTTGGCTTCAAGCCGAAGGTTGTCGAGAAAATTGACCTTGATTTCCATGCGGGATTACCAAAATAACGAGACAAATAATTGGCCGCCATTATCCGGTTTTTCAGTTGGAAGTCTTGTGCTTTTAATCGCCGCACTCAATGACTAGACGCACCTCCCAAGGCCTTCAACAGTACCGGATCATGCCCATAGATATCCGGGGCATAGAGCAAGGTTCCGTCACCAGCGACTTGCACCGTCCAATAACCGAGCAGGATCGGCACCGGCGCGACCAGCCTGAATTCATGGGTGGTGCCGCTGGCCAGCAACTCCTCGGTCCGTGCACGTTCCGCCGGGGTCAGCAGCAGGTCCCGCAGGTGCATCGGCTGCTCGACCCGCACACAACCCGAGCTGAAAGCCCGCGGCCCCTTGGCAAATAGCGGCTGGCTGGGGGTGTCGTGCAGGTATACCGAAAAGGGATTGGGGAACCGCAGGACGATCTTGCCCAGCGGGTTCCGTGGACCGGCCTCCTGGCGCAGCATGATATTGCCGGGCCGTTCCCAGTCGATGGCGTCCGCCGCCAGGGGATTGCCTGCACTGTCCAGGATCTGCAGGTTCTGCTGGCTCAGGTAGGTCGGATCCTGACGGATAGCCGGCAGCTTGTCCTCACGCATGATGGTCGGCGGCACGGTCCAGGTCGGGTTCAGGGTCAGCCGGGTGACCCGGGATTTCAATAGCGGTGTCTGCCGATCGGCACGTCCTACCTGAAGGCGTGTCTGCCACACCGGCGCGCCGTCGTGATAGACACTCAACCGGGCCGCCGCGACGTTGACCAGCACGCCCTCGGGCTCCAGATCCGGTGCCAGCCAACGAAAGCGTTCAAGGTTGATGCGCAGCTGCTCGCGCCGTAGTGCCGGGCTGATATTCAGCTCGGTCAGGGTGCCTGGCCCGATCACCCCATCCCCCTGTAGCGAATGGCTCAGTTGGAAGTGCTTGACCGCGCTGCTCAGCTCCTCACCGTAGGTTTTTTCAGGACCGCCGGGCAGGCTCTCCAGATAGCCCTCGGCGAGCATTCGCTGCGCCAGCGCGGGTATCCGAGCGTCCTCCATGCCGGGACGCAGCAAGGTTCCAGCCGCGATCGCTTGCCAATGGGCCAATGGCTGCAGACGCTGCTCCGCGTAGACCCGCCGCAGGCTGCGGTACAACTCGATATTCGGCCGCGCCTGATCAAAGGCCAGGGCCATATCCTGCAGCCCCGTCGCCGCCAGCGTCAGGACCTCGGCGTCGACGTCCCGGGTCGACGGCTGTGCATGCCAGAGCGGCTCGAAGCGCGCCTGCTGCAAACGACCGTAACGCAGGTCCTGCAAGGCTTGCAGATACTGCCGGCTGATTTCGACATCGGTACACAGCGCGTTGCCGGCTCCCGTGTCCTGGGGCAACGGGTAACGCGCCGGGTCCAGGCCGTCATCGGCCAACAACGGCAACTGCGCCTGCAAGGCCGACAGACGCCCGCTGACGGACCAGACAGGCGCATCATTCTGAGACTGGTAAAACGCCTGCAAACGCTGCTGTGCCGACGTGTCCAACTGTGCGACCAGGCCCGGGCACTCGGTCGACAACTGCGTCAGGAACGACGGCAAAGGCATGGGCAGATCGGTGAGCAGGTCTTCTGCTGTCGCGACCAGTGGTGCCACGAGCAGGTAAATGCTCAAGTAATATGCGTGTTTTTTGAACAACGGCTTGACTCCAATCCACGGTCGTCGCATTGATAGTTCACAGCTGCAACAGAAGCGAAAAACCTTCAGGCAGCCTGTGACCACGCTGCCCGAAGACCGTTGGGAGGCGCGAGCCTGGATTGACGGCCGAGGCACTCTTCAACATGCTGACTTCTTGCTCCCGACTCTGCCTGATTATTCTGACCCTGGCTGCACCCTGCAGTTCTGCCCTGGCCGCCAAGGGCCATGAACCGACGCTGTACCGCAGACTCGCCCACGCGGCGCCGGAACTCAACCCCCTGGTTCTGAAAAACGCCCTGAGCGCCATGCAATGCGCCATCAACAGCGGCCTCGAACAATCCGAGCGCCTGGCGGTGATCGACTACTCGCAACCCTCGACCAAGCGGCGCCTGTGGATCTTCGACCTGCGCAAGAAGACCCTGGTGCTGCGCGACCTGGTCGCCCATGGACAAAAATCCGGAGAGAACTTCGCCACCCAATTTTCCAATCAGGTGGGCAGTTATCAATCCAGCCTGGGCCTGTTCCGCACCCAGGAAAGTTACGAGGGCACCCATGGTTATTCCCTGCGCATGGACGGCCTGGAGCCCGGTTTCAATGACCGCGCCCGCGACCGTGACATCGTGATTCATGCAGCCGACTACGTGAGCCCGCTGTGGAGCAAGCGCGAAGGCCGTCTCGGCCGCAGCCAGGGCTGCCCCGCCGTCCGCCCGCAAGTGGCGCGGCAGGTGGTCGACAAACTCAAGGACGGCCAGTTCATGTTTGTCTGGTACCCCGACAAGCACTGGCTGAAATCCTCGGCCTATCTCAACTGCAAACCCCAACAGATGGCCAGTGCCACCGTCCCCGGCGGTTGATCCCCAGGGGAAACAGCACCTCTACCTCGGATGGTCTTGGCGCAGCCTGTACTGCGCCATCAGTTTGTCCAGAAACCCAAAGAGCTTCTGGTTCATTTGCCCATAGTCATTGGCCCGAAGGGCTGCCGGTTGCTGGACGAAACGGCGGCCAGTGGCCTCCACGAGTTCGCTCTCCGACGCGGCGATAAGCCGCTCCACGACATCGAGGGTGAACTCCATATGGCATTGAAAGCCATACACGAGCGGACCGTATTCAACGATCTGCCGCGGGCAGCCTTCGCTATAGGCCAGGATCCTGGCGTTCTCGGTCAGGCCGGGCATGTCGTTGTGCCAATGCCCGACCTCAAGGACGTCGCCGAAATGAGCGACCTTGTCGTTGTCCTTCCCCGCCTCGGTCAGGGTAATAGGGTACTTGCCGATCTCTTTCTCGGGACTGTGACCGAACCCGGCCCCCAGTGCCTCACCGAGCAGTTGAGCACCGAGGCAGACCCCCACCACGGCCTTTTGCGCCGTAACGGCTTTGGCGATCAGCGCACATTCGGCCGCGGCGTCGAAGTGCGGACACTCTTCCCGGGTGGTGGCCGGTGACTGAGGACCGCCCAGCACCACCAACAGATCGATGTTATCCACGTCCGGGAAAGCATGACGCTCATAAACCCGCGAGTAGCTTGCCTCGTAGCCACGTTCTTCAACCCAGGCCTCGTAGGCACCCGGCGACTCGAATGCTTCGTGAACGACGAAATGGACTTTCATTGGAACTCCTCTGGTGACAGTCCCTGTTTGGTACCCGCCCTTGAGGATGAAGTCCAGTCATCTTTCATCATGTGAGAGGAGCCTTACTGATAGCATTTTGCCGCATACCAATAAGTCGACAGGAAGCGCAGAACATGGAGCGGATTGAACCCACGATGGTCTTCACCCTCCCCCCGGAACTCCCGGATATTCCGGGCAGCAAGCTCATGGGAACGTTCAGGGCCCGGTTCGCCGTCAGGCCCAAGCGAGGGCAACGCGGTGCTGTTCTGCGCTCCATGTTCAGGAAAGGAGAGCTTTGCGTCACCGATGAGGAAGTCGTACTCATCAAGTCCAGTCGCAGGCTGTTCCAAGGTTCCACCGAAACGAAACGGGTCATCCCGCGCAGCCAGATCTTTGATGCCAAAACCATCAGAAAGTATGTCTATTTCGACATTCATGGGCCCGACGGCATCCAACACGTCTTCCTGATCGCATCCAGCCGCAACGCAGCACAACAAATCCTCGAATGGCTCCCCGGACACGCAACGCCTGCCCATGAGGCCGAGCAAATAGCCCTGTCCAGCTACTCCGAACGGATCCGGACACTGGCACCGATCACATGGGCCACCTACGGGCTGATCGCGATCAACGTGCTGGTTTACCTCGCGATGTGCGCGGGTGGTGTTGGTGTCATGGCGCAGAACTTGGCAATGACCGTCAAATGGGGCACGAACTTCGGCCCTGACACACTGACGGGGCAATGGTGGCGCCTGCTCACATCGGTGTTCGTCCATTTCGGCCTGATCCACCTGATGCTCAACATGTTCACGCTGTACCAGATCGGCCGACTGGCCGAGCGCCTGTACGGAAGCGGCCGATTCCTGATGTTGTATCTGTTTGCCGGTGTCACCGGCAGCATTGCCAGTTTGCTATGGCATCCGATGATCAACAGTGCGGGGGCGTCAGGGGCGATTTTCGGGGTGTTCGGTGGACTGTTGGTGTTCGTACTGAAATACCGCCACGAGTTACCGAAGTCGATTGCCGTACAGCAACGCGTCTCCATACTGGTACTCATCGGGTACAACCTGCTCTACGGTTTTACCCACCCGGGCATCGACAACGGCGCCCATCTCGGCGGCTTGCTGGGCGGCGTGTTACTTGGCTTGACCCTGGCCAGCTCGCTCAACCCGACAGCTCGCACAAAAGTGGCGCTTGAAAGCACCTTGTTTTCCTGTGCACTGGTACTCGCCGTCCTGATCGCATCGGTTTACCCGTTGGCGCGCTCCAGCGAGACTGCCCGTGAAGAGATTCAATTCAGGGCACTGGTTCTCAGCCTCGGCCCGACCGAGCAAAAAACCATGAAAGAGATGGCCGCGCTCCTGCGCCAACCTACGGATACGCCAGGCAAAAGAGCGATGATAGCCATCGCCATCTCACGAGAGGTCGTCCCGCAATGGAACAAACTGTATACCGCCGTTGACAACGCCCGCCTACCCGCCAATTCGCCGCAAATCGTGGTCAAGTCAGCCATGCTGCGCTACTTCGACGACATGCGAAAAATGTGTCGCCTGAGCTCAATCATGATCGCGCGCGAGCCCACGCCGGATCCGGCATTGCTGGCCCAGGTCAAGACGCTCAAGAGTGACTCGATGGAACAGATCGCCGTGCTTCAGCGACTGGCCGCGGCCAACAAGCAAGGTGGGCGTCATTGAAAGCGGCCATCCCCGAGCCTGCTGATCACCAGCGGCACGCTCAACGCCGCAGGGAGGCCAATGCGCGTATCACGGGCCCGATGGAACCTTGAACAACCCGATCGGGTGAACACATTCACCGTCACCAGTCTGTCCATGATTGGCCGCCTCCAGGTTGCGGCCGGGGCAATCCCGGCCTATGTTCCAAGCGATAGATTTATCTGCAACCAGCCGCCCCAGCCTGCTGTCCATCCAATACGAACGCCCCCGTAACGAGGTGACACATGCCGAACAACTCCCGCCCCGCCGTACTCGAACTGATCGGCAATACGCCGCTGGTGCGCGTCAGCCGCTTCGATACCGGCCCGTGCACGTTGTTCCTCAAACTTGAATCGCAGAACCCTGGCGGCTCGATCAAGGATCGTATCGGCCTGGCAATGATCGATGCGGCCGAGCGCGATGGGCGCCTGCGTCCCGGCGGCACCATCGTCGAAGCGACTGCCGGCAACACCGGTCTCGGCCTGGCCCTGGTCGGCCGGGCCAAGGGCTATCGGGTCGTGCTGGTGGTCCCCGACAAGATGTCCACCGAAAAAGTCCTGCACCTCAAGGCCATGGGCGCCGAGGTGCATATCACCCGCTCCGATGTCGGCAAGGGCCATCCCGAGTACTACCAGGACGTCGCCGCGCGGCTGGCGCGGGATATTCCCGACGCGTTCTTCGCCGATCAATTCAACAACCCGGCCAACCCTCTGGCCCATGAAACCAGTACAGCACCAGAGATCTGGGCACAAACCCAACACGACTTGGACGCCATCGTCGTCGGTGTCGGCTCGGCCGGCACCCTGACCGGACTGACCCGTTTCTTCCAACGCGTACAACCGGACCTGGCCATGGTCCTGGCCGATCCCGTCGGCTCGGTAATGGCCGAATACAGCCGCAGCGGCACCATCGGCACCGCGGGTTCCTGGGCCGTGGAAGGCATCGGCGAAGACTTCGTCCCGTCGATTGCCGACCTCTCCAGCGTGCGCAAGGCCTATTCGATCAGCGACGAAGAAAGCTTCGACCATGCCCGCCAACTGCTGCGCGCCGAAGGCATTCTCGGCGGCTCCTCGACCGGCACCTTGCTGGCCGCGGCGCTGCGTTATTGTCGCGAGCAAACCGAACCCAAGCGCGTCGTCACCTTTGTCTGCGACACCGGCACCCGTTACCTGTCCAAGGTCTACAACGACCAGTGGATGAACGACCAGGGCTTGCTGAAGTACAAGCACTACGGCGATCTGCGCGACCTGATCGCACGGCGCTTCGAGGATGGCCGGGTGATCAGCGTCGGTCCGGACGATACCCTGCTCACCGCCTTCCAGCGCATGCGCCTGGCGGACGTGTCGCAGTTGCCGGTGCTGGTGGACGGCCAACAACTGGTGGGCGTGATCGACGAATCGGATATCCTGCTGGGTATGCATGACGACGCGACACACTTCCGTCTGAGCGTGTCCAGCGTCATGACCAACAAACTGCAAACCCTGGCCCCCACCGCCAGCCTGGCTGAACTGCAGGCCGAGCTGGCTCGCGGGCTGGTGGCGATTATTGCCGACGCCTCGGGCTTCCATGGCCTGATTACCCGCGTCGACCTGCTCAATCACTTACGGAGATCCCTTGCATGAGTCAGCACGACAAGTCCGCCGCTCCCCGCGCCTTTGCTACCCGTGTCATTCATGCCGGGCAGTCGCCGGACCCGACCACCGGCGCGCTGATGCCGCCGATCTACGCCAACTCCACCTATCTGCAAGAGAGCCCCGGGGTGCACAAGGGCTTCGACTACGGTCGCTCGCACAACCCGACACGCTTTGCCCTGGAGCGCTGCGTGGCCGACCTTGAGGGCGGTACCCAGGCTTTCGCCTTTGCCTCCGGACTGGCGGCGATTTCCACCGTGCTCGAACTGCTCGACGCCGGCGCCCATGTGGTCTCCGGCAATGACCTGTACGGCGGCACTTTTCGCCTGTTCGACAAGGTTCGCCAACGCAGCGCCGGGCATCGTTTCAGCTACGTCGACCTGACCGACCTCAACGCCTTCGAAGCGGCGCTGCAGGACACTACGCGGATGGTCTGGGTCGAGACGCCGAGCAATCCCCTGCTGAGCCTCACCGACCTTGCCGCCATCGCCCGCATCTGTCGCGATCGCGGCATCATCTGCGTCGCCGACAACACCTTTGCCAGTCCGTGGATCCAGCGTCCGTTGGAGCTGGGCTTCGACATCGTGGTGCACTCCACGACCAAATACCTCAACGGCCACTCCGACGTGATCGGCGGCATCGCGGTGGTCGGGCAAAACGCCGAACTCGCCGAACGCCTGGGCTTCCTGCAAAACTCGGTGGGCGCCATTGCCGGACCCTTTGACGCCTTCCTCACCCTGCGCGGCGTGAAGACCCTGTCGCTGCGCATGGAGCGCCATTGCAGCAACGCCCTGGACCTGGCGACCTGGCTGGAGCGTCAGCCACAGGTGGCGCGCGTCTACTACCCGGGCCTGCCGTCACACCCACAGCACGAACTGGCGCGTCGGCAGATGCGTGGCTTCGGCGGGATGATTTCGGTTGACCTGAAAAGCGACCTGGCCGGGGCCAAGCGCTTCCTCGAAAGCGTGGAGATCTTCGCCCTGGCCGAGAGCCTGGGCGGCGTGGAAAGCCTGATCGAACACCCGGCGATCATGACCCACGCCAGCATCCCTGCTGAAACCCGCGCGCAACTTGGCATCGGCGATGGGCTGGTGCGCTTGTCGGTGGGTGTCGAGGATGTCGAAGACCTGCGGGCGGATCTGGCACAGGCATTGGCACGGATCTAAACCCCGCAGCGCAGGCCACCCTCAATGAAAGTTGGTGGCCTGCCGCCTTTATTTTAAACTGCGTTTTCCATCGGGCTGATTGAGTGGCCCAGCATCCCCTGTAATGCCAATCCCCATCACGCCCCCTCCGCAGTCGGCGATAACAACATGATCGAAGTAACCGAAGTTTCCATTGCCCAGCTGCGTGCTGCGCTCGAATCCGGCCAGACCACGGCGGTTGAGCTGGTCCAGGCCTATCTCGCCAGGATCGACGCCTACGACGGCCCCGACACGCCTACCGCCCTCAACGCGGTAGTGGTTCGCAACCCCGATGCCCTCAAGGAAGCACAGGCCTCCGATGCTCGCCGGGCCAAGGGCGAAACACTGGGGCCACTCGATGGCATTCCCTATACAGCCAAGGACAGCTATCTGGTCAAGGGGCTTACCGCCGCTTCCGGCAGTCCGGCCTTCGCCAAGCTGATCGCCCATCGCGACGCGTTCACCATCGAACGGCTACGCGCCGGCGGTGCCATCTGCCTGGGCAAGACCAATATGCCGCCCATGGCCAACGGCGGCATGCAGCGCGGGGTCTACGGCCGGGCGGAAAGCCCGTACAACGCCGGCTACCTCACCGCACCGTTCGCCTCGGGCTCATCCAATGGCGCCGGGACCGCAACCGCGGCCAGCTTCGCGGCCTTCGGCCTTGCGGAAGAAACCTGGTCGAGCGGACGTGGACCGGCTTCGAACAATGGCTTGTGTGCTTATACCCCTTCCCGGGGCGTGATCTCGGTGCGCGGCAACTGGCCGCTGACCCCGACCATGGATGTGGTCGTGCCCTATGCCAGGACCATGGCCGACCTGCTCGAAGTGCTCGACGTGGTGGTGGCGGAAGATACCGACACCCGTGGCGATCTGTGGCGAATGCAACCCTGGGTACCGATTCCGAGCGTGGCCTCGGTGCGTCCCACGTCCTATGGCGCACTGGCCGCCGGTACCGATGCACTCGCCGGCAAACGCTTCGGTGTACCGCGTATGTTCATCAACGCCGATCCCGAAGCCGGCACCAGCGAGGCGCCGGGGATCGGTGGTCCGACGGGGCAACGCATCAACACCCGCGCTTCCGTGATCGATCTCTGGGAAGCCGCGCGCAAGGCCCTCGAAGCGGCCGGTGCCGAGGTGGTGGAAGTCGACTTCCCGCTGGTCTCCAATTGCGAAGGTGATCGTCCCGGTACGCCGACGGTGTTCACCCGGGGCCTGGTGTCCAAGGAGTTCCTGCACCATGAGTTGTGGGATCTGTCGGCCTGGGCCTTCGATGACTTCCTGCGGGCCAACGGCGATCCGGCGTTGAACCGTCTGGTAGACGTGGACGGGCCGAAGATTTTCCCCCACGACCCCGGCACCCTGCCCAACCGCGAAGGCGACCTGGCCGCCGGCATGGACGAGTATGTGCGGATGGCAGAGCGTGGCATTACCCCTTGGAACGAGATCAGCACCCTGGCTGACGGACTGCGTGGGCTTGAACAGACCCGTCGTATCGATCTCGAGGAGTGGATGGATCGCCTGGGGCTCGATGCGGTGCTCTTCCCGACGGTGGCCGACGTCGGTCCGGCGGATGCCGATATCAATCCGCAGTCGGCGGATATCGCCTGGAGCAACGGCATCTGGGTCGCCAACGGCAACCTCGCCATCCGCCATCTGGGTGTGCCCACGGTCACTGTGCCGATGGGCGTCATGGCGGATATCGGCATGCCGGTCGGCCTGACCTTCGCTGGCCGGGCGTATGACGACTCAGCGCTGCTTCATCTCGCTTCGGCGTTTGAATCGACCGGGACCAAGCGCTTGATCCCGCCTCGTACGCCGGCATTGGCGACAGGCAACCGGTAACCGGGAGATGGGATTGGGGCCGTGCGGGCTCCAATCCCCTTTCAGCCCTGGAGGGCTTTTTTCAGGTAATAACGCTGGTGTCCGGGAGGGCAATCCGGCAACCCGGTCAAATCCTGCGGCACGGGGTGACATCACAATATCGGCGAGCCAAATCGGCGAAATCGCGGCATCCAGTGATCCATGATCTCAGCCGATGCCAGGATATGGTGCGCATGCCCGATCAACAGCCGGCGTGGCACAAAGCCGATATACCTTGAGTCCGCGCTGTCATCACGGTTATCCCCCAACATGAAGTAATGGTCAACAGGCACCACAACAGGACCGAAATTCCGTAAGGCGCGTACCGTCGGCATAAACTGAACGGAGCGCTGACTCTTGTCCGCGCGTTCGGTCAGCTTGATACCCGGGACAGATTGACCAGAAGCGATCGGCTCGATGATGTCCTGCGCATTCAGGTAGGTTGCAGGGGTACCGTTGACCCACAGCACCTCATTCCTCATTTCCAGCGTGTCGCCAGGAATACCCACGATCCGCTTGATCAAGCGGATGCCATCCTTGGGTGAGGTGAAGGTCACGACATCGCCCCGGCGAGGATTATCAACCTTGACCAGGGAGATATCAGTGAGAGGCAACTTGAGGTCGTAAGCCACCCGATTCACCAGCACCACATCCCCCTCAACCAAGGTCGGGCGCATGGATCCGGAGGGGATGGGATTCCAATCGGCCAAGGATGTGCGGAAAACGCCAAAGCACAGCCAGAAAATAATGGCGTAACGGTACCGGCTCAACCAACGTCGCATACATCCTCGCAATACAGAAAGGGCTGCAGAGAACGCTCCTGGCATCCGCCAAGCAACCCAGGGTCATTTTTTGCCAACGTTTACTACAGCGCAAACAGCTTACATGAACAGCGGAGCGACTGGCGATGCCGGTCTCGGAGTGTGTTGTTCGGCCGGGACGGAGGGTTCAGCTTTTCCCCAACAACGCCAACAATCGCTCGACATCCCCCCGCCCCCGCTTGGCCCCCGGCACAAACGCACAATACCCATGCCCAAGCTTCAACGAAACAGCGGAAAGCGCGATCAAGCGCCCCGCCTCCAACTCCCGTTGGGCAATCGCCTTCTGCCCCAGCGCAATGCCCATGCCCAACTTGGCCAACGTCACCGACAAACTCGATAACCCCGAGCGCCGTCCATGGGCCGGGTCCGGCGGGCTGTCCAACCGCTCGGCGGCAAACCAGTCGCTCCACGTAGGGTGCGACGCATAATTGGCCCCCCATTGCGTATGAATAAACAGGCTCTCGTGAACAAGCGCGAGGTCAAAGTCCTTGTTCCCATGTCGGTACCACAACTCCGGCGCACACACCGGCAGCACTTCGTCATGGAACAAGGGAATGGCCTCACACGCAGGATAGTGATAGTCCCCGTAACTGACGCGCAGGTCCACGTCATGTCGGGCGAGGTCAACGGGGTCGTCCTCCACACGGACATCCACCGACAGTTGCGGGTAGAACTCCACAAGCTCCATGAGCTTGGGCGCCAGCCAACATTCCGCCAGGGAAAACGGCACGCTGACAATCAGCCGAGTGCGAATCTCGCCTTCCAGGGTACGCAGGGTCATCGCGGCAATTTCGTTCAACGCCCGCGAGGTTTGCGGGTACATCGCCAAGCCTGCATCGGTCAGGGCCAGGCGATTACCGTTGCGGACGAACAGCTTCTTGCCGAAGAAGTCTTCCAGATGACGGATTTGCTGGCTGACGGCCGCGGATGACACCCCCAGCTCAGCCCCCGCCAACACGAAACTGCCCAGGCGCGCGGCGACCTCGAATGTACGCACGGCATTGAGCGGTGGTAAGCGTTGCATAAGCGCTCTTCCCATAAGTTTTACTAGGGGGAGCCTAACAATTTGTGCCGTTGTTGCGAAGTTTTTCGTAGGGTAAGTTGGGCCATCTACAACGAGAGGGTCATCATGAACAACGTCATGGATCTTGAGCGCTTTCCACTCGACCGCGAAGGCAGCGATGGGTGGAATGAACTGGTCGATAGGTGCCGTACCGAATTGAAGCGCAACGGCATGTTCAACCTGGAAGGCTTCATCATGGCCGACGCGGTGCGTCAGGCGGCTGAGCACATTCGGCCAACCATGAGCCGTGAATCCCATACCCACAGCCGCACCCACAATATTTACTTCAAACCGACAATCGAGGGTTTGCCGGCGGATCACCCGGCGCTGCGCCAGGTCGAGACGGTCAGCCATACCCTGTGCGCCGATCAACTCAAGGGCAGCCTGGTGAACGAGGTGTACGAGTACCCGCCGCTGCTGGCCTTTCTGGCCGCGGTGATGGAAAAGCCGCAATTGCACCTGATGGCCGACCCGTTGGCCCGCGTCAACGTGATGAGCTATCGCCACGGCGAGACCTTGAACTGGCACTTCGATCGCTCTGAGTTCACCACCACGCTGATGCTCCAAGCGCCCGACGAGGGCGGTGAGTTCCAGTACCGCAGCGACTTGCGTAGCGCCGATGATCCCAACTATGCCGGCGTCGCCGAGTTGCTCGAAGGGCGTGATCCGCAGGTGCAGACACTCACCTTGCGCGCGGGCACGCTGAATGTGTTTCGCGGCAAGAACACGGCCCATCGCGTCACCCCCGTGCACGGTGCCCGGGAACGCATGGTGGCGGTGTTCTCCTACTACGAAAAACCCGACGTGCTGTTCAGCGTCGAGGAACAGCTGGGCTTCTATGGCCGAACGGCCTGATCCATCCGTACCACTCAAACAAGAAGATCACCCGTCACTGCTTGCCCCTGCCGAACCTTTTCGAACTCTTTGGGGAAACACATGCACGCCATCACTCGCTCCACCCGCACCCTTTTTACCTGCTGCGCCCTGAGCGGCGTGCTGTTCACCGGCATGGCCACGGCCAAGGATTGGACCACCGTCCGGGTGGCCACCGAGGGGGCTTATGAACCTTGGAACAGCACCCTGCCGAACGGCGAGATTTCCGGTTTCGAACCTGAGTTGCTGAAGGACCTGTGCGCGAGAATCCAGCTTGAGTGCAAGCTCCAGGCCCAGGACTGGGACGGCATGATCGCCGGGATGAATGCCGGCAAGTTCGACATGCTGATGGACGCCATCGTTATTACGCCAGAGCGCCAGGCCATCGTCGATTTCTCGCGGCCCTATGCGGCCACACAAGGTGTGTTCGTCAGTGCCACGCCGGCGATGATCGCAACCGCGCCAAGCACGCAGACGGTAAAACTCAGCGGTGACCCCATCCAGGATCAAGCCGCCATCGAGAAGCTCAAGGCCCTGGTCAAAGGCAAGACCATCGGCATCCAGTCGGGCACCGCCTACACGGACTTTGTGGAGAAAAACTTCAAGGGCGTGGCAACCATCAGGACCTACAAGAAGTCCGGTGAGCACATGATGGACCTGAACGCCGGCCGCATTGATTTTGCCTTTGACGACGTGACGTTCTTTTCCTCCGCGCTGCAAAATCCCGAGAACCAGGCGGTGCAGATGGTCGGCCCGAAGATTGGCGGACCGATCTGGGGCCCGGGTGAGGCGCTGGCGTTCAGAAAGTCCGATGCGGACTTGAAGGCCCGGTTTAACCAGGCTTTGAGCGCAGCCTTGGCGGACGGGACAGTCAAGAAACTCTCGGAAAAATGGTTCAAGGCCGATATAGCGCCTTAACGCCCCGAAGGGAGGGACGGCGTTGGGCGCCCCCTCCTTGCGTTGCGGCGCCTGTGGTGACGATCGGGCTATTGGCAGCATCGAGTCATTATCAAATCAGTCCCGAATGGATTCATTTTCAACTGACGCGTAGTCATTACATGGAACTGGCTCGCAACCTGCCCGGACCGTCGCCGAAGTATCAGGAATGGGACTGGGGTGGAACCGGTGGGGCCGGCAGCGCGAATATTTTCCAAAGCCTTGTCTACGACGAAACGGACAACCCACTTAATCGGCCCGAACAATCGATACACAATGAAACGACCTCTTCGGCGCGGCCGTGTGGGGATCATTTCTTTTTAGTCACGGATACTTTTCAATGAGGTGCCCTGGCGTGCTTGACTGCACCCCAAGCCCCTCTGTCATGACCCGCGTTGAATTAAAGAGCGGGCGTATGCGCTACGGCCGCTGTATGGCGCGCTTTTATTCAATCTGTGTCTAACATTCTGCTCCTGGCCGCCCTAGCCTAGCATCGACCGCTCCGCTCAGGTGCAATTGATGAAAGAGATTCCCGGCAACATCGACTTTTCAGGCTTGGCAGTCCGTCGGCTAGGGCCAGATGACCGCGAGATCATTTGTGCGCATCGCGAAACGATGTTCCTTGAAGCGGGGGGAGGCCCTTCGGAATTGCGGGTGATGACCGAGCACTTCCGGCCCTGGTTGCAGCAGCGCTTATCCGATGGCCGCTACTACGGTTTTGCGCTGACGGACAACGCTCAGCCCGTGGCAGCAATAGGCCTGATGACCATCGACTGGCCGCCTCATCCGTCCCACCCGACTTCCGACCAGCGCGGCTATGTGCTCAACGTTTTCGTCGACCCGGCTTATCGACGGCAGGGCCTGGCGGCTTCCCTGATGAGGCTGGCTGAAGCCGAGTTTGCCCAACGAGGCGTAAGTTTCGCCGTGCTGCACGCGACCAAGGCCGGCAAGCCGGTGTATGAACTCCTGGGTTGGGCAGCGACGTCTGAAATGGCAAAAACCATTTCGTAGGGGAAATCTCAGCCAAGCATGGGTTTGCGCATGAAGACACGAGCAAACCCGTTTTCCGTGGCGCGGTGAGTTTCCTGATAACCCAGCGCATGGTAGAGAGCGATGTTTTCGGTCATCAGTTGATGGGTGTAAAGCTGGATGGCATCACAGTTCGTCTTGCGCGCGTAATCTTCGCTGAACGCCATCAGCGCCTTGCCGATACCTTGTCCTTTGTAGCGGGGCAACACGGCGATATTTTCCAGAAGCAGCGCTGAGTCCTGCGGGCTCAATACCAACACCCGCATGACCATTCGAAGATAGGTGATGGGGAGCGGAAACTGGCCAGCGTCAATTCCCGGCTGAAGCCGCCTTCGATCAGCGCGCTAGAAAAGGCTCGATCAGCGTCGCGAACCACTCGATAAACATGCCGAGCCGGCGCGAGCGCTGTCGCCGATCAGGATACAACACCGAAACCGTCATGGGTGCCGCACGGTACGCGGGCATGACTTCAACCAGAACCCCGGCCTCCAGCAGATGCCGGACATCGAACAGCGGTACCTGGATCAGTCCCAGCCCGGCACAGCAACTGGCGATATAGTTTTCAGCGTTGTTCACAACAACCTGGCTGGGCAGTGCCCGGGACTGTTCGACACCCTCGAGGACGTATTCCCAAGGTAACTCCTGGCCACCGAGGGTGGGCGCGTAGCCGATACACAGATGACCGTCCTCCAGATCATCGGGATGCTCCGGCACACCCCATTCGGCCAGATATCCCGGGCTCGCGCAGTTGACCAGTAGCACCTGCCCCAAGGGTTTTACCACCAGGCTGCTGCTCTCTGGCGTGCCGAAACGGATCACGCAATCGACCCCCTCCTCTATCGGATTGATGGCCCGATCAGTGGAGCCCAAACAGAGTTGAAGTCCTGGGTAGCGACGCAGCAAGTCGGGCAATGCCGGGATGATCAGGCGCCGGGCGATGCGACTGGGTGCATCGACACTCAGCCGCCCCAAGACGTGCTGCTGATGGGTCTGGAACAGTTGGTCGATATCATCGATATCCAGCAGCACCCGCCGTGCACGCTCCAGCAACTGGCTGCCGTCGGCGGTCAGGCTGACCTTGCGCGTGGTGCGATGCAGCAGGCGCGTGCCGACATCCGCCTCCAGCTTCTGCACAGCCGCGGACACCGTCGCCCGTGGCAGTTTCAACACCCGCGCGGCCTGGATGAAACTGCCCAGCTCGGCCACCTGAAGAAAGACCCGGTACTGCTCAATTCTGTCCATAGGCCGTCAATGCTTGAGGGTTGCGTGGGCGTGCCGGGCTCGATAGCGCCTGACCACGCGTCCTTCGATGACACACACCACCAGCATCACCGCCGTGGTCAGCCAGCTCATCATCAGCAGGTCCGTGGTATAGGCGACGGGCACCAGCGCCAGCAGCAACAGCAGCCCGGCGAGATGGGATTTGGGCACCACCCGATACACCACACGCTTGTACAGAATGCTGCCGAACAGGTAGATCATCGGACCGGCCACAAGGGTAATGGCATCGACCGTCGACAGCTGCCCGTCGGGATGCAGCATCACCAGATCGTTACCCACGGCCGTGGTGATGATCCCCGCCACCAGAATGGCGTGGATGTAGTGAAAGTAGGCGCCGATACGGCCCGGATCGTCGGCGCTGGTGATGCGCTGCGTGGCGTCCTTGCCGGCGGTCCCGAAGTACAACCACCACATCGCCAGGGTACCGAGGAACGTCGCTCCCAGGCCCAGCAGGATGGGCATCTCCCAATGCCCGGTTTCGCCCAGGACCGCGCCGCTGGCCAGCAGGGTTTCGCCCAGGGCGACAATCACGAACAACTGGCAGCGCTCGGCCAGATGGCCGCCTTCGATGGTCCAGTCACTCGTACGCGAACGTCCCAGGCCGGGGAAGGCGAAACCGAACATGGGCGAGATGTACTCGCACAACACGGCGATCAACCAGAGGCCAATGCGCAGCGGCCCGTCCACACAGGCACCGGCCACCCAGAACACTGCGGCCACCACCACCCAGCCGAGCATGCGTCTGAAATTGGGCGCCAGGGGATGCTCACGGGGCAGTTGCAACACGATAAAGCCCGTGCGCCCGACCTGTATCGAGACATAGGCCAGGGCAAAAACCAGTCCGCGCCCGGCAAAAGCCTCGGGGATGCTGGCGGCCATCAGCAGGGCCGGGATCATCAGGGCAAAGATCAGCCCCCGTATCAACGGCGTCTCGGGATCGAACCAGTTGGTGACCCAACCGGTGTACTGCCAGCCCAGCCACACGGCGAACCACAGGACCAGGGTCTCCATCACCCCGACCCCGGTCAGATGATTGAGCAGGCCGTGACTGAGTTGCGTCACGGCGAACACATACACCAGATCGAACATGAGTTCTTCGAAGGTCACCCGCGCATGATGGCCGTCGCGATGGCGAAGCAAAGGATGAGGCGCGTGCTGGTTTACGCTCATGTCCAACCCCGTGGCCTGGTAGTGTCGGGAAAAAGTGTCAACGCGCCATGCCGGGGTTGCAATGTTTTTTATCGGCTCACTTGGTGGTGTAGCCGCCGTTGATCAGGATCGTCTGGCCGGTGACCCACCAGCCGTCGCTGACCAGATGGCGAATGAACGGCACCACGTCCGCGATATCCGTCAGCCCGGTATGGGAGAACGGCGACAGAGCCGCTGCGGTTTTATGGTAGTTGACCGCGTCCTGGCCTTCAGCCGGGTAAAAGAACGGGGTGTCCATGGGGCCCGGGCCTACCGCCGTCACCGAGATACCGCGTGCGCCCAACTCCTTCGCCGCGGCCCGGGTGAAGTGCTCGACGGGGGCCTTGCCACCGGCATAAGCCGCATAGAAAGGCGTGAACGCCCCCAGCAACGAGGTGACGATGGAGCAGATCTTGCCGTTGTCGTTGAGCTGTTTACCCGCCTCCTTGATAAAGAAGAACGCGGACTTGGCATTGACCGCCATCATCTCGTCGTACTCGGCCTCACTGATATCGGACATCGGTTTTTTCAAGACTTTGCCGACAGTGTTGATCGCAATGTCCGGCCGCCCCACCGCCGCCACCGCATCCTTGAAGAGTTTTTCCACCGCACCGGCCGTGGTCAGATCGGCCTGCAACGCCACGGCCTCGGCGCCCAAGGCCTTGATCACCGCCACAGTGGCCTCGGCGTCCGGCTGGCTGGCGGCGCTGTTGTAATGCACCACCACAGCCTTCGCACCTTGTTGCGCCAGGTCCCGAGCGATAAGCCCCCCCAGATTCTTGGCGCCACCGGCGACAAGCACCACTTTACCGTTGATGGAATGGTCTGGCATGGCGTAGCTCCTGGCTGATGAAAGTACGCCACAGTCTAGAGAGGCATTGCGCAAAGATAAGCCAGTGAAGGCTGGATGAACTGTCCAGGTATTACGACCAATCGTCAGTGGCGAGCGGAGAAAGTCTCAGAAAGATCCCCGCACCTGAAAAAGCCATGACTCATCAGCCACTTCTATCGACCGTTATCACAAACACCTATTTTCCATAAAACCCGGCATTTTCTCGTCGGATTGCCCTACAAACCGCTCTATCTCAAGCCATTCAGCCTATAGCATCAAAACTGAAACATTGGTAATTTGCGCCGCACGTGATTACCCCCAGAGTTCTAATAATGAAAAAAGTCATACTCAAGACCACACTTAGCCTTGCCGTTACCCTCGCCTCCAGCCCACTTTTCGCCAGTGGTATTGCCATCAACGAACAAAGCATCAGCGGGATGGGCACCGGTTATGCGGGCCGCTCGTCTTCCGCCGAAGATGCCAGCACCCTTTACGGTAACCCGGCCGGCATGTCGCTGCTCAAGCGCGACCAAGTCACTGCCGGTGTCGCGGTGCTGGATGCCAAGACCGATATCAAGAACACCAGCGGCGGTCGCCCGGGCGGCACCAACGACGGTGATATGGTCCCGTTCACATCCGTACCCAATGCCTTCTTCGTCAAACAGCTGGGTAACGGCTGGGCAGTGGGTCTGGGGGCCTACGCACCTTTCGGCCTGATCACCGATTATGAAAGCGGCTTTGCCGGCAGCAACTACGGCCAGAAGAGCCAGGTCAAGGTTGTGACCCTGCAACCGACGGTCAGCTACGCCATCAACGACGTGGTTTCCATCGGTTTCGGTCCGACCTTCAACCGTATCAACGGCGAGTTGAGCTCCACGCTGCCGATCGGCAACGGCTTTGTCGACGTCAAGGGCGACGACACCGCGGTGGGCTACAACGTCGGTGTGATTGTCCAACCGACCGACACCACCCGCCTGGGCCTGACCTACCATTCCAAGGTCAGCTACTCGCTGGACGGCCACACCAGCGTCACCGGCCTCACGCCCTTTATTCCCAACGCCCGCTACAAGACCTCCCTGGATATCACCACGCCAGAGAACGTGGACTTCTCGATCACCCAGAAACTGGATGATCAGTGGACCGTCTATGGCGGTGCCACCTGGACCCGCTGGAGCCGCCTGCAAGACATCACCATCAACAACCAGGGTGTGACCGGCCCGCTCGCCGGCCAGCTCACCACCAGCACCGAAGCGCAGAACTGGCATGACACCTGGGCCTCGGCCATTGGCGTGTCCTACCGGGTCAACAAGGAATGGGTCCTGCGCAGCGGCCTGTCGGTCGACCAGGCACCGACCAACAACACCGACCGTTCCGTGCGCATCCCAACGGGTGATCGCCGTGTTGTCAGCGTCGGTGCCGGTTACAGCCCAACCGACGACCTGACCATCGACCTCGCCGTCTCCTACCTCAAGGAAGAAGACGTCAACATCAACCTGAACAACCCGCAGAAAGGCTCCTACAGCGCCCAGTACCAAAACAGCGCATGGGGCTACGGCCTGGGCTTTACCTACAAGTTCTGATTCACGGCGAGCTTGAAGCGCTCGATTGTTGGCTAGAAGAACCTGCAAGGTCTGATGCAGGTTGATGAGAGCCCCCCACACCCTGCGAAGGTCAGCTTTCGCGGGGTGTTTTGTTTTCTCAAGCCGATCAAGGAGCTGATACCATTCAAGCATTGACAAGCCGAGTAGGAAAATATGAATCGTCAAAAAAAGCTGAAGCAGTTATTCAAGGCCAACGCCAAAAAGGCCAGTGCCAAATTGGCCCCCAAGAGCAAAAACACATACATCAGTAAAGCTGACCGATTGAAACTGGCGGCTGAAGCCGGTCAGGCCCCCATCATCTCCCCTGAAAGCTGATCGATAACGGGCATCACGGCATGCTCGGCAATCGCTCCAATCTGTCATCGACTAAAATCCACGGACCATTCCCCAATCGTGGAGACTCAAGATGACCGGCAAAAACACGATTTGTCTCTGGTACGACGGCACCGCCCTGGAGGCCGCGACGTTTTATGCCGAGACCTTCCCGGACAGCGCGGTGAGCGCCGTCCACCGTGCACCTGGCGACTACCCTTCGGGCAAACAGGGCGATGTCCTGACGGTCGAATTCAGCGTGATGGGCATCCCTTGTCTCGGGCTGAACGGCGGCCCGGTGTTCAAACATAGCGAGGCGTTTTCGTTCCAGGTGGCGACCGACGATCAAGCCGAAACGGATCGCCTGTGGAACGCGATTATCGGCAACGGCGGCGAGGAAAGTGCCTGCGGCTGGTGCAAGGACAAGTGGGGGCTGTCGTGGCAGATCACCCCACGTGTATTGACGACAGCGATCGCCAGCCCTGATCGAGCCGCGGCCAAGCGGGCGTTCGAGGCCATGATGGGCATGAGAAAGATTGATATCGCGGTGATCGAAGCGGCGCTGAAGGGTTAAGCCGTACGACTCGGGGCCGGGTGTTTGGATAGATTGGCAATCCGACTATGCTGAACGCTCCTGTCCCATCTGGAGCCCGTCATGACCATCCGCCGTATCGTCGCCAACCTGACCAGCCAGCACCCCGCCGAAGTCGCAACCTTTTATAGCGAGCTGTTTGATATCGCCCCGGTGATGGACCACGGCTGGATCGTCACCCTGGCCTCCGACAGCCAGGCCCTCGCACAGCTGAGCATTGCCAGCGAAGGCGGTTCCGGCGCGCCGGTTCCGCAGCTGTCCATCGAAGTGGACAACCTCGACGAGGTCTTCGAGCGGGCGCAACGTGCGGGTTACGAGATCCCCTACCCGCTGACCGTCGAACCTTGGGGCGTTCGGCGCTTCTTCGTGCGTGATCCGCTGGGTACGTTGATCAATGTGTTGCAACACAGTGGCTGAACTTCATAGCATCCGGCGCAGCACCGGGTTGCCTCGGAACTGATGCCGCACCACTGCGGCCAAGTGCAATGCCAGCAGCGCGACCAGCATCGTGCAGAGCAGATGATGCAGTTGTTGAACCTCTGCCAGGGCTGGCACCGAGTGAAGCAACTGCGGCAATGGCATGATCCCAAGCAACAGCACGGGATGGTTCATCATCACCACACCGGTCAGCAGTACGCCACTTACGCAGAAATAGATCAGGGTGTGGGTCAGCTTGGCGATGCTTTTCTGCAGGTCTCGGGGGCCTGTCGGCTGTTCGGACGAGGCGCTCAGGTATAACCACAGGCGCCAGGCAAAGAGCGGAATAAACACCGTGGTTATTTGGGGATTGATGCTTTCCACCCACTGGCGAACGGGGTGATGCACGGGAAGCAAGGTCACACCAAAGCCGCTCAACGTAGCCCAGAGGATGACCAGCGCGGAGATCCAATGCAGGTAGATACGGGTGGTCGTATAGGGCTTGGGGGGTGATTGCAAGACGGGGTGGTCCATAAAATCGTGCGGCACCGATTAGTAAGAAGGATTTGCATTTCTATTTGCAGTGCAACGGTACTATCCCGCTATGCACACTGCAAGGGTTTGGGCGCCCTACCCCCCGTGTTTGCGGGGTTTGGATGCTCTGCGTCAATGAAATCCCTTCGCCACAATCGGTAATACTCCCGGGCTTGTCGCTGTGCAGGCTGGGCACTAGTCTTTGAATGTCGCTGCTCATTCAGCGACCGGGCCTGGAAACCCGGCAAGAAATCAGGCGCTCGACGCCTCCATGGATTACGATTGCAGGCGTTTTTTTGTGCCCGCTTATCTGTGTCATGGCGGCTGTGCGCGGGAGACCTTCGGGTCTGCCGGGGTCCTGATTTCCCGGTTTCCAGCCTGCGTACAGTTGCCACCCTTCGCCTGGAAACTGTCAGTACCGATGCAAAACTGACCCACCGAAACAACCAGTTTATTGCTCCTGTCTGACGAACCTAAGACACGCAAAACCCGTCTTGATGTGCAGCTGTTGAACGGGTTCGACGCTCTCCTGAGTCCCGATTTTTTTAATAACGCCAAGCCCGCAGTAATGTTGGTCTCTGGTAAAGATGGGCAGGATGCCCGTTCTGGACTCACTCCAGAAGCCCGACTTCAGGATGTAAGTAGCCCCTTCCTGAGGCGTGAAGGAAAAAGGGATTTGACACACGCTATCCGCGAGTACTCGTCGGTACGTCAATACCAGCTCTTTGCCCACGGCTACCGGCGCTTCGATAAGACCGTCAGTGTTTGGCAATGGCGTGAAGCCCGCGTAACAACCTGATTCGTTGAAGGTCATGGCGTCCAGGGTGGTGCCATGTTCGTATGCAAGACGAACCGTCGCTGAAGGTTCGTCCGGCCGGGGGAAGAGATACTGCTGACCCTGAAGTAGTGAAGTACAACCGCTGAGCGCAACCGTTCCAGCTAACAGCGCATACCAGAAAAACTTGTTGTTCCCGTCCATCAACCGCTCCCTGATACCTTTTGAGCAAGCTTGCTCGTGATAGACGCCAACCAAGCTCAACGCACAGGATAGGCGACCATCTCCAACGGTTTGGACTTGGATTCGACCGTATAACGACCTATCTTCACCGAGGCCGAATCGCCGTTGGCCGGCCAGATGGCGTCGGCCTCTGTCTGAACCTCTTGCGTCGACAATTCTGGCGCGAGGGTTCGCAGCAACGCATAGGTCATGCAACGCATCAGCCGGAGCTGCTCCTTGGGTTGCATGAATTGCTCCCCTGTCGTCCATTGTGCTTTTACAACCCTTCCGTCTTCGTCCTTGGAAAACTTCATATCAACAGCGCCGTCCTGCACAAACATGGATTGCTGTGTCTGAGTGCCCGGTATCGAGTACGTCCCGGCACGAACATCCCTGCACGTGAAGTCCTCTTTAGCCCGCTCCTCCATGGCCTGTGACATTTCCCGAGGCGTTAATTCGAAAGACGGTGGCCTGACAAAGCCGCAGGTATAGACAAATTCGACCTTGTCGGGCCAACCCAGCCCGGCGTCATGCACCCGGTGAACGACCGCATCAAGGTAGCGCGGAGGATTGATGGAACTGCACGTCAGTATCGCCCGGACCGTCTTGGTGACGGTGCCGTTGTGGTCGCTACTGACGGTGTAAGAGAAACTCGCCTGTTCGCCGAAGTCCTTTTTCAAGCCTTGGAGAATCTGCTTGTTTTGCTCGTCTGTGAGCATCGATGCCTGTGCCAGACGGAGACCATGGTAGAACCTTCCAAGCCTCGACCAATCGACATTGAGCCAGAGAGCAGCAGCCGACAACAGCAAAAGGATAATCAGTAAGGTACGCGTCCTGCGAGCCATAACGGGAAACTCTGAAGAGGTGCGGCCTGTATTGGCCAATGGGTTTCGGGTGTGAACGGGGGTCCATAGCAGGGGCCGCATGCTACTAATTAGCCACTGCCGTATTCAAGGCAATTCTACTGATTGTGCTGGTCTGGATAGTGCTGCAATCCGACCTATGTTGAACGCCTATGCACCGCCTTGAGTCCGTCATGACCATCTTTTTTCGTATAGTCGCCCACCTGCCCCCCCCGCCGAGGTCGCAGTCCTCCAAAATGCCTCCTCGCCACAATCGGTAATAATCCTGACCTTGTCGCGGTAGAGACCGAACACTAGTCTTCGGTAGTCGCCGCCTATTCGGCGACCGGGCTTGGAAACCCGAAGACATAGCGCACAGGCGCTACCGGTCACGATTACAGGCATTTTTCGTCTGCAACTTTGCTGATGGCATCAGTGCGTGGGAGGACTCAGGTCCTGCCAGATCTATGCCTCCAGCTTCCAACCTGCGTATATCGCCTGGGACGAATGCGGTGGCTCTCACTTAGACGTAGGAGCTTTACCATGCACGTACTCGCTTCGCTCGACCTTCACACCTCGGGCACCTTCGTAATTGCTGGAGGTGTCCAATGAACGACTATCCCCCGATCAAGACCCTCGGCGTCATTACCTTTGCCTCCTGCGGCGCGGGGGATCAGGAGTTGTTCCGAGTCAACCCCGATATTCCGATAAAGGACGCCATGGAATACGCCTCCAATCTGTTTTACTGCGCAAAGCACTTGGCCTTGGACGCTGCCATGGAGAAGGATGGGGAACGTTATGCTTGGGCGTCCCACTACCTTTGTGAAATGGGCAAAGCGGTGGTCGATGATCTGAACCAGAGAATACTGTCTCGCCAAAAGGCTTAGGCTGAGACTGGGCAGCCGGCGGTAGCCTTCAGGTTGCCGCCCTCCTCCGGCGTTTCGTCCACCGAGTACCACCAGCAGGCCATACATTGCTCATCCCATAACAAAAAAAGCCCCACAACCGAATCCGGTGCGGGGCAAAAAAATGGGTCGGTTGCGGCCAACCAAAGGAGCGCGATAAAAAGCGTTTACTCGCCGACGTCAGATGCAATCCTGAGCCGCACGTTCAAAACTCGAAGGCAGAAAGTTCGACGCCAGCAAATGCCGCTCGTAGACGAACACCTTGCCACCCGTCCCAGCCTTGTGGGCCTCCAGCACGTTGTCCGCCGAGACCTTGCTCGTCACCACGATCCGGTAGCTGCGCTGGGTCTGCGAGACGGTCGGGTTCAACGCGCTGTGCTGCAATTTCGGTACGACGCAGTCGGCGTATTGGGCTGGGGTCTTGCTGGTCTGCAAGGTCAGGGTCGGGTCGTTCGGCGCGGAGGCACAACCGGCCAGCAACAAAGAGCCCAAGGCCATGGCAAGCACAAATGAAGGGCGCATCAATCTCTTCCTGAAAATAAGCAATGTGTTCGATGGCGGCGATTTTCCGGTTATTGTCGACAAAGTAGAACTTGCGTTTCGTGATGGTGAGTATTACGTCTAGCAATAGTTGTCCGCCGTGCAGGCAGCGACACACCCCATCACCACAATAAAAGACTCATAAGGAGGTCTCCTTGAGAACATTCGACCTGATCCGCGACGCCGTTTTGCCCGATTTCCGTGAGCGGGTGGCCGATTACCTGGTCCAGTACGAATCCGTACTGCTGGCCGAAAGCCCGGTCGACCCCGAGCTTCTCCAGGCCACCGCCAATCAGTTGCGCGGCTATTTGCGCGGTTTGAACACCACCCGGGTGCTGGGCATGGCGGAGTGGGAGGAGCTGGATCGGCGGGTGGTGAATACCTGGCTTTAGCGGCCGAGTATGAGTGGTGCCTCACCCGCACAAGGCCCACGGCCTCCTCCTGCATTGAGCAACGACAGACGATCAGCCCTTCCCGACCGCCTGTATACGCTCAACCACGCGACTGGCCAGGTCATCGGGGCGAAACTTGGCCAAAAAGTCGTCCGCCCCGACTTTCTTGATCATCGCCTGGTTGAAAATGCCGGATAAGGAGGTGTGCAAAACAATATGCAGCTTCTGCAGCCGAGGATCATTTCTCACCTCCGCCGTCAGGGTGTAACCGTCCATCTCCGGCATTTCTATATCGGAGATCATCATCAGCAGATCGTCCGCCGGCGACTTTCCCTCGTCGAGCATGCCATGCAGGTAGTCCAGGGCCTGGCGACCATCGTTGAGCGCTATCACCTTCACACCCACCGACTCCAGGCAGCGACTGACCTGCTTGCGGGCCACGACCGAGTCGTCCACCGTCAGTACCAGGAATTCGGGGGCCTTGGCATTGGTCTGGGCATCGATCACCCCCAGGGAGATGACTTCGCTGGTGGGCGCCACCTCGGACAACACCTTCTCGACATCAATGATTTCCACCAGCCGGTTATCGATCCGCGTCACGGCGGTCAGGTAATGATCGGAGCCACTGCCCTTGGGTGGCGGATGAATGTCCTCCCAGTTCAGGTTCACAATATGCTCGACCGCCGAGACCAGAAAACCCTGGGTCTTGGTGTTGTACTCGGTAATGATCACAAACGCCGAGGCCATGTCCTGGACCCCAGGCAAACCGGTAGCCCGCGCCAGGTCCAGGATCGGGATGGAGGTACCGCGAATATTGGCCACACCGCAGACCACGGGGTGGGACTTGGGCATGATATGCAACGCCGGACAGGGCATGACCTCTCGCACCTTGAACACGTTGATGCCATAGAGTTGGTGTTCGTCGAAGCGGAACAACAGCAATTCGAGGCGATTCTGCCCCACCAGCTGAGTTCGACTGTTCACGGAATCCATCAGACCTGCCATCACCACCCCCTTGAGCATTCAATTGCCAATCCCCGCCAACACTGCTCGGGTGTGGTTGGATATCGTTGGTCCGTCACCTGCGCAGTGCTTCCGAAATGCGTAAACGCAATCAGGCGGATCGCGCAATAGAGGCTGTGAGCACTGACTGGCGTGAAAAAATCATCGCTGCATGCGCGCCCCGCCACCATCGGTGCATCCCTATTTTTGGGTAGGGATAACAGGACATAGGGTAGGAAATTCCCTAGAGCGTAGCTCGTCTGATCGTTCTCCGTCTGCAAGGGGCAATGCCATCACCGTTCGAACATGAAATTCCCGTTATCCACAAAAGCGTCATAAAGCCATCATGCAATATTGTTACAACCGCTGGCGTAGTTCCTCATTAAGAGCCCGACGCCGTGAACCTTCGTTTCGCCTTTCTCCGCAAGCCCTCCCAACGACCTGCCCTGCTGCGCCGCCTGAGTATCGGCAAGCGCCTGCTGGCCAGCTTCGGGCTCTGTGCCCTGTTGCTGGTCGCCCTGGGCGGGTTGTGCCTGACGGCCATGCAGCACATTCGCCATGACGGCGAGTTGATCGAGCAAGGACCGCTGTCGAGTATCGCCCAGGCCGACGCCATCGCCATCGACCTGGCCAAGATGCGCACCGAAGCCGCGCTGTTGCTGGTGTATGCCAACGACCCGGCCGAACTGACCAACCGCAAGATCAACCTGCAACAGCTCAGTGCCGAGGTGAACCAGGGGTTTACCGAGTACCTGGCCAAGGTCCCGGAAGGCACCGAGCGGGACTCGATCAAGTTGCTGCAGGACGCTTCGCAGCAATTTGTCACCCTGTTCAAGCAGGCCATCGACTTGGTCGAGCAGAAGAAAATGAGCGAGGCCACCAACCTGTCCAACAACGACCTGGCCAACCAGGGTTCGATGATGGACATGCAGGTGCAATTGCTCCGCGAGCTGAACAAGCAGACCACCGCGCAGGCCCTGGAAAACACCGCCAGCACCTTCAAGAAGGTCCAGCTGTTACTACCGATTGTCATCGGCGTGGCGCTGGTGCTGATGCTGTTGCAGGCCTGGCGCCTGAGCGTGAGCATCACCCGGCCGCTGCGCCAGGCCTTGCAGGTGGCCAAGACCGTGGCCGCGGGCGATCTCAGTCAATTGGTGGTCGCCCATGGCCAGGACGAGGTGGCGCAACTGCTGCAGATGCTCGGGCATATGCGCGATCAACTGCACGCGGTGATCAATCAGATCGGTGGCGCCGTCGGCCGCCTGAACGCGGCTACCCAGGAGATGGGCGCGATCATGCATGACAGCGCCCAGGACCTGCACCAGCAATACGGCGAGATCGAACATGCCGCCACCGCCGTCACCCAGATGAGCCAGGTGGTGGAGGAAGTGGCGCGCAATGCGGTGGAGACTTCCAGCGAGTCCCGCAGCTCCAGCACCGCCGTGCGCGAAGGCCAGCAGCAACTGGACGAGACCATGGCCGATATCGGCGTCCTCGCCGATCAGGTCGAACAGGCCAGTCTTCGTGCCCAGGCCCTGGCGGTGGAGACCCAGGGCATCAGCAAGGTGCTGGAGGTGATCCGCAGCGTGGCCGCCCAGACCAACCTGCTGGCGCTCAATGCGGCCATCGAGGCGGCGCGGGCCGGTGACGCGGGGCGCGGGTTTGCCGTGGTGGCCGATGAGGTGCGCGGCCTGGCGCAGCGCACCGATGCGTCAACCCGGGAAATCGAAAAGATGATGGACGGTATTCATCAGGGCACCGGCGACACGGTCGTGGCCCTGGCCGAAAGCGCCGCCCAGGCCGGTCGCACACGCCAGCGGGCGCAGGTGGCCAAGGATGTGCTGGGGAGCATCTCCAGGTCGGTGGCCGGCATTGACGAGCGCAACCTGGTGATCGCCACCGCCGCCGAGCAGCAGGCCCAGGTAGCCCGTGAAGTGGACCATAACCTGGTACGCATCCGCGATCTGTCCATGCAGACCGCCAGCGGTGCGGCGCAAACCAGCAATGCCAGCCAGGAGCTGGGGCGTCTGGCAGTGGAGCTGGATGGGATGCTGGCGCGCTTTTCGCTGTAACAGGTGGCGCCGTAGGTCAGGCAGGGCTCGGCGCATGAGCATTTCGATACACGCGAAACCCGTTGGAGGGGATCGCTTATCGGGCTAATCTTGCTCCTTGCGCCGTCCTGAACCTCAACTGGAATCCTGTCGGGTGATCAAACCGTTATTGTTGCTACGTCGTCGTTTTGCCTCCCTGCGCTGGCGCACTCGCGTGACCCTCTGGGCTGCCGCGACCCTCGCCGGATTACTGGTGGTGCTGTTCGCCCGGCTGGCGGACCTTGCGCTGACACAATTTGCCCTGCACACCGCCGAACGTCCCTGGCTGCCGTTTATCTACACACCACTGGTCGGCATGCTGGTGGTGTGGATGACCACGCGCTTTTTTGTTGGAGCCCAGGGCAGTGGCATTCCCCAGGTGATCGCCGCCACCCGCCTGGCCCACAAGGGCGCGCCGGTCAACCACTTGGTGTCGTTGCGTATCGCCTTCGCCAAGATAGGCCTTGGCACATTGGCGCTGACCGGCGGCTTTTCCGCGGGACGCGAAGGCCCCTCGGTCCAGGTCGCCGCCTCGATCATGCATTTCTTTCATCGCTACCTGCCCAATGCTCGGATCATCCGTAGCGAAGACCTGATCCTCGCCGGCGGCGCGGCGGGCATCGCCGCCGCGTTCAATACGCCCCTCGCCGGTGTCGCGTTTGCCGTGGAGGAGCTGGGACGCAAGCTGGAAACCAGAACCAGTGGCGTGCTGCTCAGCACCATCATCCTGTCGGGGATGGTCGCCATCGCCTTGCAGGGCAACTACAACTATTTCGGTCACTTCAACGTTCAGGAGATCACACTCGACATCGCCCTGGCGGCGCTGGCAACGGGTGTCGGCTGCGGGCTGCTGGGTGGTTTGTTCAGCCGCATGCTGCTTTGGCCCCAGCGCCATCGTCATTTCATCATCTGGGAGTGGCGCCGCACCCACCCGGTCTGGTTCGCAGGCGTCTGCGGGCTGCTGGTGGCGGTCCTCGGTTGGTTGAGTGGCGGGATGTCATTTGGCAGCGGTTACGGCATCACCACCCATATCATTGCCTCCGATACCGGCCTGCCTTGGCACGCGCCTGTCACGCGCTTTCTCGCCACCCTCGCGACTTATTTTTCCGGTATTCCCGGCGGTATTTTTGCCCCGTCCCTGGCGGTCGGCGCCGCCGTGGGGGCCAATGCCGCCGACTTTTTCGGCCTGGCCGCACAGCCGATGATTGCCCTGTGCATGGTGGGTTTCCTGGCCGCCGTGACCCAGTCCCCCATCACTTCCGCGATCATTGTGATGGAGATGATCGACAGCCATGGGATGGTGATCAGCCTCATGGCCGTTGCGCTGATTGCCAAGGCGGTCAGTTCACGGATGAGCCCCGAGCTGTACCAGCAGATGGCCCGGGGGTTTCTTCAGTCTTCGGACGATGGCAGCGCCTCTAAAAAAGAAACCCCATAACCCAGGGCTGGGTCGCGACGAGCCAGCAGGCCTCCATCGAGTCGCGTGGCACAGGGGATTTGCATCTCGCCCATCAGGTTCTTATCATCGCGCTGGGTGCGCTGCTGCATACGGCACAGCGCAGGTTAAAGCATAAACGTTGGTCGGGCCGCCAACGGAGAATTGCTGTGCCTGAAAGACACCCAGCGTTGCCTTCCATCCCTCGCCCCCAGGCTCTGACCGAACGCGCCTTGTCGGCCCTGGAGCGCTTCTCGCATATCGAAGCCGTCAGCGGCATCGTGCTTCTGCTGGCCGCGATTGCGGCCCTTATCTGGGCCAATAGCCCCGTCGCCGACTCCTACGAACATTTCTGGAACACCCCGCTCACGCTGGGCCTGGGCGATTTCGCGGTCTCGCGCTCACTGCACTTTCTGGTCAACGATGGGCTGATGACCATCTTCTTCCTGGTGGTGGGTGCTGAAATCCGCCAGGAGATCAAGGACGGGGCACTGGCCAACCTGAAGCTGGCCACCCTGCCCCTGGGTGCCGCCTTGGGCGGCGTGCTGATGCCGGCGATCATCTACACCCTGCTCAACCACGGTACCCCGGCAGCCAACGGCTGGGCCGTACCCACCGCCACGGACATTGCCTTCGCCGTGGGTGTCCTTGCCCTGTTGGGCAAATCGATTCCAAGCGGGGTGCGCGTCCTGTTGCTGGCCCTGGCAATTATCGATGACATCGTCGCCATCCTGATCATTGCCCTCTTCTATGCCGCCAGCCTGGATTACCTGGGACTGGTGATCGCGGCCGGCGGCCTGTTGCTGGTGCTGGTGTTTCAGCGGATGGGCATCGGCAAGGCTTATGCGTACCTGCTGCCGGGGGCTATTGTCTGGTTCGGGCTGTTGAAGACCGGCGTGCATCCGACCCTGGCAGGCGTGATGCTCGGCCTGATGACCCCGGTCAGCTCCCGGCCCGCCAAGGAACAGCCGCTGGAGACTATCGGGCGGACGTTCCAGGAGCTGATGGATCGATTTTCCGCTTCGGGCGATAGCCCACAGACCGTGGCCAAACCCCTGAAGCAACTCCGGCAGGCCCAGCGGGAAATGTTGCCGCCGGTCCAGCGCGTTCAGGCCGGGTTGCATCCGTGGGTGGCGTTTGGCGTCATGCCGCTCTTCGCACTGGCCAACGCGGGCGTCAGCCTGCAGGGGGTCAATCTGGACGATGGGCTGTCCCTGCATGTGTTCATGGGCGTGATACTGGCGCTGGTACTGGGCAAGCCCCTGGGGGTCATGCTGGCCAGCGTGGTTCTGGTCAAGCTGAACATCTGCAGGCTGCCTGAAGGCGTGACCTGGAGTGGTGTCGCCCTGGTCGGCCTGCTGGCGGGTATCGGATTTACCATGTCGATTTTCATTTCGTCGCTGGCGTTTACCGACCCGAGACTACTCTCGGCGGCAAAACTGAGCGTGCTCGCCGCGTCGTCCCTGGCGGCGGTGTTGGGGTTGCTCTGGGGGAGGACCCGGTTGAAAGGATAAATGGGTCGCCGGCGTCGGCAAGACGGACGACTGGAACCGCACCATCGAGGCCTGCACGGCGTCACTTCCAAGGCAAGCGGATCGAGCCAGCAGCTCAACCGCTTGCCGCATCACGAAACGCGTCGGCGTTCAGTCCGAAGCGCTGCATCTTGTTGTACAGCCCGCCACGGGAGACGTTCAACTGCTTGGCGGCGACGCGGACATTGCCTCGGGTGTCCTTGAGGGCCGCGATGATCGCGTTCATCTCATGGGTGCCCAGGTCCAACGCCGCCCGGGGCTCAGGAACACGGCCCGGTACCGGCGGCTGGAGCCGCTGCTTGATTTCAAGCGGCAGGTCGCCCGGCTGGATCAACTCGGTCATCGCCAGGTTGGTCGCGCGCTCGATGGTGTTTTCCAGCTCGCGGACATTTCCCGGCCAGTGGTAGGCCAACAGTATCTCCAGGGCCTCGGGGGACAGGTCCAACACCGACTTGCGTAGCGACTGGGCACAACGGCCGAGAAAATATCGCGCCAGCAAGGGAATATCCTCGCGACGCATCCGCAGCGGCGGGACCGTCAAATTGAGAACATTGAGCCGGTAGTAAAGGTCTTCGCGAAAAGCCCCATCGGCCACGGCCTGGCTCAGGTTGCGGTGGGTGGCGGCGATAATGCGCACATCGACCCGCTGGGATTTTTTCGCCCCTACCCGCGTCACCTCGCCCTCCTGCAAAACCCGCAGCAAGCTGACCTGGGCTTCGAAGGACATATCGCCGATTTCGTCGAGGAAGATGGTACCGCCATCGGCCAGTTCGAACTTCCCGGCCGAACCGCCACGGGCCGAGCCGGTAAAGGCGCCTTCGACATGACCAAAGAGTTCGCTCTGCACCAGGTCGCGGGGAATGGCGCCGCAATTGACCGCGACAAACGGACCGCTGCAACGCTCGCTGGCGTTATGGATCGCCTGGGCGAACAGCTCCTTGCCGGTGCCGCTCTCCCCCAGGATCAAGGTGGTGGAATCACTGCGACTGGCGATCCGGCCCAGGTGCAAGGCGTCCTGGATGGCCCGCGAACTGCCCTGGATGGTTTCGAAGGTGTAACTGGCCTGGGTGCCGATAATGCGTCGGGTAATTTCGCGGATACGGCGGTTCTCCCGCAGCGAAACAATCCGTCCGCCCTGCTCCAGTGAGCACACCGACACCAGGCACGCCAGGTGGCTGCGGTCAGGCAGCTCGAAGGTGCAATCCAGATCCCGCAACCCCTCGCCGCTGCGCAGCAGCATTTCGGCGGTCAGCTCGCTCTGCCCCAGGCGCTCGAACGGACTGCCCAGCAGGTCCCGGCCGACGCGAAACAGTTGCCGGGCATAACGGTTGAGCGCCTTGATGCAGCCGCGCTCATCGAGCACCACCAGCCCTTCGTTGAGCACCTCAAGGACGGCTTGTTGTTCATCCAGCAGGGTCTGCAAGGCCATCTGCCGCGACACGGCTTCGGCGGCCGCCTGCACGGTACCCAAAGTATGGAAATGGAACCAGCCCGGCTCCGCGGTCAGGGTCAGCATGGCCAGTGTCCGGCCCTGGGCATCGCGGATCGGTGCGGCGGCACAGTGCATGCGCCGTCGACGCAGGCCAGTGCCGAAATTTTCCTCGGCCAGCACGTACATCAGGCGGTCTTCGGCCAGTGCCAAGCCCGTGCAGTTGGTGCCCTGGACCGACTCCAGCAATCGGCTGCCCACGGGCGTAAGGTCCAGGCCGCAGAAATACAGGGTCGTTCCTTCGGCATCCGTCAGGTTGATATGACCCCTGGGGTTGTAGGCCAGCAACCCGCGCATGACTTCCGCGGCGGCGGTGATCAGCGCGCGATTGGCCGACAGCGTTGCGCTCAGAGCCTGCGGAGTCACCAGACGATACTCGCCGTCCTCGGGATCGAGACCGGCACTGACACTGCGCCGCCAGGAGTCCCAGATCACCTGCCTGACCCCTTCCGGTCGATCCTGATGCCCTTGCCGGCAAGCCAACCAAGCCTGCTCCAGGGCGGCAATCGGCCCCTCGCTCAAGGATGCGGGACCCAAGGCGGTCAGATAGTCGAGATCCTGCGCACTGAAGGCCATCAGTTGTGGGTTCACCGTCATCAACATCCGCCTAAGTGTTCATATTTTTGACATGTCAGTATAGACATGTCATCCGATTGAACAATCACTTCAAATACCCATAGATAAATCCTTTAAATATCAAGTAGTTAAATATTGGCACAGCCTTTGCTCCCATGCCTTGTACCAGCCACGGCATTGCCTGCTGCCAAGCCCTATGAACAACAATAAGACGGAGTCATTTTTCATGAGCACATCCAAGATCATGCGCCTGGGACTTATCGGCGCCGGTCGCATGGGCAGCTTTCATGCCCAGACCGCCGCCCGGCACATTCCCGGTGCCTGCCTGAGTGCTATCGCCGACCCGGTGCCCGGCCAGGCCGCCCGCCTGGCGGCGGAGCTGGGCGTGGCACGGGTCTATACCGATCCACAGCAACTGCTCGATGACCCCGAGATCGACGCCGTCCTGATTGCCGCCCCGGCCCGTAGCCATGCCGAACTGGTGATCAGCGCCGCCCGCGCCGGCAAAGGCGTGTTCTGCGAAAAACCCATGGCCATCACCCTGGATGAAGCCGACCGCGCCATCGCCGCCGCCGCCGATGCCCGCGTCACGCTGCAGGTCGGCTTCAACCGGCGCTTTGCCAGAAGCTTTCGCACCGCCCACCTGGATGTGGTCGCCGGCCGTATCGGCACGCCGCAACTGCTGCGCTCGCTGACCCGCGACCCGGCGCTGAACAACCCGGCCGCCTCACCGCAGTGGGTGATCTTTCTCGAAACCCTGATCCATGACTTCGACACCCTGCGCTACCTCAACCCGGGCGCTGAAGCCGTCGAGGTGCATGCCATGGCCGATGCCCTGATCGCCCCGGAGTACAAGGACAAGGGCCTGCTGGACACCGCCGTGGTGACGATCCGCTTCGACAACGGCGCCATCGCCACGGCCGAGGCCAACTTCCAGGCGGTGTATGGCTACGATGTGCGCGGGGAAGTCTTCGGCAGCGCCGGCATGCTGACCATGGGCAACGTCAATGACTCGGACCTGGTGCGCTATCTGGCCGGCGGTATCCAGGCCGACACGCTGCGCCTGGACACCGACCTGCTGCGTGATGCCTACATTGCCGAGCTCAATCACTTTGTCGGCTGTGTACGTTCCGGGGAAAAACCCCTGGCCAGCGGCGAAGATGCCCGGGCGGCACTGGCCATTGCCCGCGCCTGTATCGAGTCCTTCCAGCAAGGTAAAACCGTACGTGTGCAAGGAGCCCATTGATGAGCTTCTCACCCTTCAAGCTGGCGATCAGCGCCGAAATGGTTTTCCTCGACCTGCCGTTTACCGAGCGCGTCAAACGCATTCATGCACTGGGCTTCAGCGCCGAAATCTGGGACTGGACAAAAAAGGACATCGCCGCCCTGGTCGCCACCGGCGCCGACTTCACCTCCATGACCGGCTATATCTCGGGCAACCTGACCGACCCCGAAGAGATCCGCCAGTTGCTCGACAGCGCCCGGGAATCCCTGGCCGTGGCCGCACAACTGAACTGCCCGAGCCTCAACCTGCATGGCACGGGGTTGGGCGACAAGGGCCTGCCGGTCAAACCGGTGGCCTGCACCACCGGCCGCATGTGGCTGAGCGCCTGCAAGACCCTGGAAAAAATCGCCCGCCTGGGTGAAGACGCCGGCCGGGTGTTCCTGCTGGAAAACCTCAACACCGAGGTCGACCACCCCGGCACCCCGTTCGCCCGCGCCGATGACACCCTGGCGCTGATCGAGGCCGTGGGCAGCCCGCATCTGAAGATGAACCTGGACCTTTACCATGCGCAGATCGGCGAAGGGAACCTGATCGAACTGATCCAGCGCGCCGGCCCCGCCATCGGCGAAATCCAGGTCGCCGATGTCCCCGGACGCAAGGAGCCCGGCACCGGCGAGATTCATTATCCGGCTATTGCCAGGGCCTTGTTCGGCATGGGATATACCGGCGTGGTCGGGCTCGAGGGGTGGGCCAGCGGCGACAGCGAAACGGCACTTGAGCGCTTTCGGCAGGCGTTCACGCTTGATTGAGGACCGGTACTTCCGGCGGATTCAACTTGCAGTGCGCCGGAGGTCTTCATGTTTGATCTTGATGAATTTCAACTCATAACAACAAAAGGAAAACCATCATGCGTCGCTACACACTGCTTTTTGCCACGCTGTTACTGCTCTTCAGCCAATGGGCCAGCGCCGGTTATCGCATCGGCGTCAGCATTGCCCGGGTTGACGACAACTTCATGACCTATGTGCGCAATGGCCTGGAAGCCGCCGCCAAACAGGAGGGCGTGCAGATCCAGTTCGAGGATGCCCAGGGCGATGTGGTGCGTCAGCTCAACCAGGTCGAGGGCTTTCTCAGCCAGAAGGTTGATGCGGTGATCGTCCTACCGGTGGACACCTCCGCCACCGCCAATATGACCCGCGCTGCCGTCGAGGCGAAGACCCCGTTGGTCTACGTCAACCGCCACCCGGACGAACGTACCCTGCCCAAGGGTGTGGTCACCGTGGCGTCGAATGATATCGAGGCCGGACAACTGCAGATGCGTTATCTGGCCGAAAAGCTGGGGGGCAAAGGCAGCCTGGCGATCATCATGGGCGACCTCGCGCAGAATGCCACCCATGACCGAACCGAGGGTGTGAAACAGGTGCTCAAGGACTATCCCGGGATCAAGATTGTCGAGCAGCAAAGTGCCGAGTGGCAGCGCAACAAAGGGATGGACCTGACCAGCAACTGGCTGTTGGCGGGCACCCACTTCGACGCCATTGTGGCCAACAACGACGAGATGGCCATTGGCGCCGCCATGGCCTTGCAGCAGGCCGGCAAGGCCAAGGGCGAGGTTGCGATCGTCGGCATCGACGGCCTGCCTGACGGCCTCGCGGCCATCAAGCGCGGGATGCTGATAGCCTCGGTCTTCCAGGACCCCAAGGCCCAGGCGACCGTGGCGGTCCAGTCGGCGATCAAGATGATCAAGGGCGAAGCGGTTGAACCGGATGTGTGGGTGCCGTTCCAGCTGATCAAGCCGGAGCAGGTGGCGATGTTTGAGCAGCACTACAAGTAGTGTCGAATTGGAGGGTGGCGCAAGGCCCCCTCCTTCAATAGTGAAAAGCAGCACCGTGCCAGGAATGTTACGCTCGACATGCGCAACCGCCCTGTTTTGCAGAGAAGCAGTTAATGCCCAAGGCAGCCATTCTCACCGCCTGTATCATCTTCATATCACTACAGTCGGCGGCCTATGCCGCCGATGGCTTTTACGTCAATCCCGGATCAACTGCCGCGCAATGGGTGAAGGCGAACCCCCAGTCCCCTCTTACGGCAAAAATCCAGGCGTCGATTGCCGGTGTGCCCAGCGCCCGCTGGCTGACCGGCACCAGCCAGACAACGGACAAGCTCACCGAGACCGTCAGCCATTACGTTGAAGCGGCCAACAAGACCGACAAGATCCCTATCCTGGTTGCGTACAATTTGCCGGGACGTGACTGTAGCGGTGGAGCCTCTGCTGGCGGTGCGGCGAATGCTGCGGATTATCGAGACTGGATAGATCGTTTTATCACCGGCATTGGCGACAAGCCTGCCGTGGTCATTCTGGAACCGGATGCACTGGCAGACAGCGAATGCCTGCCCCCACAAAAGCGCGATGAACGCCTGGCCTTGCTCAATTACGCGGTGTCCGGGTTCAAACAGCATGCGCCCTCCGCCGCTGTTTACCTGGACGCGGGGAATGCGGGCTGGAAACCTTCAGGCACCATGGCTGGCTACTTGAATGCGGCGGGCATGAAGAATGCGCGGGGCTTTGCGTTGAACGTCTCCAACTTCTACACCCTCGATCAATCCCGTATCTACGGCGACGCGATCAATGCCACGTTGTCCGCTGATTACGGCTATGCAAAATCCATGGTGATCGATACCAGCCGCAACGGTAATGGCGCCACTTCCGGTGACTGGTGCAATCCTTCGGGGCGCAAGATCGGCCTACAACCCCAGGCAATCACCCCGGAGGTGCTGGCTGTCTGGGTCAAGATTCCGGGCAACTCGGATGGTTCGTCCTCAGCGACCCGAAACTGCCACGGTGGCCCAGCAGCCGGAACGTTCAGTCCCGATCTGGCTGAGCATTTGATTGACGGGAATTAGCAGGGCTACGTCTGGCAAAACCAGCTTGGAATCACGCTTGTACCCTGTCCAAGCGCTTACGGCGCAGATGCTGTACGAAGGACAACATCACGAAGAACGTAGCGAAAGCCAAAAACATCCATGGGACGGCTTTGCTGAACCTGTCACTACCCGAGCGCTCAAATGCAATGCAACTGGTCGCATCCCAGCAACGCGCGGCGCAGAATTCGATACCGTTGATCCGACAGGTCAGCACTTGGCCTGCGATCTGGCTCAGCTCAATAGGTTGCCCTCTGAGGTGACGAACTCTATCGCTGAAAATACTCAGGGGGCCGACTGAAAACATCTGATAGCGTCCAGTTTCCAGGTTCTTCGTCAGGAGGCTGACGCCCGAGCCCTTACTATGTATTACGTGAATGAATGTCCCCGTGAACGATTCGACTGTTTCTCCTTGAAGGCCAAAATCAGAATGGGACGGAAATAGCTGAAAGGGCAAGCTGAGTATGCATAGAACCATGCAGAACAAGGCGTAGCGCCCTGCTCCATTCAACGAGCTGTACCTGATCAAATCGCATTATCCCTTGCTGAATTTATTTGACCCAACGCTTAAGCATAAGTAATGGCCAGACAATATCAGACACAACATGGCCTACATGTGCGGCATTTGGCTTGATTCACCTCCATCCGAAGGTCGTTCAGCAATCATTCAGTTTGATAGGACTTACGAATCGAGGCGCAGACGGCTTGGCGTCGCCTGCCAGACCCTGGGCGAAAGCAGCATGACCGCGACAAGAAAGGCCACCTGAGACAGATAGAAAGACGCCAGCCACTGCTGATTCAGCGCGACGTAGTAAGTGTTATGGGCAACGTCAGCCACGATAATCGCGGCGGTCAGGGCAATGCCTGCCCTGGGCTTGATGAATAGCAGCAGCGCGGCCAACGGATCAAGGAAGGTCAACGCGCCCCAGAACACACGGCTGGCCCAGTGCGCACTTTCCCCATACCCGTAGTCCCAGAAGAATCCGTGCTGAAAATCTGCCCGCAAGTGGTTAGCGGTAGCGATCAACAGGCAACACGCGAACAGTATTCGGATGGCGAAGGATAACCTGGACATGGCGTGATCCGCGTTAGTGAAGTAAGCCCGACAGGATATCGGGATTGCACCGCTTCGGCAGCAGTGCTCGCTCGCAAGCCCCCCCTCAGCGCTGAAAAGGCCAGTAAACGCACGATAGGCCTCGACGCCCCCGATGACTTTGGCCATACCTTCGAACGGCCCATCACCGACACCAAAGTCATCGAAGACCTCTATTGCGCCGACTTTGCCCATTTGCAAGACGTGTACAACCGCATCAATCAGGTCGACGTTGACGAAAACCCGGTATAGACCTAGGCCTCCAGCGCCGAAAGATAAAGCCGAACCATATCCTTGGCCTCCGCCAGCAGCACCTGTTGCATGGCGGGCGCCTCCCCGCTGATCCGTCCCACGCCCTTGAACACGTTCAGCAGCGTCATGGCCACGGCCTTCGATTTGGCCGGGGCCAGGGACGGAATCACCTCACGCAATGCCACCTCGATACCTTCCACCATGGCCTTGCGAAACTGTTGCCGCCGGCTTTCGCTGGCCCCCGCGACATCCACCAGGTTGATGGCGAACTGACGCTCGGACTGCAGCGCGAGACTGAAGTCGATAAACGCAGAAGCCAGTTCCGACGCTGTCATGGTGCGGGCTTGCGCGCCCAGCTCAGCGAGAGATTCAAAGGCGTGCTCGACGTAGTTCATCAACAGCGCCTCAGCCACGGACTCCTTGGTCGGAAAAAACCGGTAGAGCGAGGCAATCGCCGTCCCCGAGCGCGCAGCGATCTCCGTCATTGTCGTCGCATCAAAACCCTTTTCCGTAAACAGCTCGACCCCAGCTTCCAGAATGGCCGCCACACGAATATGCCCTTTGGCACGTTTGGGCTCCTGACCCTTGGCGATAGGTTTTGTTGACATATGAGAGGATGTCCTTCACTATTTTTACTAGAGGATATCCTCTCATTCTAGCATCGCACCGACCCGAAGCAACGCCCAGCCTCCAGTCCGGTTTCATCAAGGGGTTTCCATGTCCAACGCAGATGCTCATCTCGCCATTTCCAGAACCGGCAAGCTCGCCTCGATAGGACAGTGGAGCGTGCTCCTGGGATTGTCAGCCCTGTTCGCCCTGGCCCTGACCTGGGTCGGCATTCCAGCTGCCCTGCTGCTCGGCCCCATGCTAGGCGCCGTTATCACCGCCATCACCTTCGTCAACACCCGGGTGCGGATTCCAGGGCTGGCCTCCGCCTTCGCCCAGGGCATTCTGGGCTGCATGATTGCCCGAACCCTGGTGCAATCGCTTGCCGGTGCCGCCATCGGCAGTTGGCCGCTGTTTGTACTGGGCGTGATCGGTGTCGTCGTCGCCGCCGGTTTGCTGGGCTGGGGACTGACCCTCCTGCGGGTATTGCCGGGAACCACCGTTATCTGGGGGCTGAGCCCGGGCGCCGCCACGGTGATGATCCTGATGGCCGAGAACGCCGGGGCCGACGCGCAACTCGTCGCCTGCATGCAGTACACCCGCGTGATCCTGGTGGCGGTCATCGCCACGCTGATTACCCACTTCACCGGTGCCGGCGTGGTGCATGAGGTGCATTCGGTCATCTGGCTTCCGAGCATTGACTGGCTACCACTGGCCCAGACCCTGGCCCTTGTGGCCGCCGGCCCGCTGGTCGCACGCCTGGCAAAAATACCGGTGGCCTCCCTGCTGGTGCCGATGATCGGCGGGATCTTCCTCACGCATCAGGGCTTGATCAGCATCGAGATCCCCCATTGGTTGCTGGCACTCGGTTATGCGGTTATTGGCTGGCGGATCGGCCTGCCCTTCACCCGACCACTGGTGAGGTACGCCCTGAAAGCCTTTCCGGCGATCCTCGCCAGCACCCTGGCGCTGATCGCGATCTGTGGCTGCCTGGCCCTGGTGTTCGTCTTTGCCGCCGGCATCGACCCGCTCACCGCTTACCTGGCAACCAGCCCGGGCGGCGCGGATTCCGTCGCGATCATCGCCGCTTCCAGCCACGTCGACGTGCCCTTCGTCATGACTATGCAGATGGCGCGCTTCGGCGTGGTGCTGCTGGCCGGACCGGCAATCGCGGCCTTCATCTCCCGGCGTGTCGCCCCGACAAGCCGCGCTACCGATAGCTGAAACCAGCAACCTTTATCCATGCCCAGCCTGAAGGTGATCCATGTCCATCACAGCGTTTTTTGCCGGTGTTTTTCTTTGCAATGCCCTTCCGCACATCGCTGCCGGATTGTGCGGTCAAGTCTTTCCCACGCCCTTTGCAAAACCACGAGGAAAAGGCCCCTCGTCACCCTTGGTGAATTTTCTCTGGGGTGCCTTCAATCTGCTGGTGGGCCTTGCCCTGCTGTCGAGACAGCCCGTGACTGTCGGCTTAAATTCGGAGTTCATCGCACTGATGGTCGGAGCCCTGGCGATTGGGACTTACCTGTCCGTGCACTTCGGCAAGGTTCGTGCGCCCTCCTCCCGAGCCTGACCCCTGGCGTCGCTCTTGGCGAAAAGAGCGGTGGCGCGTCCATCGCTTATTGCGCCGTCAGAAACTCACGATACTGCGCCGCCGTCTGCTCCGGGCGCTCGACCATCGGCAGATGGCCCACGCCGTCCCAGCACTCCAGGCGCGCATGGGGGATGCCGGCGATCCAGGTTTTTGCACTGGCCAGGGGGACCATGCGGTCTTCACGCCCCCACAGCAGCAGGGTCGGGACACGGATATTGTTCAGCCAGGGCTCCATCCGCGGGCTGTCATGGAAGTCGTCGAAGATTTCCGCCAGTTCAGGACGCCGATCGATATAGGTCTGCGACTCCGCCGCCAGCAACACGCCAGGTATCCAGGGGGGCGAGGCCATGGTCATGGAGAAGAACCGATCGAACTCCGCCCGCGAGTGGATCAGAAAAGGGTTCCTGCCTTGCTTGACCAACTCTTCCACTTCATTGGGTTGCGGCAGGTTGACCCCCACCGGTCCCATCAACGCCAGGGACAGCACCCGCTCCGGAAAATGCGCCGCCAGCCAGGTGCCAACGTAAGCGCCCATGGAGCTGCCGACCACATGCACCTTGTCGATCCCGCTGGCGTCCAGCAGTTCGACCATGCGTTGCGCCTGGGTCGCGATACTGTAGTCGCCACCCGTTTCGAAACCACTTTTGCCGTGCCCGGCCAGGTCGGGAATGATCACCCGGTGGTCAGCAACGAAGGATCGCGCAAAGCGCAGCCAGAGGTTCTTGTCGGCACTGAAACCGTGGATCAGCAACAGCGGCGGCGTGTTGCTTTGAGTCCCGCCCTGAAAGGTCGACAAGGTCATCCGCTCAATCGCCACCGGGACTTCCTTCACCCGGGAGAGCCGTGCTTCCAGACTCGTGATCAGGTCAAACAGCAGACCTCCTACACGTGGATAGGTCCACCATCCCCATACGACGAGGAGGACGATCAGGGCAAGGATCAGGAACATCAACACTTCTCCGGAACAGGGTTGGCGAAACCAGTCTCCGCGCGACCGGTCGAGTCATAAAAACAGAACAGGCATCCGCCAGCAAGGTGCCTTGGCGGATCGGCATGCCAACGCTTGAGTGGCTTCTGATAGGCTGCCAGGCCGGACAATCCACACAGCCAGGCTCAGCCCCATGATCAATATCCGTGTCATGACGATGGACGATTACCAGGCGGTCATCGACCTTATGCGCAATACACCCGGCATTTCCCTGCGTGACGCCGACTCCCGTGAGTCGACCGCCCGCTACCTGGAGCGAAACCCGGGGATGAGCTTCGTGGCTGAAGTCGACGGCGAACTCGGCGGTTGCATCATGTCCGGGCATGACGGTCGTCGGGGCTACTTGCAGCACTTGCTCGTGCTGCCCCGTTATCGGCGCCAGGGCATCGCCAATGCACTGGTCGAACGCTGCCTGTCGATCCTGGAAACCCACGGCATCCTCAAGTGTCATCTCGACGTGTTCAAGACCAATGAGGACGCGGCCCGTTATTGGCAAAGCCAGGGTTGGCAGCTCCGGCAGGATATCGACCGCTATTCGTTTACCCGCTCGGGCAATCAGAACGCGTGACGGAACGGCTCAATATACCCAGGGCAACAGGCGCCAGGTGCGCGCACGATAAGCCTCGTACTCTTCGCCAAATTCGGCCTTGAGCAAGGCCTCCTCCGAGTGCATGCGCGCAATCAGCGGGATCAGCGTCAACGCCGTCAGCAACACCCCGACACCGGAGCGAAAGGCCAGCGCCCAGCCCAGCGAGTTGACCAGCAGCCCGAGGTAGCTCGGGTTACGCAAAACCCGATAGAGCCCGGTGGTCACCAGCCGATGCCCCGGCTGGATCGCAACCAGCCCGCTGAAGCGCTTGCCCAGCACAAACACCGGCCACATCCGCAACACACCGCCAACGGTAAACAGCAGCACGCCGAGCCAACGCACGCCCTCACCACCAAAGGTCCACCAGCCCAGGCGAGCCGTCCAGGGCACCAGCCCCACCAGCAGCAAGCCGAGGGCGCCGATGACCGGAATCACCCAGCGATTGCCGCGATCCTCGCGCACGCCGGAGCTGAGGTTGGCTTCGGTAAACAGCGCTGAGCCCGCCAACAACAGGGTCACCACGGCGATCGCGAGCAATGCGGGTTGGGCAGCAAAGGCCGACCAGCCACCGAATCCCCACACCGCCAGCCCGAGATAGCCCAGCGTCGCCGCCACGCTGAAAAACGCCAAGCGAAGTGAGATTTTCATATTGCCCTCGACGGGATAAACCTGATGCTTTCAGTGTAGAAGCATTCGTCCGAGCCAGTGATCGGCAACGCTCTAGCCCGCGGTTTACACGAAGTCCCCGGAAATCCGACTTATTCCATAAAAGTATCAACAAATTCTTTTATATTCTTTTATTGTTTATTCATGGACTGCAAGACTCGGCACCAGAATCATCCACTAAGTGTTGAGATCACCCATGAAGAAATTAACTGCCCTCACTGCCCTCACCCTCGCCGTCCTCTCGGGATTGGCCCATGCCGACCGCCTGGAGGACATCAAGAAATCCGGCGTTTTGCGCGTCGCCTCGTTCGACAGCAACCCGCCTTTCGGCTTTATCGATGCCAAGAGCAAACAGATCGAAGGCCTGGACGTGGACTACGCCAAGGCCATCGCCGACAAGCTGGGCGTCAAGCTGCAACTGCAACCGACCAACCCGGCCAACCGCGTCCCACTGCTGGTCGCCAACAAGGTCGACCTGGTCCTGGCCAACTTCACCATCACCCCGGAGCGCGCCGAGCAGGTCAATTTCAGCATTCCCTACTTCAGTTCCGGCCAGCAGTTCATCGTCAAGAAAGGCACCCTCAAGTCCCAGGAGGACCTGAACAAATGGCGTGTCGGCGTGGACAAGGGCACGGTCAACGAAGGCGTGCTGCGCGAGAAATTCCCCGGCGCCAAAGTCATCGCCTATGACGACACCCCGTTCGCCTTCACCGCCTTGCGCAACGGCAATGTCCAGGCCATTACCCAGGACGGTCCGAAGCTGATCGGCCTGCTGGCCAACGTCCCGGACAAGGACAAGTACGAAGTGCCGCCCTTCACCATTTCCAATGACCTGATCGGCGTCGGCCTGCCCAAGGGCGAGACCGCCCTGACCGACCTGGTCAACCAGACGCTGGTCGAGCTGGAAAGCAAAGGCCAGGCGCAGAAGATCTACGACACCTGGTTCGGCCCGGACACCAAGACACCGCTGGCCCGCCTGTACAAGATCGGCGACAAGAGCTGATCGCCCTCCCCGTCGTACACCCACAGCCCGCGCGGTTTTCCGCGCGGGCTCTTTGTATTCTGGATGGACACCGTGATTGATGTTTGGTGAATTGCTGGGCCCGCATTACCTGAAATGGCTGTTCGATGGCTTTCTCCTCACCCTGGCCCTGTCCGCCGTGGTCTGCCTGGTGGCCACCGGGCTCGGCTTCCTGGTCTGCCTCGCGCGCCTGGGCAGCTCGCGCCTGGCGTCCTGGCCGGCACGGGCCTACCTGGCGTTGTTTCGTAACACGCCGCTGCTGGTGCAATTGTTCTTCTGGTATTTCGGCCTCAGTGCCCTGCTGCCCGAAGGACTGGTGAGCTGGCTGAACACGCCCCATGAAGTCAGCCTGGCCGGCATTGAAATCAGCTGGCCGTCCTTTGAATTCATCGCCGGTTTCTGGGGGCTGACGCTGTATACCTCGGCCTTTATCGCCGAAGAATTTCGCGCCGGTGTCGCCTCGGTGCGCCCGCAGCAACGCGAGGCCGGCGTGGCCATGGGCTTTCGGCCGGCACAGGTGTGGCGTTATATCGTCCTGCCCCAAGCCTTGCGCACCGCCCTCGGGCCGCTGCTGGGGCAATACATGAATGCGTTGAAGAACTCCTCGCTGACCATGGCCATCGGCCTCGCCGAGCTGTCCTACGCCTCGCGCCAGGTGGAGACCGAAACCTTCAAGACCTTCCAGGCCTTCGGCTTCGCCACCCTGCTCTACATCTTCAGCATTGCGCTGCTCGAAGCGGCCGGCCAATGGATCCGCCAGACCAAACGTTATCGCCAGGGAGCCGCATGACATGGACTTTTCCGTTATCAGCGACAACCTCGAGTACTTCCTGATCGGCGCCTACCCCGACGGTCCCTTGGGCGGCGCGGCCCTGACCCTGGTGCTGAGCGTACTGTCCGGAGTATCCGCCGCCCTCCTGGGCCTGGTACTGGGCATAGCCTTGAGCAGCCTGAAGGGCTGGCCACGGGGAATATTGATCACGGTGCTGGGTTTCCTGCGGGCGATCCCGGTACTGATGTTGATCTTCTGGAGCTACTTCCTGCTGCCGATCATCTTCCACGTGGATATCCCGGCGCTGTTCACCGTGGTCTGCGCCCTGTCGCTGATCGGCGGCGCCTACCTGGCGTACTCGGTCCATGCCGGTATCCAGAGCCTGCCGGACGGCCAATGGGCAGCGGCCCGCGCGCTGGGCATGCGACCCGTCCAGGTCATGCGCCTGATCATCCTGCCGCAAGCCTTGCCGATCATGCTGCCGTCGTTCCTCAACCAGTGGATCTCGCTGATCAAGGACACCTCCCTGGCCTATGTGATCGGTGTCGGCGAACTGTCCTTCGTGGCGACCCAGGTCAGCAACCGGGTGATGGTCCACCCTACGGAGATCTTCCTGTTCGTGGCGCTGGTCTACTTTGTGTTCTGCTCCAGTCTCGACTTGCTGGCCAATTTCGCGAGCAGAAAGCAGACGGTGAAGCACGCCTGATCTGGCAACCCGGGGACTTAGTCAGTCCCCAGAAACTGCGTCAGCGATGCTCCCAGCGCATCGAACACCAAGGCAATACGCTGAACCCGGCGCATGTCCTGGTGCATGGCGATCCAGACATCCACGGAAAATTCCACCTGTCCGGGCAGTACGCGTATCAGTCCGTGACGTCGGGCCAGTTGGCTGGAACAGACGCCGATCCCCAACCCCGCGCGCAACGCCGCCAGTTGTGCGAGGTGATCATCGGTACGAATCAGCGTGCGCTGCGCCGTGCAGTCGAAGCCGCGCTCGCGCAGAAACTGCAGTTCCACCAGATTGCGGTCAGGCCCGATCAGCGGATAGTCATCCAACTGCGCAACGGTATCCGGCGCGCCCTGCTCCGCCAGGAGTTCAGGGGTGGCATACAGGCCGATTTGCAGATCACCGACCTTGCGCGTGACCACCGCCGCTTCGGTCGGCCGACGGATACGCACCGCCACATCGGCCTCCTGCCGGGCCAGCGCCTGCAGACGGTTCGACACACTGAGCTCGACAGCCAGTTGCGGGTAGGTCTGGCGTAGCGTGCGCAACATGGGCGGCAATAGCTCGACCCCGAGCAGTTTGCTGCTGGTCAGGCGCACCGTGCCGCCCGACAATTGCGCATCCGCCGACGCCGCTCGATTGAACGCGTTAGCCGCCATGGCCATGGCTTCGACATGGCTGATCAGGTCCTTGGCCATCTCCGTCGGCAGCAGACCCGCTGGTGAGCGGATAAACAGGCTGACGCCCACGCTCTGCTCCAACGCCTCGATCCGCCTACGCGCGGTGGCCTGCGCGATGCCCAGCAAACGAGCCGCCCCCGATAGACTGCCGGTGCGCAATACCGCCAGAAAGGCACGCTGGGTTTCCCACTGTAGCTGAGGCGCGTTCATACATTTCCTGTGAGCCGCTGGGCAATTTTGGCTAATTTTCTTTCGTGAGGCGCGGCCTCATGCTGGTCAAGCATATCCCACGGACACCCCGCTTCGTCCGCCACCTCTACCCTTGAAGGAGTTTTACCCATGCCACTCACTGACCAATGCCGCTGTCGCGCCATGAACTACACCCAGGCTGATCCTGCCGGACGGGCTGCCCACCTGGCCACAGGGCCAGACGCCAGTAGCGTTCGCTAAAGTGTCAAGAGGAAAGGAGGTAGTGATGAGTCACCCAGTATTCGCCTACGGCAGTTGTCGCTGTGGCCAGGTCGTTTTTGAACTGCGCGCCCCACCGATCATCACCACGGCCTGCCATTGCACCGGCTGCCAGAAAATGTCGGCCAGTGCGTTCTCCCTCAGTGCGCTAGTGCCGAACGAGCAGTTCGTGATCACCCAAGGCGAGCCGGTGATCGGCGGCTTGCACGGGATAACGCGACACTACTTCTGCCCTCATTGCCTGAGCTGGTTGTTTACCCGCCCAGCGGGCAACGAAGCGATCGTCGGTGTCCGCTCCAGTCTGCTGGATAACCCACGACAATTCGCTCCGTTCATTGAAACCTGGACTCGTGAAAAGCTGCCTTGGGTCACCACCGGGGCCGTGCATGGCTTCGAGGCGTTCCCCGAATCACAGGACTTTATAACGCTGGCGCAGCAGTATGCGCAGCGGCATCAGGCATAAGGATTCAAGCAAGGCGCTGTTCAACCAGCAATACCAGCGCGATGAGCGACTGTCCGTGCTGCCCAATGTGCAGCGTCTCAGCTCAACTCTCGTGATGAAGCAAGTCATTCAGGATCGAGCACTCGCGCTGTGATATCAGCGCCTGTCCGCTACACTTCTCGGCAAGACAAAACGCCCTTGAATCACACTCAAAAAGATTAAATAACACAACAAAAACACCCAAAAAGATGATTTCACTTTAGTAAAAGAAACATAAGCTATACAAAGCCATTTCAACCACATGGATGTGTTGTTCATGCTCACAAAAACGACTTCAGCTTTCAGCGCCAAGTGGGCGGATACCAAGCTCAAGATCAGTCATGTGATTCTCTTTGTGACAGCGGTGTGCATCTCATTGATCGGCATCAGCCTCTGGGGAATCTCCAACTCCCTGGGGTATCACCTGCATGAAAAAGAGATCGAGATGTCAAACCTCTCGAAGGCCTTGTCGTCCAGCATAGCCGCCACCCTCACCCAAGCCGATACCGCGATACTCGGTGTCCAGGAACGGATCAACGTTGAAGGCACTGGGCCGGAGGAGCTGAAAAATCTGGAGATCATATTAAAAGCTCAACAAAAACGCCTACCACAAATCTATGGCTTTTCCATTTACGACGAACAAGGACGTTGGTTATTAAACTCAAACGATAGAAACCAATCCAACTTGAACAACTCGGACCGCGACTATTTCATCTACCATCGCGACCATGCCGGTTCCACTCCATTCCTGGGCCCTCCGATCCGCAGCCGCCTGACAAACGAATGGGTCATCACCCTATCGCGCAGGATCGATCATCCTGACGGCAGCTTTGCAGGCGTGGCAATAGCCACTGTCTATCTCAAATACTTCCTCAACCTCTACGACAGCATCGACATGGGCAAGAATGGCATCATCAATCTCACCTCCTCGGCAGGGCAGATCATCGTGCGTCACCCCTTTCACGACACTGAGGTGGGTACGGACATTTCAAGCGGGGAGGTATTCGCCTTATTGACGCCGGGTGTCGCCTCGGGCACCGCAACAATAAGGTCATTTATTGACAATGTCGTCCGCATCATCAGTTTTCACCGCGTCGATGGCTATCCCCTGGTGGTCATCGCGGCTTTTGAAAAAGATGAAATATTGACGGACTGGCGTCGAGAGTCCCTTGCCAGTTTTATCATATCGTCCATATTGCTGCTTATTCTCGGCCTGCTGGGCTATCGCCTGATAAAAATCATGAGCCAGCAGATTCAAGCACAAAAAGAACTGCAATATTCCGAAAGAGCCTACATCGAGGCGAACAAGGCGCTCGGCCAACTGGCACTCGAAGATGGCTTGACCGGGCTCTCGAATCGCCGCAAGTTCGACCTGTTTATCGACTCGGAAATAAGTAAAGCCAAGCGCAAACCCGATGACCTCGCCCTCATCCTGATCGATATCGATCTGTTCAAGAAGTACAACGACCATTACGGCCACGTACAAGGCGATGAATGCCTGAAATCCGTGAGCACCCTGATCAAGAAAAATATCACTCGGGAACATGATCTTGCGGCCAGGTATGGCGGAGAGGAATTTGCCATCGTCCTCCCTGGTACCGATTATGTCGGCGCTTTTATCATCGCCGAGAAAATCCGAACAGACGTGGAGCGCAGTGCCATTCAACACTGTGAATCACCGGCCAAGGTCGTCACCATCAGCATTGGCATCAGTGCCTTGTCCGGATCAAAGGCCGACACCCCCGAGCAGTTGATCGATATCGCTGACAAAGCCCTGTACGTCGCAAAATCCAATGGCCGAAACCGGACGGTTATTTCCAACAATCTGTCCAGCGCCCTGGCCTGATGGGCTTCATCGGCGGCACGCTGCCAGCACTGCAGCTTGACTCAGCCCTGCCAGCCCAACCCCAAGGCCTTGTGCAACGAAGCAAAATCCTTCAGCAATTCACTGTCCCCGCTCACTCGATTCTGCTCGGCATCAAAGCGCGTGCGCTCGGCATTCAGCCAGTCCAGGGTGCTGGCGGTACCGGCGTCGTAGCGTTCTCGGGTCAAGCTCGCCGCGCGGGCCGATGAGGCTTCGATATCACGGAGCAGGACCACGTTTTCACGCTGGTGGCCGTAGCGCGCCAGGGCGGTATCCGCGTCGCGCAACGCGCCGAGGACCACGCCACGGTAATGGGCCCGGGCTTCGTCGACGCCGCCTTCGGCGCTGTCGACATCGGCTGCTACACGACCGAAGTCCAGGGCGTTCCAGGTCAGGCGCGGGACCAGCAACCAGGTGGCGTTGTCCGTACGCACCAGATGCGAAGGCGCCGCGGCACTGAAGCTGAGGTCCCCCGTCAGGGACAATTTGGGAAACCAGTCGGCCTTTTTCTCGCCGACCTGCGCGGTGCTGGAGGCCAGTTGACGTTCGGCGGCACGAATGTCCGGGCGGGATTTGATCAGCGCCGCCGGGTCAGCGATCGGCACACTGGCGGGGACACTCGGCAACGCACCCGGTTGACCGAGCCGGCCGTCCAGTTCGCCCGGTTCCAGATCACAGAGCACCGCCAGTTGATCCAGCGACTCGATAATCTGCGCCTGCAACGGCAGGCGCTGCGCACGGGTGGTCTGCCATTGGGTGGTGACTTGTTCCAACTGCAATTGCGAAGCCACGCCACGGCTGCGACGCTGCCGGGTCAGATCGACCACCTGGGCTTCCAGGCCCGCCGAGGCATCGACCAGGGCCAGGCGGGTTTGCTGGTCACGCAAACCGACATAGGTCTGCACGACTTCGGCGGCCAGTTGCACCTGGGCATCGGCCAGGCTCTCGGCCGAGGCATCGGCACTGGCAGAAGCGGCCTCGATGGCGCGACGTGTACCGCCAAACATATCGACTTCCCAGCTGGCATCGAAGTCCGTCAGATACAGCGACAGCGGCCCGCGACCACCACTGCTCTGCTGCCCCGTCAGGCTGGAAAGGTCGGGAGAGCGCATACGAATCGCCGTGGCATTGGCACTCATCTTGGGCAGCTCGGCGGCCTGCTGGCCGTGCAGCCCGGCCCGCGCCTGGCGCAAGCGCGCCTGGGCCACGCGAATATCCGAGCTGTCGTTGAGGGCGGTTTCCACCAGGCTGTCGAGTTGTGCATCCCCCAGCTCACGCCACCAGTGGGCAACCGCCGGGGTGCTGACGGCAACCGGGTCCGCGTGGGCGAAACGTCCCGCGGCCACGGTTTTCTCGGCAACCGCGGGCGCGCCGTGGTAATCGGGGCCGACGGTGCAACCGGCGAGCAGGCCCACGATCAGGGCCGAAATCAAGGTTCTATCGATCATCGTGCAGGGCTCAGCGCAAGGGTCGGTTTCTTGAGTAAGAGGGCCAGGGGAATACACAGGGCCAAGGCAATACCCAGCAGGTAGAAACAATCGGTGAAGGTCATGACCGACGCCTGCAAGGCGATGTCGCGACTCAACTGGCCGACCGTCTGCAATTGCGCCAGGGCTTGGTCACCGCCCTGGCTCATGAAGGACGCCGTCTGCGCCGCCATATGGTCCTGGCCCAAGGTGCTGTTGGCCGTCAGCGATTCGCGAATCATCGCGTCGTGGTAGCTGCTGCGCCGATCGATCAGCACCCCGGTCAGGGCCAGCCCGATGGAGCCGCCGATATTGCGCGACATGTTGTAGAGCCCCGCCGCCTCGCCTTTTTCGTGGGGCAGGACAGCCGCCATGGTGATCTGGTTGAGCGGCATCATCGCCAGGATCTGGGCGAACCCGCGCACCAGCTGCGAGGCGTCGAAATCATGGCCAACACTATCGACCGTCAGGTTCAGGCTCATCATGCAACTGATCACGAACAGCACCAGTCCGGTGCCCACCAGCCAACGGCTGTCATAGCGCTGCATCAGCCGCGGCAGGATCGGCATCATCATGAACGCCGGTACGCCGGAGAGCAGCATGATTGCCCCGGATTGCTGGGCGTTGTAACCGGCAATGCTGTTGAGAAACTGCGGCAGCAGGTAGGAAATCCCATAGATGGCCGCCCCCACCGTCGACACGATCAGAATCACGCTGGCGTAGCGCGGGTTACGCATCAGGCTGAGCTTGATGATGGGCTGGCGGGCCGTGAACTGGCCGATGGCGATCAGGATAAAACCCAGCAACATCAGCAGGCTCAGACCGACAATCAGCGAGGACTCGAACCAGTGTTCACGCTGGCCCTCTTCCAGGATCACCGTCAGCGAGCTCAAACCCAGGGCCAGGCCAAGGATGCCGATCCAGTCCGCCTTGATGAACTGTTGAAGGTCGGCTTTTTCCGGGCGGATGCCGGTCCAGAGCAAGGCGATCAGCGCCAGGCTGATGGGCAGGTTGAGAAAAAAGCACCAGCGCCAACTGGCGTTCTCGGTCAACCAGCCGCCCAGTACCGGCCCCATCAAGGGCCCGAGCAAAACGGTCAGGCCAAACATCGACATGCCGATTGCCATCTGGTGCCGGGGCAAGCGGGTGCCGATGATGGTCTGTGCCGTGGGGATCATCGCGCCACCGGCAAAGCCCTGGCCGACGCGCGCCAGGATCATGCCCGTGAGGCTGCTGGACATGCCGCAGAAAAACGAAAACAGCGTGAAAGCCATTGCTGTGCCCATCAGAAACCGGCGCAAGCCGAAGACCCGGGTCAGCCAGGCCGCCAGCGGGATCATGACGATCTCCGACATCAGGTAGCCGGTGGCGATCCAGGTGCCTTCCGTGCCCGAGGCGCCGATCTGCCCCTGGATCTGCGGTAAGGCCGAGTTGGTGATGGAGATGTCCAGCGTGGCCAGCAAGGCACCGAGGGAACCGGCCGCGACCGCGATCCAGTCGGTCACCGAGGCATTGGCCTCCTGCGGCGCGCCCTGCGTGGTGGCGACCGTCGCGGCGTTAGCCATGGTGGCGGGTGTCCACGTCGACGGTCACCGACAGGCCCGGCATCAGCACCGCGCGCGCCGACTCGGGTACATCCAGCTGGATACGCACGGGGACCCGTTGGACGATCTTGGTGAAGTTGCCGGTGGCGTTCTGCGCCGGCAACAGCGCGAACTGCGAACCGGTGCCGGGCGAGAGGCTGTCGATATGCCCGCTCAGATCTTCACTGCCCAACGCGTCAACGTGCACCGTGACCGCCTGGCCGGGTTGCATATGGTGAATCTGGGTTTCCTTGAAGTTGGCCGTCAGGTACAGCGCCTGCACCGGCACCACGGTCAGCAGGCGTGTACCGGGCTGGGTGAACTGGCCGACCCGTACACTGCGATCGGCCACCCGGCCGGCCAGGGTGCTGATCACCGTGGTGTCGTCCAGGTCCAGCTGCGACTGCCGGGCACTGGCCTGGGCCACCGCCAGTTGTGCCTGGGCCTGCTGCAATTGCGCCTTGAGCGTGCCGATGCGGGTTTCGGCCGCGCGCAACGAGGCTTGATGCGCGGTCAGGCCGGTGCTGGCCTGGGCCAGTTGATTGTTGAGGTCGGCCAGATGCTCTTCCGTCTCGGCGCCGGAACGGGCCAGTGGCGCGTAGCGTTTGACCTGGGTCTGGGCGTGCCGCAGGTCGGCGTTGGCGCCGTCCAGTTGGGCGCGAACCTGGGCAATACTGGCCCCCTGCTCCACCAGCTCGGCTTCGGCCCGGGCCACATCGGCCTGGTGCGAGATCACGGTGGCCTGGGCTTCGTCCAGCGCCGCCTGATACTTGCGCGGGTCCAGGCGCACCAGCGGCTGGCCGATACTCACGGTTTCGTTGTCACTGACCAGCACTTGCGCGACATACCCACCGACCTTGGGCGCCACGGTCATGCTGTCGGCTTGCAGGTAAGCGTCATCGGTGCTTTCAATAAAACGCCCGCTGAACCACCAGTGCGCGCCCCAGCCGATCAGCGCCAGCAGCGCGACAACGCCGACCCCGATCAAGGCTCGTGGCGGCTTGTTGCGGCGCTCGGAAAGATTGCTGTCAGCCACGGGCTCAAGGCGACCGTGTTGACCGATAGGCTGATCGACGGACATGCCGCACTCCAAAATATTCCAGTTGGTAAAAAATGCGGCGATGGCGAATTTATGTCAAGTGATATAATTTGTCCGGGCATTCTTTTTCCAGGCTTACCCATGGCACGACATCGACCAGCAAATGAAGGCGGCTACCAGCGCGGGGAAGAAACGCGCCTGCGGATTATCGAAGCCGCCGTGGACCAGTTCGCCACCCATGGTTTCGAAAGCGCCTCGACACGTCAGATCGCAGCCGCTGCCGGGGTCAATGCGCCGGCGCTGCAATACTATTTCGACAACAAGGAAGGGGTTTACCTGGCGTGCGTCGAGCACATCCTCGCGCAGATCTGGGTGCAATTGACGGACGTGGTTTCGGCTGCCGAAGAGGCGCTGGACGATCCCCACGCCGATGACCAGACATTGACCGAGCGCTACCTGGAAATTCTCGGCGTCTTCCTGTCGTTCATTCTCGAGACGCCGCAATCCGCCGACTGGCGTCGCTTCATGGCTTGCGAGCAAGCCGGCCTGGGCCCACCGTCCGCTGCGACGCTGATGGAACAGGGCCTCAATAAACGTCTGTCCCACGTCACCCGCAGCATCGTCGGGCGCCTGAGCGGACTGCCCGCCGATGACGAAATCACGATCATCCGGGCGATGGCGTTCAACAGCCAGGGCACATTGTTTCGCGTGAAGCGCGCGCCCATTTTGCGGGCCCTGGGCTGGGACACCATCGACCAGCAACGCATGGAAACCGTGCGCAACGTGATGCTGTCACAGAATCGCCTGACGCTGCTGGCGCTGGTCAGTGAGCGCGACGCGGCAGGCGCGGAAACGGCGCAGTGATGCCTTTAACGAGCCTGGAGGCCAAACGCGGTTGCCAGGCTCTTCGCGCCTTTCGGCGTCAGATTCAGGGCCCTGGAGTCGAGATGGCGGTTCACCCAGCCGCGCTTGAGCAGCAGGTCCAGAAGGGCTGCGCCCAACGCACCGCCGATATGCGGTGAGCGCTCGCTCCAGTCCATGCAGGGATAAGCCAGGCGCCGGCGCTGGCGCGATACGGCTTCGATATCGATACCCAAGCGCGCCAACGAAGCGCTGCCCGTTTCCGTGAGGACATAGTCCTTGCCCTGCTCTTCGATCCAGCTCGCCTGCAACAAGGCGTCATGCAGTTTGACCGCGACTTCCCCGGCGATATGGTCATAACAGGTCCTGGCCCGCTTCAAGGCCGAAGGCGTGCTGGGCTGAAACGGCGTCATGCGCCGATCAGTCAGCGATAACAAGGCCTCCAGCGCATGTGCCACCTGGGGATTGGCCAATCGGTAATAGCGATGCCGACCCTGGACCAGCATCTCCACCAGCCCCTGCTCACGCAAACGCAAAAAATGGCCGCTGGCGGTGGACGCGCCGATATCGGCCACGGCGGCCAATTCCGTGGCCGTGCGCGCGTGCCCATCCAGCAAGCTGCAAAGCATCCGCGAGCGGGCCGGATCGGCAATCGCACCGGCCACCGCCGCCAGGGAAAGATCAGCCGCTTCGACATCCATAGTTCACTCCCTCGCGAAGTATCGCGGTTTTTTCATCATCATACTGATGCCAAACCACTTGAAGGGATTCACCCATGCAGCAATCGAATTTTTTTGGCCGAAAGGTCGTGGCGGCGACCTTTGTGATGGCGGTATTCGGCTGGGGGATCGGCTTCTACGGTCCGCCGATCTTTCTCTACGCGGTGATTCAGCGAACCGGCTGGTCGCTGCCCTTGTGCTCGGCCGCCGTCACCCTGCACTTTCTCGCGGGCACCCTGGTGGTGGTGAACCTGCCCGTCTTGTACAAGCGCCTGGGCCTGCCCCGCACCACTGTGCTCGGATCGATCCTGCTCGGCATCGGCGTTTATGGATGGTCGGTAGCCGATCAACCCTACCAATTGTTCCTGGCCGCACTGCTCAGTGGATTGGGCTGGGTGAGCATGGGCGCCGCCGCCGTCAACGCGCTGATCGCCCCATGGTTTATGGCCAAGCGTCCGGCGGCCCTGGCAATGGCCTACAACGGCGCCAGTATCGGCGGGGTGATCTTTTCATCCGCGTGGGTGTTCCTGATCGACCGGATCGGCTTCACCCAGGCCGCGCTAGGGGTTGGCCTGGTGTCGATAACGACGATTGCCGTGCTGTCGATCAAGGTCTTCAAGGTTCGACCTGAAGACCTCGGGCAATATGCCGATGGGGCGGATCAGCCACCTGAGCAGCCGACCGTCTCCCCGGGTAGCAAGGCAACCTCGCTATGGTGCAATCGTCGATTCGTGACATTGGCGGCCGCCATGTCCCTGGGATTGTTCGCCCAGATCGGGCTGATTACCCACTTGTTCCTGCTGTTGGTCGATCACGTCACAGAGGCAAAGGCCGGCCTGGCGATGGGCCTGGCAACGGCAAGCGCCATCGCCGGCCGGTTTCTGGTCGGTTGGCTGATGCCACCCAATGCCAACCGGCGCACCGTTGCCTGCCTGAGCTATGGCTGCCAGTTGCTCGGCTGCCTGGTCATGACCGGATTAGGCAGCTTCCCCGATCTGCTGTGGCTGGGGGTCATCCTGTTTGGCGCGGGGATCGGCAACGCCACCTCCTTGCCGCCGCTGATTGCCCAAGCGGAATTCCCGCGCCAGCAAACACAGCGCGTGGTGACGCTGATCGTCGCTACCGCCCAAGGCTGCTATGCCTTTGCGCCGGCGCTCTTTGGCGCCGTTAAATCACTGGTCGGCGGGTCCCATGGCGAACTCCTGCTGCTGGGGCTGGCGGCCGGAATCCAGGGCCTGGCGATACTGGCTCTAGTAGTGGGTAACCAGCATTCGGCTCAAAAAATTCCGGAATTCAGCCGGCCCTCACGCTGACGGCGGCTTTGACCGGGTCTACTTGCTGCAAGCCGCCGAAGTGTTGAGCGCCATGGCCGTTGTCGTCCTCTTCGTGGCGGTTACCGCTCGCCGGTTTCATCAAGAAAGAAACCACGCTGTGCTAGTTTTTCCAACACTTGCCAGCCGCACTGGTTTCACTTATCAAGCGTTGAGATAGAGCATGTCACGAGTTTTTCCCGGCACTGCAGCATGGGCCTTCGGTATCGTCGCAGCACTGGTCAGCACGCTCTCGAGTGCCACCACCTCACCTCAAATCATGAGCCTCTGCCAACCCGTCGCCACCAGCCCATCCGCCAAGCATCTGCTGGCTGCCGCACAAGGGCATCTCGGCGATGGCACCCACGCCCAGCCCCATCTGCATACGGAGGGCACCCTGCCGAACCAGGGCATTCGCGAGCAGAGCATCGCGGCGGAAAAGGATTGGCCGGTACTGCGCCAGGCAGCACTGGCCTGGCGCCTGGGCGCCGATCCGCGCTATCTGCAACAGGTCGACGAGGGGCTTGCCGCCTGGACCCGCACCTATCAGCCGGACTTCAACCCGATTGACGAGACCAATCTCGATCAACTGATCGATACCTATACCCTCACCGCCAACGCACTCAGCCCGCAAACGCGGGCCGCCAGCCAGGCTTTCCTGCGCGAACTCGGAAACGGCTACATCGCGCAAATCCGGCAGTTCCACGGTTCGAAGGGCGGTAAGGAGATCAACAACTGGCAGAGCCATCGCGTCAAGCTGGTGACAATGGCCGCCGCCGCACTGGCTGATCACGCCATGCTCGAACAGGCCTTCCAGCTGTTCCAGCAACAGGTCGCGGACAACCTCTTGCCGGATGGCTCGGTGTTCGACTTCAGGGAACGCGATGCGCTGCACTATGTCGTCTATGACCTGGAGCCAATGGTTCAAGCGGCCCTGGCGGCCAAGCCCTACGGTGGCAACTGGCTGACTTACACCGCCCCCACCGGTTCCTCCCTGGTCCGTTCGCTCGATTGGCTGGTGCCCTATGCCAACGGTCAACGCAGCCATCAGGAGTTCGTGCATACCCGCGTGAAGTTTGACCGCGACCGTGCCAACGTCGGAGAGGCCGGGTACAGCGGCACCTGGGAGCCGAAAAGCAGCAACAAACTCTACTGGCTCGCCGCGCAACTGGATGCCCGTTACTTGCCCCTGGCCCGGCAACTGTCACCAAACCCTCAGGACTGGATCGGGGCCTGTTACCTGAAATAGGCACGGGTAATATTTTCTTCAAGGAAAGAGAGGAACTCAGCCTCCAACGCTGGGGGACGCCTGCTCAAGCAGCCAGTCACGGAACGCCTGGATCTTTGCCAACCCCTCCATCTCGGGTCGATAGACGATGTAGTAGGCAAACACCAATGGATGACTGGCTTCGCCAAAGGGGCGGATCAGCCGACCCGCCGCCAGGTCATCGCGTAACATCACGCTGCGCCCCAGGGCCAGGCCCTGGCCATCGATGGCCGCTTGCAGCACGGCCGCCGAGTTGTTGATGCGCAGCCCGTGTTCCGCCTGGATATCGCCGTATCCCGAAATATCGAGCCAGGTCCGCCACGTCGGGTAGGCCGGATCGCCGGCCATCGACAAATCATGGATCAGTGTCGCCTCGGCCAGGCGCTTGCCCGGTAATCGCCCGGCCTTGAGCAATGGATAGCTGGGCGCGCACACCGGGTACATTTCCTCGTCCATCAATTTGATCGCGGTCAATCCCGGCCAACGTCCCGCACCATAACGCACGCCGATATCCATGCCTTCGGCAATGAAATCCACGGGCCTGAGATTGGTGTCCAACAGCACATCGGTCTGCGGATAGGCCAGTTGGAAACGCTCGATCCGTGGCAACAGCCACTTGGCGGCAAACGCCGGGCTCACCGTTACGGTCAGCCCGGTGCTGAGCCTCCCCTCCTTCAAGCGCGCCAGCCCAACGCTCAGGCGCTCAAAGCCGTCACGAATATCCGGCAGCGCCTTGCGCGCGACATCGGTCAGCACCAGCCGCGTCGAACCACTAGAAGCACGATTGAACAGGGCAATCCCCAGCCACGCCTCCAGCGTGCGCACCTGCTGGCCCACGGCCGCGGAAGTGACATGAAGCTCTGCGGCCGCGGCCGAAAAGCTCTGGTGCCGGGCAGCCGCTTCGAATGCGCGAAGCGCGTTGAGATAGGTTGGTGCGGTCATCTGCTAAAGATTTTCTTTAATGAATGAAAAAAACTTCTGATTTGTGAGCCCTGCTGGCAAGGCGAAGAATAGCACCCAAGCCGAAGCACTACAGCAACGAAGACCCAGCGTAGAACGGTTCAGGTTATTTCACTCACCCAGCACAGGGCAAAAACATGAAAAGATTTTCTTCCAAGGTCGCCATCGTCACCGGCGGCGGTTCAGGCATCGGCAAGGAAGTGGCGCAACGCCTGGTGGCCGAAGGCGCCAGCGTGGTGATCAGCGGCCGTGACGAGGCGAAACTGGAAAAAGCCGCCGTGCAGATCGACCCCACCGGCAAGCAAGTGCGTTTCCTCGCGGCCGATATCGCCAAGCCCGCCACGGCTCAGGCCCTGGTCGAGCTGGCCAGCGCCGAGTTCGGCGGCGTGGATATTCTGATCAACAACGCGGGTGTGTTTAACCCCAAACCTTTCCTCGAGCTGGACGAGCAGGAATACGACGGCTTCGTCGATATCATCCTCAAGGGCAAATTCTTCATGGCCCAGGCGGCCGCCAAAGCCATGCAGCAACGTGGCGGCGGCGCCATCGTGCAGACCGGCTCCCTGTGGGCCCTGCAAGCCATTGGCGCGACGCCGTCGGCGGCCTACTCGGCAGCCAATGCCGGCGTCCATGCCCTGACCCGCAACCTGGCCATCGAGCTGGCGTCGTCGAATATCCGCATCAACACCGTCGCCCCCGCCGTGGTCGAAACGCCGGTGTACAACACCTTCATGGACAGCGAACAAGTCAAGGCCGTGTTACCGACCTTCAACGCCTTCCACCCGCTGGGGCGCAACGGTCAGCCTGGCGATGTGGCCGAGGCCATCCTGTTCATGGCTTCGGAACAGGCGTCGTGGATTACCGGCACCGTATTGCCCGTCGATGGTGGCGTCACTGCCGGCCGTATCTGAGCCATGGGAGAAAACATGCTGGATTGGAATGCAGCGTTCGAACAAAACTGACGACGGTCCTCTGAAACACGCCTGCATCGCCCCGGAGTCATGGGCCGTGCGGGCTTTCCGGCTTTTTTCCCGGAGCGTGGCCATGAATACGGCTGGGCGCTACGTTATGTCCGTTAGGCGACATTCATGGACTTATTGGCGTTAGTCGGCAATCCGTAGACAGGCTAAAGTCCCTCTACTGTTTCTGGCTTCTGGATGACCCGCCTGATGACTCGCCCTCGTTTCCTGCCCGACAACTTCACCCTGACCCTGGTCAGCGTGGTGCTTCTCGCCAGCTTCCTGCCCGCCAGTGGCCAGGTCGCCGTCGGTTTCAGCTGGTTGACCAATATCGCCATTGCCCTGCTGTTCTTCCTGCATGGCGCCAAACTGTCGCGCGAATCGATCATCGCCGGTGCCGGCCACTGGCGCCTGCACCTGCTGGTGTTCAGCCTGACCTTTGTCCTGTTCCCGCTGCTGGGCGTCGCGCTCAAGCCGCTGCTGTCTCCGCTGATCGGCGACAAGCTGTATATGGGCATGCTCTACCTCTGCGCCCTGCCGGCCACGGTGCAGTCGGCGATTGCCTTCACCTCCCTGGCCCGGGGCAATGTGCCGGCGGCGATTTGCAGCGCGGCGGCATCAAGCCTGTTCGGCATCTTCCTCACCCCGTTGCTGGTGACCTTGCTGCTGGACGTGCACGGCAGCGGTGGCTCGACCCTCGATGCGATCCTGAAGATCAGCGTGCAACTGCTGCTGCCGTTCATTGCCGGGCAGATCGCCCGACGCTGGATCGGTGCCTGGGTGGGACGTAACAAGGCCTGGCTGAAGTTCGTTGACCAGGGCTCGATCCTGCTGGTGGTCTACAGCGCCTTCAGCGAAGCGGTGAACGAAGGCATCTGGCATCAGATCCCGCTCTGGGACCTGGCCGGCCTGGTGGTGGTCTGCGGCGTGATACTCGGGCTGGTGCTGCTGGCGTCCACCGTGCTGGGCAAGGCCTTTGGCTTCGACCAGGAAGACCGCATCACCATCCTCTTCTGCGGCTCGAAGAAAAGCCTGGCCACCGGCGTGCCGATGGCCCAGGTGCTGTTCGCCGGCAGCACCATCGGCGTGCTGATCCTGCCGCTGATGCTGTTCCATCAGATTCAGCTGATGGTCTGTGCGGTGCTGGCCCAGCGTTATGCCAAACGGCAGGAGTCGGTGGCTGAGCTGATGGGCCAGGTCGATCCTTGATGGTTTCCAATCCATGAATCAGCGATTTGGATCGCACCCGTTTGGAAGCGCCTGACTGCCTTTTCAGGTGAGCCAGTTTCCAGGTCATTCCCGCCAACAAAAACGGGTCATGACCTCAAGCCACACCACTGGCGCAGAGCCTTTGGCTTGCGCCAATCCTTGTAAGCATTTTCTAGATGTCCGGCTATGCTCCCTCCATCACTGGAGGAAATGCCATGGACTTCATCTTTTTGGTACTCGGTGCACTGTTCTTCATCAGCCTGGTGGGCATGGCGTACGGCTGTGCGGCGCTGAAAAGGAGACGGTCATGACCGCCTTCTATCTTTTCGGCGGCCTGATAGCAGCCGGCCTGCTGGTTTACCTGGTCGCGGCGCTGCTGTTTCCGGAGGACTTCCTGTGAATCTTCAAGCCTGGGTCCTGCTCGGGGCCTTTCTTTTGCTGCTGGTTATTCTGGCCTGGCCCTTGGGGCGCTGGTTGACCAGCGTGATGGAAGGCCGCTTCGCCTTCGGTTCGCGCGTCGAGTCACCGCTGTATCGGCTTGCCGGTGTCCAGCCTGGAACGCAGATGGGTTGGCTGCAATACGCCCTGGCCCTGATCCTGTTCAACAGCCTGGGGCTGCTGGCCGTCTATGCCTTGCAACGGCTGCAAGGCGTGCTGCCCTTCAACCCGCAGGGGTTTCCCGCCATCACCCCGGACTCGTCGTTCAATACCGCCGCCAGTTTTGTCACCAACACCAACTGGCAGGCCTATAGCGGCGAGTCGGCGATGAGCTACCTGACCCAGATGCTCGCCTTGACGGTGCAGAACTTCATGTCCGCGGCCACCGGTATCGTCGTGGCGATTGCCCTGGTCCGTGGGTTTGCCCGCCACAGCGCCGACAGCATCGGCAATGCCTGGGTCGATCTCACTCGGATCACTTTGTGGGTCCTGTTGCCGCTGTCGCTGATCTTCGCGCTGTTCCTTGTGAGCCAGGGGGCGATCCAGAACCTTGCCCCGTACAAGGACGTCACCACGCTGGAGGTCATGCAGTACCAGGCCCCGGTACTCGACGCCGCGGGCCAGCCGAGCGTCGACGCCAAGGGCAATCCGCTGACCGTGGCCAGCAGTACCGATAAACAGACCCTCGCCATGGGACCGGTGGCCTCCCAGGAAGCGATCAAGATGCTCGGCACCAACGGTGGCGGCTTCTTCAACGCCAACTCGGCGCACCCCTACGAGAACCCCACCGCCGTCACCAATTTCTTTCAACTGATCGCGATCTTCCTGATCCCCACCGCCTTGTGCTTCGTCTTCGGTCATGTCGTCGGCGACATACGCCAAGGCTGGGCCCTGCTGGCAACCATGACCATCCTCTTCGTGATTGCGGTGATCGCCGTCACCCACTACGAGCAACTCGGCAATCCGCAGTTCGCCTCGCTGGGCATCGATAATGCCGCGGGCAATATGGAAGGCAAGGAACTGCGTTTTGGCATCAGTGCCTCAAGCCTGTTCGCGGCGGTGACCACGGCGGCTTCGTGCGGTGCGGTCAATGCCATGCACGACTCGTTCACCCCCCTGGGCGGCGCGGTGCCCCTGGTGCTGATGCAACTGGGCGAGGTGGTATTCGGCGGGACCGGCTCCGGGCTGTACGGCATGCTGGTATTCGCCATTCTCGCGGTATTTATCGCCGGGCTGATGATCGGACGCACACCCGAGTATCTGGGCAAGAAGATCGAAGCCTACGAGATGAAGATGGTCGCCATCGCCATTCTGGTCACGCCGTTGCTGGTGCTGCTCGGCACCGCAGTCGCCGTCATGACCGATGCGGGCCGCCTGGGCATCGCCAATCCCGGTGTCCATGGCTTTTCGGAAATCCTCTATGCCCTGACTTCTGTGGCCAATAACAACGGCAGTGCCTTTGCCGGGCTGTCGGCCAATACACCCTTCTACAACACGCTGCTGGCCGTCGTCTGCTGGTTTGGCCGGTTCGGCGTCATCGTGCCGGTGCTGGCGGTCGCGGGCAGCCTGGCCGGCAAGAAGCGCCTGGCGGTGACCGGCGGCACGATGCCGACCCACGGCATGCTGTTCGTCGTCCTGCTGATCGGCACGGTGTTGCTGGTCGGCTTGCTGAACTACGTGCCGGCGCTGGCGCTGGGCCCGGTAGTCGAACACCTCATGCTGTTCAAGTGAGATCAGGCACATGACACGTCAAGCGTTCTCCCTGTTCGATCCGACACTGCTGCGACCTGCCGTCGTCGACGCCCTGCGCAAGCTCAGTCCGCGAGTCCAGTGGCGCAACCCGGTGATGTTCGTCGTCTACATCGGCGCCATTATCACCACCGGCTTGTGGGTCCAGGCCCTCGGCGGCAAGGGCGAAGCCAGCACCGGCTTCATCCTGGCGATCGCCTTGTGGCTGTGGTTCACGGTGCTGTTCGCCAATTTCGCCGAAGCCCTGGCCGAAGGCCGCAGCAAGGCCCAGGCGGCTTCGTTGCGCAATCTCAAAAAGGAAACCTGGGCCAAGAAACTGCGCGAGCCCCACTACGGTGCCGAGTGGCAGTTGGCCAAATCCAGCGATCTGTGCAAAGGCGATGTCGTGGTGGTTGAAGCCGGCGACCTGGCCAACTCACTCATACCGGCCGACGGTGATGTGATCGAAGGCGCCGCTTCGGTGGATGAGTCGGCCATCACCGGCGAGTCAGCCCCGGTGATACGCGAGAGTGGCGGCGACTTCTCGGCGGTGACCGGCGGGACACGGGTCCTCTCGGACTGGATCATCGTACGGGTCACGGCCAACCCCGGTGAAACCTTCGTCGACCGCATGATCGCGATGGTCGAGAACGCCAAGCGGCAAAAGACCCCGAATGAAATCGCCCTGTCGATTCTCCTCGTGGCGCTGACCATCGTGTTCCTCGGGGTCACGGTAACCCTGCTGCCCTTCTCGCTGTTTGGCGTTGCCGTGGTGAAAGCCGGTGTGCCGGTCTCGCTCACCGTGCTGATCTCACTGCTGGTGTGCCTGATTCCCACCACCATCGCCGGCCTGCTGTCGGCAGTCGGCGTGGCGGGCATGAGCCGCATGATGGAGGCCAATGTCATCGCCACCTCTGGCCGGGCCGTGGAGGCCGCCGGGGATGTCGACGTGCTGCTGCTCGACAAGACCGGTACCATCACCCTGGGCAACCGCCATGCCTCGGCCTTTTTGCCGGCGCCGGACATCAAGGAGGCGGAACTGGCCGATGTGGCGCAACTGGCGTCCCTGGCCGATGAAACGCCCGAGGGACGCAGCATCGTGGTGCTGGCCAAGCAAAAATTCAACTTGCGGGAACGGGATATCGCGGCGCTCGATGCGCACTTCGTGCACTTTTCCGCGCAGACCCGCATGAGTGGTGTCAACCTCGGTGACCGGCAACTGCGCAAAGGCGCCGGCGAGGCGATCCTCAAGCACGTCCAGAGCCTGGGCGGCAGCTTTCCGGCCGCGGTGCAAACCAACATCGAGGAAGTGGCACGCCGGGGCAGCACACCGCTGGTGGTCGCCGACGGGGCCAAGGTGCTGGGGGTCATCGAACTCAAGGACATCGTCAAGGGCGGGATCAAGGAGCGCTTCGTCGAGCTGCGACGCATGGGCATCAAGACGGTGATGGTGACCGGCGACAATCGGGTCACCGCTGCCGCCATCGCCGCGGAGGCCGGGGTCGATGACTTTCTGGCGGAAGCGACCCCCGAACAAAAGCTGCAACTGATCCGCAGCTACCAGGCCGAAGGTCGGCTGGTGGCCATGACGGGGGACGGTACCAACGATGCCCCGGCACTGGCCCAGGCCGACGTGGCCGTGGCGATGAACTCGGGCACCCAGGCGGCCAAGGAAGCCGGTAATATGGTGGACCTGGACAGCAACCCGACCAAACTGATCGAGGTGGTCGAGACCGGCAAGCAGATGCTGATGACCCGTGGTTCGTTGACCACCTTCTCGATCGCCAACGACATCGCCAAATATTTCGCCATCGTACCGGCCGCCTTTGTCTCCACTTACCCGCAGCTCTCGGCCCTCAATATCATGGGCCTTACAAGTCCCAACTCCGCAGTGCTTTCGGCGGTGATTTTCAATGCACTGATCATCATCTTCCTGATTCCCCTGGCGCTCAAAGGGGTGAAATACCGCCCGGTCGGCGCGGCCTCGCTGCTGCGCCGCAACCTGTTGATCTATGGGCTGGGCGGGGTGATCGTTCCATTTATCGGCATCAAGGTGATCGACATGGCCTTGTCTGCTGTCGGTCTGACTTGAGGGGGTACTGTCATGCTAGCTCTGTTGCGTCCCGCCTTGACCCTGCTGATCGCACTCTCCCTGATCACCGGCCTCGCCTATCCGCTGCTCACCACCGGGATCGCCCGGCTGGTGTTCCCCTATCAGGCGGCGGGAAGCCTGGTGGAAAGGGATGGTAAAGCCGTGGGTTCGCTGCTGATCGGCCAAGGGTTCAGTGACCCCAGGTACTTCTGGAGTCGGCCGTCCGCCACCAGCCCCATGGCCTATAATCCGCTGGCCTCGGGCGGCTCGAACCTGGGCCCGCTGAACCCGGCCCTGGGCGATGCCATCAAGGGCCGGATCGACGCCTTGCACGCCGCCGATCCGGGGAACACCGCCACGATACCCGCCGATCTGGTCTACAGCTCGGCCAGTGGCCTTGATCCGCATATCAGTATCGCCGCCGCCCTCTACCAGGCCGCACGCGTCTCACGTATGCGCAACCTGCCCGTCGAGCGGGTCCGCGAGCTGATCGCCGAGCACTCGGAAAACATGCTGTTCGGGTTCCTCGGCGAGCCGCGGGTCAACGTGTTGGCATTGAACCTGGCACTCGACGCCGCGCATTGAGTGCCCACTGACCCAGGGTGGGCTTGATGGCCGAACAACGTCCTGATCCGGACCAGCTACTGGCACAGATCCGCGAAGAAGAAGCGCAAGCCAAACGCGGTCGCTTGAAGATTTTTTTCGGTGCCAGTGCCGGCGTCGGTAAAACCTACGCGATGCTGGCCGCCGCCCAGACCGCCAAGCTGCAAAATGTCGATGTGCTGATCGGCGTGGTCGAGACCCACGGCCGAGCCGAAACCATGGCACTGACCGATGGGCTTGAACAGTTGCCGCTCAAACAGGTCGTCGACAAGCACCGGACCCTGACCGAATTCGACCTGGACGCCGCTCTGGCGCGCCGACCGGCCCTGATCCTGATTGACGAGCTGGCACACTCCAACATCACTGGCTCGCGCCACCCCAAGCGCTGGCAGGATGTGGAAGAACTGCTCGGCGCCGGTATCGATGTCTGGTCCACCATGAACGTCCAGCATCTTGAGAGCCTGAATGACATCGTCGGCGGCATCACCGGGATCAAGGTCTGGGAGACCGTGCCCGACCATGTGTTCGACACCGCCGACGAGGTGGTCATTGTCGACCTGCCACCCGATGATCTGTTGCAACGCCTCAAGGAAGGCAAAGTCTATCTGGTCCAGCAGGCCGAGCGTGCGGTGCAGAACTTCTTCCGCAAAGGCAACCTGATCGCCTTGCGCGAGCTGGCGCTGCGGCGCACCGCCGACCGGGTCGACAGTGAGATGCTGCAGTACCGCCTGAATACCTCGGTCAAGCCGGTCTGGGGCACGCGCGAGTCGTTGCTCGCCTGCATCGGTCCCCACGAGCATGCGGAAAAGACCGTGCGCTCGACCGCACGCCTGGCCGCCCAGCTCAATGTGCCGTGGCACGCCGTGTATGTCGAAACCCCGGCCTTGCAGCGCCTGCCCGAGGCCAAGCGCCGCCGCGTTCTGGCGACCCTGAAGCTGGCCCAGAACCTGGGGGCGCAAATCTCGACCCTGGCCGGCCAGGATATTGCCGAGGTGTTGGTCAAATATGCACGGCAACACAATCTGTCCAAAATCGTGCTGGGCCGTGACGAGCACCTGCGTCGTCGATTCTGGCGCTGGGCGATCGCCGATCGCATCGGAGCACTGGGTGCGGACCTGGATGTGATCCAGGTCTCTCTTCCCGCCAGCCAGCGGATGCAAACCGAGACAGGCTTTACGGCAACCCACAGCCCGTTGGTGTTGCAACCCTATCTCTGGAGCGTGGCACTCTGCATCTTGACGACCCTGGCGGCCATGCCCCTGGCCCAGATCCTGGAGCAGGCCAATATCGTCATGATCTTCCTGCTCGCCGTCGTTGCCGCGGCGGTGCGCTTTGGTCGAGGCCCGGCCGTTCTGGCGGCCTTTTTGTCCGTGGCATCCTTCGACTTCTTCTTTGTGGCGCCGCGTTATTCATTCGCCATTGCCGATGTCCAGTACCTGGTGACCTTCTGTGTCATGCTGGTTGTCGCCCTGGTGATCGGCCAGATGACCGCCGGCCTGACCTACCAGGCACGGGTGGCGCAACGCCGCGAAGATCGCATGCGGGCGTTGTACGAGATGTCACGCCTGTTGTCGGCGGCCTTGATGACCGAACAGGTCGCGGAGATTGGCGCCCGTTTTCTGGCCGCCGAGTTTGGTGCACGATCAGCCCTGCTGGTCGCTGACGACGACAATAAGCTGCAGGCCCCGATGATCATCGGCGATCCTCCACAGGTCGACATCGCCATTGCCCAGTGGTCTTACGATAAAACCGAGCCGGCCGGCTATGGCACCGACACGCTGCCTTCGAGCGCCACGCTCTATCTACCCCTGGCGGCGCCCATGCGGGTGCGCGGGGTACTGGCGGTGCAGCCACGAGACGCCAGTCGCCTGGTGGTACCGGAACAGCGGCGACTGCTCGACACCTGCAGCTCATTGCTGGCGATCTCCCTCGAAAGGATTCACTACGTCAATGTGGCCCAGGACACCACGGTTCAGATGGAGTCCGAGCGCTTGCGCAACTCACTGCTGGCGGCCATTTCCCATGACCTGCGAACGCCTCTGTCAGTGTTGGTGGGACTCAGCGCAGCCCTCAAGCAGACAAGCCCTCCCCTGTCGGGCGATGCCGCACAGATCGCCAGTGCCGTCGGAGAGTCCGCGCTGCACATGAATACCCTGGTCAACAACCTGCTGGACATGGCTCATCTGGAGTCCGGCAAGCTGGCGCTGAACCGACAGTGGCAGCCGATCAAGGACGTGGTGGGCAGCGCCCTGAAAGCCCTGCAACCTATCCTGGGCAGTCATCCTGTGCAGGTTGTCCTGGACGACGACGTACCGGTGGTGCATATCGACGGCGTATTGATTGAACGCCTGCTGATCAACCTGATCGAAAACGCCGTCAAATACACGCCCGCGCAAACGCCCATCCACCTGGGGGCAAGGGCCACGGCTGAGACTATCGAGTTATGGGTGGCCGATGACGGCCCGGGTTTGCCTCGTGGTCACGAGGAAACCCTCTTCAGTAAATTCGTGCGCGGAAAAAAGGAAAGCTCGATTCCGGGTGTCGGTCTGGGCCTGGCCATCTGCAAAGCCATTGCCCAGGCCCATGGCGGCACCATACTGGGTGTCACCCGTCCGGAAGGTGGTGCGCTCTTCACCCTGCGCCTGCCTCGGGAAGAGCCGCCGGTCATTGAGCCTTAGGCTGATTGGTCACACCGAACGGAATATGCACGGAAGGCACGACCGCGCTGGCCGACTTCAGGTGCCCCGACTGGTCGTCGAAGAAGATGTGCGGTTTCAGCACCGCCAGTACTCGACCTTTCTCGATGCCGCCGAGGAAAAAAGCGTCGTTGGCCATGACGCCCCAACTCTTCAGTGTATTCAGCGCCCGTTCGTGGGACGGCGCACTGCGGGCGGTCACGATGGAAACCCGCAGACGGTTCTTGTACTCGGCGTTCTGCGCCTTGTATTTCTCTTCCTCCGACTGGATCTTCGCAATACGCACAAAGAACTCCTTGAGAGGTCCCGGGTTGTGGGGTTGCGCCACATTTTTTACTTCATGGGCGTGAAAGCCCACCAGCCCGGACGCCTGCATCACCGACTCGGACTCATCCCCCGCGAGGACGCCATCAAAGTCGAAGGCGATCCTGAGGGTATCGTCATCCTCGTCATCATCGGATTTCGAGTCCATCACCTGACCCGCCGGATACCCGGCCTTGATGGCGGCATCCACATCGGTCTTGTCGGCCGAAAGAAAGAGCGCAATATTCAAGGCCGGGATGTACTCGTAAGGCGACTTGCCCTGCATGAAGATCGCCCGCGTCATCCCCAGCCCATAGTGATCGATGGTTCTCATCACCCGCAGCCCCGTGTCCGGATCATTCTTGGACAGCAGCACCACTTCCACCAGGGGGTCTTGCGGATCGGCGCTCAGATCATTCAGAGAGAGCAGGCGCTTGATAAAAGGAAAGGCGATACCCTTGGGCAACGGCTCGTCCAGCTTGCGCTCCTGGAATTTCCGATACTCCTCCTCCCCCTGACTCTTGAAGACCGCATCCGAAGCACTGAGGTCAAACACAGCGCTCGATGCCACGCCAATCACCAAGCGATTATCCAGCTCATAGGGCATAACCAATCTCCATCGTCATGGCGACATACTATCAGTAACCGCCAGTCGATGGCCGTGACCAGCCTGCCCCCCGGCACCTAGGAAAAGAATCGATTCTCCGGGCGTGGTAATCCGAGATTTTCCCGCAGGGTCGTCCCCTCATATTCACGCCGGAAAATGCCCCGTGCCTGCAACTCGGGAACGACCTTGTCGACAAAATCATCCAGTCCGCCCGGCAACCAGGAAAACATGATGTTGAAGCCGTCACTGCCCTCGGTCTCCAGCCACTGCTGCATCTCATCGGCAATGCTCCGGGCCGTCCCCACGAACGACAAACCGGCATAACCGCCGAGGCGCTGGGCCAATTGACGGACCGTCAGTTGCTCGCGATCAGCCAGGGCCAGCACCCGTTCGCGGGAGCTCTGGCTGCCATTGGTTTCGGGGATTGGCGGGAGAAACCCGTCCGGATCAAACTTCGTGGCATCGACCCCCAGGGCCACCGACAGCGAGGCCATCGCACTCTGCTCATGCACCAGGCTATCGAGGTGCGTGCGGATTCGCCGGGCCTCCTCTTGCGTATCGCCCACCACCACAAAGGCCCCGGGCAGAATCTTCAAGTGTTCCGGGTTGCGACCGATCAGCTGCATGCGGCGCTTGATGTCGGCATAAAACGCCCGGCCCTCCTCCAGGGTGCCGGGCGCGACAAAAATCACCTCGGCCGTTTCAGCCGCCAGCTGGCGTCCCGGCTCGGATGAGCCGGCCTGGACAATCACCGGCCACCCCTGCACGGGACGGGCGATATGCAAGGGGCCGCGCACGCTCAGATAACGGCCTTTGTGGTCCAGGGTGTGCAATTTGTCCGGATCGAAGTACACGCCGCTGTCGGCATCGCGCACAAAGGCGTCATCCGCCCAACTGTCCCACAACCCGGTCACCACATCGTAGAACTCCCGTGCCCGGGCGTAACGTTCATCATGGGAAAAGGCCTGCTCCAGGCCAAAGTTCAGGGCCGCATCGGGGTTGGCGGTGGTGACGATATTCCAGCCGGCGCGACCGTTGCTCAAATGATCGAGGGAAGCGAACCGACGGGCGATATGAAACGGCTCGTCATAGGTGGTCGATGCGGTCGCCACCAGGCCGATATGTTCGGTGGCCTGGCTGAGGGCGGACAACAATGTGAAGGGTTCGAACGAAGTGGCGGTATGACTGCGCTTCAAGGCCTCGATGGGCATATTCAGCAAGGCCAGGTGATCGGCCATGAAAAACGCATCGAACCGGGCGCGCTCCAGGCTTTGGGCGAAACGCTTGAGGTGGGTGAAGTTGAAGTTGGCATCGGGATAAGCGCCAGGGTAACGCCAGGCGCCGGTGTGGATGCTGACCGGACGCATGAAGGCGCCTAGTTTGAGTTGGCGTCGTGCACTCATGGGGAACTCCATCGTCAAGAAGATTCCCGAGCATCGACCGGACGAGCTTTGCCTGTCCAATAATCAAACGTGCTGGCTTATGCCATTGCGCTGCGGCCTTAAGCCGATTTAATGCGAAATGATCCCGTGGTCAATCGCGTATTTGACCAGGGCCGCGGGCTTGTCGATGTTGAGCTTGCGGCGGATGCTCAACCGATGGGTTTCCACCGTGCGCACGCTGATATCCAGTTCTCGGGCCATTTCCTTGTTGTTCATGCCCTCGACCATCTTGCGCAGCACCTGGCTCTCGCGCGGTGTCAGCTCGTTATCGGCGGGCTTGTCGGCGATCAACCGCTGGGCGATGGCGGCACTGTAGAAGGTCCCGCCGCTGGCGATGGCTTCAATGGCGGCAATGATTTCCCGTGAAGGGGAATTCTTCAGCACATAACCACTGGCCCCGGAACGCACGGACTCACTGACATACTCCGTGTTGTCGTACATGCTCAGGACCAGGATCCTCAACAACGGGTAGGTTTTGCTCAACATCCGGGTCAGCTCGAGTCCGTTCATGTCCTTCAGGCCGATATCCACCAGCAGCAGGTCCGGCTGGCAGCGCCGCACCATCTCCAGCGCCTCGGCGCCACTCTCGGCTTCGCCCACCACTTCCAGGGCGGGCATGATCGCCAGCAAGGCCTTGATCCCATCCCGGACCAGGGAGTGATCGTCGACCAGGGCGACGCGGATTGGGTAAACCAGGCTCATCAGGGGCGCTCGCTCTTGTTGTGGGCTGAGTCAGTACTTTGTAGCGGGCATTTTAAGCGGCAGCAGCACATCCAGCACACTTCTTCCCGGCATCGACGCCAGCTCCAGGCGCCCGCCAAAATGCTCGACCCGTTCACGGATATTACGCAAGCCGATGCCCGCGTGACGCCGCTCGACCTGGGCGACGTTAAAACCGATACCGTCGTCGATCACCGTCAGCCTGATGGACTCGGCGGACCCGTGCAGGGTAATCGAAACGTTGTGCGCCTGGGCATGGCGTTCGATATTGGTCAGGCCTTCCTGCACGATACGAAACAACGAGACCGGCAGCCCATCGGCCAGTTGGCAATCGAATTCATTATTGTCGTAGGTCACCAGCAACCCGCTGCGCTGCTCGAACTCGGCGGCGAGCTGACCGATCGCCGCCGCCAGGCCCAGGGTATCGAGCAACGACGAGCGCAGGTCATGGGAAAGACTGCGCACCTCGCCAATCGCCTCCCCCAGGCGCTCGACGGCCTCTCGCAAAATACCCAGGCCCCGGTCCTGCCCTTTCTCCAGCACATGACTGGCCAGCTCGAACTGAAACTTGATGGACACCAGGACCTGGCTGATACCGTCGTGCAGCTCACGGGAAACCCGCGAACGCTCTTCCTCCTGCAAACTGACGATGCGCTGGGTCAAACGCTGAAGCTTCTTGTCCGCCAGGCGATGCTCGCTGACGTTCAGGGTCATGCCGCTGGCGAAGACCAACAGCACCGCCACCAGGGCGACCGCGGCAATCGCCAGCATGGTCTTGCGGATGCCCTGGGCCACCTCGTCACGAGCCTGCAGGGTGGCGCGCTCGACATCCTCAAGGTAAATACCGGTCCCGAGCATCCAGCCCCAATTATCCAGCATCACCACATAGGCGAGCTTGTCGGTCACCTGCCCTGTCGAGGGTTTGTTCCAGGCATAGCGTTGAAAGCCCTCCCCGGATTCGGCACTTTTCAGCAAGGCCTGGATCACCGGCAGGCCGTGGGGGTCCTTCATATCCCAGAGGTACTGGCCCACCAGCTCCGACTGTCGCGAGTGCATCAGGCTGCGGCCCTGGCGGTCGTAGACGAAAAAGTAGCCATTGATCCCGAAGCTCAATTTGCGCAGTTCTTCCAGCACCTGCTGCTGGGCATGGGCGTCACCCTTGCCGTCGTCATAGAGCGGCGCGATCAGGCTTTGCGCCATGGCGACGTAGTTTTTCAGCTCCGCACGCTTGCTCGCCAGAATGCTGTCTTCGATCAGCTGCGCCTGCTGATCGCCCAGTTGGCGGTTCAGGGAGATCACCAGCGCGCAGATGACCGCGATAGCCAGGACCAGGGGCAGGATCCCCAGGGCAACGATTTTATGCTTGAGCTGCATGACGAATTCCAGGGACTCTCAGTAGAACTACGTAGAGGCTGCGTACGTAGTCGTGCGGATACTTTTGTTGACCGCATCCACGGATATTGGGCCAGCTCCGCACCGCGGACACAATTATAAAAATTACCGCCGCAGTCTACCGACTGTTGGCAGGAGACACGCAATGAACCGTCTGGCTAAACACCTTGTCTGGTTTGCCGTGGCTGTCCTGGGAGCGTTTGCGCTGAGTGTCGTGGCCCTGCGCCGCGGCGAAGCCATCAACGCCCTCTGGATCGTAGTCGCCGCAGTCGCTATCTACCTCGTCGCATACCGCTACTACAGCCTGTTTATCGCCAACAAGGTGATGCAGCTCGACCCCAGTCGCGCCACCCCCGCCGTCCTCAACAATGATGGCCTGGACTATGTGCCGACCAACAAACACATTCTTTTCGGTCACCACTTCGCCGCCATTGCCGGCGCGGGGCCGTTGGTCGGTCCGGTATTGGCGGCACAGATGGGCTACCTGCCCGGCACGCTCTGGCTGATCGCCGGCGTGGTGCTGGCCGGTGCGGTGCAGGACTTTATCGTCCTATTCCTCTCCACCCGCCGCAACGGCCGTTCCCTGGGCGATATGGTCCGTGAGGAAATGGGCCGCGTGCCGGGGACCATCGCCCTGTTCGGCTGCTTCCTGATCATGATCATCATCCTCGCGGTGCTGGCGCTAATCGTGGTCAAGGCCCTGGCCGAGAGCCCATGGGGCATCTTCACGGTGATGGCGACCATCCCGATCGCGATGTTCATGGGCATCTACATGCGCTACATCCGCCCGGGCCGTATCGGTGAAATCTCCATTGTCGGCGTACTCCTGCTGCTCGGCTCGATCTGGCTCGGCGGGCAGATTGCCGCCGACCCGGTCTGGGCCAAGGCCTTCACCTTTACCGGAATCCAGATCACCTGGATGCTGATCGGCTACGGCTTTGTCGCCGCGGTACTGCCGGTGTGGCTGATCCTGGCACCCCGTGACTACCTGTCGACCTTTCTCAAGATCGGTACCATCATGGCCTTGGCCATCGGCATCCTGATCACCATGCCCGTGCTGAAAATGCCGGCGCTGACCCAGTTTGTCGACGGCACAGGTCCGGTCTGGAAAGGCGGCCTGTTCCCGTTCCTGTTCATCACCATCGCCTGCGGTGCGGTCTCCGGTTTCCACGCGCTGATCGCCTCCGGCACCACGCCCAAGCTGCTGGCCAGCGAAGGCCATGCCCGCTACATCGGTTACGGCGGCATGCTGATGGAGTCCTTCGTCGCAATCATGGCGATGGTCGCCGCCTCGGTCATCGATCCGGGCGTCTACTTCGCCATGAACAGCCCGGCGGCCGTGGTGGGCGCTGATGCAGTGAGCGTGGCGCAGACCGTCAGCAGCTGGGGCTTCGCGATTACTCCAGACGCCCTGCTGGCCGTGGCCAAGGACATCGGCGAAACCACCGTGCTGGCCCGTGCCGGCGGTGCGCCGACCCTGGCGGTCGGTATCGCGCAGATCCTCCACCATGTGCTGCCGGGTGAAAACACCATGGCGTTCTGGTACCACTTCGCGATTCTGTTCGAAGCACTGTTTATCCTGACGGCGGTGGATGCCGGTACCCGTGCCGGACGTTTCATGCTGCAGGACCTGCTCGGCTCCTTTGTCCCGGCGCTCAAGCGCACCGAGTCCTGGACCGCCAACCTGATCGCCACCGCCGGTTGCGTGGCCATGTGGGGTTACCTGTTGTATCAAGGCGTGATCGATCCGCTGGGCGGGATCAACACCTTGTGGCCGCTGTTCGGTATCTCCAACCAGATGCTGGCCGGTATCGCGCTGATGCTCGGCACCGTGGTGCTGATCAAGATGAAACGCCAGCGCTATATCTGGGTGACCTTGCTGCCTGCCACCTGGTTGCTGATCTGCACCACCAGCGCCGGCTTCATCAAGCTGTTCGATGCCAACCCGGCCATTGGCTTCCTCGCCCTGGCGAAGAAATACAGCGTCGCGCTGGACGCCGGCCAGGTGATCGCCCCGGCCAAGGACATCACCCAGATGCAGCACGTGATCTTCAACGCCTACACCAACGCCACGCTGACGGCACTGTTCCTGTTCGTGGTCTTCAGCATCCTGTTCTATGCCATCAAGGTCGGTGTCGCGGCCTGGGGCAGCAAGGAGCGTACGGATAAGGAGTCGCCTTTCCAGGCTATTCCGCAGGCTTGATCGAGGATTGCCGACGTAGATGAAAAAGGCTCCGTATCGAAAGATACGGAGCCTTTTTCATTTATCCGCAGCCAGCACAATACCACCGGGCGCATTGGCAAAGCCGCCCTCCCGCGTGGTGTTGACCACGCGCTCCAGCAGATAGCGCGCCGGGGGTTTGCCGACCGCCTTGCGGAACATGGTGACAAACCCGCTGGAACTTTCGTAGCCCAGGTCCAGGGCAACCGCCTGCACACTGTCACCCCGGGTCAGGCGTCGCAGTGACAGGATGATATGCAACTGCCGGCGCCAGCGACCGAAACTCACGCCGGTTTCCTGCAACAACAGCCGGCTCATGCTCCGCTCGCTCATGCCGATACGCGTAGCCCATTCACTCATCGGCACCTTGGCCGAAGGCTCGTCCAGCAGCCGCTGCGCCAGTTGCCGTAGCCGCCGGTCTCGCGGCATGGGCAAGTGCAGGTCTTCCACCGGAGCCTCGCATAACTCGTCGAGCAACGTCGCGACCAGACGGGCATCGCGCCCCTGCTCGTCATACAGATGTGGCAGGCTCACCGCCCGCAGGATCAGTTCCCGCAATAACGGCGAGACCGCAAGGGTGCAACAGAATCGAGGTAGATTGGCGACGGCCTCAGGCTCGATAAACAGGCAGTAGCACTCCGTTTCGCCAGAACTACGAGCCACATGCAGCATGCTGCCCGGGATCCACACCGCACATTGCGGCGGCACGATCCAGACCCCGTCCTCGACCTCGCAATTGAGGATGCCGCGTACCGAATACAGCAGTTGTGCCTTGCGGTGCTGGTGCTTGGCATGCTCCCAATCTTCGGAGACCAGGGAAGCATTCAGGGCATAAACGGGACGGGGAATGTTATCGACATCCCGTGAGCCCGCCAGATCGTCGGATGAACGTTGCATCAAGGAAATTGAACCTCGGGCCTGAGGGAACATTTGGCCGTTTTGAAAAATAGTGTGACCATATTGTGCAATGACGTCCAGTCGAGGGCTGAGTATCGTGTGGGTGATCCTATTGAGTACCCAGGAGTACGGACATGCGGGTCGATGCCACACAGTTCCCGCGGGTCTGAATACACACGGGCCGATCCACCTTGACCTAGGTAACCCCCATGCACCTCGTTGCCATCAGCACCGTTGAAATCCACGCAAGAGACAGTTGTTCAACAGCCCTGCAGGCTCGACTGAACGCATTGGTTGAAACCTTGCAGAACCTCTCCGGTTGCACCTCGTACAGCCTGACGCGCTGCTCTTCGCGCCATGACGTCTGGATCATGACCGGCTACTGGAACGCGTCGGCGACCATGGAAGCGCATTTCAGCCTGCCTTGCCTGGCGGACCTGTTCGCCCTGACGCTGGAGCGACTCGCCGATACCCTCAAGTTCGGGACCTTTGTGCTTGGCGCTCCCGACGCAGGGGAAAACAACGCCAGCAAGTCGGGGCAAGCTGCTTCAAAAACCCAAAACCGCTCAGTTTTCGTGGACTGAGCGGTCTTGGGGCTGCCTCACGACAACTCGTTCAGGACTCTACCTCTCGCTCACGGGCACAGCCCTTGTGCAATTCGGCCGCCAGCTTCTCTTCGTCCAGCGCCCCTTCCCACTTGGCGATAAACAGCGTCGCCACACCGTTGCCGATCACATTGATCAACGCCCCGCCCTCGGAAATAAACCGGTAGACCCCCAGTACCAGCACCAACCCCGCCGCCGGGATGACATCCAGGCTGCCAAGGGTCGCCGCCAGGGTGATAAACGCTCCGCCGGTGATACTGGCCGCCCCCTTGGAGGTCAGCAGCAGAATGAACAGCAAGGTCACCTGGTGCCAGAGGTCGAGGTGGATATCCAGCGCCTGGGCGATGAAAATCGCCAGCACCGTCATGTTGATACAGCTGCCATCGAGGTTGAAGCAGTAACCCGAAGGCACCACCAGGCCCACCACCGATTTCTCGCAGCCGAGGCGCTCCAGCTTGCCCATCAAACGCGGCAAGGCCGACTCCGAAGACGAGGTGCCCAGCACCAGGAACAGCTCGTCGCGGATGTACTTGAGGAACTGCCACAGGCTGAAGCCCGCCAATCGCGCCACCAGATTGAGCACCACCAGGACAAAAAACAGCGCCGTCACGTAGTAGCAGATCAGCAAGTTGCCATACGCCCCCAGCGAACCCACGCCGTACTTGCCGACCGTAAAGGCCATGCCGCCGAAGGCCCCCAACGGCGAGACGTACATGACGATCCGGACCATGCGGAAAAACGCCTGGGCCACCAGGTCGATCAGGTTCAGCAGCGGCTTGCCGGCGGCGCCGAGCATCTGCAAGGCAAAGGCAAACAGGATGGAAATGAACAGCACCTGGAGGATATCGCCCTCGGCAAAGGCGCCGAACACGGTACCGGGCACGATATGGGTGAGAAAACCCACCACGCTCTGTTCATGGGCCAGCTTGCTGTAGCCGTCGATGGCATGGGCATCTAGGCTCGCCGGGTTGATATGCATGCCGGCGCCGGGCTGCATCAGGTTGACCCCGATCAATCCCACCACCAGCGCCAGGGTGGTCAGCACCTCGAAGTACAGCAACGACTTGAAGCCGACCCGGCCGATGCGCTTGAGGCTCTGCATGCTGGCAATGCCGCTGACCACGGTGCAGAAGATAATCGGCGCAATCAGCATCTTGATCAGCTTGATGAAGGTGTCGCCCAGCGGCTTCATTTCTTCGCCGAGGCTGGGGTAGAAATGCCCGAAGACAATGCCCAGCACGATCGCCAGCAGCACCTGTACATACAGATGGCGAAACACCCCGCGCAGCCTTGAAGGGCGCGGTTTTCCTATTGTTATTGTTGTCATGGGTCGACCTTCTTGTTAGGGGGTGAAGCCGTTACGAGACGAGGTTGATCAGGTTCCCCGAGTAGTAGCCGTGCAGGTTGCCGAGGATGCCGTCGGCCAGGCGTTGCAGACTGCTCTGGCTGGCCCAGGCCACATGGGGCGTGACGATCAGGTTGGCATGGCGCTGGGTGAGCAAGGGGTGGTCAGCCGTTGGCGGCTCCTGGCCCAGCACATCGAGGGCCGCGCCGCCGAGGCGACCGCTGTCCAAGGCGGCGAGCACCGCCGCCTCATCCACCAACGGCCCGCGGGCGGTATTGATCAGCACGGCGCCGGGTTTCATCCGTGCCAGCTCCGCGGCACCGATCAGATGGCGGGTGTGTTCGGTCAGCGGGCAGTGCAGCGAGATCACATCGCTTTGCGCCAGCACCGTTTCAAAGGCCTGGTAACCCTTGCGCACAGGGATCGCACCACGGTGTTCGGCATAGAGCAACTGCATGCCCAGGGCACTGGCCAGACGTGCCGTGGCCTGGCCGATGGCGCCTTTACCGACGATGCCCAGCACGCTGCCCTGCACATCGCGGATCGGCGCGCGATGGACGCAGAAGTGCCGCGAATCCGGCCAGTCGCGCACGGCGGCGGCCTGGTAGGCGAACAGCTGCCGACGCAGGGCGAAGATCGACGCGATCACCGACTCGGCGACGCTTTGCGCCGAGTAGGCCGGGACATTGCACACCGTTACGGCGAAATCACGGCAGGCCACCAGGTCGATACAGTCGTAGCCGGTGGCGGCGACGCAGATAAATCTCAGGTTGGGCAGTTGCTCGAGTTCGGTCCGGCCGATGCGGACCTTGTTGGTGATCACGGCGTCGGCATTGCGGGCAGCTTCCACCACCTGCTCCGGTGTCGTGTCGGAACGGTCCTGCCAGTCCGTCACCCAAGCTGGACGTGCAATGCCCACGGGCAGACTGGCGCTGTCGAGAAACACCACCCTCATACTGCACGCTCCGGCTGCACGAGCTCGGAAATCTCGATCAGGTTCAGGTCCGGATCACGCACGTACACCGAGCGGATCGGCCCGGTGGCTCCGGTGCGCAACACCGGGCCTTCGATAATCGGCCAGTCGACACGGGCCAGATGGGCAATCACCTGGTCCAGGGGGATCGAGGCGATAAAACACAGGTCCAGCGCCCCCGGCACCGGCAGGTGCGCCTTGGGCTCGAACTCGTGACCGCGCACGTGCAGATTGATTTTCTGCTGGCCGAAGGCGAACGCCTTGCGCCCGCCAGCGAAGGTCTGCACCTGCATCCCCATGACCCGCACATAGAAATCCTCGGCGGCCACCGGGTCGATGGTGGTCAGCACCAGATGGTCAAGATGGTCGATCATGGTTGCAGCTCCTGGGTTCGGGTCGACGGCACCTGTTTTTCCAGGTTGGCGACATGGGCGGGTATCGGATGCAGGTCCAGGCGTTTGCCGGCCTTGAGGATCTGGCTGGGAATCTCGTGGCCGACCAGCCCCGGCAACCGTGCGGCAGCCGCCAGCACGCGGTCCAGGTCGACCCCGGTGTCAAAACCCATCAACTGCAGCATGTGCAGCAGGTCTTCGGTGCAGACATTGCCGCTGGCCCCCGGCGCGTAGGGGCAACCGCCAAGGCCGCCAAGGGAGGCGTCGAAACGGTCGACACCGGCCTCGATGGCCGCCAGGGCATTGGCCAGGGCCATGCCACGGGTATTGTGGAAATGCAAGGTCAGTTGCAGCGCCGGAAAACGCTCGCGCACCGCACGAGACAGCGCCTCGACCTGGCTCGGGTAGGCCATGCCGGTGGTGTCGCACAAGGTCACCCCGCGGGCGCCTCGTTCGGCAAAGCGCTCGACCCAGTGCAACACTTCCCCCACCGGCACATCGCCCTGCATCGGGCAACCGAACACCGTCGACAACGACACATTGATCGCCACCGGTGCCTGGCCGATCACACTGAACACTTCGCTGAGCTGGGCAAACGACTGCTCGCGGCTCATGCGCAGGTTGGAACGGTTGTGGGGTTCGCTGACCGACATCACCAGATTGGCTTCATCGATAGTGCACGCCAGGGCCCGCTCGGCGCCGCGCACATTGGGCACCAGCACGGTGTACTCCACCGCCGGATTGCGGCGGATGCCATGCATCACCGCTTCGGCATCCCGCAGCGCTGTAATGGCCTTGGGCGAGGTGAACGAGGTGACCTCGATCTTGGCGAAGCCGCATTGGCTGAGGCTGTCGATCAGGGCGATCTTGTCGGCGGTGTCGATAAATCGCGCTTCGTTCTGGAAGCCGTCACGGGTGGCGACTTCCTGCAGGAAAAGACGTTGCATGGGCATTCCTCGGGTTCAAATGATGCCGCGCTGGCGCCAGTCGGCCTGCTGCGCGGGCTCGATGCCAAGCTGGTCGAGAATCTCGCGGGTGTGCTGGCCGAGAGTGGGTGCCGGGCGCGCTACGCGGCCCGGTGTGCTGCCCAGCTTGGGCACGATGCCGGGCAAGGTCACTGGAGTGCCGTCGTCCAACTGGCTGTCGAGCAGCATGTCCCGCGCCCGGTAATGCGGGTCCTGGGCGATATCGGCGGCGTTGTAGATCTTGCCGGCCGGAATCCGTGCCTCGGTCAGGATCGACAGCACTTCGTCGAGGCCCAGCCGCGCGGTCCATTGGGAGATGGCGGCATCGATGCGCTCGACCTGCAACACGCGACCGTCGTTCTGCGCGAGGTCGGGATCACTCGCCAGATCACGGCGGCCAATCACTTCCATCAGGCGTTGATAGATGCTATCGCCATTGCCGGCGATCAGGGCAAAACCGCCGTCGCGACAACGATAGGCATTGGTCGGGGCGATTCCCGGCAAACTGCTGCCGGCGGGTTCACGCACGGTGTTGAACACCGAGTATTCGGGCAGCAGGCTTTCCATCATGTTGAACACCGATTCATACAGCGCCACGTCGATCTGCTGGCCTTCCCCGCCGTTCTGTTCACGGTGACGCAAGGCGAGCAGAATCCCGATCACCCCGTGCAGGGCCGACAGCGAGTCGCCGATAGAAACGCCGACCCTGACCGGCGTGCGCCCGGGCTCGCCGGAGAGATGCCGCAGGCCGCCCATGGCTTCGCCGATCACGCCGAAGCCGGGCCGGTCACGATAGGGTCCGGTCTGACCGTAACCGGAGACGCGCAACATGATGAGTCTGGGGTTCAATGCGTGCAGTGTGTCCCAGCCCAGCCCCCAATTTTCCAGGGTGCCCGGACGGAAGTTCTCGATCAGCACATCGGCATCGGCCACCAGTTGGCGCACCACCTGCTGCGCCTCGGCCTGGCGCAAATCCAGGGTCAGCGAGCGTTTGTTGCGTGACTGCGCGGCCCACCAGACGGACGTCCCGTCGTGCAGCAAGCGCCACTTGCGCAGCGGGTCGCCGGTGACTGGCGGCTCGATCTTGATCACATCGGCGCCAAACTCACCGAGCATCTTCGCCGCAAAGGGCCCGGCGATCAGTTGGCCGAGCTCCACGACCTTCACACCTTGCAGAGGTAAATCCATGGCGTTTTCCGTTCTTGTCGAGTACTTGTGACAGGGATAATCGACACAAACCCGGCAGATGAAAATTTCATATTTCGCCACTATCCTTTCCAAACTGGAAAGCCTTGGACTCTTTTGATGATCAATCCCCTGCATTTCGACCTGTTGTCCTTGCGCCTGCTGATCTTCGCCGCCGAGGCCGGCAACCTGACCCGCGCCGCCGACAAGGCCAATATGACGGTCTCGGCGGCCAGCAAGCGCCTGGCCGAGCTGGAGCGCACGACCCAGTGTCCGTTGTTCGTGCGGTTGCCGAGGGGGCTTGAACTGACGGCGGCGGGACAAGGGATGGTCGAGCACGCCAGGACGATTCTTGAAGGGGTCAACCGCATGGCCTCTGATGCCAGTGATTACGCGGTGGGCGTGCGCGGGCATATACGGTTATTCGCCAACACCTCGGCGGTGGTCCAGTTCCTGCCGGGTGACCTGACGCTGTTCCTGCACGCCAACCCCCACGTGCGTATCGGACTGGAAGAAGCTCTCAGCGAACCGATCATTCAAGCCGTGGAGAACGGACGCGCCGATATCGGTATTTTTGCCGACAACGTGCCGGCCGAGGGGCTCTACACACTGCCCTATCGCAACGATCGCCTGGTGCTGCTGGTGCCTGTCGGCCATGAGCTGGCCAATGCGGGCCGTGTGTCCTTCACGGACACGCTCGGCTTCGATTACGTCGCGCTCAATCAGGGCAGCTCGCTGCTGCGCCGGATCAACGATGCCGCCGTGAGCGCGGGCAAGGTCCTCAAGGTACGCATTCAGGTCAGCAGCTTCGACGGTATCTGCCGCATGATCGAAGCGGGTTTGGGGATCGGGATATTGCCGTTGCAGGCGGTACGGAGCGAACTGCTCGGCACTCGCCTGATAGCCGTCGACCTGAGCGATGACTGGGCGCGGCGCACCTTGTTTGTCGGGGTCAAGGACGCAGCGCAACTGGCCCCGGAGGCGGCCAAGTTGTTTGAGTATCTGAGCAGCGCAGAAAGGTAAACCGCCGGTCGTGCTGGAAAAGTAACCGCGCCCCTACAAAAATCCCACTCAACCGGGTGGCGTTTGTGCTGACGGCCGGTGCCAGAAAGCAGACGCTGGGCGCTCCCGCCAGAACGACGGCATTCGCATTGGCCACGGACCTGATTGCCGGTATTGAGGATTCAGAGAAGGGATAGATCGGGTATCCCGGAGTGCCCCTCGGAGGGCAGGTGTCGTTTGTGGTCTATAGTTCCTACCGGATCAGTTGATAATCTCTTTCGCACGGACGCTACAAGGCCCCGTCCTCGAGCCATCACCCCGTCGGATGCCCGCTAGCCTAGAGTGTTGCTACAACGCAGGGAGCACTGCATGTCGATCCAACGGACAAACGGACTGAGATCGGCTCCCGATAGCGCAACGCCCGTCGCCCCCCCTTCCGAGCCCCGTGGCAGCCTGTTCCGGCGAGTTCTGGAACCGATCAAGGAAGCCTACATTTTATTCCCGCTGCTGGCCGCCTTGCTGGTACTGGCCATCTGGTCGGCCACCCTCTACCTGATCAAGATCGAACAGACGCGGGCGCAACGCAACGCGGCCACCACCAGCCTGGAGATCAGCGCTACCTACGAAGCGCAGATGTTGCGCGCCGTTCGTGAAATTGACCAAACCCTCAAGCTGGTCAAATACACCTATGAGACCGAGGGTGAGCGTAATCCCCTGCCCAAGCTCAAGGAGCGGGCCTTGTTGCCGCCGGCCCTGTTGTTTGACGTCAGTGTGGTCACTCCGGACGGTGAACCCGTGGCGAGTACTCGCGCCAACGAAGCGGGAAATATCACCGAACCGGATGAACAACAGACGTTGCGGCACAACGATACGCTGTTGATCAGTCGCCCCTGGAAAAATCCGCTGACGGGGGAATGGCGATTGCGCTTCAGCCGTCGGCTCAACGCAGCGAACGGCGCGTTCTCGGGCATTGCCCGGGTCGAAGTCGATGCGGCTTATTTCGTCAGCAGTTATGACGATTCGAAACTCGGCGAGCGGGGTGTACTCGGACTCCTGGGCACCGATGGCATCTTCCGGGTACGACGCAGCGGAGAGTCGGTGCTGGCCGGCGATGCCGTCGACTACGCGACACTGGCGCCCAATACCGAAGACACCCAGGCGCGGCTCTCGACCAATGCCTGGGATGGCGTGCAACGCTACACCAGTGTGCGCCAGCTGTATGACTTTCCCCTGGCGGTGATTGTCGGGTTATCCGCCGAAGAACGCCTGGCCGCCGTGACCCGGCAAGCGCAGACTTACCTGTGGCGAGCCGCCGCCGGCAGTCTGCTGCTGGTGCTTCTGGCCGGCCTGCTGAGCCGCATGAACTGGCAGCTGGCGCAAAGTCGCTTGCGCGCCGCCGAAGACAAGGTCGCCTATGCCGAGCGCGTCGAGTACCTCGCCTACCACGACGGTCTCACGGCGCTGCCCAATCGCAGCCTGTTCAGCAAACTGTTGAGCCAGAACATCAGTGAAGCGCGCCGTGATCATCGGCAACTGGCGGTGCTGTTCCTCGACCTCGACCGTTTCAAACACATCAACGATACGCTGGGCCACCATGCCGGCGACCAACTGCTGCAGGAAGTCGCGGGCCGCCTCACGGCCTGCCTGCGCGCCGGCGATACCGTCGCCCGCCTGGGTGGCGACGAATTCGTGGTCCTGCTACCGGAGCTGTCCGAGGCCAAATATGTGGCGGACACCGCGCAGAAAATCCTCTCGGCCATCGCCAAGCCTTTCAAGCTTCAAGGGCAAGAGTTCCGGGTAACCGCCAGCGTCGGCATCAGCCTCTATGCGCAGGATGGCCTGGACGAGCAGACGCTGACCAAACATGCCGATATCGCCATGTATCAGGCCAAGCAACAGGGTAAAAACAACTTCCAGTTCTACTCCGAGAAACTCAACGCCGAGTCGCTGGAACGCTTGACCCTGGAACTCGGCTTGCGCCACGCACTGGAACGTAACGAGTTCCGGCTCCACTACCAGGCCAAACGCGACATCCGCAGCGGCCGGATCACCGGCATGGAGGCCCTGTTGCGCTGGGAACACCCGGACCTGGGGCTGATAGCCCCCATGCAATTTATCCCCGTCGCCGAGGAAACCGGTTTGATCGTGCCCATCGGCAAGTGGGTGCTGAGAACGGCCTGCCTGCAAAACATCGCCTGGCAACGGCAGGGGCTGCCGCATCTGGGGGTCGCCGTGAACCTGACGGCCCGGCAGTTTGTCGATGACAATCTACTCACCGACCTCGCCACGATACTGACAGAGACCGGCATGGAGCCCGGCCTGCTGGAACTGGAGATCGCCGAGAGCCTGCTCATGCAGGATGTCAAAAGAGCGCTGCAGGTGTTGAACGGCCTGAAAAAGCTGAAGATCCGGATCGCCATCGATGATTTCGGGATTGGCTACTCTTCGCTCTCGGCACTCAAGCAGTTCCCGCTCGACTCGATCAAGATCGATCGCTCGTTTATCCGTGACGTCACCAGCGTGGCGGAAGACAAGGCCCTGACCGAGGCCATTATCGCAATGGGTCGAACCCTCAGCCTGACCGTGGTGGCCCAAGGCGTGGAAACCCGCGAACAGGCCGATTTCCTGCGGGACAACGCCTGCGACGAATTCCAGGGTTTCTACTTCAACAAGCCGGTGCCCGCCGATCAGTTCGGGGTCTTGCTCCAGACACAGGCAGCCAACAAGCCCCTCGGCAGGTAACCACTCATTGCGGGTCGGCAGGAAGCGCCCTGACGCTGGCATCCACTTCACGGGACTCAATATAGCCGATGCTGTCGGGATTCCCGGCAATCCGTTTCTTCACTTCCGCGCCATTGGCTACCGCTTCCGGCGGCTGGCCCCTGCCGGTAAAAATGATTTTCGACCAGTGCGCCTTGAGCTGCGCGGCCGACTTGCCGGTGAAGCTGGTGTAGAACTCATCACGGGTTGCGGAGCCTTCCGTCTGGTCGATCGGAGTGACCGGCTTGCCGCTGGGGAAACGATTGGTCTTGCCCAGGAAGATGTCCGCCACCTGATTGCGCGTCAGCGCCTGCACCGGGCTGGCAGCGGCGACAACCACCACCACCTCGGCCATGGCAAGCGTGCTGCCCAGGCACAGGGCGAACCCTGCCAGCGTGCAACCGGCACGTTTGAGACACCGCAGGATCGGCGCCATCAGAAGACAAAATCGACAGCAAGGCTGAGCAGATTGAACGAGCCTCCCGGCTCATAGCCCGGCTGGAGATTGACCAACGGACCACTGGCGTTACTGTCTAAACGCGTGTGATCGTACTGCAGTTTGGCGTCCATATTCTTCGTGAAGTCCCAGCGCATGCCGACGGACAGGGTCTGCTGGCCGCTGCCCGATGCCAGTTGGGTGTTGAGTGCGCCGTTAAGGCCGGCCGCGACGCTCGCGAGGTCTGGCGATAAACCCGATGTCGTCAGACCCGCGCTGGACGTTTCGCTGACCGTCTTGGAGCGGGCGTAGGTGACATAGGGTGTGAAGGTGTCAATTCTATAGCCACTGCTGACATACCAGGCGTTTATCGTCCCTATTGCCGAATGGCTGTCGATATGCCCCCATTCGCCCATGACGAACCACTTGCCTGGATCATAGATGGCCCCCACGCCGATAAACTCAAAGGGCTTGCCCTTGACATCATAACGGTCGGCTATCGCATTGCCTTGCGCACCGAAGTCTCTGAAACCGTCGAACAGTGGATTGAACGACTCCACGGTCACGTGGGTTTTCTGGTAGGTGACGCGGGTGGTCAAGTCCCCGTATTCAGTCAAATTGGAAATGCCCCACGCGTCCCTGCTCAAGGTCCTGCCGGTGTTGGCGGGCATCCGGAAATCGCCCTGGCCGACATTGCCCTGCACGGTATTGGTCAGGTCGCCGAAGTGCAGCCGGTAGCTGAGGTCAAGGCCATCGGTGCTGGTGACCGGTACCAGGCTATAGACCTCTCCCGGCGGGCGTACCCATGGCAGGGTGTAACCCACTTTGCGGCTGTCGGAGAGCAGGAAAGCCGGCTGCACCGTGCGACCGGCGCGCAGGCTGAAATCGGGCGTGAACTGGTATTTGAAGTTCGCCCATTCGAGGGTGGGACGGTAGCTGTTGTCGTAATTCTGCTCCGAGATGACCTGCACCACGGCCGAGAGCTGCCGGGTAAAGTTGGCCGTTACCTGGGCGCCGATCAGGCTGTCGACATCCGCATCCCAGCTACGGGTGTGACCGGCACCGTTGGGTTTGTAGATGCTGGAGGTGAAGTCGGCGTTTTTTTCGCTGGAGTGAACAATACCCGCAGTGCCGAAACTGCTCAGGGAAAACGTGGGCATCGTGGCGTCGTCGGCCTCCACGGTGGCGGCATATAACGTCACCATGGCCAAGGCCAGCGTATTGAGTACGAGCCTCATGGGTTCAATGCAACCGCAACAGGGGATGCGAATACATCCGGGCACGCTTTCGCTCGGGAACACGCTTGGCGATTGACTGATGAAGTGTCGAGGAGGACTGCGGCCATTCGTTCTATTCCTTGTAACGTTGGCTCAATAGAATCCAGCGATACCACGAGCAAAATTGTAGACGACAAAACCCCATACGCCCGGGTTATGCAGCCGCTGCCGGGCTCGAAACCTGGCTGGGCAGTTCCAGGGTGAAGATTGCCCCTTGTCCCGGCCCGTCGCTGTGGACCTTCAATGCCCCGCCCATCTCCATGGCCGCCAGGATGCAACTGTGCAATCCGAAGCCGTGGCCGTCTTTGCGCGTGGTGAATCCGTGGGCAAAAATCCGCGTCAGATTCTCCTCGGCAATCCCCTCGCCATTGTCGATCACCTTGATGACCAGGGTCTGCTCCGGCAGCATCTCGGTATGCAGGGTAATCAGCGGAGGTCGATCGGCTGGATTGTCCATCGCGCCGCCGGCATTTTTTATCAGGTTGACCAGGATCATCAGCAAGCGGTGCTTGTCCAGTTGCAAACAGGGCGTTTCGGCAAACTCTTTCACCACGGTGACCTGGCGGGCAGCGAGGAAACTGGCATTCATGCGCAGGGCATCCTCGATCAACTGCGGTACCTGTACAGCCTCGGCAAGACTGGATGCCCCTGAATAAGACTGCTGGGCCGCGACGATTTCCTTGATGTGATCGATGCTCTGGGTCAATTGATCGAGTTCGTCGGTCATGCTCTTCTGTTCGAGCGCCAAAGCGTCCACCAACTGGTTCAGATAGCCCGGCAACAGCTTGCCCTTCTCGTCCTGGGAAATGAAGTGACCCAGATCCTCGGCATGCTCGTTCATCAACTGCACCGCTTTGCTCAGGCCCAGGGCTTTGCTGGTGCGCAACTTGCGGGTAACCACTTCGGCGGAGACATTCACGCTATTGAGCACATTGCCCACGTTATGCAGGACATTGGTGGCGATTTCCGCCATCCCGGCCTGACGCGCAATGGCGACCAGCTGGGCCTGGGCTTCGGCCGTGCGCAAGCGGCTTTGCGCGAGCTGCCAGCTCATCCGGCTCAGCAGGCCGACCAGTAACACCAGCAACAGGCTGCCGCCCGCGGCCCGCCACAAATAGGTATGCGCCTGCCCGGTCACCGTGGCCAGTTGTTCTTCTTCAGACAACCCGACGATCACCGCCAGGGGCAGGTCATAGAGCTGACGGGCGCTGGTGTAGCGGCGCACGCCGTCCCAGGTATTGGTCGCCAACAGTGCTTGGGTGTCCTCGGTGTCCGGGACCAACGCCGCATAATCGACCGCATCGCCGGCCCGAACCGATTCCCCGCTGCGCCGCACCCGGAAAACGCCATCGGTGCCCAGCAGGCCGAGCACGCCACGGTCACCGAGTTTCGAGGCGTCATAACTGCTGACGAAATAGGCCGCGTCGACCTCGACCCGTGCGATGCCCGAGAACCTGCCGTCCGGCGCGTTCAGGCGGCGACTGAAACGCAGCCGCCATTCTCCCGTCGGCGGGTTTTTCCAGGGGCGGCTGATCAACAACGTATCGTTATGCAGCAATGCCTGCCGCTCATCCGGGTCAGCGACAGTGTCCGTCTCGTAGGCCCGCGTGCTCGCTACCAGACCGCCGTCCGGATTGACCACACTGACGTCAAACAACAAGGGCGGCGGCAACAACGCCCGCTCCTTGAGCCTGGACAGGGGGTTACGTTCACCCTCGGCCTCATAGGTGTATTTGACCAGCTTGAGGGTTTGATCGATTTCGTGAACGGCGCGCAACATCTGTGCCTCATAGGTAGCACCGATCTCCAGGCTGGCCGTGCTTGCCCCGCGCTGCGCCCGTGCCAGCTCACTGCTGATGAGGTGCAGCGTTGTCGTCCAGATGACCAGCAACAGGACAGCGGCCAGCAGCGGAAACAGGATATAGGCTTCCTTGACCTGATCGAGCCCGCGCTGGAAAAAACCGCGGGTGGTCCTGGCAATGGCGCTCGCAGACCTGGCAATAGTGGGAGCCGACCTCAGTCCGTCTGGTCGTAGGATCGACATGCTGTGCTCCCTGCGTTGTACCAACACTTCTAGGCTAGAGGGCATCCGCCGGGGTTATGGCCCAAGGAGCGGGCTGGAGCTCCTTGTAGCGTCCGTGCGAAAGAGATTATCAACTGATCCGATAAGGACTATAGATCACAAACCGGGTAAGCGAACCCGCCGATCAAGCGCAAAACTCATTACACCACCTCACTAATGATGTTCTTGGCCCCACCTTTATCCGCGTTTAACAACCTAATAAATTGCTCCCACTGCCTGCCATCATGCCGATGGGCAGGTCACTGGAGACTTGTCATGCCTTTTGTCAGCGTGCGCATAACCCGCGATGGCGTTACCTCGGAGCAGAAAGCCCAGGTGATTGCCGAAATCACTGAAACCCTGCAACGGGTGCTCAACAAACGCCCGGACCTGACCCACATCGTGATCGAGGAAGTCGACACGGATAACTGGGGTTACGCCGGCATCAGCACCACCCAATACCGCAAACAACTGGCGCAAAACCCGTCATGAACGCGCCCGTCAAGCTCGACTTCATCTCCGATGTGGTCTGCCCCTGGTGCGCCCTGGGCGTGACGGCCCTGGAACGGGCCATCGCCAACCTGGCCGATGAAGTCTCGGTCGAGTTGACCTTCAAACCCTTCGAACTGAACCCGGACATGCCGGCCGAAGGCGAGCACGCGGTGCGGCACATGATGCGCAAATACGGCCGCAGCGCCGAAGAAGTCGCCGCAGGCAAGCAGATGTTGATGACCCGGGGCGAGGCCATCGGTTTTCAGTTCGACCTGGAAAAACGCAGCCATTTCTACAACACCTTCGATGCCCACCGCCTGTTGCTCTGGGCCTTGCAGGAGGGTCGGCAGATCGAACTGAAGCGAGCCTTGCTGCGCGCCTATTTCAGCGACGGGCAGAACCCGAGCGACCGGGAAACCCTGGTGCGTCTGGCAACCGAAGCGGGACTGCAGGCCGCGCCTGCCCGTGAAGTGCTGGCCAGCGGCGCGTTCGCCGACGAAGTCCGTGAACTCGAGGCTTTCTACCGCGCACGCGGCATCAACTCGGTGCCGGCCATGATCCTCAACGGCCGTCATCTGGTGTCCGGCTCGCAGTCGGTCGAGTACTACGAACAGATGCTGCGGGAAATCGCCTCCGCCGCTGCTTGATTGATCACGCCCTACCCCCTTACTTTCCATCGAGGTTTTATCATGAGCCATGCAAAAAAAGTCGTTGTGATTACTGGCGCTTCCCAAGGGATCGGCGCGGCGCTGGTCAAGGCCTACCGTGATCTCGATTACCGGGTGGTTGCCACCGCCCGCTCGGTCAAGCCGTCCACAGACCCGGACATCCTCACCGTCGCCGGTGACATTGCCGACCCGGCCACCGCCGAGCGCGTCATCCGTGAAGGTGTCGCCCGTTTTGGTCGCATCGACAGCCTGATCAACAACGCCGGGGTCTTTATCGCCAAACCGTTCACCGGCTACACCCACGAAGACTATGCCAACGTGCTGGCGGTGAACCTGAATGGTTTCTTCTACATCAGCCAGCTGGCGATTAGCGAGATGGAGAAACAAGGCAAGGGTCATATCGTCAACGTCACCACCAGCCTGGTGGATCACGCCATCGACGGGGTGCCGTCGGTACTGGCCTCGCTGACCAAGGGTGGGCTCAATTCGGCGACCAAGTCCCTGGCCATCGAGTACGCCAAGCGCGGGATCCGGGTCAATGCGGTCAGCCCCGGGATCATCAAGACCCCGATGCATGCCGAAGAAACCCATGAGGCGCTGGGCCGCCTGCATCCGGTCGGGCGGATGGGGGAAACCAGCGATATCGTCCAGGCGATTGTCTACCTGGAGTCTGCCGGGTTTGTGACGGGTGAGATCCTGCATGTGGACGGTGGGCAGAGCGCCGGTCACTAAGCACTTGAGCTGAAGAAGAACGCCTCGACCTGCAGGATTCGGGGCGTTTTTATTGGAGGTCGACGGCCAGGCTCAATCCATGTTGGGTAAAGGACTCCGTTGGCCGGCGTTCTGAAAATCGGCAATCTGCTGCCACATCGCAAGCGGATTGGAATACATGGGAAAGTGGCCACACTGCGCGATGGGGGCCAGCCGCACGCCTTCAGCCTGGATATGCGAGAGATAGGACAACGAGGCGTTCTGTTCGCCATACATGAACATGCGCGGGCATTTCAGGCCGAGAAATTTGCCCATCAGGTCCGCGTTATCGGAAAGCTCGACCATTGACTGGAAGATCCCGCGCACCGCGCCGGCCCGCACCTTGTGTCGCAAGCTGGCCGAATAAAGCGCACTGGCATACGCCGGAGCCTGGCGGGTACGCTCGATAAACGCGGCAAAAAAAGCCTCGGGATCGTCCGCCGGATAATCGACGATCTGTCGACTGAGAAAGCAGTCTTCCGGGGCAATATTGCCCTCGATATCGACGAAGCTGAGTATCCGCTGCGGGAACTGATGAGCCAGCATCAGCGCAGTGAGTCCGCCCATGGAGTGACCGACCAGATGGAAGCGCCCGATACCGAAATGCTCCAGCACCTGCAAGGCCGTCTGCAGCAGGAAAGGGATGGAGATCCTCGATAAATCATTGCACTGGCTTTCGCCGCAACCCGGTGCGTCGTAAGCGACAAAGGGATGACCGGCAAATGCCGGCTGCAGCACGATATCGGCGTAGTCTTCCTTGGTCGAGCCAAAACCATGCAGGAAGACAATCGGTGCCAAGTCACCCTCACGATAAATGGCCGCCACGTTCAGTTGAACCCCTTCGACTGCAAGAGGGAGCTGCGTATGGGTGAATGTTTCCGGTGAGGGCACGGAAGTAACTCCTTGAACAAAAGGTTTTCGCACGGACACGAATTGCCGACGGTACGGGCGACAATCTCAAGGGAATCAGGTTTTCTGTAAATTCCTGATTCAGGAAGGTTTTCATATGCAAAACCTATCAGCCTTGAACAACACCCCGCTCACACCTTGGCCTGGAACCGGGCGACCAGGGCTTCTACCAATGGATTGGGTCGGCTGGTATTCCAGGCCATCGCGGTGGTGACCACCTGCAACTTCTGGCTCAGCGGCCGAAACACCACATTGGCGGGAGCCAGCTTTTTCAGCGACGCCGGTACCAGCGCAATACCTTGGCCATAGCTGACAAAGGCGATCTGCGACGCGACCGAACGCACTTCATGCAAGACACGCGGGGAGAAACCACTGGCCCGACAGGTCGCAATCAGGTTATCGAAATACACCGGGCTGACCTTCCGAGAAAACATCACCAAGGCTTCGTTGGCCAGACTCGACAGACTGATACGCGAACGCGAGGCCAATGGGTGATCGACGGGCAATGCCACCACCAGACGATCTTCCGTCAATGGCAGTGACCGGATCGACGCCCCCAGATCACCGTCCAGCCGGGCAAACGCCAGATCGATATCCCCGGCCTCCAGCGCCGGGACGGCTTCAACGCTGTCGATTTCCCGCACCGACACCGTGAGGTGCGGGTATTCACGCTTCAGTTGTTCGATCAGCCCCGGCAACACGTCAAACATGGCCGTTGAAATCGCGCCGATGGTCAACAGGCCCGACTGCCCCGCCACCGCCTCTTCCACGGCCAGTTCCAGACGTTCCAGTTGCTCGGCGAACTTGCGTACCGCCGGCAGGATCGCGGCCCCGACCGGGGTCAGTTTCGCACCCCGTCGCGAACGCTCGAAGAGCGTGACCTTGAGCGCCTGTTCCAGGACCTGGATCTGCTCGCTCAACGGTGGCTGGGACATGCCCAGACGCTTGGCGGCGCGGCCGAAATTCTGTTCCTCGGCAACCGCCAGGAACAACCAGAGGTGACGAATCAGACGGAAATTGATCATGGTTTATCCATAGGCTCAGCGTATCAAACGCTTCTGTGATTAGTAATATACCTATCAAACCTCCTCGCCGACACTGGGCGCCTCCGTCACCACAGGGGCTCCCCCATGACCCACAAGAGTTTGCTGGAACGCTTGGCGGCGCTGGACACCAACACCGTGTCCGATGCGCTCGATTTCCTCGGCCTGCCCGGCGCCACGGTAGGGCTACGTCCGCTGTGGAAGTGCCCGAAAATCGTCGGCCGGGCCAGTACCGTACTGCTGGCCCCCAAGTCCGATAAAACACCCACCGTGCACCTGATCACTCCGGTGGTCGAACAGATCGACAGCGACGATCGGGTACTGGTGATTGCCGGCGGTCTCGAAGGCATTTCCTGCTGGGGCGATATCCTCGCCAATGCCGCGTCCGCCAAGCAGGTACGCGGCACGGTGATCGACGGTTTCAGTCGCGATATCGACGGCAGCGCAGCGATCGGCTACCCGGTCTACGGCCGTGGCGTCACGATGATCAGCGCGCGCAATCGTGTGGTGCAGGTCGATGCCGCCGTGACAATCAACGTGGCCGGCGTGGCCGTCAGCGAGGATGACTATGTGATCGCCGACAACTGCGGCACGGTGTTCGTCTCCACTGTCCACATCGACAAAGTGCTCGACCTTGGCGAACGCATTGCCCGTCGCCAGGACGGCATGGTCGAGGCCGTGCGCAACGGCCGCTCGGTGGCCGAGGTGATGCATGACACCCAGTTCGAAGCCATCCATGTGGAGCACAGCCGATGAGCCCGGAAGACCGCCAACTGGTCGCCCTCTTCGAGGGACTCGACACCCCGGGCGTGTCCGATGCCATGGACAAGCTCGGCCTGCCCGGCCAATGCCTCGGGATCGCGCCCCTGGGCAATTACAGCCAGGTGATCGTCGGCCCGGCGTTCACCGTGCAGTACGTCACGGCCAGCGTACCGCCCGGCACCGTGGGTGACTTTATCGAGGACGTGGCGCCCGGTGACATCGTGGTCATCGACAACGGCGGGCGCACCGACTGCACGGTCTGGGGCGACATCATGACCCAGTACGCCGGCGCACGACGGATTGCCGGCACCGTCATCGACGGTGTCTGCCGAGACGTGAACAAGGCGCTAGGCGATGACTACCCGATCTTCAGCAAGGGCCGCTTCATGCGCACCGGCAAGGACCGCGTACAGGTTCAGTCAGTCAACCAACCGGTGTCCATCGGCAGCGCCCGGGTTTGCGCCCGCGACATCGTGGTCGCCGATGCCAACGGCGTGGTGATCGTGCCCCGTGCCCGTGCCGTCGAAGTAGCGGCCTGTGCCCGCCAGATCGAAACGGTCGAAGCCGAGATTCGCGCCCTGATCAACCAAGGCAAAACCCTGAAAGAAGCCAGGGCCGCATTGGGTTATCACAACCTGCAGAGGAAAGTATGAGCATCGATATTCAACGCCTGAACCGGCGCCTGGCCAGCGCGCAACCGTCGGCGACCTACCGGATCATGGACCGGGTGGCGGAACGGCGGGCGCAAGGCGCAACGATCATTTCACTCTGCGCGGGCGAACCGGACTTCGATACGCCCGCGCATGTACGCGCAGCGGCCATTGATGCCATCGAACACGGCCACACCCGCTACACCCAGGTCGCCGGTGTCCGTTCGCTGCGTGAAGCGGTGGCCGCCAAGTTCCGGCGCGAGAACGGCCTGGACGTCACCTGGCAGGACACCCTGGTCTGCAACGGCGGCAAACAGGTGATCTACAACGCCCTGGCGGCCACGCTGAACGAGGGCGACCAGGTCATAGTACCCGCGCCCTACTGGGTCAGTTACCCGGAGATGGTCCAGCTGTGCGGTGGCGAAACCCGGATCGTCGTCTGTGATGCCGATACGGGTTTCAAGCTGACCGCCTCGGCACTGAATGACGCAATCACGCCGCAGACCCGCTGGCTGATCCTCAATTCGCCGTCCAACCCCACCGGCGCAGTGTACAGCCGGGAGGAGCTCCAGGCACTGGCCGAGGTATTGCTGGCCCATCCCCAGGTGCTGATCCTGGCCGATGATATCTATGAACACCTGATCTTCGACGATCAAGCCTTCCACACCCTGGCCCAGGTGGAGCCACGGCTGGCAACGCGAACCCTGACCATGAACGGCGTCTCCAAGGCCTATGCCATGACCGGCTGGCGCATCGGCTTTGCCACCGGGCCACGCTGGTTGCTGGATGCCATGGAAAAGCTGCAAGGGCAACAGACCTCGGGGGCGAGTTCGGTTTCACAACAAGCGGCACTCGCGGCACTGGAAGGCCCCAAGGACTTCATCCAGGAAAGCCGGGCGGTTTTCCAGCGCCGTCGCGACTTGATGGTGGCACTGCTGAATGACATACCAGGACTGGAATGCGTGAGTCCGGCGGGCGCGTTCTATGCTTTTGCCTCCTGTGCCGGCCTGATTGGCAGCACCTCTCCCGCAGGGCGAGTACTGCACAACGATGAAGATATCGCCCATGCGCTGCTGGATGAAGCGGATGTCGCCGTTGTGCAGGGCAGCGCGTTCGGGTTGGGGCCTTATATCCGTATCGCCTATGCCTTGGATGACGATTCGCTGCGTCAGGCCTGCGATGCCATTCGCCAATTCTGCGGTGCCCTGGATCGATCCCGAACGGGCGCCGCCAATCCAGGTACTCGAAGCTTTTTACCCTCGGTCTGATCTAAATCAAGCCTCTCAATCCCATTCACGGTGACAGTAAATAGCCGTGTTTGTACGGCGCCGTATCGATTGGAAGTCGCAGTCGGGAAACCCGACCTTGTCAGGACTGGCGAATCGATCCCACTTTCCCGGGCAACGCAAGTGTCTTGGCGCTTGCTTCCCCCGGCTCACCCAAGAGGAGATGTGACGATGGCTAATAGCGTAAAAAAAATGCCGCTGCATAGCGAAGACAAGACCAGCCACCACCCGGTAACGACTGATCTGTGGCGCCCTCTGGAAAAACTGCGGCAACAGGTGGACCACCTGTTCGAAGACTTCACCCACGGCTCCGGACTGCCGTCCTTTGGACGTGGCCTGTTCGATGTGGAGCCGTTCTGGCGTCGGGAACTGATCACTCACGCAATGCCTGCCGTGGATATCGTCGAGAAAGACAAAAGCTTCGAAATCACCGCAGAACTTCCCGGCATGGATCAGAAAAATATTGAGATCAAACTGTCCAATGGCAGCTTGATCATCAAAGGGGAGAAGAAAGAGGACAAGGAAGAAAAAAGGAAGGGGTATCACATGACCGAGCGCCATTACGGCAGCTTCGAGCGTGTCTTCAACTTGCCGACGTCAGTCGAGGCGGAAAAGATCGAAGCCAACTTCAGCAAAGGTGTATTGAGTATCTCCTTGCCGAAGAAAGCCGACGCCATGAAGGCGGAAAAAGTCGTACCGATCAAAGGCGACTGAACAGGTAGGTACTTCGCCCCTGCCGGAATACCGGCAGGGGCTTTTTGCTGCTTGCCAATCGGCAGACGAACGCCGATATCGAACAAGCCTTGATCGACAAGGGCTGTAGGGTAAAGCAACAACCCAGCCTCCCTGGCCGGGTGGCACAACCGTCGTTACTTGCGAGCGGCTTTTTCCAGCATGCGATTGGCCCGTTCGTTGGCCTCGTCAGCCGTGCGTTGCGCCTGGGCGGCGGCAGCCATTGCCTGCTCGGCCTTGGTGTAGGCCTCATCAGCTTTTAAGCGGGCCGACGCGGCATTGTTTTCCGCGGAGTCCAGGCGCGCATCCATTTCACGAGCATGTTGATGACTGCAACCCGCGGTTGCCGCCAGCATCACGCCCAGTACTGCAACAGACAGGAACTTGTTCATGGTATTGCCCTCGGTAAGTGCACTTGAGAAATCAGATGGTCCGGAAAGTATCGGGGCTGAAGAAAACCGAACTCTGATCTTTATCAACTAACGGCGCGAATGTCGGACACAACCCTTCGCCCAAAGGGCAACACCCGTGGACCGCAGATCCAGGCATTTTTGATATAACTCAATGATTTCCCAGCCCCAAAGCGTAGAACTCGGAAGTGGCCGGTCTGTTGCGCTGCGTCATGAACGACGAACCCGAATAGCCCGGCGTTGAAAATACCGCCCTCTCCCCTCTTTGCTCCCTGGGCCAAGGTCATGAAAAAGACTCATCAGTGGAACCTGTCGTATTTCTTCATCGCCTTGTTGGCGTTTGCCGCACTGCAGATGTTCCTCGGTCAACAACACCCCGTGGAAAGCCTGCCCTACAGCCAGTTCCTCCAACTGCTGGACGCTCACAAAGTCAGTGACTTGCAAGTGGAAAAGGATCAGATCAGCGGCAAGCTGCAAGAACCCATCAATGGCCATGATCGATTCAGCACGGTACGCGTCGACCCCGCCCTGGCGACCGAACTGGCACAGTCCAATGCCACCTTCTCCGGGGTCACTGAAAACACCCTGCTCACCGGCTTGATCGGCTGGCTGCTGCCCTTTGTCATGATCATGGTGGTCTGGCACTTCCTGTTCCGCGGCATGGCCGAGAAGCAGGGCCTAGGCGGAATGATGAATGTCGGCAAGTCGCGGGCCAAGGTCTTTGTCCAGCGCGATACCGGCGTGACCTTTGCCGATGTCGCCGGTATCGACGAGGCCAAGGCCGAGCTGGTGGAAATCGTCTCCTTCCTCAAGGACAAGGAACAGTACTCGCGCCTGGGCGCCCATATTCCCAAAGGCACGCTGCTGGTCGGTCCACCGGGGACCGGCAAGACCCTGGCGGCCAAGGCCATTGCCGGTGAAGCCGGCGTACCGTTTTTTTCCATCTCGGGGTCCGAATTCGTCGAGATGTTCGTTGGCGTCGGCGCCGCCCGGGTCCGTGACCTGTTCGAGCAGGCACGGCAGGCCGCCCCCTGCATTATTTTCATCGACGAGCTGGATGCCTTGGGCAAGGCGCGCGGTGTGGGAACCCTGGGGGGCAACGATGAAAAAGAACAGACCCTCAATCAGCTCTTGGCGGAGCTGGATGGCTTTGACCCCCGCGAAGGGGTAGTCCTGCTGGCAGCGACCAACCGCCCGGAAATTCTTGATCCCGCCCTGCTGCGCGCCGGTCGCTTTGATCGGCAGATCCTGATCGACCGTCCCGACCGCAAGGGACGCCTGGCCATTCTCAAGGTCCACCTGCAGAAAATCACCCTGGACCCCGGCACCGATGCCGAGCGAATTGCCGATATCACCACTGGTTTTACCGGGGCCGACTTGGCCAACCTGATCAATGAAGCCGCAATCGTCGCCACCCGCCGGGCAGGCTCGAGCGTCAACCTGCAGGACTTCACCAACGCGGTAGAACGCATCGTCGTGGGCCTTGAACATAAAAGCAGCCTGCTGCATCCCGAAGAACGCCTGATCGTGGCCTATCACGAGATGGGACATGCCCTGGCTGCCGCGACCCTGCCCGGGATGGACCCGGTGCACAAAGTGTCCATTATCCCCCGCGCCGCCGGCTCATTGGGCTACACCTTGCAGCGACCGACCGAAGACCACTTCCTGATCAGTTGCCAGATGCTCAAGGATCGGATTGTGGTGCTGATGGCCGGACGCGCGGCCGAATACATCGTCTATGGCCAGATCTCCACTGGCGCGGCCGACGATCTGGCACGCGCCACCGATATCGCCCGGCAGTTGATCACCCGCTTCGGCATGAGCGCCGAGCTCGGCCAGTCGGTACTGGAACGGCGGTCTTCCACCTATCTGGGTGAACATCTGCCTGGCATGGGCGAAAAAGACTACTCGGAACAGACCGCCCGGGAGATCGACCTGGGTATTCGCGTCTTGCTCGATGAAGCCTACGCACGTGCCCAGGCGCTGCTCAAGCAGCGGCGCGCCGATCTGGATAGCGGTGCCAACCTGCTGATGGAGAAGGAGACGCTCACGCCCGAGGAGTTCCCCGCCCTGATGCCGTCGGCCTGCGAAGCCCGTCATGTTATCGCCCTCACCGGCCCATCGGGTCAGGCCGTGGACGGGACCACGCCTCTCTTCGAGCGGCACCGCTGAACAACATGGGCAGCTGATCCGGGATCGCTGCAACATCACTGTTTCAGGAGAATCGTCATGCATGCCATGGTCCTGCACGCCCCCGGCCAGCCCCTGCAATCGGAGGAGCGGCAGATTCCGCATCCCCTGCAAGGGCAACTGCTGATCAAGGTGCTGGCCTGTGGCGTGTGCCGCACGGATCTGCATCTGCTGGACGGAGAACTGCCCCAGGCGGTGCTGCCCAGGGTGCCCGGGCATGAAATCGTCGGTGAAGTGATCGCTGTCGGCAGCGATGTCGCCTCCAGCTGGATCGGCCAGCGGGTCGGCGTGCCCTGGTTGGGCTGGACATGCGGGGAATGCGAATTCTGCCGCTCGGGCCGGGAAAATCTCTGCGAGCAAGCGCAATTCACCGGCTGTCACCTGGACGGCGGCTATGCGCAATACACAGTGGCCGATGCCCGATTCTGCTTTGCCCTGCCCGAAGGCATGAGCGCGACTGAAGCCGCGCCCCTGCTCTGCGCCGGCTTGATCGGCTTTCGCGCCTTGCGCATGGCCGGCACGGCGCAGCACCTGGGTCTCTACGGCTTCGGCGCGGCGGCCCATCTGGCGATCCAGGTGGCGCTGGGCCGGGGACAGCAAGTCTATGCTTTCACCCGGCCCGGAGACACCGAAGGCCAGGCTTATGCTCGTGCACTCGGCACGACCTGGGCGGGCCCTTCGGACCAGCCATCACCCCATCTGCTGGATGCGAGCCTGATCTTTGCCCCGGTCGGTCCGTTGGTCCCACAGGCGCTGGCCTCCACGGTCCGCGGGGGCTGTGTGATCTGCGCCGGTATTCATATGAGCGATGTGCCAGGTTTTCCCTACCGGCTACTGTGGGGCGAACGCTGCATACGCTCGGTAGCCAATCTCACGCGCGACGACGGCACGGCATTTTTCGACGAAATCCGCCGTACACCGGTACATTGCGACGTCACGGTTTTTCCCCTGGCCGAGGCCAACCAGGCCTTGGCGCAACTCAGGGCGGGAGCGGTCAAGGGGGCAATCGTGCTGACCCCCTGGCCAGCAACCGAGCAGGATCACGATGCGCTCCAGCGAGTTGTCATTACCCTCTGAAAATATCGAAAGGCTCGATTCTCAGGACCTTGCGGATACCCACATAGCTGGAGACCCCGGCGATCAGGAGCACCATGACGAAGGCCAGCCCGAGGTTCCAGAACGTGATGATGGCCGCGTAGTTGGGCAGGTTGGAGCGCGCCACGGAGATCATCAGCGTGACCAGGCCGATGCCCAATCCATAACCGGTCATCGCCGTGAACGTGGCCATGAACAGGATCATGTAGATCAGTTCACGGCTCTTGGCGCCAATGGCCTTGAGGGCGGCAAACTTGTCCAGGTTTTCCAGGATAAAGGTGTAGAACGTCTGGCCGGAAATCGACAGACCGACCAGAAAGCTGATGACTGTCATCATCAGGATATTGGTGCCTACCCCGGTCTGATAGATGTAGTAATTGGCGATGCGCTGGTTGAACTCGTCCTTGGTCAGGGCGATGTACCCCAACTTCGAGACCTGTTGCTTGATCTGGCTCACGGCCGCTTCATCGCGGGGATCCAGGAGGATATAGGAGATGGTGAACCGGGTGGTCGGCAGGTATTCGATGGCGCGCCGGTAGGTGGTGTAGAGCGTCGGCACCCCGGTCAGGCCGCTGGTGAGGACCTTGGCAATGCCGACAATGGTGCCGCGATGATCATTGAGCTCGAAGGCGGTGCCTATCCTTGGGTTCTCCAGCTTCGAAAACTCGGCATCGTGGACCATGATGAACGCGTTTTCGGCGTAGATATCCTCGATGGCCCCCTGCTCCAGTAACGGCCGGCCGAACAGGCTGGTGTCATCCAGGCCGATCACACTGACAGACTGGTAAGTGCCGCTGGCCAGCCGGACCTGGGCGCCGCCGATGAAAATCGGCACGGCATAGCGGACCTGGTCCATGCTGCGCACTGCATCAAGCAGGTAATCCGGCAGCGGGATGACGCTGGTCGGGGTGTTCACGGCAGGGTCCAGGATCCACATCGCCGCACCGATATTGGTCACCGTCGAGTAGGCCCGGTTGAGGATCCCGGCAAACATCGCCGTCATCTGCATCATCAGGAATACCGAAAAGGTAATACCCACCAGCAACGCGGAAAACTTGGAGCGGTCATTGACCAGGAGTTTGAAACCTATGCGCAGAATGCCGAAGTGCTTCATGGGCCGGGCCTGCTGCCGGTGGCGTCGACTCGGTTCCACCAGCCGCCCCCCAGGGCAACGAACAGGCCGACGGTGTCCTGATGACGTTGGGCAAGCGCCTGCAAATAGGCGATGTTGACCTGATGCAGTTGCACATCGGCGGCCAGCAGATCCAGATAGGTCACCAGGCCCGAGCGATAGTTGGCTTGCAACAACCGCAAGGCCTCTGCGGAGGCGGCCTGGGCTTCGGCCTGCTTTTGCAAGGCCTGGGCATCGAACTCCAGCGCCTTGAGGGTATCGGCGACCTGGGCAAAAGATTCCAGCACCACTTCCCGATAACCCGCCGCAGCCTGCTGATAGGCATCGATCGCGGCCTTGCGGCCAAACCACAGGCTGCCACCCTGGAACAGCGGGATATCGATCGACGGCCCGACACTCCAGAAACGCCCGGCACCGGCGAACAATGATCCGGGGCTTGATCCGGCAGTGCCATAGGTGCCAGTCAGGCTGAAGCTGGGAAACATCGCCGCCGTAGCCACGCCGATAGCGGCGCTGGCCTGGTGCAGCTGTGCTTCGGCGGAGAGGATGTCCGGGCGCTGGCGGACCAATACCGAAGGCAGGCTGACGGGGAGATCCTTGGGTAACGACAGCCCGCTCAACTGGATGTCCGGGAGTTTGACTTCGGACGGTACAACGCCTTCCAGGGTGGCCAGCAAATGCTCGGCCTGGCTGACTTTCTGCCGCAGGGCCGGCAACAGCGCCTCGTTGCTGGCGATCAGGCTTTGCAAGCTGAGGATCGCCGAATACGGCGTCGTACCACTGCGTACCTGCACCTGGGTGGTTTGCAACTGCTGCTTTTGCAGTTCGATCAGTTGTTCGGTGGCCTGGATCTGCGCGGCATAAGCCGCGCGAGCAATGGCGGCATTGACGACATTGGCGGTCAAGGTGAGGTAAGCCGCCTGGGTCAGCCAGGCCTGATGATCGACCTGGGCCTGCAGGCCTTCCACGGTTCGACGTTCGCCGCCGAAAATATCCAGGGTGTAGCTGATCGTGCCACTCAAGGTCACGACATTGAAGATCGAGCCCTTGGTACCCAGTCCTTGCTGGATGGGTGCGCTGCGCTCACGATCGGCGCCCGCGTGAACGTCCAGGTGCGGGTAGAAAACCCCATAGCCGGCCATGAGCGTATCCTGGCTTTGCCGCAAGCTGGCCTCGGCTGCCCGCAGGGTCATGTTGTTGGCAATCGCCTGATGGACCACCGCATCCAGCGAAGCGGACTGGAACAGCCGCCACCAGTCAGGCGCGACCTCGGCCCCCGGCAAAAAGCGCTGCGCCTGCCCTTGGGCGGCCACGGTGGCGCTGATCGGATCGCGAATATAACCCTCCTGTGCCGGGGCCACCGGACGTGAGAAATCCGGACCGAGGGTGCAAGCGCTGGTCAGCGTCAACAAGCTGAGGACCAGCCAGCGGCCACAGGGCCGCATCGGGCGAAACACGCGCGACTGGTCCATTATTTCTGCCCTATGAAAACATCCACCAACTGCCCCGGGTACACCATCGGGAGGTCTTTTTTCTCAAAGCGGAAAATCACCGGCAAGACCCTCAGGTCGACTTTCTCCTGGCGCTGATCGGACAACTCGATTTTCGGCGAAACATAGGGCTGCACCCGCACGAACTCCAGCGGCACCTTGATCTCCGTGCCATGGATCTGCATCTGCGCGCGGATATGTTCAGGCGCCGGCAAGCGGGCAATCAGGATCTCGTCGATGTAACAGCGCACGGCCAGATGATCCTGCTCGGAACTCATGACCAGCAACGGCGTGAAACCCTCGGTGTAGGTGTTATAGGCGCCCTGGGACGACACATAGCTGCCGACGGTGCTGTTGATGGCCAACACCACCCCATTCGCGGGCGCCTTGATCGCATACTGCGCCAGCGTCGCCGCCGCGGCCTTCAACGCCGCCTGGGCCTGGGCCGCCGTGTCCCTGGCGGTATCGAGGGTATCCTTGCTGATCGACTTGGGGTCCATGCCGTAGGAGGCCAGACGCTTGCTGTACTGGTCCCGGGCAGTGCTCAGATTGGCCTGTGCCAACTCGAAATTGGCCCTGGGCACGGCATCGTCAAGGGTCACCAACGGCATCCCCAGGGTCACCTTCTGCCCCTCGTGCACCAACAGTTGCGTCACTGGCCCGGCCACCTGCGGGTAAATCACGATGTCGGAGCCGCCGGACTGTTCACTCTCGATAATGCCGTTGGCATAAATCGCGGTCTCATAGGGACTGCTCGCCGGGGCGAAGACCGGCGGCGGCGTCTGTGGAGTGCGCCCAAACAGATAGGCGGCCACCAGGCCGGCCAGGACACCGAGTACGGCCACACCGAACAGCAGGCGGTTTTTCATGAGGCGACCCGTTCCAGTTCGGTGATGCGCCCGTCTTCCATGTGAATGATGCGATCGGCGTACTCGTTGATCCGCGCATCGTGGGTGACGATCAGGATGCACCGCTGCTGGTTGAGGATATGGGTCTTGACGAAGGCGATGATCATTTTCCCGGTATCGCCATCGAGGGACGCGGTCGGTTCGTCGAAGATCAGAATCTGTGGTTCGCCGACAATCGCCCGGGCAATGGCCACCCGTTGTTGTTCGCCGCCGGACAGCTTGACCGGCAGAATATCCCCGCGATCCTTGAGGCCGACCACTTCCAGGCTGCGCCGAGCCCGGACAATGGCATCGTCCCAGTCGTGATGCTGGAGAATCAGCGGAATCGCCACATTCTCGGCGGCGGTCAAGCGGGCGAAGAGGTGATAGTCCTGAAACACGAAGCCAATGTTATTGAGGCGCAGCTCGGCCAATTGGTCAGTGCCCAGGCTCCAGATATCCTGGCCATTGATGGTCACCGTGCCGGCATCGGGGCGCAGGATGCCGGAGATCATGCTGAGAAACGTGGTCTTGCCACTCCCGGAGGGACCGACGATAAACACCATCTCGCCAAACCCGGCGACCAGTGATACCTGGTTGACCGCCTGCATGCGCGCATTGCCTTCGCCAAACCATTTGCTCAGGCCGTTTGAAACGATCGCCGGATGCGTTGTAGAAACGACTGGAGCGGTACTCATGATCTCTCCTGCCCGGCAGGCCAAGGTATGGAAATAGCTACGCGGTGTTTGCCAGCCTTGGGGACATCGGTTGTGACGGCGCGCTTTCCCGGGTCTCCGTTGGAAACTCCAGGGGGTGTGGCAAGTATCTGGCGCCCTTGCCAATGCCCCCTGATCTTTATCAACAAATGGCCATCTATCGGTCTACAAAAAGCACTGTTGATTTAGCTCAATAATTTTTCGTCGCCCCAGGGTAGAAAGCACTGATCGGTACCAGGCGCGAGGGTGGTAGGCGATCATTTTTCTTCCATTGCTGGAGGCCGACCATGCTGGCAGTCACCCTGATCAATACACTGGCCGTCATCGTCGTCGTGGTGATCCACTACGAGTGCCTGTTACGGCTAAACGACTGGCTGCCCCGACTCAAGCTCTCGAACCGTTTCAGGATTGTCATCGGGGTATTCGGCGCGCTGGTGGCCCACGCGGCGGAAGTCTGGTGCTTCGCCCTGGTCTATTACCTGATGGTCAGTTCCGGCAAATGGGGAAGCCTGGAGGGCAACTTCGATGGCTCGTTCATGGACTGCGTGTACTTTTCCTTCACCACCTACACCACGATCGGTTTCGGCGACATCTCCCCCGTCGGCCACCTCAAGTACCTGACCGGGCTGCAGGGCCTGACCGGCCTGGTGCTGATTTCCTGGACCGCCTCGTTTCTGTTTCTCGAAATGCAGAAATACTGGAAGAACAAATAGCTACCGAGGCCGCCGTCAGGCTTTTTTCCCGGATTGGCGCGCTGAGAAAACATTCATCAAGGCACTCGGGGTCTTCTGACATAGATCAGATTCCCCCCCGTGCGCCACTCCTATGCTCGACCTGACAATCACGGTACCGGCAGGGGCTGAAGATGAAAAAGTCAGGTTTGATCGCTCAATGCTTGTTGGTGGCAGCCAGCGCTTTTCTGTTGCCCTCCACCCAGGTCATGGCGAATCCACAAATGCCAGCGTCAGGGGGGATGTTCAAACTCCATTCGGAGTTCGACTGGATCAAACATACCCAACTGACCCTTGACGATCTCAAAGGCAAACTGAATCTGAAAGCGGAGCAATTGCCGGCCTGGGAGACCTGGTCGTCAGGGGTCCTGGCCGATGCCAAGGAGCAACTGAAAAAGGACAACGGCGAAGGTGAAAAGGACGCCGCCGCCCCGAAGGCACTGGTTGACCAGACCACGCCGGAAAGAATGGCCAGGGGCATAGAGCGCCTGCGCGCCCAGACCCAGTGGATGCAGGCCCACCTGGTACGCCTGGATGCGGCGCAGGTGCGTACCCAGGCCTTCTACGACACCTTGGCCGCCGAACAGAAGACCATTTTCGATCTGTTCTGGACAGTGATGCACCACCGGGCCTCCGCCGCCGATGGTTGGCAGATGCCCATGCAATCGCTCACCCCGGCGCTGGAAGAAGACCGCGACGAAACCGTCGAACAATAGGCGCCACTGAACGTTCCATTATTGGACAGAGATCATGAATATCGATTCGGTAAAACGTTGCGTTCTCGTGGGCATGCTTGTGATCGCTACCAGTCTCGCGGTACCGGCCAGCGCCGCACCGCGTGGAGGCGGTTATCGAGGTGGCGCGGGTTGGTGGGGGCTGGCGCTTGGCCTGGGCCTGGGTTGGGAGGCGGGACGTCTCAGCGGCCCGTATTACGCTCCGGCTTATCCGGTCTACTACTACCCGGCCCCTGAGTACTACTACCCGGATATCCCGCCCTCGGTGGTGATCGCAGCACCGCCGGTGGTCACCGCGCCCGCGACGCCCTCTGCGGCAAACTGGTATTACTGTCCGTCAGCCAAGGGCTACTACCCCTATGTGCGCGAGTGTCCTGAAGGCTGGCGGATGGTGCCGGCGACCCCCCCCGCGCCCAAGTAAGACCAGCAGTCTGATCGTCCGGCTCAGCCAATCCAGCGGATCTGCGCCTCGTTGCGCTGGACCGGGGCCGGCACGGACTTGGGATGCCCCAGGATGATCGGCGCAACCGGCAACCATTCGGCGGGAAGCCCCAGCAGGCCCTTCCCCTCCGGCGTATCGAGAAAACGCTGGGCAAACCCGATCCAGCAACTGCCGAGCCCCTCGGCATAGGCGGCGAGCATCAGGTTCTCGGCAGCCAATGCGCAATCTTCGACCATCCACTGGCCTTGGGTGCTCCCCGAAATCAGGATGAGCACCGGTGCCTGATAGAATATCTGGAAATCCGCATCATTAAGCACCGAATGGAAGTGCTCGGACAGGGTTCCCGCGGGCATGGTCGCGAGCATATGGGCCTTGGCCTCGCGAGAGATCCGATCCAGCAACGCCTGATCACTTATCACCGTGAACGTCCACGGTTGCTGGTTGACCGCGCTGGGCGCCTGGATGGCGGCATTGATCAAGCGCTGAATAAGCGGTTCGTCAACGGCTTGCGTGGTGTATTCGCGTATCGAGCGACGGCCCGAAATCGCCTCATCGATATTCATGAACGTAGACCTCCGATAGTGTCCTTTCACACAGTCGCGCGGCAACGATGAGCTAACCTTGATATAGATCAAGTCAGCACTCCGGACAGTGCCATGTCACACGGCTTTGACTTTCATCATATGGACGCGGCCGGACTCGACACACACTGAATCCGCCTCGCATTCGCGAGACGGATGACGCGAGTGAGCGTGACTTGCGCAGGAGCGCTCAGATGTGCGGTAAATTCATGGTGTGTGTCGTGCTGGCGGGTCTCTGCGCACTGGCCTGGGGCACGGACGGCGTCACACCGCCCGCGGAACCCCGTGTCGCGATCCTGGTTTACCACCGTTTCTCGGAAACGGCGGACGACTCGATGACCGTGCGCATGAGCACCTTCGAAGCCCAGTTACAGGTCCTGCACGAGCGTGGCTATCACATCGTACCGCTGCGTGAGGTGGTCGACTGGCTGCGCGATCCCCATGCGACGCTGCCGCCGAAGCCGGTGGTGATCACGGTGGACGACGGGCATCGTTCGGTCTTCGAAAAACTGCTGCCCATCGTGTTGCGCGATCGCTTTGCGGTCACGCTGTTCATCTATCCATCGGCGATCTCGAACGCTTCCTATGCGCTGACCTGGGAGCAATTGCGGACCCTGAAGCAGAGCGGGCTGTTCGACATCCAGTCGCACACCTACTGGCATCCCAATTTCAAGGTCGAGCGCAAACAGCGTACGCCCGCCGACTTCCAGCAGTTCGTCCGCACGCAACTGGACAATTCACGTCGCCGTCTCGAGGCTCAAACGGGCGCGTCTATCGACATGCTCGCCTGGCCTTACGGCATCTACGACGACGAATTGCTCGCACTGGCCGCCGAAGAGCACTACGTGGCCGCCTTCACCCTCGACGCCCGCAAGACCGACCGCCACGCACGGCTGCTGGCACTGCCGCGCTTCCTGATGATCGACGCCTATGGCGCCAGGGCGTTCGCCCGCCTGCTCGGCGAACCGGATACCCCGACGACACCCGCAGCGGGGAACACACCATGACCCTCCGTTCCTCAAGGCGATACGCGATTGCGCTGCTGCTCACCGTTGCCACCCTGCTGACAGGCCAGGAAGCCCTGGCCGTGAGCGGCGTCGTGCTCGACTCAAGCACGCAGGAGCCACTGGTCGGCGCAATCATCACCACCTCGGCCGGCGTCACCCGCACCGATGAGCACGGGAGCTTCGAGACCGCCCAGGCGGCCACGAGCGTCGGAGCTCGCGCGCCCGGGTACCTGCGTGCGCAAGCCCAGGTGTCCGACGAAACGCCCATCACCCTCGTATTGACCCCATTTCGTCCGAAAGCGGTCTATCTGTCGGTATTCGGCGTGACCAGCGCGACCCTGCGCAACCAGGCCGTCAGCCTGTCCCAGAGCACGGTCATCAATGCCCTGGTAATCGACGTCAAGGGCGATCGCGGCCTGACGCCCTATCACAGCGCGGCCCGCGAGAAGAGTGGCGCCACCGCCCATCTGGCCGAGCGCGCACCGCAGGTACAGGACTTTCCGGCACTGCTGGCCAGGCTGCATGCGCAACACTTGTACCTGATCGCGCGCATCGTGGTGTTCAAGGACGACCCGCTCGCCAGCGCGCATCCGGAATGGAGCGTGCACACCACGCAAGGCGCGCCATGGCGTGATAACGAAAAGCTGCAATGGATGGACCCGTTTTCCCACGACGTCTGGCAGCACAATCTCGATATCGCCGAGGAGGCAGCACAAATGGGCTTCGATGAAGTCCAGTTCGACTATGTGCGCTTTCCCGACAAGGGCGGATTACACTTTGCCCAGCCGAATACCCGGGGCAACCGGACAGCGGCGATCGTCGGTTTCCTGCAAGCCGCCCGCGCGCGACTGGCGCCCTACAACGTATTCGTCTCCGCCGACATCTTCGGCTATGTTTGCTGGAATCTCGACGACACCGCCATCGGCCAGCAACTCGAAACCCTCGGCGCACCGCTGGACTATATTTCGCCGATGCTCTACCCATCCGGTTTCACCTGGGGACTGCCGGGCCTGAGCAACCCGGTCAGCGATCCCGGCCAGGTCGTCAGGCGCTCCCTGGCGGAGGCCGTGAAGCGCACCCACCTGCCAGGCGTGCGTTTTCGCCCGTGGCTGCAAGCCTTTCGCGATTATGCATTCGATCATCGCGTATTTGACGCCGCCGCGATCAGTGCCCAGATAAAGGCTGCCGACGCCGCCGACAGCGATGGATGGATGTTATGGAACCCGCACAATCACTACGCCGCCGCCGATTTGCCGCAACGTTGATCGGGGCACTGAAAGGCTCGGTGCTCCTCGCCGGCCTGGCAACAATACAGATCGCCGGGGCCGCCGACCTCGATGCGGCCGCTCGCCTGCAAGCCGCACGGATCGTCGAGGGGCAGATCGCCGCCAGGCGTATCCCGGGGGCCGTCGTGCTGATCGGGGACGCCAGCCATGTGTTCTACCGCCAGGCCTTTGGACAGCGCGCCACCCTACCGGCCCCTGAGCCGATGACGCTGGACACCGAGTTCGACCTCGCCTCCCTGACCAAGGTCATCGCCACCACCACGGCGATCATGCAACTGGCCGAAACCGGCCGCCTCGACCTGGATGCCCCCGTTGCACACTATTGGCCGGCCTTTGCGGCCCACGGCAAGGACAGGGTAACCGTGCGCAACCTGTTGGCGCACACCTCCGGGCTACGCGCGGGCCTGCCCGCACGCCCCGCTCAGCCGGGCCGCGAAGGCGTATTGAAGGCCATCGCCGCAGAGTCTCCGCGCAGCGCACCCGGTGAACGGGTCATCTACAGCGACCTGAATTTCGTGGTCCTCGGCGAACTGGTCGAGCGGATCAGCCACCGTTCGCTCGATGCCTATTGCCAAGCTTATATCTTTGCTCCGCTCGGCATGCGCGACACGCTCTTTCTCCCGGACGTCCGGCGAGCGGCACGCAGTGCCCCGACAACCCCGGACAAGGCCGGCATGCGCCAGGGCCGCGTGCACGATCCGACCGCCCAATGGATGGGCGGTGTCTCCGGCAATGCCGGGCTGTTTTCCACGGCGGACGACCTCGCCCGCTTCGCGCAGATGCTACTGAACGACGGACGCGTGGGCAGCACGCCGATACTGCGACCGCAGAGCATTAGCGCACTCGCCACGGCCGCCTCGCCCCTCGCGAGCCCGCCGTGGCGCGGACTCGGCTGGGAACTGGCCGCCCCCTTGGTGCCCAATCGTGATCGTCTACCGCCCATTGGCATGCTCGGCCACACCGGATATACCGGCACGGGCCTGTGGATCGATACCCAGACACACCAGTTCATCGTCATCCTGAGCAACCGCGTGCATCCGAATGATCGCGGTGACGCGCGCCCGCTGCGTGCCCAGTTGCTCGCGCTGCTGGCCAGCCGGGCGACACCGACCAGCACCGCGCAAATCGCTCGATTGCAACCGTCGGCATGGCCGGCGTTGCAGGCCGCCACTCAGTTGCCCACCTCGACCGGCCCGGTGCAGACCGGCATCGACGTACTGGAGGCGCAGCAGTTTGCAGCACTCGCCGGCCTGCGCGTGGGCCTGATCACCAATCGCAGCGGCTTCGACGCCAACGGCCGGCGCACCGTCGACGTGCTCGCCCATGCGCCAGGCGTCAGGCTGACAGCACTGTTCTCGCCGGAGCACGGGCTGAACACCGATCTCGACGAGCGGGTCGGCGACACCCTCGACAGCGCCACAGGCCTCACCGTCCATAGCCTCTACGGTGCGACACAGCGCTTCCCGGCCGGCTCGCTCCAGGGGCTGGATGCGCTGGTCTTCGATATCCAGGATGCCGGCGTGCGTTTCTTTACCTACGAGACCACGCTGGGCTACGCACTTGAGGCCGCGGCGGCACGAGGCATACCGCTGTTTGTCCTGGACCGCCCCGATCCGCTCGGCGGGCAGCGCTTCGGCGGGCCGCTGCTGGACAGCCGCCACACCTCATTCACCGGTTATTTCCCGCTTCCGCTGCTCCCCGGCATGACCGTCGGCGAACTGGCAAGTCTGTTCAACCACAACAAGCACATCGGCGCGGACCTGCGCGTCGTGCCGATGCAAGGCTACCGGCGCTCGATGACCTTCGCCGACACAGGCCTGGGCTGGGTGCCGCTCTCACCGAACCTGCGCACGCTGCCGCAACTGGACCTGTACCCGGAAGTCGGCTTGCTCGAAGGTGCGAATTTGAGTGTCGGACGCGGCACAGCGCATCCGTTCGAATGGATAGGCGCCCCCTGGATCGATGCCGGCCGACTGGCAGACAGGCTGAATGCACTGGATACAGGCATGCATTTCGAAAAGATCGATTTCGTCCCCACCGAGTCGACCTGGCGCGGTCAACTCTGTCATGGCGTCAGCATCGTGCGCGACACCACCGCCGCTCCGCGTCCCGTCGCCAGCCTCGGCTTGACGCTGCTCACCACCCTGCACGCGCTCTACCCCGACACCTTCGATCTGGCGGCGACCCGGGCGTCGGTCGGTTCACAAGCGGTGTGGCAAGCGATCCACGACGGCGCGGCAGCGGACGCGGCGCAAGCGCTCGATGCCTCGTCCCTTGAGCGCTTCGCGCGACTGCGCCAGGAGAATTTGCGCTACTGAGCGAGCCAGCCACCTGGGTGACGGCAGCGTCACCGCCATCCTATACAACGCTTAGCAGCCATCCGAGCAAGCCACAGCCGAGGACGACCAACCACGGCGGGACCTTCCAGAACATCAGGGCGACCAGGGCCAGCAGCGCCAGACCGAAGTCCTGAGGCTTGAATATTGCGCTGCTCCAGACCGGGTTGTACAAGGCCGCCAGGAGCAACCCGACCACCCCCGCGTTAACCCCGGCAAGCGCCGACCGGGTGCGCACGCTGTGCCGCAGGCGCTCCCAGAATGGCAACACACCGATCACCAGCAGGAACGAAGGCACGAAAATAGCGATGAGGCACAGCGTCGCGCCAGCCCAACCCGAAAGCTGGACGCTCATGGAGGCCCCGAGAAAAGCCGAAAAGGTCAGGAGTGGGCCCGGGACCGCCTGCGCCAGGCCATAGCCGGCGAGAAACGTATCATTGGCGACCCAACCATTGGGTACCGTGGCCGCCTGCAGCAACGGCAGCACCACGTGCCCGCCACCAAAGACCAAGGAACCGGCACGGTAGAAGGCGTTCACCATGGCAAGCCAGGGTGAAGGCCAGACCTCGATCGCCAACGGCAAGCCAACCAAGAGGGCGAAGAACAGCACCAGCGAAATCAGCCCGGCTTTGCGACTGACCGAGATCGGCAAAGACTCCGCCGCCCGACCTTGAGCCGGTTTGAACAGCAGCAAACCGATGACAGCGCTGCAGACGATCACTCCGATCTGCCCCCAGGCATTGGGCCACAGCAAGGCGGCGCAGGCAGCGAAGGCGGTAATGGTCACCCGAGGCACATCGGTGCAAAGATTGCGCGCCATGCCCCAGACCGCTTGAGCCACCACGGCCACCGCGACGATCTTGAGGCCGTGCAGCAGGCCACTGGGCAATGCACTTCCCCAGATGGACATCCCCTGGGCGAACAGAACCAGGACGATAGCTGACGGCAAGGTGAACCCGGCCCACGCAGCGACAGCCCCCCGAAGCCCGGCACGTGAAAGCCCTACTCCAATGCCGACCTGGCTACTGGCGGGCCCCGGAAGAAACTGGCACAAGGCGACCAGATCGACATAACTCTGCTCGCTGAGCCATTGGCGTCGGACCACGAACGCCTCGCGAAAATAGCCCAGATGCGCAATCGGACCGCCGAAAGAGGTCAGCCCCAGGCGCAAGAACACCAGGAACACCGACCATGCGGAGTCAGGCTTGCCGCCCATGGCATTAGGTTCTACTGACAATCTACAGACTCCCAAGCTGGCCACTGTGATTCAGCGGTTATCCGCTGGCTGGCCTCTCAAGTCTCGCAGCAGTACAGAAGAAATATCCAGTGCCATCGACCACCCGCCTGGCAATCAAAGGTTTCAGTCTATGTATGTGGGCGAGCCTTACTGTCTGACCTCAAGCATGTCGACCCCCTTGGGGCGGTGCCACTGATCCGAAATCCATCGGGGCCTGACACCCGACACGGAGCCTATTGCCGGAGCCCCTTACAAGGACCTGTCACGCCGGGCATCGACCCGCTGCAGGGTCATGCTCGGCGTCTCATCGAACAGCTTGCGGTATTCGCAGGAAAACCGCCCCAGATGGCTGAACCCCCAGCCCATCGCGATCACCGAGATATTGTGGGCCGAGCGATCTTCAAGGATTTCCTGGCGGACACCCATCAGGCGGTATTTCTTCAGGTAAGCCATGGGCGACATTTCGAAGTACTTCCTGAAATCTTCGAACAACTTGAAACGCGACACCCCGGCGGCGGCCTCGATATCGTCGAGGTTCAGCGCGTCACGGGCATGGGCATGAATGAAGTCCTTGGCGCGAACCAGGTAGTGCGGCAGCTTGATGCCCAGACGTTCGCGCAGCTCGGTGGAGTAGTTGTGCGGCTGGGACAGGATCAGGCCCTTGAGCAAGGCGCTCTCCAGGTCACGATTGAACAGCAACTGGCCGTACAGCTCACTGCGCTCCATTTCCTCGATAAAGTGCCTGACCGTGCGCCACCACGAGGCAACGGACCCGGTCACCGCATCCATTTCGGGCTCGAAACACAGCGGGGTGTCCAAGGGATGCTGCAACATGTCTTCCAGGGTCTTGCGCATGGCACTGCGGGTGATGACCACCTGCAGCTTGCGGCAGTCGCCGGTGATGCTCAATTGCTGGCTCTGGTTAGGCGAAACGATGACGCCATGATCACGATCAGAGCGTAACAGCACCCCGCCCCTGCTCAGTTCCTGCTCACCGCTCAAGGGCAGGCTCAGGCTGTAGCTGTTGAAGCTGTCGACGTCGGTGACGCCGACCGTGACATCGGTGCCGTATTCGATGATGCCCAGGGTGGTCGACATCGACTTGAGCACGTTGCCACTGTGGTGGAACTGGATGCTGTCGGGTTTGCTCGCATAGAGCAAATGGGGGCCGCAGATAGCCGACATCCATGAGTGCGCCCCGGCCAGATCGAAGCGATCGGCATGAATGTCTCGAAAATGATGTTCGGGTTTGCTACTCATCGGCGTTACTCAACAAGGCTTTTATCGGTACGCGCTCTGACGGCACGTTCGCGGGTATAGAAGCAATCCCCGCGCCAAGTCATCGTTACATAATAGGCGGGCGTCGGGTGTCATCCGGTGAGCAGACGACCTTGTTTCCGGCATTTAGTGTGCGATTACCGGCCACAAAATTTCCGGACTGTCTTCGCCAACTATGCGGATAGACCGCAAGGCTGGCGGCCACTTTAAATGCAGGTACCGATTCGCCCGATGAAACAGGTACCGACTCATGCATTATTCGAAAAGCGTCGCCCAATGGCAGACCTTCATCCAGGGTTGCCTGGACTTCCGTCCGGTGGAAGGCATCTACCGTATCGCCCGGGAAATGTTCACCGAGCCTGAACTGTTCGATCTCGAGATGGAACTGATCTTCGAGAAGAACTGGATCTACGCCTGTCACGAAAGCGAGATCGCCCACAAACACGACTTCATGACGATGCGTGCCGGTCGCCAGCCGTTGATCATCACCCGCGACGGCGAAGGTCGCCTCAACGCCCTGATCAACGCCTGCCAGCATCGCGGCACGACCCTGACCCGCGTCGGCAAGGGCAACCAGTCGACCTTCACCTGCCCTTTCCACGCCTGGTGCTACAAGAGCGATGGCCGCCTGGTCAAGGTCAAGGCGCCGGGTGAGTACCCCGAGGGTTTCGACAAGGCCACCCGCGGCCTGAAAAAAGCCCGTATCGAAAGCTACAAGGGTTTTGTCTTCGTCAGCCTGGATGTCGACGGCAACGACAGCCTGCAAGACTACCTGGGCGACGCCAGGGTGTTCTTCGACATGATGGTGGCGCAATCGGCCACTGGCGAGCTGGAAGTGCTGCCCGGCAAGTCGTCCTACACCTATGACGGCAACTGGAAGCTGCAGAACGAAAACGGCCTGGACGGTTATCACGTCAGTACCGTGCACTACAACTATGTCGCCACGGTGCAGCATCGCCAACAGGTCAACGCCGAAAAAGGCACCGCTTCGGGCGACACCCTGGACTACAGCAAACTGGGCGCCGGCGATGCCGAGACCGACGATGGCTGGTTCTCCTTCAACAACGGCCACAGCCTGCTGTTCAGCGATACGCCCAACCCGGCGGTGCGCCCTGGTTACGCCACCATCATGCCGCGCCTGATCGAGGAGTATGGCCAGGACAAGGCCGAGTGGATGATGCATCGCCTGCGCAACCTGAACGTCTATCCGAGCATGTTTTTCCTCGACCAGATCAGCTCGCAGTTGCGGATCATTCGTCCCCTGGCCTGGAACAAGACCGAGATCCACAGCTTCTGCCTGGGAGTCAAAGGCGAGTCGGATGCCGATCGCGAAAACCGTATTCGCCAGTTCGAAGATTTCTTCAATGTCTCCGGCCTCGGTACCCCCGACGACCTGGTGGAATTCCGTGAAGCCCAACGCGGCTTCCAGGCTCGCCTGGAGCGCTGGAGTGACATCTCCCGCGGCCACGACAAATGGGTTACCGGGCCGACCCGCAACAGTGAAACCCTCGGCATCGAACCGGCCCTGACCGGAACCGAATTCACCCACGAAGGGCTCTACGTCAACCAGCACGGCAACTGGCAGCGCTTCCTGCTCGAAGGCCTGGCGCGCAAGGCCGCCGAAGAACAACCCCTGCAACTGCGCGAGGTGTAAGCATGAATTCGCAACTGCAATACCGTGTGGAGCAATTTCTTTACCGCAAGGCCGAACTCTGCGATGCCCAGGACTGGGACGCCTACCTCGAGCTGTTCAGCGAGGACAGCGAGTTCCACCTGCCGCAATGGGACTCGGAGCACGTCTACACCACCGATCCGAAGAAAGGCATGTCGCTGATCTACTACGCCAACCGCGGTGGCCTGGAAGATCGGGTATTCCGCCTGCGCACCGGCAAGGCCGCCTCGACCATCCCGATGCCGCGCACCTTGCACATGGTCAACAATGTGCGCATCGCGGCGCTGGAAAACGATGAGCTGGAGGTCAGGGTCAACTGGCAGACGCTGTACTACCGCATGGCCACTTCCGAGCAGTTCTACGGCCGCGCCACCTACCGCCTGCGGCCCGACGGCGAGAGCTGGAAGATTGCCCGCAAGCATGTGCTGCTGCTCAACGACACGATCAATTCAGTGCTCGATTTCTACCACCTGTAAGCCACGGAGTACGCGCCATGACCCACAAAGTGGCTTTCAATTTTGCCGACGGCAAGACCTCGTTTTTTGAGGTCAAGGCCAACGAATTGCTGCTCGATGCGGCCCTGCGCAACGGTGTGAACATTCCCCTGGATTGTCGCGAAGGTGTCTGTGGCACCTGCCAGGGGAGCTGTGAGTCCGGCCAGTACACACAGGACTATGTCGACGACGAAGTGTTCAGCGACACCGATCTGGCGCAAGGCAGGATGCTTTCGTGCCAGACCCGCGTGCAGTCCGCGGCATCCTTTTACTTCGACTTCGATTCAAGCCTGTGCAATGCCGGCGCCACCCAGCGCATACAGGCCGTTATCGCCAAGGTCGAGCAGGTTTCCGGCACCACCGCGATCCTGCATGTCGACGCCAGTTCCAGCGAGCGGCTGCTGGATTTCCTGCCCGGCCAATACGCGCGCCTGAAGGTGCCCGGCACCGATGCCTGGCGCTCCTATTCCTTCGCCAACCGGCCCAACCCGGGCAATCAGTTGCAATTCCTTATTCGGCTGCTGCCGGAGGGTGTGATGAGCAACTTTATCCGCGAACGTTGTGAACCTGGGCAAGCGCTGGAGTTCGAGGCCCCGCTGGGCAGTTTCTATCTGCGCGAGGTCAACAAGCCGCTGGTGATGGTGGCGGGCGGCACGGGCCTTTCGGCGTTTCTCGGCATGCTCGACGAGATTGCCGACAGGGGCGGATGCCAACACCCCATCAAGCTGTTCTATGGCGTCAACCAGCACACTGATTTGTGCGAACTGAGTCGCCTGGCGGACTATCAAACCCGCATCGAAGGTTTCGAGTATCACCTGGTGGTCAGCCAGCCGGCGGCGGAATGGCCAGGCAAGACAGGGCGAATTCCCGAACACTTTGATCGCCAGGCCATGAACGCCAATCCATTCGACATTTACTTGTGTGGTCCGCCGCCGATGATAGAGGCGGTCAAAACGTGGTTGACCGAACAGGATGTCGACGGCTTTCATCTCTATTACGAGAAGTTTATCGACAGCAACTCGGGGACCTGACCAGCGACCGCGCTGCCGAGCCCGACCTGTTCAAGGTAGGCCTCCAGCATCGCCTCCTCCCCGGACGCGATAATCGCCCCAATGTAGCCATCCGGCCGCACCAGCAGCCAATCGCCGACCGCCGGATGATAGGCGTCGTGAAAGTGGCCTCCCGAGTCGAACACGTCACCGTGCGGACCGAAAACATGGATATGCAGGCCCGGGCGTGGTTGCACCGAACCACGCTCGACCTGATAGCCCAGCAGCGTCCAATGCCCGCCTCGGAACAGTTCGAACAGTCGGCTCGATTGACCGGCGGCCCCCCGGACCGGGGCATCCGGGGCACGGTCGCCGGCGACCACGCCGCTGGCAGATATGGCCTTTCCCAGCGCAAGCGAGGACTCGGGATAACCGATATCGAGCTGGTGCACTTCCCGGCCACGGCGCATCTGGCCTCGGGTCTGGGCATCGAGCAGCCTGGTTGCCAACCCGAGCATCGCGGCCGCCACCGGCCGACGTTCTTCCTCGTAGGTATCGAGCAAGGTATCGGGCGCCCCCTGCGCCACCGCCGCCAGCTTCCAACCCAGATTGTAGGCATCCTGCACGCTGGTATTGAGGCCCTGGCCACCGGTCGGCGGATGGATATGCGCGGCATCCCCGACGAGGAACACCCGACCGACACGGTAGTGATCCGCCAGCCGTGCATTCATGTTGTACGCCGATGCCCAGGACACGGACCGGATCTGGATATCGTCGCGCCCTGTACGCTCGGCCACCATGGCTGCCAGCCCTTGGACGCCAAGGTCGACATCGACGTCGAGCGGAATTGGCCCCTGTATCTGGAACATTTCGGTCCCGGCGAGCGGGCAAAGAAAAAGCTGCCGCTGCATGTCGCCATCGTTGAAACAGTGCCAGACATCCCGCGCAAGCCCCGTCAGCAGCACATCGGCGACGATGGCGCGAACGCCCAGGGTCTTGCCCGGGAAGCCGATGCCAAGGGCATTGCGCACAAAACTGCGACCGCCATCGGCACCCACCAGCCAGCGCGCGCGCAGACTCTGTTCGCCGGAAGGGCCCGAAAGCTGCGCCGTAACGCCGTCCGCGTCCTGCTCGAAAGCGACCAGCTCACAACCGAATTCAGGCTGCCGCCCCAGCTCAAGCAGACGCTCGCGCATAACGCCCTCGGTGAGGAATTGCGGCACCATCAGCGGCAGTTGATAAGGCTCGCCCGGCGTCGTGTCATTAGGTTCCATAAGATCGGAATCGCTGTAACCGCCATCGTCGCGGTAATGCCGTTGCAGCGGGTATACCCCGCCCGCCGCGACAAGCCGGTCCAGAATGCCAAGATCCTCGAAGACTTCCTGGGTCCTGGGTTGAATGCCCTTGCCACGGGAACCGCCGAACGGGCCATCCATTTTCTCGATCAGGCGAAAGGAAATCCCCCTTCGCGCCAGGTCAATCGCCAACGTCAGACCCGCCGCCCCCGCACCACAGATCAGTACATCGACTTCACACTGCGCTTTCATCTCGACCTCGATATGTGTAATTTGCACATATCAGTGTTAGTCCGGAGGGAAAATAGTGTCAACAAAAAATGTGCAAAATACACATATCAATACTCGGATTCGTGAGCTTCATGGGGCATTGGTCGAGATTGTGGGCGTTATGAACCGCCCGCAGCGTGACGAAGCGATGGTTCGAGAAGCCGGTATCTCCCTCGAAGGTGCACTGTTCCCGCTGCTGGTCCTGGTTGAACGGCTAGGCCCTATCGGCGTTGTCGAGTTGGCTGATCGCGTGGGACGCGACTACACCACGGTCAGCCGGCAGGTGGCGAAACTGGAAAGCCTCGCCCTGGTCGACCGCCAGGCGAACGCGAACGACCGCCGCGTCCGTGAAACGGTCATCACCGAGAAAGGCAAGGTGATGACCGATCGGATCGATGAAGCACGTGAAAGGCTTGGGCAGGCCATTTTCGCAACCTGGGACGACCAGGATGTGGATGACCTGGTGCGCCTGATGCGCCGGTTTGCCGATGAGCTCAAGGGGGATGGTTCGGCTGACTCGGTGAGCGCCGACTGATCGAGTCAGCGCAAAACAATGACTGGCGGATTACCTGGCTGTCACCGGTTCACAGGTTGAGCCGACGGGCATTGTGCCGAGGCTGGAGGCTGTCATTCCACACCCGACGTATCTGCTCCTTGAGCATCAGCGCCTCGTCCCAACGGTTACTGATCTCCAGGCCATCGGCTCCGGTAATGGCGTACGGCGGTGGCCCCAGCTCACAAGTGAAGGACAGGCTGGCCGGGGTATTCGGACGGCTCAGCCAATCCTCGATCCCATAGCGCCACCAACCCAGGAAGCGCTCCAGCCAAGGTTGATGCTGGGCAAAACCCAAGGGCACCTGGACCTGCTCGCAACTGGCCACGCGACCATGGAAGCCCCAACTGTGGTGCAGGATCGTCCGGATCTGCTGGTCGTCCTCGGCAGCGGCCGGCTCCGGTAGTTCGCGACCAACGACATAGTGGGACAGATCAGCCAGCAATTGGAGATCCGGCATCTCGGCGAGCAGGTCGAGGGTGAACAACAGGTCACTGGTCAGTCGGTAACGATGGGTTTCCAGGAGAATCGGAAAATCCACCTGCTCGGCCAACCGTTGCCAGCCCTCGATCAGGTGGACCGCCTGGGACAGGGTTCGCGGGCGCACGTCCGCCTGCAAGGTGAGGTGATGGCAGCCATGGCGGCTGGCAACCTCCAGCGCCGCCGCCAAGTCATCCACCGTGCGTGGAAAGGCCTGGCCTTCGATCTGCAAACCAAGCCCCCGGGCGGCGGCGCTCAGGCGTGCCGCGTGTGGCCCGATCCAGAAATGATCGGTAACCCCATCAAAGCCGGCGACGGCAATTCGCTCCAGTTGCGCCTCCAGGGGTTGCTCGCATTGGCCACGGTGATCGAGCATCGCCCACAAGGACTGAAACACCAGAAATTCACGCATATCAACTCCGCAGCAAGGGTTTGAGAGGCACGCCGGGATCGGCCAGAAGGTGCGCATCCAGGGGAGCTCGAGTGGCAATCAGGCGCTCGCACAACTTGATGTCCTTGGCGACGCTGTTGCCCGGCCCCCACGCGCAGGCCCCTTGCAAACGCCGCTCTGCATCGAGGTAGAACAACAGGAAAGCGCCCCCTGGAAGCGTCCGGCTGACACTCGGTTCGCTACCGGTAATCACCCCGACGGTCTGCAGTCCCCAGTCGTACTGATCGGACCAGAAACCGGGAATCATCTCGAAGGGCAACTCGGCGCCCAGCAGATTGAGCGCGGCATGACGGCCCTGGGCCTCGGCGTTACGCCAGGTTTCCTGGCGCTGAAAAGCCCCTTGCGGATGCAGGCGGAACTCGCAGACATCCCCGGCGGCGAAGACATCCGGTGCGCTGCTGCACAATTGCGCATCGACCCGAATCCCCTGCCCCACTTCAAGACCCGCAGCCCTGGCCAGTTCAATATTGGGTTGCATGCCGATGCCCACCAGCAGCAGATCACAAGGCAAGCGCCGGCCATCCACCAGACGCACCGCCTCGGCCTGCTCGCCGCCCTCCACCGCCTCGATCACCACCCCCAGACGAACCTCCACGCCCTGGCTTCGATGCAACGCCAGCAAAGCCTCGGACAAGCGCTGGGGAAGTACCCGCCCGGCCAGTCTTGGACCGGCTTCGAGCAGAGTCACGTGGCAGCCAAGGGCCCGGGCGCTGGCCGCGACTTCAAGCCCGATAAATCCACCGCCGACAATCACCAGCCGTGTCTCCGGACGTAAGCCCTCACGCAAGGCCATAGCTTCATCGTGGGTCCGCAGGTAAAGCACATTGCGCCAGTGTTCGGGAACATTGGGCAGCCGCCGCGCCCGACCGCCGGTGGTCAGCAGCAGACGGCCATAGGGCAGCCAGCCACCGTCGGCCAGTTGCAATCGATGCCCCTGGGTATCCAGGTGTTGCACGGTGGTGCCCGACAAGTGCTCGATCTCCAGCCCGGCCAATTGCGAACGGTCGCTCAAGCTGTAATCGCCCAGGGCCTGGGCTCCCAGCAGCAGGCCCTTGGACAGCGGCGGACGCTCGTAGGGCGGATGGGCTTCATCGCCGATCAGGATCAGGCGTCCGGAGTAACCTTCGTCGCGCAGGGTCAAGGCGGCCCGGCCGCCCGCATGTCCGGCGCCGACGATGACCAGTGGAGCGTTGCCAATATTCATGACAGAACCGCCCTCCGCTCAGTGGGCAATGGCCAACAACACCCGGCCCGCCTCGACCCGCACCGGGTAGGTCTTGAGGTTGACGCACACCGGCGCCCCCAAGGCCTTGCCGGAGCGGTAATCGAAGCGCCCATTGTGCTTGGGGCATTCGATGACATGCTCCATCACCAGGCCATCGGCCAGGTGAATGGACTCGTGGGTGCACAGGCCGTCGGTGGCGAAAAACTCGCTCTCGGCCGAACGGTAGACCGCATAGCTATGCTGGGCATGGTCGAAGCGGATGACATCTTCTTCATCGATATCGTCCACGGCGCATACGTCGATCCATTGATCTGTCATGACCATCTCTCTTGTTGTTCTGAATGAAGGAAGGGGCCGGTGTCAGCTGGTGGCCAAGGCCCGGGCTGGAGCCTGTGCAGGCTGCGGGACCGGCCGCTGAATGAAATAACCCGGGTCCTTGCGCTGGCGCCAGATCGTCGGGAGAACCTCCCTGAGCGCCGCGAACAGGCTGCTGTAAGGCGGCGGACAATCGTTGCGGATCGCCTCGTGCAACTGTGGCAAGGCGTGGTACGGCACCATCGGGTACATATGGTGCTCGAGGTGATAGTTCATGTTCAGGTAGATAAAACGCAGCAGCAGATTCATATGGATCGTGCGGCAATTGCTGCGGTGGTCCAGGGTGTCCTCGGCCAACCCCACGTGTTGCGAGAGGCCGAACAGGTAGGACAGCCAGCCGCCGTACAGGGTCGGCAAGCCGATGAACATCAGGGGCAACACACTCTGCAGGTACAACGCAGCCCCCACGGTCAGGCCGTAGATGACCAGCCAGATACGGGCACAGGCAATCACCTTGGGCCACTCGGATTCGGGAATGAAGGTCTTCTCCTGAGAGTCCATCCGTCCCAGGGCATGCCGCACCACCGAACACCACGTTTTGTAGGCATGAGGCAGGGCAAACAGGCTGAGGAACATCTTCGCCAGGCTGGGCGGCCGTGGCTCGACGATCTCCGGATCACGGCCGACGACGATGGTATCGGTGTGATGCCGGGCATGGCTCCAGCGCCAGACATGGGGCTCGAACATGATCATGAAACTCGCCAGTTGATAGACCGCATCGTTCATCCAACGGGTCTTGAAGGCGGTACCATGACCGGCTTCGTGCCAACGGGGATTGGCGGCCGTGCCGTAGAGCACGCCATAGGCGAAGAAGAACGGAATGCACAGGTAGGAACCCCAGAACCAGTAGCCGCCCCAGCCCGTCGCAACCAGTGCCAGCAGCCAGATCGCAGTGTCGCGCAAGGCCGGGCCGTCGCGACGTTGCATCAGTTCCTTGAGATGTTTACGCGGTATCGGCGATTGATACCATTGGCCCGAGGCCAGGCCCTTTTCCACCGCGCGGGCAGCTTCGGGGCCGGTCAGGCGATAATCACGGGATGAAGCTCGGGGGGCATGGGTAAAGGTCGCGCTTGGTTCGGGCATCTTCTTATTCTCCGCAAGCTGGGTGATTTCAGGCGCTTGCCTGGATGTGGGATCACATCGCTGGAGGAAAATATAGGGAGCCGGGAAATGCTCCTCAATCCCTTGCACTCATTCCCTATCAAGCTATCATCCGGTCCCTGTAGCGCTTGATAGTTTTCTATCAAGGCACTCCTGAGGCCTGCCATGAACTCGCGTGTACGCCCCACCATCGCCACCGTCGCCGAACAGGCCGGCCTGAGTGTCGCGACCGTCGACCGAGTGCTCAATGCCCGCGCCCCGGTCAACCCGCAAACCGCTGAGCGGGTGTTCCAGGCGGCCGAAGCCGTCGGCTATTTCGCCGCCCGGCTGATCGGCCAACGCATCCGCGAACGACGTCCCAGCTACCGTTTCGGCATTCTCCTGCTCGGCACCGCCCAGGCCTTCTACGGCAACCTTGCAGCGGCGATCAACGCAGCGGCGCAACGCCAGCCCGACGCCAACCTGAGCTGCCAGTTCGACTACGTCTTCGATCGCAGCCCCAGTGCCATCGTGGCCCAGATCGAACAACTCGCGGTGCAATGCGACAGCCTGGCGGTGGTCAGCTTCGCCCACCCATTGATCAACGCCTGCATCGCCCAGATCCGTGCCGCCGGCGTACCCGTGGTCGCGCTGCTCTCGGATATCGACGAAGCCGCACAGGAGCCTTATGTCGGCCAGGACAATCACGAGGTGGGACGCACCATGGGCTGGCTGGTGGCGCACACCTGCGGCGCGCGCCGGGGAAGCGTCGCCGCGCTGCTGGGCGGGCACCGCTTTCTCGGGCACCAGGCCCGCATCGACGGGCTGCGCAGCTATCTGGCACAGCACGCGCCGGGGCTGAAAATGCTCGAGGCAGTGATCAACCTGGACAATAACGATCTCACCGAGGAGGTCGCCCTGGACCTGCTGGCGCGCCATGACGATCTGCGCGGCCTGTGCGTGGTCGGCGGCGGTGGCGACGGGATCATCAGTGCCCTCGCGCAACAACCCCGGCCACCGACCTTGTGCAGCATCCTGCCGGAGTCCACCGAACGTTCGCGACAAGCACTGGAGCAAGGCCTGATCAGCCTGGTAATCGACTCACAGCCGCCGCTGTTGGCACAGGCCCTGATCGAACTGATGGTGGAGCTGCAAACCCGGCCGGACTTCGATCCGCTTCGCCAGCGCATCCATGTGCCCTTGCAGATCATGACCTCGGAGAATGCTCGAGGCTGATTGGAACAAGATCCTTCTTGCAGGCTGATGAACCGCCTATTAGACAGCAGCCTGCCGCCCCTGTCTGTCCCTTGAAACCCCGACAACGACTGAAAGGCCGCCCCGGACAACCCTTGCGCAGAAGGCTTCGACAGCCATAAAGGCCAATGGCCATAGGGGGTTTGCCAGGGTTTCCCTCCACCTGAAAAGCCTACAGCTTGCGTCCCTATTTCCCAGTACAGACGTAGGATAAAACCTTGAGATTGAATGTCGGATATCATCGACTGATAACGGCGCCCCCAGCATGGAGCTACTTTTCGAACAATCACTATCAGGGAAGATAACAGCATGAAGCTGACGCACGACCTCACCCACGGCCACGATCCGTACCTTTACCTGCGCCTGGGCGAACTGGTTTCCAGCGCCGCCGAGGACGCCTTTGCCGAGCATATGCTGGCGTTCGTCAACAGCCTGGTGCCGATTCACGGACTGGACCTCAGCGAATGGACCCTGGATGCGGACCGGACCCGTATCGGCCCGAGCAAATGCCTCGGCAGCGCCGGCCAGCCCCACGACCTTTGCGCGCCGGACACGCTGCCCCATCCGCTGCTGCAAAGCGTCATGGAGATGGAGGCGCCATTGCTGATCCAGCTCAAGACACCGCCGAGCCCGCAACACCCACGGCGCAGCACTCACCAGTGCCATCTGGTGTCGGGCAGTGGCGATCTGCGCTGGGTCATCTGCGTCCATCGCCTGGCGAGTTTGCGGGCGTTCTCCGTGGCTGAGTTGACGCTGCTCAAGAGCCTCTCCGATACGTTGCTACCGCTGGTGGCGCACCGTGCACAGCTGCTGGCCCAACCCGGAACACGATGGACCGGCACCACGCAGGCCGACTCGGAGCTGGAGTCCCTGCATCAGGCCTTCAGCGGAAGGCTGGCGCAGGATGCGGTCAACCTTTCCGCGCGCGAGCAAGAGGTTTGCCTGGGCCTGCTGACCGGTATCACCGTATCGGAAATGGCCCAGCGCCTGAACGTCAAGAACAGCTCGGTGGAAACCTACCTCAAGCGCGCCACCACCAAACTGGGGGTCAGTGGCCGGCATGGCTTGACGCGCTGGATGGCGTTTGTGCCCAGCCGGGCGAAGCATGTATCCGCGGTTGCAGAAGATATGCCTGCCGCACCGGAGGCCAAGGCCGGGACACGAAAGGATCACTATGGGTGAGCCCGGCATCCCTACTCATCGCTCACCTCAATCTCGAACATCTGCTTCATTGCGTCGACGATGAAGTCGATAACCGCTCGAATCATCGGCGAATTACGCAGATCGGCGTGCACGACCAGCCATATGTCGCGATGGAAAGCCTCACCCTCGAACGGCAATCGTTGCAGGCCAGGCTCCTCCTCGCCCATGAAGAGCGGCAGGCCAGCCACACCGATCCCCGTGAGCGCCGCCACTTTCTGCGTACTGAGGTCGCTGACTTCACAGACGATCGGTCGATGAGCAGCGACCGTCAGCATCCATTTCTGATGGGGCATATCCGCATACTGTGGGTCATAGATAATGAAGCCCCAATCATCCGGTTGCCGTGCATGCGGGTAGTCACAGCTGGCGTACAGCCCGAAGGGCATCCGGCCCAATCTTCGCGTGACATTGCGCGGCTCGCTCGGGCGGAACAGCCGTACCGCAATGTCCGCCTCGCGCCGTCCCAGCGAGACGCTCTGTACCTGGCTGGCAATCGACAACTGGATGCCCGGGTACTGCTGACGAAATACCCCCAAGTGTCGGGCGAAGAAATTGCTGGCGAGCACAGGGGGAACACTCAGGGTCACCCTCCCCGTCATCGACGGCTGTTCGGCGCGCGTTACGCGCTCCACGGCGAAGGCACTCGCCTCCATCTGCGTGGCCAACTCGAACACCTGCCGGCCCAGGGCCGTGAGCCGGCAGGCGCGCGGCAAGCGGTCGACCAGACGCACTTGCAACTCGGTTTCCAACGCGCCCAGACGTCGACCAACCGTGGCGTGGTCGACTTTCAGTTGCCGTGCCGCTGCGGAAAGGCTCCCGGTCTGGGCCACGGCGATGAAATAACGCAAGTTTTCCCAGTCAAACATCGGTGCATTTTCTCCGGTTAACTGTGCAGGTTTATGGAGTATTCGAACAGAAGGACCGTCCGTACGCTAGAGGCTTTCCATGTGAAGGAAGCTCCCATGCCCAGCCCGATCCGCTCGCGCCCCGGTTTAACCCAGGTGGCCACCTGCCTCGGATTTGTCGTCGTGCTGATCGATGTCAGCGTCGTCAATGTCGCTCTCGATGCGCTCCGCCTGGCATTCGGCGCCAACGTCCTAGACCTGCAATGGGTGGTCAACGCCTACGGCTTGGTATTCGCCTCTTCACTGCTGCTGGCCGGGGCGCTGGGGGATCGCTTTGGCGCCAAGCGCGTGTTTATGGCGGGATTCACCTTGTTCAGCCTTGCCTCTGTCGGCTGCGGCCTGGCGACATCCCTGGCCGCCCTGATCGGTTGGCGAGTGGTGCAGGGATTGGGTGCCGCGCTGCTGGTGCCCACTTCGCTGTCATTGCTGCGCCAGGTTTTCGAGGACCCGGTTGCCCGCAGCCGGGCCATCGGCTGGTGGGGCGCGGGTGGTGGTATCGCCTTGGCCGCGGGACCGGTGCTCGGCGGCGTGCTGATAGAGAGCTGGGGATGGCGCAGCATTTTCCTGATCAACCTGCCCATCGGTCTGATCGGTCTCTGGCTGACCGCGCGTCATGCTCCCGCCTCTGTAGCGCAGCACGGACGCAGCCTTGATCTACCCGGACAAGTGACCGGTTTACTTGCGCTGGGAACGCTGACCCTGGCCCTGACCGAAGCCACCGAACTGGGTTGGTCCAGTCCGACTGTCCTGGGCGTGATGGGGTTGTGCATCGCCTTCAGCGGCGCCTTTCTCTGGCTGGAGGCGCGCAACCCCGATGCGATGCTGCCGCTGGAGTTGTTCCGGGATCGGACAGTCAGTAGCACGACCGCCATCGGCTTGATCATCAACCTGGTGTTCTACGGAATGGTCTTTACCTTCAGCCTGCTCTTCCAGTCGATCTGGCAATTGACTCCGCAACGCACCGGCCTGGCCTTCCTGCCAATGATGGCGGTGCTGATGTTGATGAATATCCTCGCAGGGCGACTCGCCGAGCGCCTGAGCGAGCGGGTCCTGGTGATGGCGGGACTGACGGTTTCTGCCTGCGGTTACGCCCTGATGCTGCCCGCACTGGCGGCACAGTCCTACACGCTTCTGGTCGTGCCGATGCTCCTTGCCGGCAGTGGCATCGCACTGGTGATTCCAACAATCACCCAGGCGGTACTGACGGCAGTTCCTGCAAACCGTGCGGGCGTCGCCTCCGGCCTGCTGAATGCGGCGCGACAAGTCGGGGGCGTGATGGGCGTAGCGCTATTTGGCGGCCTGGTCCGGCACTCGCAGCCAGCGCTGTTTATGCTCGGCATGAAACAGGCACTGATTGCCTGCGTGGTACTGCTGGCGGTGAGCATTGTTACGGGGTTCTTTGGCTTGAAAAAGAACCCCGCTCAACGCCTTGCCGGTAGTCGTGCCGGCGCCTGAAGACGTGAACTTCAGCCCTGGGCCTTCGCGGCCGCCAGGTAGGGTGCCAAACGCCGCCCCATTTCCTCACCGAGTGCCTGCAGCGCGCTCATGGGGCGGACCATGACTTCGAACTCGACGATCTTGCCGGTCTCGTCGAAACGAATCATGTCGATGCCCTTGAGCTGTCGCCCCGCCACCTCGGCGCTGAATTCCAACACCACGCTGAGGCCGTCAGCCGTAGCTAGCTCACGGTGATAGGTGAAGTTTTCAAAGACCTGGATCACCGTACCGAGGATGGTCGAGACCACCAGTACTCCAGGGTATGGGGTATGCGCCATGGGAGAACGGAACACCACATCCGCCGCCAACAGTTCGGGCAAGGCGGCCAGGTCGCCGTGGGCGACCATGTCATGCCAGTGTTGCAGCGACGCGGCGGCTTGCGGGTGAAGCTTGAGTTCGGACATCTTGCGTTCCTCGGTATCGTTATTGTTCTGGAGTGCATTCAACGTTCAGCGGACCACCGCGAGCCCTGAAGGTATCGAGGATTTGCGGAGGGACTTCGACCTTCATTGAACTGTGCGGTGCAGCCTTATACCCTAGCCGATCAGAGCTTATGTCAAGGATAGTCATGCGCGTTATTGTAATCGGCGGTTTGGGCAACTTCGGAGCGCGTATCTGCCAACGCCTCGCACAGGAGCCCGGTTTGACCGTGATAGCAGCCAGTCGCAGCACTGGCGGGGGCGTCCATAGGTTCAGCTCCGGACAGACCGTAACCACCCTCCCCCTTGATATCCATTCCATCGATTTTGAAGCCCGTCTCGCCGAAGCTTCGCCGGGTTTGGTCATCCACTGTGCCGGCCCCTTTCAGGGCCAGGACTATCGCGTCGCAAAGGCGGCTTGTGCTGCCGGCGCACATTACCTGGACCTCGCGGACGGTCGGGACTTTGTCGAGCACTTCTCAGCCAATGTAGACGCGCAGGCAAAAGCCGCTGGGGTGCTTGCCATTTCGGGAGCCAGCAGCGTGCCCGGGTTGTCGTCCGCAGTGGTCGATCACCTGGCCAAGTCCTTTGCCCGTGTAGACAGCATCAGGACCGTTATCGCCCCCGGTCAACAGGCCGCACGCGGCATTGCCACCATCAAGGCGGTGTTTGGTTATGCCGGGTTGGCCTTTGCGCGCTGGAATGGCGGCACATGGCGCAAACAATACGGTTGGCAGGATATCCGGCGCTTCAGCTTCGTGGGCCTGGCCCCGCGTCTGGGAGCGTCGTGCGATGTGCCGGACCTCGCCCTGTTTCCTGCCCGATACCCGGGTGTGCGCGATGTCGAGTTCCATGCGGCGCTGGAACTGGGGATTCAGCATATCTGCCTCTGGTTGGCAGCGGCCTTGCGTCGGCTTGGCGTGCCATTGCCGATCGATCGATGGGCGGCTCGGCTGGACGCACTGTCCGCGCGGGTACTTGATCCGCTGGGCAGCGACATGGGTGCCATGAAGGTTCAAGTACGTGGGGTGCTTGAGGGTGGCAAACAAGGATGTTTGACATGGCAATTAACCGCACCGGGCGGGAACGGGCCGGAGATTCCCTGCATGGCGGCGGTGCTGCTCGCCTGCAAGTTGGCGAAGAACGAACTTCGCCTGACGGGAGCGCTCCCGTGCATGGGGTTACTGGAGTTGGAAGAGTTCGAGGTTGAATTCCAACGCTGGAAATTCACGTCTGCCATTGTCGAGGAATCGCAATGAAGCAACGTCGAATCAGCCTGATCATGCCCTCCTCGGCCGCCGATGCTTTTGAAGCTTTTCACAACCACAGTGTGCGTCGGCAGTGGGATACGCTGCTGTCCCATGCGGCGGTCGAGGGTGGGGGCAATCACCCTTATATCGGTGCGATCACGATCAACCAAGGGCGTGGTTGGAAACGTCTGTTTGCGTTGCGTACGCGGTTTGTTAACTACCGGCCTGCTCAAGTGGCGGCAGCGGTAATTGTGGAACCGGCTGGATGCTTTCAGTGGTGGGCGGCTTCAATGCGCCACCGTGATATTGACGATGCAACCTCGGAGCTGATTTATACGTTTAGCGTCCGGCTGCGACCACGGTGGTTGGGGTGGATGCTGGATCCGCTGGTCAACCGGGTGTTCGAATGGGAAACCCGGCAACGGTTTGCGGCGATGGCGGCGTACCTGCGGGGTGTTACCAAGGAGCGTGGGGTGTGAAGGTCGGCTTTCGAGCCGAGGCGAGCGGAAACCATAGCCCTGGTCGCCGGCATTTGAAATACGCGGCATTGCTCGATAGAGTCGCGCCCCGATCCGGCCAAAGGTGCCGGATGCTCGTGGTGAAAAGGGGTTGCCGTTGAACGAACAGACATTGTCCATGCGCCTGGAGCGTGTGGCGGCGCATGTGCCCGCAGGTGCGCGCCTGGCCGATATCGGCTCGGATCACGGCTACCTGCCGGTGGCGTTGATGCGTCGTGGCGTTATCGCGGTGGCGGTGGCCGGCGAAGTGGCATTGACGCCGTTCCATGCGGCCGAACGCACCGTGCGCGAAAATGACCTGGAGCAGCGGATCAGCGTGCGCCTGGCCAATGGCCTGACGGCAATCGAGCCGGGAGACGGAATCACGGCGATCAGCATCTGCGGCATGGGCGGCGAAACCATCCGCGATATTCTCGAGAGCGGCAAGGCACACCTGAGCGGCCGGGAACGCCTGATCCTGCAGCCCAACGGCGGCGAGCAGCCACTGCGCCAATGGCTGATGGAAAATGGCTACTGCATCCTCTGCGAGGAACTGCTGCGGGAAAACCGCTTCGACTACGAAATCATCGTCGCCGAGCGCGCCGGACCGGTGATGTACACCGCCGAGGAGCTGTACTTCGGCCCGTTGCAGATGCAGGCACGCAGCCCGGTGTTTCTGGCCAAGTGGCAGCGCGTGTTGCGCGAGAAGCAGAAGACTCTGACCAGCTTCGCCCGCGCGCGTCAGGCTGTACCGGAGGAGAAGGTGCAGGACCTCGCCCAGCAGGCCCGGTGGATCACCGAGCTGCTGGCTTGAGAGACTTTAGCTCGCGCTATGACTGATGTGTCCTGAAGCTCAAAGGGAGAACGTCAGCTCTTTATTGAAGTAACTCACTGACACAACGTGACCGGCACCTTTAACGTCAAAGGGTTCACACATGGCTCCATCACCTGCACGCAACGTCACGCCCCGTTCGGCCGCATACTGGTAGACGGCAGCCAGTGAGCTCAGACCAGCCTGGCGCCGCCGTCGATATTCAAGGTGGCGCCGTTCATAAACCCGTTGCTCATCAGGAAAACAACGGCAGCGCCCGCCTCTGTTGCGGTGCCCAGACGATGCAACGGCAGCGACTGTTCCAGCGCCGCCACGAACGCATCCCGCCCGTCGCCCAGTGCTTTAGTGAAAATGGGGGTATTGATCGGACCGGGTGACAGCGTGTTGACCCGGATCGGCGCCAATTCCAGGGCGAGACCCCGAGCCAGCGCTTCCATCGCAGCTGACGCAGCCGCCAACACAGCGCTGCCATGGGCATTGGGTCGCTCCGACAACATCCCGGAGATAAAGGTGATGGAACCGTCTTTCGCCAGGCGTTCGCCCAGGGCTCGAATGGCATGCACCGACGCCCACATACGTTCCTCAAATGCCTGGCGCAGATGGTCAATCTCGGCATCCAGCACCTTGCCCACCACATACGTGCCGGCAAGGAGCACCAGATGATCTACTTTCGGGATATCCGCCAGGGCAGCGTAGAGGGCTTGGCTATCGGTGACATCGGCTGCGCACCAGGCATCCAGGCCATTGTCGCGGGCGGCCTGCTCGGCACGGTTGGCATCGGAACCGATGACGGTCACGTGAGCGCCGTCGGCCTTGGCTTGAATGGCCGCGGCCAAACCGATGCCGGATGTCCCCCCGAAAATCACCACGGTACGGCCATGCAGATTGGCGGGCAAAGCTTGATTGAGAGCCGGTGTAGTCGTCATGGTCCATCTCCTTGAACGCCCGGATGGCGTCGATGGGAGAAAGGCTAAAGCCTTGGGTCGAGATTGATAATTAGGGCAAAAGTCGCTTTACTCATGCTATGAAGGAACAAATAGGGTTGGACCGCCTTACCGGTCTCATTGCCTTTGCCCGCGCCGCTTCCCTGGGCAGCTATACCGCCGCGGCCCGCGACTTGTCTGTCTCGCCGTCAGCCATCAGCAAAAGCGTGCAACGCCTTGAACAGCACTTCGCACTAAAGCTGTTCAGCCGGACCACCCGCTCGCTCACCCTGACCCCGGAAGGACGGGATTTGTACGAACGGGCATTGCGTATTTTGCGCGAGGTGGAAGAGATCGATCAGGCCGCCGTAGCCTCTCGGGCCGAGCCTTCCGGCATATTGAAGGTCACCGCGCCGCCGCCGATCGGCCTGAACATCCTGGCGCCTGCCATTCCCAGATTTCGCGAGCGTTACCCAAAGCTGGCCATCGACCTGCGCCTGGGCGACCCGTATGCGGACATCATCGAGCAAGGCATCGACGTCGCGGTACGCGTGGGCAACCTGGCGGACTCGCGGCTGATCTCGAAAGCCTTGGGGCCGCATAGGATAGCCGCTTTCGCTTCACCGACCTACCTGGCCAGACGTGGCACTCCGCTGGAACTGAGCGACCTGGCGCACCACGACTGCGTGAACTTTCGTTATCAAAGCTCCGGCCAGGCATTGCGCTGGCCGTTCAATGTGGATGGGAAACTGATCGAGTGGATGCCGGACTCGGCCATCGTCATCGATGCGAGCGATGCCGTTGCGGCAGTGGTTGCAGCGGGTGGCGGAATCGGTATGTCACCAACTTATGTCGCGGCGCCCTACGTGGCTCGTGGGGAATTAACGCCGCTCTTTCCTGAGTTTACGGTGGACCGGGCTTCCATCACGGCGTTGTGGCCGGAAAGTCGACGAGGCAGCCCCAACGTCAAAGCGTTTGTGGGGCTGCTCGAGGAGCTTTTCTCGACCCCCACGGTCTGGGACGAGATCGTTCGAAACGCTTAGATGTCTGCTTCTGACCGATATGTGCTGCATGGTCCTCTACCTGACCCCAGGCATCAGGAAGACGTCTTGGTCAGTGCATGCATTGTCATTCGCCAGGTTCTCGGTTGAGCTCGTGCTTCGTATCATAAGCCTGACGGCAGCAATTTCTCTCACTTGCTCGGATGTCAGTAACCATTCACCGTCAGGACTTTTATCAAACCCATCCCAGCCAAGAACGCCCATTATTGCCTGCTCAAAATCGGGCTGAACCGTCAGGGAGTACTTCAACGAGTCATCCTCGTTATCGCCTGCCAAAAAACCGCTAATCCACAAATGCATCACCGATAACTCAAAAGGCATCACAGGTCAGCTGAAAAACATAGCGTTGGTCGTAAAATCTTCTACCCGCCAATGCTTCAATGGCATCCAACTGTGAGGTACTAAGATCGTAGCCTTCATCTCCACGCTGAGGAGCTGACCACGCCATGACCGCTGATAATTGCTCCTCGCAGTCGTCAGGAAGCTCAATTTCAAAGACTATCAACTCGGTTTCTTTATCGAATGCTTCAATTACGTATCTCAGGTCATCAACCAGTCTATCACTGCCTATCCCTGCTTCAGTGTGGGTTGTGCGTGGCACTTAATTTATCTCTCCAGCCACTACACCGATGAACAGATCAAGGTTGTCGGGCAACGATTCTTTGACAACAAAAGCAATCTATTAGACTTGGTCACTGGTTAGCGGTAAATCCCCATCACATTCATCCGCAAGGCTTTTCCAACCCAGCACTTCCATGACTGCCTGTTCAAACTCGGGGCACACATCCAACTCATATTTCAGCGAGCTGTCTACAGAGTTGTCCACCAAAAAGCCAGTGATGCACAGGTACATAAATTCTCCTACTTCTCTACTTTCCGGCTAGGTGATCACCGTATCTGCGACCACCCTACCGCTGGCCAGTATCGGCCGGCTCCATCAGGTCTGCCTGCCCCCCCAGTCAAGCTCTAACCGTCACTCCTCAAGCCCAATGAACATCTTTAAGTGAGTTGGAAGCGATTGCCCAATGAGTTCGGATATTTGCTCCAGTTGTTCCCCAGACAGTAGCCATTCACCCTCCGCCATTACATTCAGGTTTTCATAACCGAGTAGCCGCATGACTTTCTCGTTAAATCTGCTATCCAGATCAAGTTCGAACTTGAGCGAATCATCATCGGCGTTATCGGGTAAAAAGCCACTAATACACAGATACATAAATATTCCTACTTCTCGACTCTTCGATCAAGATTGGCTGATTTTGTTTGTTCACCTATCTCTGGGCTGCCCCCCAAGATGACTACCCTGTCTGCCATACATTTCGACCGCCCCGCTTTAAAAAATCAGCCCCTCCTAAGCCAGTACACCAATGAACATCTTTAAATCAGTTGGCAGTGGCAGCCCGATAAGCTCAGCTATTTTCTCTAGCTGTTCCTTATCCAGCAACCATTCTGCTGCAGACATTTCATTTAGGTTTTTATGGCCGAGAAGCTGCACGACTTGCTCGTTAAAACAGCTGCCCAAATCAAGCTCAAATTTGAGCGAATCATCATAGGTGCTTTCAGGTAAAAACCCACTGACACATAGGTACATGACGACCTTTCTCCTACTTCGGTGTAGAGAGCCTAATCTCTCACCACTCCAATAAACAGGTCCAAATCGCTGGGTAGCGACTCTTTGATAACAGAAGCAATCTGTAAAATCTGATGGTTGGTAAGCGGTAGCTCCCCATCACTTTCCTCCGCTAAGCTTTTCCAGCCCAACACATCCATGACTGCCTGTTCAAACTCAGGGGCGACATCGAGATCATATTTTAACGAATCATCTTCATGATCTTCCGATAAGAAACCAGTTATGTATAGATGCATAAAATCTCCTACTTCTCTATTTTCCGACCAGGCTTGGCCGGTTTCGTTTGTTCACCTGTCTCTGGGTTGTATTCCCCAAGATGATTACCCTGCCTGTCATACATTTCGACCGCCCCGTGCTGGCTATCCCACTCGTAAATACGTCCCTTACGATCTTTCCAGCGAGTACGCTTTTTGCCTCCCCCCTGAACGCCACTTTTTACTCTGACCCTCGTAGCATCAGGGAAAGCCAGCAACCCCTTAGGCGCTTGATGATAAGAATGATCCCCCCCAAACGGCTTCGAATACACCACATAAATCGACTTCAACCCGGAATCGAGCGGGAACGTGATGATCCGGTCGCCAAGGGTAACGTCGTCGGCGACGGGATAACCGTCGATCTGTGAATCCACCCCTTCCTCAATGGGATGCACAAGGATGCTGCCCATCGGCGCATCCGTGTGTTCCGGGAAAGTCAGTTCGGGGGTGAGCAGCGGGCCACCGTTGGGCGTCCAGAGCAGGGTGATGCCGTCGCCCAGATGGGCTTCCAGCGTGCGGCCGTCGGCCCGCCATTGGGCTTTGACAATACGGACGCTATCGTCCCCGGAAGCCCCGGTGTGAATACCGTAGAGCTGCAACGCCCCCTCAGCGTCATGACGAAACTGGAAACGCACACGGGAAGCCGCAGCCGCCATCTGCCGCAGTTCGTCGTCGCTGTACAGGGTCCCGTCCCCCATGCGAGCGGGGAGCATGCCGGCGATAAAGACCGTGGCACCACCACCGGCCACCATGGCGCTACGCAACATCCACCGGAAACCCTGTTGGACGATGCCGCCTCCGGCGATTCGACCCAGCGCCGCGTCGGCTCCCAGCGTCGCGCCAAGCACGGCGGCTCCAGCGGGAATCGCCTTGGTTTTCGACACCATGACCTTGCCGAAATGGGAGGCCGGTTCCGTAGCCGTGCCCGCCTCCGTACAGCACCAGTTTGCGGGGTCACAGGACTTGGCAAAGATCGAGCCTTGTGATGGTTTCGGCTGCGGCCATGGATCCTTCTTGAGGGGGATCTCCGGAGGCGCCGGGGCGGGTTCTTTCTGTTCGACACCACCGAAGCAGCCCCAGCTTTCGGTCCGCCAGTCAGGCTCCTTGCACCAGGAGCATGGCTGGCCGGGCCGACAGAAGAGACAATCTTTTTTGTCGCGTCCGAAAAAATCGTTGCTCCATTTCAAACCCATGTTCCTTCGTACTGGTTCGGAGTACGAAGGAACATGGAGGAAGTTTTTACGGCGATAAAGCCCCTGAAGAGCATTTACAAAATGCCCTTCAGTACTTACAGATTGGTCCTACTTCAAGCCGCCGGTCGACGCTCGCTTGCCCGCGAAGCTTTTAGCGTCCTCACCCAGCAGGCCCTGTGGATTACCGTGCCTGGCTGAGCACGGTCCAGGTTTCCTACGAAATGAATGAGCGAAGCACATCTATCTGGCAGGACGGTCAGAGGGTGCTCGTGACCTCTCACGGAGGTCAGTTATTTCAGTCTCTCGCAAGAGAACTCTCTTTCCATTGAGTGAAGTTTCCTAGAAAATCCCAGCCGCTTGTTTGCGCCTGATCTGGCGGCTAGTCTTCATTCCGTCACTGCCAATTCAGTGACCGGGTTTAGTCGCCCGCTGGTTTGATCAGGCGCGCAGCGCCACCTTCTACGAGGCGCTTTTTTTCAGCCTCCGTTTTATGGTGGTCGTGCGCAGGGCACTTCGGTGCGCCGGGTTTCCTGATCACCGGTCGACTAACCTGCGTACGGCTGCCACCCCCTCGTTTAGTCGCGAATGTGGCGGCTCCCTCAACAGATCGGGAGTAACCACTCTATGTTCAAGATCACCCCAAATCCACCTGCAACACCCAACGTGGAAACCATCGACCCTCGTATCGCCGACCGGGCTTTGTCTCACTACAACCTCGGTCCGGATGCAGGCTCGAAAGCCGCCCCAAAAACTGTGTTGCATGGTCATCTGCCTGACCCCAGGAATCAGGAAGACGCTCTGGTCAACGTCTACTCGATTCTGCAATCCGCTGCGGCCACGGCCTATGAACACGCCGACAACCAAACCGGTTCAAACCGCAAGGTGGCGATGGGTGTGGTGCATCTAATAGAGCTGGCGCAACTGAGGATGGACTCGGTATTGGATGGGCAGACAGTCGGCATCGGCGGCTGACGGCTCTACGTGAAAACGGGAAGCTAGCTTCCCGTTTCTGTTTGCAGGTCGAGAGCATCCGGTGCCTGACACATTTCCAAACCATTGTTGGGCCGATGTCTTTGCGCCTGATTATCTCATCAACCATCGCCTACTCCAGGGAAGGCGATAGAACCTCTACCTGGGATTGTCAGCACAGTAGCATTTGGCGGAGGCAGTGCAAGGCTCACCATTCGGGTGATGGTCGGCGCAGGCCTGGCAGCAGTAGTGTTTATGACGCACGACCGCATGCTCGCCAACCTTGCAGGTGCAGTGGGGGCTTGGCGCGCGCCGCCGATAGGAAACCCGACTGTCTATGAATTACTTCCGAGCGGCCTGTGCGACAGTGAACGTGCTCAGTATCGAGTACGACAAAGTGTCGTGTTTCTAAGCTACCTACATAACTGAAGAGCGATTGGAGACAATGGCTACACCTAGGACGCGCCCTGAAAATCACCGAACACATTCTCGTTGTCGAACTCCAAGAGGTAGCTCTCGGTAATGTGCCCGCTGGGGACGACGTAGCTCGCCAATAGTCCGTGTAGGTCGTTGCACAGGCTGGTCCTCGATTGGTACGAGGCGACACCATAGTTCGGGTCGAGGATCTTACCCATCTCCACCTCGTCGAAGGACACTGCAATCGCGTGGCCACCAGTTCCCTGCAAACCGCCCGTGTAATAGAACGCAACGATGTAGTGTTGGGCTTGGTTCGCCTGGTGAATGTCGAGGATGATGTGGCTGGCGACTCCGTCGGCGTACCTCCTACCAGGGATAGAGCTGGGCCCGATCGTCTCATTTGCGATAGAGTCCAAGGCAACGAGCGGGTCGTGTTCCATCTCTTCGGTCAGCCACTTCTGCGCAGCTTCGATCTCCTCCTTCTTGTCCCGTAGCGCACTAATGCAGTCAAAGGGCGCGTCGATTTTGATCCACAGCGCGCTAATACCAAAGCACACGCCTAGGCTGTCCCCACCGAAGTATGGGATCAACCCATCGAGCAGGCTGCCCTGCCCTTGCCATTGCGTCTTCTGGTGTGCTCGGGGGAATGTAAACACAGGTGCTTTCTCCAGGGAGCAAGGAGACAGTGATGCTCATCGCCACCTCCTTGTGAATGATCACTCAACTGTAGCTGACTTTGTGGTGGTTTAATTTCCCCCGGACACCCGATAGGTGGAAAATGCATCTATCGAGGAGTTTTTCATGACCGACAAGCGCAGGACATTCGACGACAGCTTCAAGCTGCAAGTCGTGAAAATGATCACAGACCAGGGGTTGGCCGTTTCACAAGTCTGCCGGGATCTCAATCTGGTCGATTCGGCGGTTCGGCGCTGGGTCCAACAGTATGAATCGGAGCAACTGGGGCAAGCCGGGATCGGTAAGCCGCTGACACCTGAGCAGCAAAGTATTCGGCAGTTGGAGCAAAAGCGTTGCACTCTGGCTGACCGGGCCGAATAACCCTTCCTGATATTGCTGCCGCCAGCCCCCGCTAGTGCGACGAGCCAATGACCGACATGGTTTCAATGGGTGACAATATTTGGTGGTCGCGCCTCCAAATCGATCACAGGTGTGATGTAAGCAAGATTGAGAGTCATGTTTGAGACAAGCCACCCCTCACTCAACTGAGCTAGTTGAAGCTAAAAGAAACATCACGATTCGTCAAAATCGTTTCCAAACTTGCAGGCTCGATGCTCAAATTCGTCTTTCGCCTAATTTCTTCGAAGCCCAATTCCAAGCGATACTTGCATAGCTGTTCAATAAGTTCATCCTGCGACTCCCTTACGGGTTCACCACCGTTCTTCGCAAACAAAATATGGACAACCGCTGCCAACGGAAGAGATAGCGCACCATCAACATCGCTTTCGAAAAATTGTTCCATATGCGCCGAAAGCACATCAAGCCACCTCTCATCCAAGTTGCAGGGCAATGTAGACTCTGGGCCTTTGAGAAGTACTTCATTGCGAAATGAAACAAGCATATTTTCACTCATAGCTTAGCGCTCCTTCAGAAACACTGTTATTTGACTACCCCCCTATTTAACTACTAATCGCTGGAGCGTGCTTTGGTTTCAATCAGGAGACTTTTCATAAAAAAAGAAGGTTTTTTTCCCACAAAAACCTTCGACCACAAACTCGCCACTCAAGCACGAAAAGGGTTACGTGTGTATGAATAAACAGCACGCAGCACATAATCTGACAGTGCTCTCAGATGGTGCTCGCCGCTTCTCACGGACACGGAAGCCGACAATTTCAGCAATCCACAAGAAAACTCTCTTTCCCTTGACCGAAATCTCCTAGAAAATCCTGACCCTCGTATAGCCGATCGGGCGTTGTCTCACTATAACCTCGGTCCGGATGCAGGCTCGAAAGCCGCCCCAAATAATGTGTTGCATGGTCATCTGCCTGACCCTAGATATCAGGAAGACGTACTGGTCAACGTCTACTCCATTCTGCAATCCGCTGCGGCCACTGCCTATGAGCACGCCGACAACCAAACCGGTTCAAACCGCAAGGTGGCGATGGGTGTGGTGCATCTAATAGAGCTGGCGCAACTGAGGATGGACTCGGTATTGGATGGGCAGACAGTCGGCATCGGCGGCTGACAACTCTACGTGAAAACGGGAAGCTGGCTTCCCGTTTTGTTGATCGTTCCGCCATTCAGAACCCGGTGCTACGTTGTGGTGGACTGAATAATGGCACTGAGCTATCTTTGCCTCGACTGTCATCGCAAGCAGCGGCACAAAGGATGTGAATCATGGGCAAGGGATTGTTCTTAACTGCACCACTGAAAATCCACAGCGCCAGCCGGGAGCGCTGATTGTGTTTCCATGTACCAAGTGCGGGCTGTGCTGCAAAAACCTGGACAAATCTTCTGTTTATTCATATTTGAATAGAGGCGATGGCACCTGCGTCAATTTTGATAGTGAAAGCAATCTTTGCAAAATTTATGAGGATCGGCCTCTGATCTGCAGAATCGACGCTTACCATGAACAAATTCTGTCTGCCAGCATGAGCAGGGACGAGTATATCGCCGCCAATATACAAAGCTGCAAGGACATACAAGCTGCAGAAGAATTATCTATTTCGTTAATTAACCAAGAGGGATCTTAAGTGCCTATTCCATTTATTTTGTGGGGCGCCGCCGCCGCATTGGCAGCGACAGGAGTATTCAAGGGAGTCGAGGCTTCCGGCAATTTCAGCAAGGCCAAGGAAATCGGTGAAGCCGCCGAGAACAACTACAAAAAAGCATCAAAAAAGCTGGATGAGTCTCGTGCCCAAACCCAAACGGCGCTGGCAGCACTGGGAGAACTGAAAGTCCATACGTTCACTCGACAGATAAAACACCTCATCGAAGCGATCAAAAAACAGAAGAACGCCAAAAGCACCCTACAAGGCTTTAATGAAGACCTGAGCATTGATGAGCTGAAGGCCTATGAAACATTGGTGCTCAGCTCTCTGGCCATTGAAAAAGGCCTCGCCTCCGGCATTGGTGGTGGTGCCTTGGCAGCCATCGGGGCCTACGGTTCGGTTGGCGCCTTGGCCAGTGCCTCCACCGGCGCAGCCATTTCCGGGCTTTCCGGGGCCGCAGCGACCAATGCTACTTTGGCATGGCTGGGCGGAGGAGCACTGAGTGCGGGCGGATTCGGCATGGCTGGCGGAATGCTGGCCTTGGGCGGAATCGTGTTGGGACCGGCCCTGGCCATCGGCGGCTTCATGATGGCGGGCAAGGCTGAGGAGGCCTTGACCAAGGCCCATCAGTACGACTCTGAAGTTGAAACTGCGATTGCTGAAATGGAAGTGCTAAAAACCGCGCTCAAGGCAATAAGGTCCAACGCTGCGGAGATGGCCAAGACCATTAATGAACTGGTTACACGCTTTGAATTAATCAAGGTCGATGACGACAGTGACCGTCCCGCATTCGAAAGAATGGTGGCGTTGGGTATGGGCTTGAAGAAGGTACTGGATGTGCCAATCATTACCCAGGATGGGGCTGCGACCAAGGATATCAAACGCACTATTTCTGGCATATTGACCCTGGACTAACCTCATGAAAAAACAAGTTGCGAGTTTGGTTAAAAACCTTCCTATCAACCCGACAGAGGCTGCTGGGAAATCTTTCGATATGCTGGTTTCGGCCTGGGCCGACTACAAAAAAATTGCCGAGGTAGAAGGTACAAAAAGGACGGCCATCTGCGCGTTCAAAGAAACCAAGCTGGCTCAGATTGAATCTCAGAGAAGTATCCTTGAGCAGTACCTTTCAAATGTGTTCAAGGAAAGGGCCTCGACGATAAATGGCTTTTTCGAACGACTGGATAAGGGTATTGAAAGTGGCGATAGCGAACTGATTGGCCTGGCCATAGGCGCCATTGTCGATATCACCAAACAGTCTCCCCTTGCGGGTGCACGGGAGATTATCGGAGCGATGTATGATCCGGACATCAAGACCATAGAGATCTGACCCAGGCACGCCGGGGCTATCCGGAAGGTGATCGACACAACGCCTGATTACGGCGCAATACCGGACCTCACGCAGTCCACCGCCACGCTGATCCTGGAGGCGGCAACGTTCGCGTTGCCAGCCTCTTTTTCAAGGCCCGCAACTCACCCCCCCCCTGCCCCTCAAACCGATATTTCTGCGAGGTCGACATACTGCCCCCGCTGACGCGATTGATCAGCTTCATCTCGTCCGCCATATCGGCCACGAAATAGGCCCTCTTCGCCCAAGGATCACAGATGACGGCGTCGTTGTTCCAGGTCGTGGGGTCTTGCAGATTGGTCTGCGCGCTTCGGCCGCAGACGACGAAGACGTGATCAGGGCCCGCGTAATCGGCCTCCACAACCCCTGTAATCGCGCCGCTGACCGCAGGGCCCTGATAGCCTTCCATTCCCACGTGGTTTTGCAGGGACATCAGTTCGAGCGGCGCGATCCCGGTACTGGCGAGCATATCGAACGCGAGGCACGCCTGTTCCTCGCAGTTTCCCGCTCGTGACGCCCGCGCCGCAGCGGCGACCGCCTTTACATAGGGCTTCCCTTCGAAGCCGAAGATGCCGTCGTCAACATACGACTGGCTGAGCACCGCGTGTCGTTGCTCAAGCACGGCATTGCCATGGGTCAAGGCGTCTCCAGGGCGATTGCTCGCCGCGATGCCCAACGCCTTTATGCCTTGCACCACCACGCGAGCCGCCTGTAGAAATACATAGATGTAAATCGCCTCCCTTGACCGACCGCAGGCTTTCCCTTTCGTAGGGAGCCGTCGCTTGACAGAAAACCAACCTACTAGTAGGTTTATCCCATCCAACAGCCAGCAGGCTGACTCAACCCCCTCTCACGGGGCCGAGTATATCCAGCGTTGCGCGGTAATTTTATGGAATTGTCTATGAACACAGAACTGTCCCCGAAGGCGACCGAAATCGCCGAGTATGCCCAGTCATTGCTGGCCGTCGGGGGCTACAACAGCTTCAGTTATGCGGATATAGCCGAACGGGTGCGTATCACCAAGGCCACCATCCATCACCACTTCCCCAGCAAGGCCGAGTTGGTTCGCGTCGTGGTCGCCCGGTATCGCGAGCAAGCACGGGAAGGCCTGGCGGCGCTCGCTCGGCAGGTTGCCGATCCATTGGCACAGCTCAATGCCTATGTCGGTTACTGGTCCACCTGTATCCGTAGTGGCAGCTCTCCGTTCTGTATTTGCGCGATGCTGGCCGTCGAACTGCCGACGATTCCTGACGAAGTGGCGGCCGAAGTTCGCGGGCATTTCCAGGACCTGACCGACTGGCTCACATCGGTCCTCGAAAAGGGCGCCGCCACGGGGCAGTTTCACTTGCAAGACAGTTCGACGATCGAGGCAAAGGCGTTCATGGCCAGCGTGCATGGAGCCATGCTGGCCGCGCGTGGGTTCGGCGATCCCGAGACCTTCCAGGCGCTGGTTCAATTGTCCATCAGCCGGCTGACTTCAACCCGCTGATCCGTACCGAGAAGACTGGTGAAGACCGGTCTTTTATTTTGCCCTTATACCCAACCAACTAGTAGAGAGATAGATGCCATGACTCATCCCATATCGACTTTAGGCGCCATCCATACCGTTATCAGCCTGATCCCCGTGATTGCAGGCACCTACAGCTTTATCCGCCATTACAAGATCGACCCGAAGACCCGCGCAGGCAGTCTCTACCTCATCAGTTTGACGCTCACGGTCGCCACGTCCTTTGGGGTCTCCAGTACCGGTGGTTTAAATGCCGGGCATGCGTTTGGCCTCTTTGTACTTTTTGCCGCCTTCGCAGGTGCATACGCGCCAGCCTTGAGTTTCCTGGGACGAGCTCGCCCGTATTTGAGCGCCTTCGGGCTGTCGTTCAGTTTCCTGCTGTCATTCGTGCCCGCCACCAATGAAACCCTGACCCGCCTCCCCGTCTCGCATCCGATTGCCGATCATCCGATGGCGCCCGTGGTGCTGAGCACGCTGCTGGTATGGCTAGGCTTTTTCATCGTGGGGTTTGCTGCGCAATGCCGGCAGATTTATTCGCGGAACAAGGTCTCGGTACGGACATAAAGCGGGATCATCAGACGGTTACGCGGCTCAAGCACGGTATTGCTTCGGCATCAGCGCCAACAGCAATCCCAACGAGCCGCATACCAGCAAGGTCAGGCCCAACGCCTGGGACCACGCCGCCAGCAGCATCCCCACACCAATCAGCAAGTAATACAACAAACCGAACAGCGCACCGGCGGTGCCCAATCGATCACCATAGTTCGAGAGTGCCGAACCCAGGACATTGGGAATCGCCATGCCGAACGCCAGCACCACCAGTTGCATCGCCAACACAAACAGCACGCTGTCCTGCAGCAGCCACACACCCACACCACCCGATAATCCCGACAACGCCGCCACACGGATTAACCGGGCACTGGTAAAACCACGGCGCAACAAGCGTTTGTTGAACCAGGCACCAAGACCCGACCCCAAGGCCAGAACCACGCCGCTGTAACCGAACAGTTGCCCACTCAAACCGAGCTTTTCAAACATGAACGGTGCGAGGCTGTAGTAGCTGAACAGGGCAATGTTGAATACCGCCACCAACAGCGCCGAACGCCAGAGGTCCAGGTCCCGCACCATGCGCCACAAGGTCTCGAACAGTCCGACAGTGACCAGGTGCTGCGGTCGGGTTTCTGGCAATGCTCGCCAAGACCACAGCGCCAACCCCAGGGACAACAGCAACAGACAGCCCAGCACGCCTCGATAACCGAAGGCCTGCACCAGACTCGCCCCGCCGAACAGTCCAAGTGCCGGACTGGCGGCCAACGCTATGCCCACCAGCGAAAACACCTGCGCCAGCTCCAAACCGCTGAAGCGGTCGCGCAGCAGGGTCTGCGTGACCACCGAACCCACTGCCGCGCCAAATGCCGCCAGCACCTGGGCGACCAACAAGGCCTCAAAGGTACGCGCAGCCAGCGCCAGTATCGACGCCATGGCGTACAACAACAGCCCCGACAGCATGGCCGGCCGCCGTCCGATCCGGTCACACAGCCGCCCCCACACCACCACGCCGAAAGCGAAGGACAGGAAGTACACCGACAGGGTTTGCGCCGCCTGCCGCGGCCCCACGGCAAAGGCCCGACTGATATCCGCCAGCGCCGGGCTGTAAAGGGTTTGCGCGATTTGCGGGAACATCAACAGGGCAATCGCCGGCCCCAACCACTTTGTAGACTTCATCGCGGCTTCACTCGCCAGAAAACAGGCAGCAAGTTTGAAGCGTGCCAAGTGTCGTATTATCAAGACTCAGACAACTAATCATTGAAATCGGACAATCGATGGCCTGGCTCGACACCCATGACGCTTTCAACCCCGACCGATACCCCGCACCGGTCATTGGTATCGCGTCCACCCTGGGGGATCACGACTCCGGCCTCCATCAACATCAACGGGGCCAGTTGCTGTTTACCCATCAGGGCTGCACGCGCATCACACTGGCGCAGCACCTGTGCCTGCTACCGCCCTCCCGTGCCGCCTGGATCCCCGCGGGCGTGAATCATCGCGCGGTGATGCAGCAGACCGTGGACTATCGATCGATTTATCTGTCTGCCGAGTTGTGCGCCGAACTGCCACAACAGGTTTGCGTGATCGAAGTCACGCCGCTGCTGCGGGCAGTCCTGGAACCCATCGCCATTGCCGATTTCGACACCGATTGGCGACAAGGCAAATTCGTTCATTTGCTGGGGCTGTGCCTCAGCGAAATTCGTGACGCGGTGCGCCAGCCCATGCTGTTGCCGCTGCCCCAGGACAGACGTTTGAAGCCGCTGCTGGCCATGCCCGAACAACTGCCACCGACCGTTCAGGTACTCGAGCAGCAAATCGGCGCCAGCAGCCGGACCATCGGCCGCATCTTCCAGCGCGAGACTGGCATGAGCTATCAGCAATGGCGGCAGCAGTGGCGGTTGATGCGGGCCATTGAGCTGCTATCCACCGGCCGCAGCCTCAGCTACAGCGCCTTCGAGTTGGGCTTTTCCAGTGACAGCGCGTTTATTGCGTTCTTCAGGGACCTGACCGGCACGACACCGGGGGCGTGGCTCAAGTGACCCAGATGGCGGCACCACGACCTGCGCATTAGCGGAGCTATAACGCCAAAGCGTCCGCTCCGGCAACAATGCGAAGCGGCGCTGCCGGGTCATTGGCAGCACGCCACACCGCTTCGGCCACATCGCGCGCCAAGGTGATCTCGGACGACTGAGCCCATTGTGCAAAGACGTTCTTCGCCAGATCGGCATACGCCTCAGGGATGAGTATTCGCGCCTGCGCGTTTTCACCGAAGCGTGTTTCAGGCGCCCGTCCCGGGAGTACCAGGCTCACGCGGATATTGAATGGCTGAAGCTCCAGCGCCAGCGACTCGGTAAACCCATTGATCGCCGCCTTGCTCGCGGTGTACACGGAAAGCAGCGTAAGGGGCTTCAAGGTCACGCTCGACGTGACGTTCACCACCGTGCCCGCCCTGCGCTGCCTGAACTGGGGCAGCAGTGCCTGGGTCAGTGCGATGGTGCCAAAGGTGTTGGTCTCGAAAATATCGCGAACGGCGTCCATCGGCGTACCCTCAAGGGCGCCGAGCATGCCAATCCCGGCGTTGTTGACCAGCACATCGATGGGGCCCGCGGCCTCTACCACCCGCTGGATGCTCTGCGGGTCGGTCACGTCGAGCGCCAGCACACGCAGATGCGCGGAGCTTGGCAACAACTCCTCGCGCGGCGTGCGCATGGTGGCGATGACTTTCCAACCGTGGTCGAGAAAGTATCGGGCGGTTTCAAGGCCGAAACCGGATGAGCAGCCTGTTATCAGAACGGTTTTCATCAATGACTTCCTGCAGGTGATAGGCGGTACGGAAACGATACGGCCGCGCATCCGGACTTGCTACACTCGAAAGTCCATATCTCATTCGCAGGAGTCCTGCCGTGATTGATCCGTTATCGGAAGTCGTCAGCCTGCTCCAGCCGTGCGCGCCGTTCTCGAAGGTCGTCAGCGGCGCGGGTCACTGGCGTGTTCGCCGATCGGAAGCCGGGCAGCCTTTCTACTGCGTGATCCTCGAAGGTACGTGCCGCCTCGCGGTTGAAGGACGCGAGCCGATCGAGCTCCAGGCCGGCGACTTTGTCCTGATTCCTTCCTCGCCGGGGTTTGCGATGTCGAGTCTTGAGCCGCCGCCCGAGGAGGTTGAGACAGCGCCCGTCGCACAGCTCCAGGGCGGGTTCCGCTTGGGTGTGCAAGACGGGCCGCACGAAGTGCTGGTGCTGGTGGGGCACTGCGTCTTCGGCTCGCCGGACGCGGCTTTGCTGGTGTCGCTGCTCCCGCGGTTGATCCATGTTCGCGGCGAAAAAAGACTCACCACCCTGGTTCAACTGGTGAGCGAAGAGTCCCGCGAGCGGCGGCCGGCGCGGGAAGTGATCCTGGAGCGCCTGCTGGAAGTGCTGCTGATCGAGGCCCTCCGCTCCACGGCGGGACCCGCCACCTCACCCGGCCTCTTGCGCGGGCTTGCCGACGAACGCCTCGCCGTGGCGATCAGACGAATGCACGAAAGCCCGACCCAAGCCTGGACGATTGCGCAGTTGGCGAAAGAGGCCGCCCTCTCCCGCTCGGCCTTCTTCGAGCGCTTCAATCGCGCACTGGGGACAGCGCCGATGGCCTATCTGCTGACCTGGCGCATGGCCCTGGCCAAGAATCTGCTACGCCGCAAGGAAGCTGGCCTGGCGGAGATTGCACAACGCGTCGGCTATAGCTCGGCGAGCGCGTTCAGCGTCGCCTTTACCCGCCATGTCGGGCTGCCGCCCACGCGTTATGCGCAGAACGAGGCGGATCCACTTATGGCCGGCTGAGGTTGTCCGTGATCGCTGTCATCACCATGCTGCCTTCGTCCACGCAGCGCTCGGTGTCACGCGCCATGACCCATTGTGCAAACGCCTCACTCGGCAGCGGGACCGAGAACAAATAGCCTTGCCCCACCTCATAGCCCTGCGCCACGAGGATGTCGCGCTGGGCGATCTGTTCAATGCCTTCAGCCACCACGTGCAAGCCAAGCCCCTTGCCGATACCTATGACGGACTCACTCAGGGCACGGCAGGAAGCATCGCGCTCCAGGTCGTCGACGAAACTCTTGTCCAGTTTCAACTCGCTGATCGGCAGGCGCCGCAAATACCCCAGGCTGGAGTAGCCGGTGCCAAAGTCATCGATGGCCAGGCGCACGCCCAAGGCGTGCAAATCACGGAGGGTTTGCTCGGTGCTGGCGCTATTGGACAGCAAGACGCCCTCGGTCAACTCCACACACAGGTCGCTCGGCTGCAAGTCGCAATATTGCAATTGCCGGTCGACCAACTCGGCCAGATTGCGATTGTGGAAGTTGATCGGCGACAGGTTGATCGACAAGGAAGGAATCCCCAACCCTTGCCGACGCCACTGCGCCAGTTGCTCGCACGCTTGCTCCAGCACCCATTGACTCAGCGCATTGATCAGCCCGCACTCCTCGGCCAGAGGAATGAACCGGTCGGGGCCGATAGGGCCCAGCGTCGGATGCACCCAACGCGCCAGCGCTTCGGCCCCCACCAGACGTCCGCTGCGCAGATCCACCTGCGGCTGATAAGCCAGATACAGCTCATCGCCGGCCAGGGCCCTGCGCAAGTCCGTCTCCAGCATCAAGCGCTCCTGGGCGGTCTTGTTCATCTCCTCGAGAAAAAAGCTGAAGCTGCCGCGTTCGACGCGCTTGGCCTGGTACATGGCGATATCGGCGCAATGCAGCAGGCTTTCCATATCCTGCCCGTCCCTGGGGAACAGGCTGATGCCGATACTGGCCGACAACACCACGCAAGTCCCGGCAACGGTGGCCGGGACGCTGAGGGTCAGCAGCAGCCGCTCAAGAAAGAATGTGACCTGGGTGGCGCCCATCCGTGGCAACACCAACACGAACTCGTCCCCGGACAAACGCCCGACAATGTCCGACTCCCGCAGCACACTGCGCAGCCGTTGCGCCATGACTTGCAGCAGTTCGTCCCCCGAGGCGTGCCCCAGGGCATCGTTGATCTGCTTGAAACGGTCCAGGTCGACAAACAATACCGCCAGTTCGGTCTGCTCTTCAGCCGCTTCAAGCAGGGTCCGCTCGGCCTGGGCCAGGAGGAAATTGCGATTGGGCAAGCCGGTCAGGGCATCATAAAAGGCCAATCGCAGAATGGACTGCCGGGCCTCTTCCCGCTCCAGGGCCAGCAGGCACAGGTGGATACCTGCCGTTACCAGATGGGTATGAAGAGGATCCGGTCCGCGGGACTCCCGGAAGTAGAGCGCAAAGGTCGCCGCGACCCGTCCCGCGGCGTTGCGGATCGGAACCGACCAGCACGCCTGGAAAGCCAACTGTTGAGCCAGGGCCCTGTAGTCGGCCCAGAGCGGGTCGTGGTGAATGTCCGTCACCAGAACCGGCTCGCCCCGGTAGGCCGCCGTGCCACAGGAGCCACTGGCCGGACCGGCTGACAGGCCCTCGATCGCCCTGGAGTAATCCGGCGGCAAGCCCGGGCTGGCCAAGGGGTGGAGGATTCCGTTCTTGTCCACACTGAGGATCGAAACAGCGACCTCGGGGGCAATGTGTTCAATCTCCTCACACAGCAAGGTCAGCACGCTCTCCAGCGACGCCTCTTTCAACAGCGCGCCGATGATCTTGTCCTGCAACACCTCATGCAGCTTTGTCCGGGTAATGTCGGTCAACACGATCACGATGTTTTCGACCTTGCCCCGGGCATCGAACACCGGCGTCGAGGAAACATGCAGCCACAGCCGTTGGCCATTGCGCTTGCCGATCAGCGCGCTGGTTTCATTGGATTGACCGCCGAGGAGCTTTTCCAGCACCTGCTGTGCATTCGCCTTGGCTTGGGTACCCGGGGTAAAGAATATCAGCAGTGACTGACCGATCACCTCTTCACGGGAATAGCCCAACAAGCGAACGAACCCGTCATTGACATAAATGAGGTCTCCATTCGCATCGGCGATACAGGTGGCCGAACGGGTGGCATTGACGGATATCGAGAGCAAGCGGTGCTCGATGTCCTTCAAGCGCGCCTGGGTGATGTCCTTGAGAAAGGCGGCGTAGAGAATGCGGCCCTGCAAGGTGATTTTCGAGATGGACAACGAGCCCCAGCGCTCTTCGCCATCCTTGCGCACAATACGCAGATCCCGGCTGCTGCCGACTATCTTGTTGACCCCGGTCTCGCGGTTGGCGCTGATAAAACCGTCATGCTGGGCATAGACAGCCTGGGGCACCAAGGTATTGACGTTTTGGCCCAGTACTTCGCTGCGCGGACACCCCCAGAGCTGCTCGGCCGCCCCGTTGAAGAACACCACGCAGTTGTGATCATCAATGACCACCACGGCATCAATTGCCTGCTCCAGTGTCTGCACGAAAAAGGGCTCCGCTTCTTCGCCACTGATCAACCCGACGCTAGAGTCCATTTCTCTTACCACTGTATACCTGTAATCACCGCCCTACGCCCTTGGGAGCACGTAAGGCACCGGAAGCGCGACGCTGTCTTTACAACCGAGTGTACGACTCTCTCACCCAAAGCACCTCGTGTCAGGCACTGCGATGAAAACAAGCTGGACGGATATAATCCGCTCCTGGGGTGTCAGTTTAACGGTTTCGTGTATTTCCGCTGTGAAACACCCGAGTTTTTTAAACAACGTCGTATATTCCGGCCTCGCCGGATCGCCCCAATCGAGTGCGAGCCGCCCCAACCCGGAGCATCTCTCAAGGATGGGCGGTGCAAAGCAACCGAACTCAGCCCCGGAAAATCCGCTGTATCTCGCCGCTTTCCCCCCTTGAGCCTGGCGTTGGAGAAAAGACCATGATCTGGCACGCCTCTCGCAAGGAACAGGGCGTGCAGGAGTAGCGCGAGCTAGACGCACCACAATTTGCAAATAGTTGGCTAGGGTTCCGGCTCGCTGAAAAGCGAGTGACTGGTCCGAGAGCCAACGACCTCCAGTTGAGGTTACACGGCGGGATAAAAGCCCGGGAGACAGACCACCTATTCATACAGGTGTCGCGCTGCTCCCTGTCCGCCCATCCTCAACTGGAGTCTTACCATGCGAAAACCCCTTCTATCCGCCCTCCTCGCCGCCGGTATTGCCCTGCTGGTCAGCCTGCCTTCCAACGCCGCGGCCAAGACTGATTTCAACGTCTGCTGGACGATCTATGCGGGCTGGATGCCTTGGGAGTATGCGCAAGCCCAAGGCATCGTCGACAAGTGGGGCAAAAAATACGGCATCCACATCAAGGTCACCCAGCTCAACGATTACGTGGAGTCGATCAACCAGTACACCGCCGGCCAGTTCGATGGCTGCACCATGACCAACATGGACGCCCTGACCATCCCCGCCGCCGGTGGCGTGGACAGCACCGCGCTGCTGGTCAGCGACTTCTCCAACGGCAACGACGGCATCGTCATCAAGGGCAGCGGCAAGACCGTCGCCGACCTCAAGGGCATGAACGTCAACCTGGTCGAACTTTCGGTCTCCCATTACCTGCTGGCGCGCGCACTGGACAGCGTCGATCTGCAGGAAAAGGACCTGAAAGTCGTCAACACGTCCGACGCGGATATTTCCGCCGCCTTCAACACCGACGCCGTCCAGGCCGTCACGACCTGGAATCCCATGCTCGCCGACATCAAGGCCAAGCCGGGGGTCACCGAGGTGTTCGACTCCAGCAAGATCCCTGGCGAGATCATCGACATGATGGTGGTCAATACCCAGACGCTCAAAGATAACCCCGCGCTGGGTAAAGCCCTGACCGGCGCCTGGTTCGAAGTCGTGGCCTTGATGGGCAGTCAGTCCGCCGCCGGCGAAGCAGCCCTGGAACATATGGCCAAGGCCTCCGGCACCGACCTGGCCGGTTTCAAGGCGCAATTGGCGACGACCCAGCTGTTCCGTACACCGCAGCAGATGCTGGACTTCGTCAACAGCCCCGAACTGCCGAAAACCATGGACAAGGTCTCTGGCTTCTCCTTTGAGCATGGCCTGCTTGGCCAGGCGGCCAAGGACAGCAGCGCGGTCGGCATGCGCTTCGCCCATGAGGTCACTCGCGGCGACAAGGGCAATCTCAAGCTGCGCTTTGACCCCGGCTACGTGCAGATGGCGGTCGACGGCAAGCTGTAAGCAGAGGACACGTCCATGCACCTGATCAATCGTCACCCTGATCGGCCCACACGCTTGTTGCTGGTGATCCTGCCCTTCGCCCTGTTGTTGTGTGCCTATTTTTTGGGCTCCGCGCAGCGGTTGGCAGACAACCCCAACGACAAGCTGCTGCCCAGCGCCGTGCAGATGACCGATGCGGTGAAACGCATGGCCTTCAGCGAGGACAAGCGCAGCGGTGGTTATGTGCTCTGGCAGGACACCGCGTCCAGCCTGCGACGCCTGGCCATCGGCCTGGGCGTCAGCGCCGTGGCGGGCCTGTGCCTGGGCATCGCCGCGGGCACGCTGCCGCTGTTCGGCGCGCCGCTGTCGCCGTTGCTGGTGGTGCTGTCCATGGTGCCGCCGCTGGCGATCCTGCCGATCCTGTTTATCGTCTTCGGCCTGGGTGAACTTTCCAAGGTGATGCTGATCGTCATCGGCATCACGCCGATACTGGCCCGCGACCTGGAACAACGGGCCCGGGAAATCCCCGTCGAGTTGCTGATCAAGGCCCAGACCCTGGGAGCCTCGACCTGGACCCTGATCCTGCGCGTGGTCCTGCCGCAACTGCTGCCACGGCTGCTGATTTCCCTGCGGCTGGTGCTGGGATCGGCATGGTTGTTCCTGATCGCGGCCGAGGCCATCGCTTCCGAAGATGGCCTGGGCTATCGGATCTTCCTGGTGCGCCGCTACCTGGCCATGGACGTTATTTTGCCCTATGTGGTGTGGATCACCCTGCTGGCCTGGCTGATGGACTGGGGCTTGAAGCAGCTCACCCGGCGTGCCTTTCCCTGGTACGAAGGAGCCCGCTCATGAGCTTTATCCAAGTCAACAATGTGTGGCAGCAGTATGGCGACCATGTGGTGCTGGAGGGCCTGAACCTGAGTATCGCCGAGGGCGAGTTCTGCACCCTGGTCGGCACGTCCGGCTGCGGAAAATCAACCTTCCTGCGGCTGTTGCTGGGCCAGGAAAGAGCAAGCCGTGGCGAAATACTGCTCGACGGTCAACCGTTGGCCGCGGAGCCGGACCCGAGCCGTGGTGTGGTGTTCCAGCGCTATTCGGTGTTCCCCCACTTGAGCGCGCTGGACAACGTCGCCCTGGGCCTGGAACTGCCCCGGGCGCCGCTGCTGGGCCGGCTGTTCGGCCAACGCAAACGCGCCGCCCGCGAACAGGCGGCGGCGCTGCTGCACAAGGTCGGTCTCGGTCATGCCCTGGACAAATACCCGGCGCAGCTCTCGGGCGGCATGCAGCAACGCCTGGCCATCGCCCAGGCCTTGATCATGAAGCCACGGGTGCTGCTGCTTGACGAACCCTTCGGCGCCCTCGACCCCGGCATCCGCAAGGACATGCACGCCCTGCTGCTGGACCTGTGGCGCGAAACCCGGCTGACCGTATTCATGGTCACCCACGACCTCAGCGAAGGCTTCAGCCTGGGCACTCGACTGATGGTTTTCGACAAGGTGCGCGTCGATCCCCATGCGCCCTATGCCTATGGGGCCCGCATTACTTACGACCTGCCGCTCAACAGCAAGCGCAGCGAGGCCCAGGCGGCCCTCGCGACCTCGCTGGCGAGCGCTCTTCAACCGATCCTGGGACTGACCCCATGAATGACACTGCTGTTTTTGCCGACGAACGCCTGCCCGGCGGCGGCCACCTTTCCTTCGTGCTCAAGCGCGGGCAGCTACTGCGCCTGACCGACCTTCAAGGCGGCGCCAACGTCAGCCTGATGCTGTTCAACGCGCATGAGAAAACCGAGCGTTTGAACCTGCCTGACAGCCTCAAGTGCCAACACACCGCCAAGCTGACAGCCGGCCATTGCCTGTACTCGGACATGGGCCGGGTGCTGGCGGCCATCACCCGTGACACCTGCGGTTGGAGCGACAGCCTCGGTGGTGTGCTCTGCGCCGACGAAGTCGAACAGAAGTACGGCCGCGGTCGCTATCAGGAGCTGCGCAACGGGTTCTACCGCAACGGCGCAGACAACCTGCTGGTGGAGATGGGCAAGTGGGGACTGGGGCTCTGCGATCTGTCCATGACCGTCAATCTGTTCAGTCGCGTCGACGTCGACGCTCACGGTGCCTTGCACTTTGTCGAAGCGCATTCCAAAGCGGGCGACTGCATTGAGCTCTATGCGCCGATGGACACCCTGTTCATCATCACCGCACTGCAACACCCCATGGACCCCGCCCCTGAATACGCGCCCAAACCGGTGCAACTGACCTTTATGAACGCCGACGCCAGCGTCGCCGAACACTGCCGGACTTCGCGCCCCGAAAACCTGCGCGGCTTCATCAACACCGACCGCCTGTTCGCTTGAGGACGACCCCATGACCACCCACCTGCATCCCGAATCAGCCGTCTACCGGGCCACCGTCCCGGCGGGCGAGCCCTGGCTCACCGAAGTGAAGGCCGGCCAGACCCTACGCATCCTCGACCTCGAAGGCAACCAGGCCATTGACACGCTGTTCTACAGCGCGGCCAACCCGCGCGAGCGTTACGACGTCCAACGCACCCTGCGACGCCAGAACAACGTCTACCTGAGCACCGGCAGCGTGCTCTACTCCAATCTTGGCCGCCCTTTGCTGACCATCGTCGAAGACAACTGCGGTCGCCACGACACCCTCGGCGGTGCCTGCGCCCAGGAAAGCAACACCGTGCGTTATGCCCTGGACAAACGCCACATGCACAGCTGCCGCGACAACTACCTGCGCGCCTGCACCCACGATGGTCGGCTGGGCAAACGGGATATCAGCCCGAACATCAACTTCTTCATGAACGTGCCGGTAACGCCCGAAGGCGCCTTGACCTTCGAGGACGGCATCTCCGCCCCCGGAAAGTACGTGCAGTTGCGGGCCGAGATGGACGTGATCGTGTTGATTTCCAACTGCCCGCAACTGAACAACCCGTGCAATGGCTATAACCCCACCCCCGCGGAGCTTCTGATATGGGACTGAAACCCTGGCTCAAGCCCCTGCGGCTATGGCTGTTCACGATTTGCCAGAGTCGCTCGGGCCAGACGCTGCCTCGCAAGCGGCCTTGATCGCGGTCTGGGGACGACCCCGAGACCCTTTCGAAAAACTGTGGGACGACCCGCACCCCAGCCGAGGCGGACCAGCGCCGCCTCCAGGGAATCCGTCATGTTTGACACACTGTTGATTGCCAACCGCGGTGCCATCGCCTGCCGTCTCCTGCGCACCTTGCGCGAACTCGACATCAAGGGCGTGGCGGTGTATTCCGAAGCGGATATCACCAGCCGCCACATCCTTGAAGCCGACCAGGCCCTGAGCCTGGGTGAAGGGGCCGCGGCCGACACCTACCTGGTGGTGGACAAGATCCTGGCGGCGGCCAAGGCCAGCGGCGCCCAGGCCATTCATCCCGGTTATGGTTTTCTTTCCGAAAACGCCGCCTTTGCCGAGGCCTGCGAAGCCGCCGGGATCGCCTTCGTCGGCCCGACGCCAGAACAACTGCGGCTGTTCGGCCTCAAGCACACCGCCCGCGCCCTCGCCCGCCAGCAGGGCGTACCGTTGCTGGAAGGCAGCGACCTGCTCGACGGCCTCGACGACGCCCTGCGGGCCGCGACGCAGGTGGGCTACCCGATCATGCTCAAGAGTACCGCCGGCGGAGGTGGCATCGGCATGCGCGTGTGCCGCGACGCCAAGGAGCTGCAGGAAGCCTTTGAGACCGTCAAGCGCCTGGGCCAGAACAACTTCAGCAACGCCGGGGTGTTTATCGAGAAATACATCCAGCGCGCCCGCCACCTGGAGGTCCAGGTATTCGGTGACGGTGCCGGCGAGGTATTGGCCCTGGGCGTACGCGATTGCTCGGTGCAGCGACGCAACCAGAAGGTCCTTGAAGAAACCCCCGCACCGAACCTGCCCGACGGCATGGCCGAAGCCCTTTGCAACGCCGCCGTGCAGTTGGCCAAGGCGGTCAACTACCGCAGCGCCGGCACTGTCGAGTTTGTCTTCGACAGCGACGATCAACGCTTTTACTTCCTGGAGGTGAACACCCGCCTGCAGGTCGAGCACGGGGTGACCGAGCAGGTCTGGGGCGTCGACCTCGTGCGCTGGATGGTGCAACTGGCCGCGGGTGACTTGCCGCCCCTCGGCGAATTGGGCTCCCGCCTGCGACCTCGCGGCCACGCGGTGCAAGCCCGTTTGTATGCCGAAGATCCGGGCAAGGACTTCCAGCCAAGCCCGGGCCTGCTGACGGCGGTGAAATTCCCGCCGGCCGATGGCCAGGCATTGCGTATCGATACCTGGGTCGAGGCCGGTTGTGAGATCCCGCCCTACTTCGACCCGATGATTGCCAAAGTCATCACCTGGGCCGAGGACCGCGAGCAGGCGCGCCTGCACCTGCACCGGGCGCTGGGCGAAAGCCAGCTTTACGGCGTCGAGACCAACCGCGACTACCTTCGCCAGATCCTGCTCGATGTGCCGTTCGCCAGCGGCCGGCCCTGGACCCGTTGCCTGGAAGCGCTGGTCTATCACGCCCACACCTTCGAAGTACTCAGTGGCGGTACCCAGACCAGCGTGCAGGATTACCCGGGGCGCCAGGGCTATTGGGCCGTGGGCGTGCCGCCTTCGGGGCCCATGGACAGCCGCTCGCTGCGCCTGGGTAACCTGCTGCTGGGCAACCCCGAGGGTTGCGCCGGTCTCGAGATCACCATGAGCGGGCCAAGCCTGCGCTTCAATACTGACGCCGTGCTGGCAGTGACCGGCGCGGTGTTGCCGGTGACGCTCGATGGCGCAGCAGTGGCAATGAATACCGCGCTTAGGGTCCAAGCAGGTTCGGTATTGAGCCTGGGCACCATCGCCGGAGCCGGCGCACGCAGCTATCTATGCCTGCGCGGTGGCGTGCAGGTGCCGGATTACCTGGGCAGCAAAAGCACCTTCACCCTCGGTCAGTTCGGTGGCCACGGTGGACGGGCGCTGCGAGCCGGCGATGTGCTGCACCTGGCCCCGCTGACCGACGCAACGGCCGGCGCGGTGCTTGCCGGGCAACCGCCGCTGGCGGCGCTGCGCTCCATCCGCGTGATCTACGGCCCCCACGGCGCACCGGAATACTTTACCGAAGACTACATCCACACGTTCTTCAGCACCGACTGGGAAGTGCATTTCAACTCCAGCCGTACCGGCGTGCGCCTGATAGGCCCCAAACCCGAGTGGGTTCGGGCCGACGGTGGAGAGGCCGGGCTCCATCCGTCCAATATCCACGACAACCCCTATGCCATCGGCGCGGTGGATTTCACCGGTGATATGCCGGTGATTCTCGGCCCCGACGGTCCCAGCCTGGGTGGCTTCGTGTGCCCGGTGACCGTGATCGAGGCCGACCTCTGGCAATTGGGGCAGCTCAAGGCCGGGGACAAGGTGCGGTTCATCCCGACCAATCTCGCCCAGGCACGCCAACTCGCCACCGCGGCGCTGACCACCGAGCCCCCCAGGGACGCCGCCGTGATCGGGCTGCAATCCCCCATTGTGCTGGACCTGGGCCAGGATGATACCCGCCTGGTGGCACGCCTGGCCGGTGATACCCACCTGCTGCTGGAGATCGGCGCCGCCGAGCTCGACCTGGTGTTGCGCTTCAGGGGCCACGCCTTGATGCAGGCGCTCGAAGCCAAGGCGTTGCCTGGGGTCATCGACCTTACCCCCGGTATCCGCTCGCTGCAGGTCCACTACCAACCCGAGCAACTCCCCCTGGCCCACTTGCTGGAGATCGTGGCTGGCGAATGGGACGCGGTCTGTGCTGCCCGCGACTTGCAGGTCCCCTCTCGCATCGTGCATTTACCGCTGTCGTGGGATGACCCGGCTTGCCAGCTGGCCATTGAAAAATACATGACCACCGTGCGCAAGGATGCGCCGTGGTGTCCCAGCAACCTGGAGTTCATTCGCCGCATCAATGACCTGCCCGACCTGGATGAAGTACAGCGCACGGTGTTCGAGGCCAGCTATCTGGTCATGGGCCTGGGCGATGTCTACCTCGGGGCACCGGTAGCGACGCCGCTGGATCCCCGGCATCGCCTGGTGACCACCAAGTACAACCCGGCGCGGACCTGGACCGCCGAGAACTCGGTGGGTATCGGAGGCGCCTACCTGTGCGTTTATGGCATGGAAGGCCCCGGCGGCTACCAGTTCGTCGGGCGTACGCTGCAGATGTGGAACCGTTACCGCGAAGTGGCGGCGTTCTCCGGCAAACCCTGGCTGTTGCGCTTCTTCGATCAGATTCGGTTCTACCCGGTCAGCGCGCAGGAGTTGCTGCACATCCGTCGCGATTTCCCCCTCGGTCGCTTCGACTTGAACATCGAGCACAGCCAATTGCGCCTGGCCGACTACCAGGACTTCCTGGCCAGTGAGTCGAGCAGCATCCAAGCGTTCCGAGACCGGCAACAGAGCGCTTTTTCCGCTGAAAGACGGCGCTGGATCGACAGCGGCCAAGCGCACTTCGAAAGCAGCGAAGCGCTTGTCGAGGCACCCGAAGAGGCGCCCTTGCCGGCTCATCAAACCAGCGTGGAAAGCCCCATTGCGGGGAACCTCTGGCAGGTTCAGGTCGCTGTCGGCGAGCGGGTCGCCGCAGGCGCGGCGTTGGTGGTGCTGGAGTCGATGAAGATGGAAATTCCGGTGCTCGCGCCCTGTGCCGGCATTGTTCGAGAAGTGCTCGTGCAACCCGGCTCGGCGGTGCGCGCCGGGCAACGGGTGGTCGTGATTGAGCCCGTCCCCCCTACAGGAGAAAAGCCATGAAAACCGATCTGCAACTGGACGTGCTGCGGGCACGCTACGCCAGCGGCGAATGCTCGCCACGTCGCCTGATCCTCGCCCTACGTGAACAGGCCGAGGCGTTGAATCCCGACTTCAATCTGTTCATCCACCTGCTCAGTGCCCAGGAGCTGGAGCCTTACCTGGTCGCCCTTGAATCCAGCACGATGGAAAGCCTGCCGTTGTACGGCGTGCCCTTTGCCATCAAGGACAACATCGATCTGGCGGGTATCCCCACCACGGCGGCGTGCCCGGCGTTCGCCTATACCCCGCAGCGTTCGGCGACCGTTGTCCAGCAGTTGATCGACCTGGGGGCGGTGCCGTTGGGTAAAACCAACCTCGACCAGTTTGCCACCGGCCTCAACGGCACCCGCTCACCCTATGGCCCCTGCCGTAACAGCGTGCTCGCTGAATACCCGTCGGGGGGCTCCAGCGCGGGCTCGCCCTTGACGGTGGCACTGGGTTTGACCAGCTTTGCCCTGGGCACCGATACCGCGGGCTCGGGCCGGGTGCCGGCGGCGCTCAACAACCTGGTGGGGCTCAAGGCGACCAAGGGACTGCTGTCCACGGCCGGGGTGGTGCCGGCCTGTCGCACCCTCGACTGCGTGACGACCTTCACCGCCAGTGCCGCCGAGGCGAGCCGCTTGTTGGCGCTGATCGCGCAGCAGGATCCTGAAGATGAATACAGCCGCGCCAATCCCGCCTGGAACGATGGCACGGCGTTCGGCAGCGTGCGGCCGTTTCGATTTGGCGTGCCACGGGCCCAGGACCTGGAGTTTTTCGGCTGTACTGAAGGACCGGGGCTGTTTGCCGCCGCGATCGAGCGCTTGCAGGCATTGGGCGGCGAAGCGGTCAGTCTCGACCTGTCGCCGTTTCTTGAGGCCGCACGGCTACTCTATGAAGGTCCATGGGTGGTCGAGCGCTATAGCGTCGTCGGCGAGCTGGCGCAGGCTCGGCCAGATGCGCTACTGCCTGTGATCCATGCCGTGCTGGCGAAAGCCCCCCAGGTGAGCGGCGTGCAAACCTTCCGCGCGCAGTATCGCCTGCAGGCACTCAAGGCGCAGTGCGACCGCCTGATGGCCGGGCTGGATTGTGTACTGACGCCCACCATCGGTCGCCCGGTGACCTTGGCCGAGCTTGCCGAAGAGCCGGTCCTGCGCAACGCCGAGCTGGGTTACTACACCAACTTCATGAACCTGCTGGACTATGCCGCCGTGGCCGTACCGAGCGGCTTCATGGCCAACGGCTTGCCCTGGGGGGTGACCTTGTTGGGTCGGGCCTTCACCGATCAATACCTGCTGAGCCTCGCCCATGCGTATCAGGGCGGTAAAAAACCTGCCCATGAGGCTCGCCATGATCAGGCCCGCCTGGTGGTCTGCGGCGCGCACCTTGACGGCCTGGCGCTTAACGGGCAACTCAAGCAACGCGGCGCGCGCCTGCTCGAAACGACCCGGAGTTCACCGGATTACCGGCTGTACGCACTGGCCGGCGGCCCGCTGAAGCGTCCGGGGATGGTCCGGGTCGCTGAAGGTGGCGTGGCCATCGCCGTGGAGGTCTGGCAATTGCCCAGCAGCGAGTTGGGCTCGTTCCTGACCGGGATCCCGGCCCCGCTGGGGTTGGGTAAGGTGCAGTTGGACGATGGTCGTTGGGAGACCGGGTTCATTTGCGACGCCTATGGCCTGGAGGGCGCCACGGATATCAGCGCTTGGGGCGGCTGGCGCGCCTGGTTGTCCGCGCAGTCCTGAGTCCATCGCCTGAACAAGCGCCCCGGCATCAGACAACACTGATCCTGGGGCGCCCAACCCCGGCGAACGTCAACGCGATGGAATTAAGCACCCGGGTACCTCCTCATCCGCCACCTGCTTGCTCTAACATAGCGCCTCCCGTCTCCCTCAAGACCCACCCAACGACCAGGAACCGCAATGTCCACCCTCAGCTTTCGCAATGCCGCGCCGTCAGACGCTGCGCGCTGCTATCAAATCGAGTCCTGCGCCTACGAAGGCGATGAAGCCGCGACCCTGGAGAAGATTGCAACGCGCATCGCCCAGTACCCGCAGGGTTTTCTGATTCTGGAGGATGGCGGCGAGGTCATCGGTTTCATCAACAGTGGCTGCGCCCACGAGGTGGTGATGTCCGATGAGGCCTTCAAGGAACTGGTGGGGCATTCGGCCGAGGCGCCGAACGTGGTGATCATGTCCGTGGTGCTGGATCCCGCGCAGCAGGGTAAAGGCCACTCCACACGGATGATGGACGAGTTCGTCCGGCGCATGCAGACACTGGACAAGAAAACCATCCACCTGATGTGCAAGGAGCAGCACGTGGCGCTGTATCAGCGCATGGGCTATCGCTACGTGCAGCCCTCGCCTTCCGACCACGGTGGCATGGCCTGGCACGAGATGGTCATGGACCTCTAACGCCTGCTCGCCACGGCCTGAAGTCGCCCTCCCCGACCGCCCGAGGCCAGTTCACCCAACTCTGGCAAGTCAATAATCAGCGGCAAGCGCTCATGGGCGGCCGGCGCCAACCAGGCCAGGTTAAAAACCAGGCGGCGGCGGCAAGAGCCGCATGCCAGGTGGACCGGGCGGCAAGGACGGTAGGGATGGCGGAGAGGGTAGCGACGGTGGGGATGGCATGGATGGCGCAGATGGCAGCGACGGTGGGGATGGCATGGATGGCGCAGATGGCAGCGGCGGTGGAGACCGCAGCGCCGGTGGTGGCGGCGACTTTGGCAACCGGCCCGTGGGCAGCTTGAGCTTATCGACTACCGATTTGACCTTCTCGGTGATGGTTACGGTGACCGCCTTTTTGGCTTCGTCAACGAGCGCCTCGCACACGGCGCGAATGATCTGCGGTGGGGTCGCGCCGTTTGTGGTCGCGCCGACATTGGCGAGATGCAACGTAGGCAACGGCACCGTCAGCGCCCCGCCGGGCAGGGGAATATCAAGCAGGATCGAGCCTCCCATCACGGTGAGGTTGCGGATGATGATCTTGCGCGCTTTGCTACCGGCCAGGATTGCCGCCGGAGTGGTGGAATAGGCCTGGGCGTTGTTCTTGATGGTTTCCAGGTTGCTGGTGGCGGTGGGGCTTTGTGCCTTGTAGGTGATCTGCGGCGCGATGACTGTGGCGGAGTTGACAATGACGGTGCCACCGCCGAGAAGGGAAGTACTTTCCACCTCCAGGGCGATGCGCTCCACAACCACGGCATAGGGCGAAGAGAACCCCTTGGGGTTGCCCACCGCAAGTCCATCAAGCGAGCCCACGCCGGTGAGGGGCGAGAACTCGACGCTCCCCACGAGCACCTGCGTCTGGGTGGCCAGGGCGCCCTCGGTCTCGATGGCGGATTTGATGGCAGGTCCCAACTGGGTGAATAGGCTCCACAGCGCAATAGCGGCGACAGCGAGCAAGGCCGCCAGGGCGAGCCCGAGTTTTTTCAGCATGGTGTTGGGTGCTCCATGAAAAGGCGGCGAGTCAGAGGAGACCCGCCGCCGAATGACTCAGCAATTGCCAATACTGACGACAGTTGCTTGCGCCGTGTGGCGGCGAACCTTGAACCAGGCGGCATACAGCGCCGGAACGAAGAAGATGGTCAACAGCGTCGCCACGGTGAGACCGCCCATGATCGCGATCGCCATCGGCCCCCAGAACACGCTGCGCGTCAGCGGAATCATCGCCAGCACCGTCGCCAGCGCCGTCAGGAGCACCGGACGGGTCCGGTGGATGGCCGCGTCCAGTACCGCATTCCAGGGGTCGCGTCCTTCTTCGATCTCGATCCGTACCTGATCAATGAGGATCACCGAGTTGCGCATGATCATGCCACCGAGGGCGATGATGCCCAGGATCGCGACGAACCCCAGCGGCGCGTTGAACAGCAACAACGCCGGCACTACACCGATCAGGCCCAGTGGCGCGGTCAAGACCACCATCAACATGCGCGAGAAGTCCTGCAACTGAAGCATCAGCAACAGCAAGATGGTGACCAGCATCAGTGGCGCCACCGCCAGCAGTGCCTGGTTGGCCTTGTCGCTTTCCTCCACCGCACCGCCCACATCAATGCGGTAGCCCGAGGGCAGCCTGGCCTGAATATCCTTCAGTAGCGGCTGGATCTCCTGCGTCACCGATACGCCCTGCTCACCATCCTTCACATCGGCGCGCACGGTGATCGCCATGTCGCGATTACGCCGCCACAGCACCGGTTCCTCAAGTTCATAGCGCACCTGCGCGACTTCCGACAACGGCACCACGGTGCCCTTGCGGGTGTAGAGGTTGATGTCCTTCAATGTGTCGAGGCTCAGGCGTTCTCCAGGCACGGCGCGGGCGACGATGTCGATCAGGTCCTCGTGCTCGCGCAACTGCGACAGGGTCGCGCCATTCATCACGGTCTGGGTGGCCAGCGATACCTCAGCCGGCGTGAGTCCCAGCGCGCGGGCCTTGTCCTGGTCCAACTGCACCTTCAGCGAACGCACCGGGTCGTTCCAGTCGAGCTGGACGTCACGGACCTTCGCATTCGATGTCACGACGTGCTCCACTTCACGGGCAATCTTGCGCACGACCTGGGTATCAGGCCCGACAATGCGGAACTGCAGCGGGAAGCCCACCGGCGGCCCGAGTTCCAGCCGCGTGACACGGACCCAGACCTGCGGGAACTGTTGATCGACCGAAGCCATCAAGCGCTTACGAACCCGTTCCCGCGCCTTCAGGTCCTGGGTCATCACGACGAACTGGGCAAAGCCCGGATTGGGCAACTCCGGATTGAGCGCCAGATAGAAGCGCGGCGCCCCGGCACCGGTGTAGGCGGTATAGAACCGGACATCCTCGTCCTTGCCGAGCAGGGTTTCCATCTGCTTGACCTGCTCGGCCGTCGCCGCGAAAGAAGCCCCCTCTTTCAGGCGCAGGTCGATGACCAGTTCGGGACGCGAACTGCTGGGGAAGAACTGCTGCGGCACCAGCTTCAAGCCGCCCAAGGCGAGCAGCAGGGCACCCAGCGTCACGCCGATGACCACCCAGCGACGCTGGATGGCCCAGTCGATCATGCCGCGCAGCTTGCGGAAGAACCGGGTGTCGTACGGATCGCCGGCATGCTGGTGCTTGCCGAAATCCTTGGGCAGCATCTTGACCGCCAGGTAAGGCGTGAAGATCCCCGAACTGATCCACGAAAACAACACCGCCGCGCCGACAATCCAGAAAATGCCACCGGCATACTCGCCCGTGGTCGATTTCGAAAGACCGATCGGCATGAACCCGGCAACGGTGATCAGCGCACCGGTCAGGCGCGGCATGGCGGTGGACTGGTAGGAGAACGAGGCGGCCTTCACACGGTCCCAACCGGCTTCCATCTTCACCAGCATCATCTCGATGGCGATGATCGCATCATCGACCAACAGGCCCAGGGCGATAATCAGCGAGCCGAGCGAGATACGCTCCAGGTTCCAGCCCATCGCCAGCATCAACATCGCGACACCGCCCAGTACCAGCGGCACCGTGGCCGCCACCACAAGACCGGTACGCCAGCCCAGGCTGACAAAGCTGACAATGATCACGATGACCAGCGCCTCGATAAGCGAGCGCGCGAAATCCCAGACGGCCTCTTTCACGGTGGTGGGCTGGTCGGCCACGCGCTCCAGTTCCACGCCATGGGGCAGCTCGGACTGCAGCTGGGCGACCGCGACTTCCATCGCCTTGCCGAGCTCGACGATATTACCGTCCTCGGTCATCGAGATGCCGAGCATCAGCACCGGCTGGCCATTGTGACGCACGGTGTAGGTCGGTGGGTCTTCATAACCACGCTTGATGGTCGTGAAGTCGCCCAGCTTGATCATCCGGCCACCGGCCGCGACAGGCACATTGCGAATGTCATCTTCATTGGCAAACTGGCCACTCACGCGCACGACGACACGGTCCCCTTGCGTGTCAACCTGCCCTGCCGCTTGCAAGGCATTTTGCGCGCGCAAGCTCTCGGCGATCATCAGCGGCGTGATGCCCAGCGCAGCGAGGCGTTCGTGCGAGAACTCCACATAGACACGCTTGGCCTGCTCGCCGATCAGGTCGACCTTCTTGACCATCGGCACCTTCAGCAGACTGCGCTTGATGTCCTCGGCGGCATTCGACAGATCGGCGTGGTCGATACCGTCGCCCTTGACGGCGTACATCAGGCCGTACACGTCGCCATATTCGTCGTTGACCACCGGACCGGTCACGCCGTCGGGCAGCTCCAGGCGCAGGTCATTGAGTTTCTTGCGGGCCTGATACCAGGCCTCGCGCTGGTCGGCCTTCGAGGTACCGCCGCGCACGGTCAGCGTCATGCCGCCGTAACCCTGCCGGGCAAAGGTGACCACCTTTTCGAAGTGGTCGATCTGCTCGAACTTCTTCTCCATGCGATTCAGGACCTCATCCTGTATCTGCTGGGCGGTCGCGCCTGGCCAGGCGACGCCGGCGGTCATCGACGGCACCGAGAAGTTCGGGTCTTCGAGCTGGCCAAGCCGGGTGAAACTGAACAGGCCGGCCACCGCGACAATGAGGATCAGGAAGAGGACGATGGCACGGTGACGCAGCGCCCAATCGGTAAGGTTGAAATGGCTCATCGCGTCACCACTGCCTTCGTTTCAGGGGAAACCGCACCTGGCAGCGCTACTTTCAGGCCAGGCGCCATCTTCTGGACACCGGCGGTCACGATCAGCGCCCCGGCCGGTGGGCCGGAGACCAGCACCTCGTCATTTCGATAGCCCGACACCCCCACAGGTACCAGCTCGACGGTGCCGACCGGGTCCTTGCCCGTCGGCGTGACCACCCACAGCGCCGGCTGCCCGCCGCTTTGCGTCAGTGCGGTGGCCGGCACCGCCGCCACCGGGCGCCCGGTCATCTGGCGTTCGACCTCGAGGGTGGCGGTCGCCCCCAGGGGCAATGGTTGCGTGTCCAGGAGCTTCATGCGCGCGCGGTAGGTCCTTGTCTGCGGCGCGGCTTGCGGCGACAGTTCGCGCAAGGCCACCGCGAAGGTCTGGCCCGGAGCGCTGGCCAGTGAGGCCTTGAAGCCCGACTGCTTGAAGGCAGCCAGGTGATCCTCCGGCACATCGACGACGATTTCGGGCAAGCCAGGGTCGGCGATCGAGATCACCGCGGCCCCCGGCGTCACGACCTGCCCGACCTCGAAATGCACGGCCGTGACCACGCCGCTCCACGAGGCCCGCAGCACGGAGTAATTGAGCCGGTTGCGCGCCAGTTCGAGCTTGCGGGCCTCGGCCTCGGCGTTCGCCCGGGAAGTCTCGGCGCTGGTACGCGCACGCTCATCATCGGCCACGCTGACCGAGCCATCGGCCTTCAGCGCTCCCAGGCGCTGGTGGTCCGAGTCGGCCTGACGGGCCTGTGCCACCGCAGCGGCCCACGACTGCCGCGCCGCTTCCACGGCCAGCCGGTAGTCGCTGTCGTCCAGCGTGGCGAGCACATCACCCTCGTGCACCAACTGGCCGACCTCGACCTTGCGTTGGACGACCTTGCCGTCCACGCGGAAAGCCTGGTCCACTTCATGGCGAGACTGCACGGTGCCGACATAGCGATTGGCTTCGCGGGCGTTGTCATAGCGCAGTTCGACGGTACGTACGGGCCGCGGCACCTGTACCGGCGATTGGTCCGGACTGCAGGCGCAGAGTAACGCGGCGACGGCCATGACACCGACGGCGGTAATTGAGTTATTCAAGACAGTTCCTCGTTGTAAGCGACGGGATTCAGGAAAGTGGACGCACGGCGCCGGCAGTGGCGGTGTCGGCGGGAGGCGCGGACTCGAAAACCTGCCAGCCGCCGCCCAGCGCCTTGTAGAGCTGTACGCTGTCGAGCAGCAGACGAGTGTTGCTGTCGTTGGCGTTCAGGCGCATCGTCAGGCGCACACGGTGCGCATCCAGCAGCGGCAACAGGTCGATCTGCCCCCGGTCGTAGAGCGATTGAGCCCGGCCCAGCGCGGAATCCGCGGCCACCACAGCCGATTGCAACGACGCCGAGCGACGACGCTCCTGGGAAAGGCTGACCAACGAGTTCTCCACGTCTTCGAGCGCACGGGCGATGCCGTCCTCGGTACGCAGCAGCGCTTCACGCTGGCCGCTCTCGGCAACCTCATTGATGGCACGGGTGCGCCCGGCGTTGAAGAGCGGCATCGTCAGCAGGCCCGTCACATTGGTATAGCGGGCAGCGCCCAGCCCCACACCATTGAGTTCCAGGCCCTGGCTGCCGTAGGAGGCACCGAGGAACAGACGCGGAAACCATTCGGCGGCGGCCTGCTGACGGCGAGCGTTGGCCGCATCCAGTTGCGCCATCAGTTCCAGCACGTCGGGCCGGCGCTCCAGCAGCGTGGCCGGCTGGCCGGGCTGCGGCTGAGGCACCACTACATCGCCGCGCGAGGGTACGATGGCGGCGGCATTGAAGGCCTGGTCACCGATCAGTACCGCAAGGCGATGGCGTGCCACCGCCGCCAGGGTTTCCAGTGGCGGAATCTGCCCACGCGCGGAGGCCGCGTCAGCCTCGGCACGCTCCACGTCGAAGACGGTTGCCAGGCCCACGCGCTGGCGTGCGGTGACCAGACGCAAGGTCTCGTCCTGCATCGCCGACATGGCCCGCAGGGTATCGACCTGACGCTGTGCACCGACCAATGTGAAGTAATTGCTGGCAACATCGCTCATCACCAGCAGGCGCACACCACGTACGCTGTGTTCCGCGGCCAGCGCCTGGGCCTGGGCCGCGCTCGCGCCGGCCCGCAAACGGCCGCTCAGATCCAGCTCCCACGAAACGTCCAGCCCCACGCTTGCGGTTTTGGTATCGGGATAGCCCGCCTTCGTGGCCGTGTCGTACCCGCTACTGCGGTCGGTACCGGAGGCGGACCCGCTGACGCTCGGAAACAACCAGGAGCGGCTGATGCTCTCGCCGGCGCGCGCGGCGCACAGGCGCTCGGAGGCGATCTTGATATCGCGGTTATCGCGCATCGCGCGGCGTACCAGATCGCTCAGTACCGGATCCTTGAAGGCCTCCCACCATGCGACTTCGGGCTCCATCCCCGAGGCCGTGGTCGCGGCGAACTTGCCTGGCAGGTCCACCACAGGCTTGACGATGGGCGTGGAACAGCCCGCCAGGACCAGCGCGATAGACACGGCAAGCGTCACCGCAGCGGCAAGGCCGCCCAGGCAATCGGCAGATGGGCGGGACGTCTGCCCGCCAGGGTGGATCAACGAAAGAAGGAGCTGAAGTCGCGACATCGGATTGGACTCGTAGGAATTCGAGGTGAAGCCAGCATAGGGTCCGCGGCACGCCAAGTTGTCAGCCAAGCGTCGTGATTAGGTCGCCCTATGGAGCGTTCCATCGGGTAGGTGGGGTCATTCGCCGGCGGCATCCGCGGCACGCTCAGCGGCTATCGATGCAAGGTCGTCGGCAATCGACGCCGACAGCTCTTCGACGGATGAGAACTCGCACTGGCGGCCGGTCACCAGATTTTCCAGGCGCCCGGCAAGGCCCCCCGGCGCGGCGTCGCTACGCAGCTTCAGCACATACGTGCGGCGGTTTGGATACTTGGATTCAGGATTCAGGACCATTGCAGACCACGGGATCGGAGAAGTTCGGCAACAGCCTAAAGCCATGCCCCGATCAAGTTGTCAGCAAAGGGTCGGCATCCGGTCGCCGTGGGCACTGATGGTCGCGACCGGGCCGAAGTCCGACAGCGCAATCACTGGCTGACTGGCCCGTTCGAAGTGCATCGCCAGGTCTGACGCGGCGACCGGCACGCCGAACGACCGCTCACGCTCGAGGGCGTCGCCGATCTGACGATGCAGGTGAACACGCAGCGAAAGCGGCGTGCGCTCGTACAGCACCTGACGCAGGAGCGCGTGGCGGAACGAGTAGGCCTGCGCGGACACCTCTGCTCCATCGACCGTCCGTGACCGTGTCAGCCACACCTGCCCGCGAACCAGTTCCTCGCAGGCGTAAGCCAGCGAAGCGAGGTCACGCTCAAGGGCCAGCGAAAGCGTTTCCACCCGGAAAGCCCCCGAACATATCGCCGCCGCCGAGAGCAGATCACGCTCCTCCCGACCGAGCCTGGCGATCACATGATCGATGATAGATGCCAGATTCTCGGGAACCGTGAGGTTCGCCAGCCGGGCCTCGACGGTGGCGTCATCGTCCGCACGGTCCATCACTTCATTGAGCAACGACGAGACGAACAGTGGCACGCCGTCGGTGTGATCGTGCAGCGCCCGCACGAACCCTTCATCGCGCGCCAGTGAGACCGAACGCGTAGCGACATAATCGGCGATCTCGGTCTCCGAAAACGGATCGAGTAGCACTTCTTCGCATAAACGCTGCAAACGAAGTTCGTGTCGCAACGAACTGAGCGGATGATCGAGCGCCACCACCTCGGCGACGCGAAAACTCGCCACCCACATCAACCGCATGCGCCCGCGTCGCCGGGCGACGTAGTCGATCAGTTGGAGGGTGGCCCTGTCGCCCCAATGCAGGTCTTCGGTGACCAGCAACAAGGGGCGTTGCTCCGTGTAACGCTCCAGCAACTCGCCCATTTCCCGCAGCATGCGCTCCGGGCCGACACCGGCAAGCTCGTGCCGCAACGCCTCACGCTCCTGGGCGCTACTCAGCCACGGCAGTTGAAACAGCCAGGTGGGCGCCACGCTCCGCAAGAGTGCCGGCAGCGCCGGGTCGACGCGGCACAAACCGGCAATCGCTTCCAGCACCGGCAGGTACGGCTCGCCAGTACCGAGGGGCTCCACACAATGGCCGCGCGCGCAGGTGGCGCCGTCGAGCCCCGCCATGAAATGCTCGATCAGCAGGGTCTTGCCGATTCCCGGCGCGCCGGCGAGCCAGAACATCGAGCGCTGGCCGCCTTGCGCCTGCACCCAGGCCCGTTGCAAGCGCGAAAGCGAAGCGCCACGGCCGATAAACAGCGGCGCTTGCGTGACGGCTTGCGGTGTTATCGCCAGGCTGGTCGGCGTCAAAGGCGTCAGGGACGGCGTGGCAATAAAGCGATAGCCACGCCGGGACACGGTCTCGATAAAACGTGGTGCTCGGGGAGAGTCGCCCAGTGTCGTGCGCAGATCGCTGATGGCGGTTTTCAGCACCGACTCGCTGACGAAGCGGTGTCCCCAGACCGCGTCAAGCAACGCATCCTTGCTCAGAAGCGACCCCGGCTCGCGCGCCAGCGCGCACAACAGGTTGAACGGCGTCGGCGCCAGCGCCACCGCCTCTCCATTGCACGACAGGCGAGCATTGGCCTCATCGAGTTCAAAATCGACAAAGCGGATCCGCAGTGGATTCGGATGACACAGCGCACGCACCACAGGCGACTCCTACAGGCTCAGATGAAGACAGTTATGCGTTCCATGCTGGCAAAAAGAGTGACCTCGATATAATGACACAATAATCAATATTGAAACAAACCTCATTTTTGCATAACCTCATGCTGCCTGACGATGAAACCCTCGGTTTCACTGCCAAAAAAACAACCACAACAAGGGCTCGGTATGAATAACAAGAAAGCCGGCACGCTGCCGCCAAGCGCAGTCGATGTATTGATCGTGGGCAACGGCCCGGTAGGCGCGACACTCGCGGCACTGCTGGGACGCTACGGCGTAAGGACACTGATCCTGGACAAGGCCCATGAGATCCTGCTGATGCCTCGCGCCATCGCCCTGGACAACGAGGCGCTACGCATCCTGCAACTCGCCGGGTTGGCCCAGGACGCTTTCGAGAAGATCGTGATCCCCGAAGTGCGGATGCGCTCCACGACCCTCGGGGATTTCAGTCGCGCCAATACCACCGGGAGCATTGATGGCCATCCCAAACTGGTGACGTTCTATCAGCCCGACCTCGAGCGGGCGATGCGAGAACAGGTCTCACGGTTCGAGTCGGTGGTCAGCCTGGGTGGCTTCGAGCTCGAACACCTGACCGATGCACCAGGCTGCGTCATTGCGTCCGTCCGGGACCAGGAGAGCCAAGTCCACTCTGTTCGCGCCCAGTACGTGGTAGGCGCCGATGGTGCGAGCTCCAGGGTCAGAACCCTGATCGGCCAGGATTTCGAAGGGCAGACCTATGCCGAGGACTGGCTGATTGTCGATGCCGGCAATCGGCACCGGTCAGCGATCGATCACATCGAGTTCCTTTGCGATCCAAGGCGGCCCACGCCGCACATGCCGGCGCCCGGCGGAAGGGAGCGTTGGGAGTTCATGCTGCAACCGGGTGAAACCCGCGAAGAAATGGAAAATCCGCAAAACATCGCCCGACTGATCGCCCCCTGGATCGATCCGCAAAAGCTGCAGATCGAGCGCACGGCGGTGTATCGGTTCCACGCGCGCTGCTGCAACCGCTTCAGCCAGGGGCGCGTTTTTCTTGCAGGAGATGCCGCTCATATCACGCCGCCCTTCGTCGGACAGGGCCTGGTCGCCGGCCTTCGCGATACCGCCAATCTGGCCTGGAAACTCGCCTGGGTCCTGCGCGGACAAGCCTCGCCCTCGATATTGGACTCCTATGACGAGGAGCGCCGCCCCCATGCCAAGGCAATGATCGACATGGCCAAGCTCATGGGACGCCTGGTCATGCCCAGAAGCAAACTGGCGGCCTTCTTCACCCATGGCCTGATGCGCCTGCTCGCCTTGATGCCGACCACCCGCAAGTACTTCGAAGAGCTGGACATCAAACCGAAAAACATCTTCAGGAAAGGCCTGTTCGCCCCTCATCGCCGTGGTGACAAGCTGGTTCGCGGAGGGCTCTTTCCCCAGGCCTGGGTTCGCAATGCCCAACAGCAGATCCACCTGAGTGACGATGCGCTCGGAGACCACCTGACCCTGATCGGATTCGGCATCGACCCGCTGTCGCTGCTCTGCGCCGAGCAGGTCGAGGCCTGGAAACGAACCGGCGGCAACTTCTTGCATATCGGGCCGCGCGGTCAACGTCCGGTGGGTGATTGCGCCTTTATCGAGGATCTGAACCATGACATCCTGCCGCTGGCGGCCAAGGGCACGCTGGTGGTGGTACGCCCCGACCGCCTCGTCATGCACCATGCCGACGGCGCGCAGGCGGGCCATCTGGTTCAAGCCTGCATTGATCTGATAACGGGCGACGACTGCATTGTTGAACGGGTTTCCATTACCATCAGCGAGCCCCCTCGACTACGAGCCTGAGTATGCCCTCCTCCCCCCCAGCACCCGCAGCGCCCCAGCCTCTCACGCGAGGCCACAAGAAACGTGAGCGCACCCGTCGCGGCCTGGTCGACGCAGCGCGACGCCTGGTCGCACGCAAGGAGGTGGGGGAGATCGCCCTGCTCGAGATCGCCGCGGAAGCGGAGGTCTCCAATGGCACCATCTACAACTACTTCCGCACTCGCGACGAAGTGCTCGAAGCCGTGGGCATCGCCATGGCCACCGAGTTCTCCGATGCCATTTCCGTCTTGAGCAGCGGATTGCACAGCGGTGCCGAGCGCCTTTGCGTCGGCGTGCGGATGTTCATCAACCGAGCCGGCGATGACCACCCGTGGGCCAGCGCGCTGCTGCGCATCATCCACTTCGGCGAGGCGACGCGCTCGCGACTGGCCACCCATGTACTTGACGACCTGCGCCAAGGTCGCCATGAGGGTGCTTTTGCATTCGAAGACGAAGGCATCGCCCTGGACCTGGTGTTGTCATGCACCACCGGGGCCATGCGCGCTGTTGTCGAGGGTCGTACAGTGGCGGAACACGATGTGCGGGTCGCCGAAATGGTCCTCAAGGCGCTGGGCGTCACGCCAGCCAAAGCCAGGAAAATCGCCAGCTTGCCACTGCCTGTTGTGAACATGGACACTCAGCCAGAAAACTGAACACCAATGTTCAAAACACGCAAAGCCTGTCGATGAAAAAACGCCTCAAAAACCCTTGGATAACGGACATAAACCGATAAAACGCGCTCTCCAGCTCAAAAAACAATTGACCAACATTGAACACAAGTGTTCAATTGATTGTAAGACGACTCTGGAGATAAAGCGTGGAATCACTGAATCCGGTACAGCGACGCATCCATCAAGCCGCCCTTCGCCTTTTTGCCGAGCGCGGCGCCATTGACGTGAGTATCAGCGATCTTGCAACTGAGGCCGGTGTTGCTCGCGGGACGATCTATAGCAACGTGAAAAGCATGGAGCAGCTGTTCGAAGCGGTTGCGGCCCATCTCAGCGCTGAAATGCACGAACGGGTCAATAAGAGTTTCGAGACCCTCGCCCAGCCTGCCCACCGTCTGGCCAATGGCATCCGCTTCTTTATCCGACGCACCCATGAGGAGCCCCAGTGGGGCACTTTCATTCATCGATTCGCGATGAGTAACGCCGCGCTGCGCGAGATGTTCGCCAGTCAGGCCACGAAGGACCTGTTGGAGGGGCACGCCAGTGGCTGCTACAGCTTCCGACAAGATCAACTGCTCTCGGTCATTACGCTGATCTCCAGCACTGCACTGGGTGCGATGTTCCTGGTGCTGGAAGGTCATAGAACCTGGCGCGATGCGGGTTCCGACGCGGCGGAATTCGTACTCCGGGCGCTCGGCGTGCCGGCACAGGAGGCTGCGAGACTGGCGAGCGAGGAACTGCCCACACTCCCGGCGCTCGACTAACCCCTTCACCACCGCTGTGGTTTTCGCCCCTGTTGTTTATGGGGCTCGGCGCTGCTTTGCCCGAAAAAAGTTCGGAGAACAATAATGAACGATAGCGCAGCACCTCGACTGAGCACGTTGCAACCCGCCCGGCATCCCACCCCGAGCGTCAAAGCTCAACGCCTCACCCATCTTATCTTCGAACGACCGGACCTTGATGAAGCGGCGCACTTTCTGAGCGACTTCGGTCTGAGCGTCAGTCACCGGGACACGGATACGCTCTATCTCCGGGCTGCCGACCCCAGCCCCTACTGCTACCGTATTCATCGAGCGGCCCAAGCACGCTTTCTGGGCTACGGGCTGGAAGTCGGCCGTCTCGGCGATCTGGATCACCTGACCCAGCTCCAGGGTGCTTCAGCTATCGAGCGGATCGAACATCCGGGGGGCGGAAAACAGGTCCGGCTGCTCGACCCCTCCGGCTTCATCGTGGAAGCCATCTGCGGCCAGTCCTCAAGTGTTCCACTGCCGCACAGGGCCGCTCTTTCGCTCAATCTGGCGGATAAGCAGCCACGCATCAACAGAGCTCAACGCCCACCAATAACGCCCCCGGAAATATTGCGCCTGGGTCATGTCGTCATCGAAGTCGCCGATTATCAAGCCACCTGCGCCTGGTATACACAGCATTTCGGGCTGATCCCCAGCGATATACAGGTTCTCCCGGATGGCTCCCCCATCGTCACCTTCATGCGCCTGGATCGCGGTGAGATTCCAACAGATCACCATACCCTCGCCATTGCCCAGGGATTCACGGCGACCTACAGCCACAGCGCCTATGAAGTGGTCGATGCCGATGCACTGGGCATGGGACAGCGGGTCCTGCGGGAGCGAGGCTGGAAGCATTCGTGGGGGATCGGCCGGCACATTCTGGGGAGCCAGATCTTCGATTACTGGCAGGACCCATGGGCAGACAAACACGAGCACTACTGTGACGGCGACCTCTTCACTGCCACACAGCCCACCGGCATTCATCCGGTCAGCCGCGAGGCCATGGCGCAATGGGGGCAACGCATGCCCAAGAGCTTTACCCAGCCCAAGCTGACACTGGGCAATCTGCGAATGCTGATTCGCACTCTGCGACGCAGCCCGGACTTGACGCTACGCAAGCTTATGGCGCTGGCCCGCCTGTTCGGATAAGTCCGCCTGTTCAGTACCACCCGACAAGTGCGCTGCGTGTGGCGCCGACGCCCTGGTGCAGGCCGCTCGCACGCCGACAACATGCCCTGCATGGGCCCAATACAACAACTAAGCCTGGCAAAAGTCGGGCAAACAATGCTTCTGGAGTGCCTTCAATGTCCGTTGTCCATATTGTCCGCTTCGAATACCAGAACACCGTCCAATGGGGCGTCATACGCCAGAACCTTATTACACCGGTTCCCGGAGTCTTTGCCACGACCGGCGAGTTCATCCGCCAGAACACCATCGACGATTTGCTTCAACTGAAAGGCATCGAACTGGCCAAGAGCGACGTCAAGTTGCTGTCCCCGGTGACCCGTAATCAGCAGTTCCTTTGCCAGGGTGCCAACTACCGTCAGCACATGATCGAATCGGGCATGAACCCCGACGCAAAGCACTTCAACATGATGTTCACCAAGGCGACCAGTTGCCTGGTGGCGGCCGACAGCGACCTGATCAAGCCGCGCAATGTCCAGTTCCTGGACTACGAAATCGAGCTGGGCCTGGTGATGAAACGCGAGATCACCGGCCCTGTCTCTGTCACTGACGACAATCTGCATGAATTCATCGCCGGCGTCGTTATTGTCAACGACTACTCGGCTCGTGACATCCAGATTCCACAGATGCAGTTCTACAAAGGCAAGAGTTTCCGTACCTTTGGCCCGGTCGGCCCCCACCTCTGCCTGCTGGGGGCCGAGGACATGCATTATCTGAAGGCCCTGCAATTGCGCCTGACGGTCAACGGCCAGATGCGTCAAAACGACAGCACCGCCAACCTGGTCTACGGCCCCGCGCAAACCCTGACCGAGCTTTCGTCCGTACAAGATCTTGCCCCGGGAGACCTGATTGCCACCGGCACGCCGGCCGGCTGCGCCTTGAGCATCCCCTCCCCCGGCAAGCAGCGCATCGCCGCCCTGCTACCCGAAGCCAGCAAGTGGAAACTGTTCCTCAAGGCCCAGGAGAAACGCTCCCAGTATCTCAAGCCAGGCGACAAGGTCGAGGCGCATATTCGTAGCGCCGACGGCTTGATCGATCTGGGCATACAACGCAATCAGGTAGTAGGAGAAGTCTGATGAGCGTGCAGAGCCTGGTAGACATCAAGCACCTGGAACAACCCCCGCTTTCAGAGCGCAATCTGGCCGCCAGCACCTATGAAGCCTTGCGCCGTGCCGCCGTATGCAATCCTCAAGCGCTGGCGTTGAGCTTCTTCCCTGACGCCACTCACTTCACGCGTACCTTCGAATGGAATTATTCCCAACTCTTCGCGCAAATAACCCGCGCGGCGAATGCCTTCCACGACCTGGGCATCGTGCCGGGAGAAGTACTCGCCTTCGTCCTGCCCAATCTACCGGAGACCCATTTCACTATCTGGGGCGCCGAGGCAGCGGGCATCGTCATGGCAATCAACCCATTGCAGGAGGCGAAGCAGATTGCCAGCTTGCTGAACTCGGCCAAAGCCTCGGTAGTGGTGACACTGGCACCCACCCCAGATAACAATCTGTGGGCCAAGTTGGCTGATCAATTGAACGATCTGCCCGGAATCAGGCATATCATCTGGGTCAGCCTGGAACCCTATGTCAGCGAGCCTGAGCGCGACATGCTCAGAAGCTTGGCGCAGAGGGAGCGGGCCTTTCACGGTAATACCGTGATCCACGATCTGCGCGAGCTGATGGAAGCCCAGCCAGAAACTCACCTCAAGAGCGGCAGACACATCCGCCCTGAAGAGCGTTCTTCTTACTTCTGTACCGGCGGCACCACCGGGCTGCCCAAGATTGCCGCCCGCACCCATGGCTCGGAAGTATTCAACGCCTGGGCCATGGCCGCGCACTTACAACCTTGCCAGAGTGGCCAGGTGATCTTTTGCGGCCTGCCACTTTTTCATGTCAATGGACAACTGGTCACGGGACTGATGCCCTGGAGCCAGGGTGACCATGTCATCCTGGGCACGACCCAAGGCTACCGGGACCCTGGCGTTATCCCGAACTTCTGGGAAATGGTCGAGCACTTCGGCATCAACTTCTTTTCCGGCGTGCCCACCGTCTACGCGGCCCTGCTAAGAAACAATCCACGTGCCCATGATCTGTCCAGCCTTCGTTATGCGTTGTGTGGCGCCGCCCCCATGCCGGTGGATTTGTTGCGCGAGTTCGAAGAGCAGACCGGGGTACATATCCTTGAAGGCTATGGGCTCACGGAGGGCGCCTGCGTTTCTTCCGTCAATCCGCCCCATGGCGAGCGACGCACCGGCTCCATCGGGATACGCCTTGCTTACCAGGACATGCGCGCGGTGCTATTGAATGAGGCCGGGGAATACCTGCGCGATGCCAATGTCGACGAAACCGGGCTGATCACGATCAGCGGTCCCAATCTGTTCGACGGTTATCTGGAAGAGGGTCACAACCAGGGACTGTGGATCGATATCGACGGCCGACGCTGGCTCAATACCGGCGATCTGGGTCGCCAGGATGCACAGGGCTATTTCTGGCTGACCGGACGCAAAAAGGAATTGATCATTCGTGGCGGACACAATATCGACCCCAAGCAAATAGAGGAGGTATTGCAGGCCCACCCTGCTGTGGCATTGGTGGCCGCGATCGGCAGCCCTGATGCCTATTCAGGGGAAGTACCTGTCGCCTATGTCCAATTGAAGCCCGGCCAATTCTGCGGCGCCGAAGAGCTGCTGGCGTTCGCCAATCTCAGCATCAGCGAACGCGCAGCCATCCCCAAACGCATTGAAATACTCGAGGCGTTACCCCTGACTGCGGTCGGCAAGATATTCAAACCGGCCCTGCAGCAACGGGAAATCGCCAGCACGGTACAACTGGAGATTGAACACCTTGGACTCTCTGGCATTGCGGTCGACGTCGTACAAGAAAGTAACCGAGGACTTTTAGTTCGCATTCAATCCGGAGTTCACCAGAAAACCCTTGCCCCTCTCCTGGGGCGTTACAACTTTCAAGTTGACTGGGTTGACTGATAACGAGTGTATCTCAGCAACCCTGAATGGGAGTGACTTATCATTCGAAGGTCAACCTCAAAGGACAAGCCGAGGTTTCCGACGCCCCTGCCGTTCTACCCCTGAATGGAAAATATAACATCACGATCGCTCTTGATACGCCTGAGCCACTGGACACTTTGATCTATTGACTCAATGAATCGCTGCATTGACGCCCTGCTGATACTCCCGCGGCGTACAGCCGAACTCTCGACGGAACACCGTGTGCAGGTATTGCGCCGATTTGAAGCCGCAATTCTGCGCGATATCGGCAATCGCCGAATCCGTGTGTTCCAGTCCATTGGCCGCCGCCGCCAGTTTGAAGCGCAGGATCTCGTCGTGCACGCTGCAGCCGCGCACCGTCCGAAAGTGCGACTCCAGCGATGAGCGCGACACGCCCACGTACGCGGCCACCTGTGCGGTCTTGATGCCCTGGCAGGCGTATTGGCGGATAAAGAGCAGCGCCTGCATGACATAGGGATCGCCCAACGGTTGATGCAGACTCGAGGCCTGCACATTGATCGCATCCGGGGGGATCAGTATCTGCGTGCCCGTGGACGGCATGCCGTGCAGCATCTGGTGGAGCAGGTGCGCGGCGGTCCGGCCCATGGTCTCGGTGCCTTGGACCACTGAACTCAGCGGCACCCTGGTCAGGCTGCGGGTCAGCGGGTCGTTATCAATGCCGATCAAGGCCACCTGCTCCGGCACGGCGATCCCGGCGGTCAGGCAGGCTTGCAGCAACTGCCGGGCACGGGCGTCACTGACGGCGATGATGCCGATGGGTTTGGGCAGGCTTTGCAACCAGGCGATCTGCTGTTCGACGGCGCTGTCCCAGAGCGGCGCGCTGGTGCCCATGCCGCGATAGACCTCGACAGGCAAACCATCGCGTTTCAGCAGCCGACGAAAGGCTTTTTCCCGCTCCTGCGCCCAGCGATTGGCTTGCGCTTCAGGCAGGCTGAAGCAGGCAAAGCGGGTCAACCCGGCCTCGATCAGGTGCTCGTAGGCCAATTTCATCAGTGCGTCATTGTCGGTGGCGACATAGGGAATGCCCTTCGGATAGGCGCGCGCATCCTGATAGGACCCGCCCACCGCCACCACTGGCAACTTGATTCCGGCCAGCGCCTCGCCGATCAGCGGGTCGTCGAAGTCGGCAATGATCCCATCGCCCTGCCAGCGCTCGATCCCTTTCAACCGACAGAGAAAATCCTCCTCAAGGAACAGGTCCCAGGATGCACGGGTGCTGCTCAGGTAGTTGCCGATGCCACTGATAATGCCTCGATCGTAGATCTTGCTGCCGTTGAACAACAGCGCAATACGGTGGACGGGCGGGACGGTTTTCATTGTTTTGATCCTGGACCGGTCAACACAGACTAGGCGCGCAAACGACGAATCTCAAGACTCAAAATCGCACTGCGACTTGGTGATTTTCATAATTTTCAGCCACCGGGCCGTTGCTAGTATCGGGGTACAGCCAAGAACAACAAGGACATTCCAATGCCGTTCTTCCCCGTTGTCGACAAGATTCGCTACGAAGGCCCCAGCAGCGACTCACCCTTAGCCTTCCGCCACTACGACGCCGACAAGCTGGTCCTCGGCAAACCCATGCGCGAACACCTGCGCATGGCGGCCTGCTACTGGCACACCTTCGTCTGGCCAGGGGCGGACATGTTCGGTGCTGGCGCCTTCAAGCGTCCGTGGCAGCATGCCGGGGATCCGATGGAGCTGGCCATCGGCAAGGCCGAAGCGGCCTTCGAGTTCTTCTCCAAACTGGGCATCGACTACTACAGCTTCCACGACACCGATGTCGCCCCGGAAGGCAACTCGCTGAAGGAGTACCGCAATCACTTCGCGCAGATGATCGATCACCTGGAGCGCCATCAGGAACAAACCGGGATCAAGCTGCTGTGGGGCACCGCCAACTGCTTCAGCAACCCGCGCTTTGCCGCGGGCGCTGCCAGCAACCCCGACCCGGAAGTGTTCGCCTGCGCCGCCGCCCAGGTCTTCAGCGCCATGAACGCCACCCAAAGGCTCAAAGGGGCCAACTACGTACTGTGGGGCGGTCGCGAGGGTTACGAAACCCTGCTCAATACCGACCTGAAACGCGAACGTGAACAATTGGGGCGCTTTATGCGCATGGTGGTCGAGCACAAGCACAAGATCGGCTTCAAAGGCGACCTGCTGATCGAACCCAAGCCCCAGGAGCCGACCAAGCACCAATACGATTACGACAGCGCCACGGTCTTCGGCTTCCTGCACCAGTACGGGCTGGAAAACGAGATCAAGGTCAATATCGAGGCCAACCACGCGACCCTGGCCGGGCACAGCTTCCATCACGAGATCGCCACGGCCGTCTCATTGGGGATCTTCGGCAGCATCGACGCCAACCGCGGCGATCCGCAGAACGGCTGGGACACCGACCAGTTCCCCAACAGCGTCGAGGAGATGACCCTGGCCACCTATGAAATCCTCAAGGCCGGCGGGTTCACTAATGGCGGGTTCAACTTCGACTCCAAGGTCCGTCGCCAGAGCGTGGACGAGGTCGATCTGTTCCACGGCCACGTCGCGGCAATGGACGTCCTCGCCCTGGCCCTGGAGCGCGCGGCGGCCATGGTGCAGAACGACCGACTCCAGCAATTCAAGGATCAACGCTACGCCGGCTGGCAGCAGCCACTCGGCCAGGCGGTGCTGGCGGGTGAGTTCAGCCTCGAATCACTGGCCGAACATGCCTTCAGCCACGGGTTGAATCCGCAGGCCGTCAGCGGTCGACAGGAGATGCTCGAAGGCGTGGTGAACCGTTTCATCTACCCCTGAGGACGGGCGAACCCCGGCGTCGCGGTGACATTCTCACGACAAATCCATGCTCGCGGCGCCCTGCGACGCTCTACAGTTCCACCGGCAGCTTATTCATCGCCAGGCAGTGTCTTTCCAACAACAATAAAAGGACGCACCATCATGAACGCACTAAAACGCACTCTGCTCGCCAGCGCTCTGGCCCTGCTCTCGCTACCGGTCATGGCCGATGCCGCCCACCCGAAGATCGGTTTCTCCATCGATGACCTGCGTCTGGAACGCTGGTCGCGAGACCGTGATTACTTCGTCGCGGCGGCGGAAAAAATGGACGCCAAGGTCTTCGTACAGTCGGCCGATGCCAACGAGCAGAAGCAGATTTCGCAGATTGAAAACCTCATTTCCCGTGGTGTCGATGTGATCGTCATCGTGCCGTTCAACGCCACCGTGCTGACCAATGCCGTCGCCGAAGCCAAGAAGGCCGGGATCAAGGTGGTGTCCTATGACCGACTGATCCTCAACGCCGATATAGACGCCTATATCTCCTTCGATAACGAAAAGGTCGGCGAGATGCAGGCCAGCGGCGTGCTGAAAGCGGCGCCCAAGGGCAACTACTTTCTGCTCGGTGGCGCGCCCACGGACAACAACGCCAAGGTCCTGCGCGAAGGCCAGATGAAAGTGCTGCAACCGGCCATCGACAAGGGAGATATCAAGATTGTCGGCCAACAGTGGGTGAAGGAATGGAACCCCACCGAAGCCCTGAGCATTGTTGAAAATGCCCTGACCCGGAACAACAACAAGATCGATGGCATCGTCGCCTCCAACGACGCCACCGCCGGGGGTGCCATCCAGGCACTGGCCGCGCAGCAGATGGCCGGGAAAGTACCGATCTCGGGTCAGGACGCAGACCTGGCAGCGGTGAAACGGGTGATCGATGGCACCCAGACCATGACCGTCTACAAGCCGCTGAAACTGATCGCCTCGCAAGCAGCCAAGCTCTCGGTGCAACTGGCACGTAACGAGAAACCCAGCTACAGCTCGCAATCCGACAACGGCAGCAAGAAGGTCGACACCATCCTGCTCACTCCGATCCCCTTGACCAAAGACAATATCGACCTGCTGGAAAAAGACGGGTTTTATACCAAGGCGCAGATTGCCGGACAGTGACCCACCGAGCTGTACCCTGTGAGTACCTCGCTATGTCCGACTACCTGCTGCAAATGAATGGCATCGTCAAATCCTTTGGCGGTGTCAAAGCCCTGAATGGCATCGATATCAAGGTCAAGCCGGGGGAATGCGTGGGTCTGTGCGGCGAGAACGGCGCCGGCAAATCCACGCTGATGAAAGTCCTGTCGGCGGTCTACCCCCATGGCACCTGGGAAGGCGAAATTCTCTGGGACGGGCAGCCGCTCAAGGCGCAGTCCATCAGCGACACCGAAGCCGCCGGAATCGTCATCATTCACCAGGAGCTGACCCTGGTCCCCGACCTGTCGGTGGCCGAAAACATCTTTATGGGGCACGAGCTGACGCTGCCCGGCGGGCGCATGAACTACCCGGCGATGATCCACCGTGCCGAAGCCTTGATGCGTGAGCTCAAGGTGCCGGACATGAACGTCTCGCTACCGGTTTCACAGTATGGCGGTGGCTACCAGCAACTGGTGGAAATCGCCAAGGCGCTGAACAAGCAGGCGCGCCTGCTGATCCTCGACGAGCCTTCATCGGCCCTGACCCGCTCGGAAATCGAGGTGCTGCTGGATATCATTCGCGACCTCAAGGCCAAGGGCGTTGCCTGCGTCTATATCTCCCACAAGCTGGATGAAGTGGCCGCCGTGTGCGACACCATTTCGGTGATTCGCGATGGCAAGCACATCGCCACGACCGCCATGGCGAACCTGGACATCCCGACGATCATCACCCAGATGGTCGGACGGGAAATGAGCACGCTCTACCCCACCGAACCCCATGAGATCGGCGAGGTGATTTTCGAGGCGCGCCACATCACCTGCTACGACGTCGACAACCCCAGGCGCAAACGGGTCGACGATATTTCGTTTGTCCTCAAACGCGGGGAAATCCTCGGCATCGCCGGGCTGGTCGGCGCCGGTCGCACGGAACTGGTGTCGGCGCTGTTCGGCGCCTACCCCGGCCGCCATGAAGGTGAAGTCTGGCTGGACGGCCGGCCGATCGACACCCGCACGCCGCTCAAATCCATCCGCGCCGGCCTGTGCATGGTCCCTGAAGACCGCAAGCGCCAGGGCATCATTCCGGACCTGGGGGTCGGCCAGAACATCACCCTGGCCGTGCTGGGCAACTACTCGAGAATGACCCGTATCGACGCCGAAGCCGAACTGGGCAGCATCAACAAGGAAATCTCACGCCTGCACCTCAAGACCGCGAGCCCGTTCCTGCCGATCACCAGCCTCTCCGGCGGCAATCAACAGAAAGCCGTGCTGGCGAAGATGCTCCTGACCAACCCCCGCGTGCTGATTCTCGATGAACCCACCCGCGGGGTGGATGTCGGCGCCAAGTATGAGATCTACAAGCTGATGGGGGCGCTGGCGGCCGAAGGCGTGTCGATCATCATGGTGTCCTCGGAGCTGGCCGAAGTGCTGGGCGTTTCCGATCGCGTCCTGGTGATCGGCGAAGGCCAGCTGCGCGGCGACTTCATCAACCACGAACTCACCCAGGAACAGTTGCTCACCGCCGCCCTCAGCTCTCCCGATGACCATAACAATAATGATCGGAAAACCGCGTAGATGAATCAGCTCAAACAACTCTTCACCCGCTACAAAATGCTCGCGCTGGTGATCGCCGTGGCGATTATCTGGCTATTTTTCAGTTGGCAGACCGACGGTGGGTTTCTGACCCCGCGCAACCTCTCCAACCTGCTGCGGCAGATGTCCATCACCGGGATTCTCGCCTGCGGCATGGTGCTGGTGATCATCAGCGGCGAGATCGACTTGTCGGTGGGCTCATTGCTTGGCCTGCTGGGTGGCCTGGCGGCGATTCTCGACGTGGTCTATCACGTACCGCTGTTGGCGAACCTGGGCATTGTCGCCCTGTGCGGATGGATGATTGGCCTGGCAAACGGCTTTATGACCGCCTACCTGCGCATCCCGTCATTCATTGTGGGCCTGGGCGGCATGCTGGCGTTTCGCGGCATTCTGCTGGGGATTACCGGCGGCACCACCATCGCCCCGGTATCACCGTCGCTGGTCTATGTCGGCCAGGGTTATTTGCCACACACGGTCGGGACAGGCCTGGGCATACTGCTGCTCGCCCTGACACTTTTCCTGACCTGGAAACAACGCCGCAATCGGGCCCTCCATGGCCTGGCGGCACACTCACTGGTACGTGATGTCTTGCGCGTGGTGTTGATCGGCGCGGTGCTGGCCGGGTTCGTCCATACCCTGAACAGCTACGACGGGATCCCGGTGCCGGTGCTGCTTCTGCTGATGCTGCTGGGGGTGTTCAGCTACATCACCAGCCAGACCGTGTTCGGACGACGCATCTATTCGGTGGGCAGCAATATGGAAGCCACGCGCCTGTCCGGCATCAACGTGCAGGCCGTCAAGCTGTGGATCTTCGGCATCATGGGCCTGATGTGCGCCCTCGCCGGCGTGGTCAATACCGCGCGCCTGGCCGCGGGCTCACCCTCGGCCGGGACCATGGGCGAACTCGACGCCATTGCCGCCTGCTTCATCGGCGGCACCTCCATGCGCGGTGGCTCGGGCACCGTTTACGGCGCCCTCCTCGGCGCGCTGGTCATCACCAGCCTGGACAACGGCATGTCCATGCTCGATGTCGACAGCTACTGGCAGATGATTGTCAAAGGCAGCATCCTGGTGCTGGCCGTATGGGTGGATGTGAGCACCCGGAACGGGCGACGCTGAGTGCAGAGCCGCTTGCCGATTACCGTGATCAACCAGGCCGGGCCTGCTCATGGCCTCCTCACATCAGGCCGGCTCTGACAAGGGCGTTGGTGATCCATGATTGCTCGATCGCCTGGGTCGCGATCTCTGCCTTCACCCGCTCTTCGTGTGCTTCGTGTTCACGGGCTTTCGCCAACACGCCCTCGGCGTCCTCTTGAGAGAACGCCACCACCCCATCTTCGTCACCGACAACGATGTCTCCCGGATGGATGATCATCCCGCCGATAGATACGGGTACATTGATCTCACCCGGCCCCGTCTTGTAAGGGCCGCAGTGCACGACGGTCCTGGCGTAGCACGGGGTACTCTCAAAACACGCCACATCACGAATGGCGCCGTCGATGACAAAGCCGATGCAACCCCGTTGCAGGGCATACAACTTGATCAACTCGCCGATCACCGCGTTGTTGGTATCGCCTTGCCCATCCACCACCAGCACGTGACCGGACTTCAACATCATCAGTGCTTTGTAGATGTAGAGGTTGTCGCCTGGACGGGTCTTGACCGTCAGTGCGGTACCGACGAGCTTGCCTGTGCGGTTGTAGCGCGTCAGGCCACGGGCACCGATATGGCGCCCCATGTTGTCGCTGATATGAGGTGTCACGACAGAGGCAAATGCTTTGATCAAGGCATCAGAAGCAAGCACAGGCGATGGTTCGATACGGGTGCCTGGAAGTAACATGATATCTCCCGGTGTTATTAGGTGTGCTTTCACGAAGACTTGATCTTAGGGAGAATCAAAAAATACTTTTAGCGATATTTATCTATGTTTTAGCATCTCTTTTAGTAATCATATTTGCGCCGCACCGCAGCCCACGCCTCCAGGATGAGCCCTATGCCCTCCCCCTTGCACCGCTGTCTTTCACTCCAGGATTTCGAGCCCCTGGCGCGACGCCTGTTGCCCGCTCCCCTCTTCGCCTATGTATCAGGCGCTGTTGAAGACGAACTCTCGGCCATCGCAAACCGGGCATCATTCCTGGACTACAGCTTCCTGACAAACGTGCTGGTGGACGTGGCGCACGTCGATACGTCGGTGAGGTTGCTTGGCGAAACCTATTCATCTCCGATCGGCATTGCGCCCATGGGTATCTCCGCGCTGACCAGCTACCGCGGCGATATCGTGCTGGCCCGCGCGGCGGCCCAGGCGAAGGTACCGTGCATCATGAGTGGCTCTTCATTGATCCGCCTGGAAGAGGTGATGGAGCAAGCGCCGGGTACCTGGTTCCAGGCCTATCTCCCGGGAGAGGGGAAACAGATCAATGCCCTGATTGATCGCGTTGCCGCAGCCCCTGTTGAAACCCTGGTGCTGACGGTCGATACGCCGGTAGCCGCCAACCGGGAAAACAACATCAGAGCGGGCTTTTCGACACCACTGCGTCCGAGCCTGGGATTGGCCGTCCAAGGGCTTCTGCATCCCCGATGGTTGCTCGGAACATTTTTGCGGACCTTGATCGTTCACGGGATGCCGCACTTCGAGAACAATTACGCGACTCGCGGCGCACCTATCCTCTCAAGAAATGTACTGCGGGACTTTTCGGACCGAGGCCATCTCACCTGGGAGCATGTCATCGACATTCGTCGCCGCTGGAAGGGCAAGTTGATCATCAAGGGCATCCTGAACCCACGGGATGCGGTGAGGGCCCAACACATCGGTGCCGATGCGGTGATTGTGTCGAATCACGGCGGGCGGCAACTGGATGGGAGCGTCGCCCCCCTGAAAATCCTGCCGCGTATCGTCGAGGCGGTACCGGATATGACGGTGATGCTCGACAGCGGCGTGCGCCGGGGCACCGATGCCATGAAAGCCATGGCGCTGGGGGCCAAGGCGGTCTTTATCGGGCGGCCGTTCAACTACGCCGCGACCGTGGCCGGCGAAGCAGGCGTGCGGCATGCACTCAAACTCATCGGCGCTGAGCTCAAGCGCGACCTGGGTCTGCTCGGTGTCGCCAGGCCCGAAGACCTGGGTGTCGAGAACCTGTTTTCCTCAACCGGGCCTGAGCAATGATCACGTTCAAGCAACTGGAAGCGATCTACTGGATTGTGGAACTGGGCAGCTTCGAATCCGCCGCCATGAAACTGAACATGTCCCAGTCAGCCGTCTCCAAGCGTATCCAGGAACTGGAAGACGCCTTTGACATGCCCATTTTCGATCGATCCAAACGCAGCGCGCGCCTGACGGAAAAAGGTACGGAGTTGTTCGAACAGGCCTCGGAGATCTTGCGCCAACGCGATTACCTGCTTGAGCGCATCAGTTCCAAGGAGGTGCTGGTCCGGCGCTTTCGCATCGGCGTCACCGAACTGACCGCGATGACCTGGCTACCGGTGCTGATCGAGGGCATCCGCAGCGCTTATCCCAAAGTGGTACTGGAACCTTCGATCGAACTCAGCACCGAGTTGGTGGCGAAATTGGAGAACGATCAGCTCGACCTGATCATCGTGCCCGACATTTTTGCCGACGCCCGTTTCGTCAGCACCCCGCTGAGTTCGGTGGAGAACGCCTGGATGTGCGCGCCTTCATTGCATCAGGGCAACGGGATAATGAACATGCAGGCCATCTCCTCGTACACCGTGCTGACCCAGGGAGGTGGCTCCGGCACCGGGTTGATCTATGAGCGCTGGCTCGCCCAGAACGATGTCCGGGTCAACCGCACGATCAAAAGCAACTACCTGATCGCCCAACTGGGGCTGACGCTCTCCGGTATCGGCATCAGCTACCTGCCTCGCCAGTGCCTTGCGCCGCTGGTGGAACAGGGCCGGTTGCAGATCATCGAAACCGAACCTGCGCTGCCTCCCATCCACTACATCGCCGTGCACCGTGCCGATCGCCTTCAGGGCCTCAGCGTCGAGGTGGCGCGCCTGGCGGCTCAGTGCTGTGACTTCAGCCGCATGGTGTTGTAGCTCGTCGCCCCTACGATATAGCCCAATCCAAGCTGAATATTCATTTTAAGTATTACAAATCAATTTTATAGTGCGTTTAAATCTATTCAGTCTTTTTAAACAACTGCCTGAGTAATCGCCTTTGAAAAAAACAGTCTTTCTACCGCTGGGTCTCGCTCTGCTTGCGAACTGCTCACTGGCACTGGCCGGCTCCACCCTTGATCGAGTGACAAAAAAAGGCGAGCTCGTCGGTGTCTTGATGGAAAGCTACCCGCCCTTCTCCTTTCTCAACGATCAAAACCAGCTGGATGGTTTTGACGTCGATGTCGCCAAGGCCGTGGCACAGCGTCTTGGGGTGAAGCTGCATCTGGAAACCCCTTCATGGGATGTGATCGCGGCAGGCCACTGGAGCGGACGCTATGACATATGCGTCTGCTCGATGACCCCGAGCAAGGCACGCGCTGAAGTATTTGATTTCCCGGTGGAGTATTACCAGTCGCCGGCGGTCATTGTGGTGAACACCAAGAACAATGACATCGTCTCGGGCAAGGACCTCTCGGGCAAGAAAGTCGGCGTGATCAGCGCCTCGACCTACGAGGCCTACCTGAACAAGGATCTGGTGATCGAGGGTGCCGAGGACAAACCCCTGAAGTACCCATTCGATCAGGTCCAGGTCGCGCCCTACGACAATGAAACGGTGGCCTTCCAGGACCTCGCCCTGGGAACCGGCGTGCGTCTTGACGCCATGGTCACCAACCTCATCACCGCCCGCGAACGGATTGCCCAGGACCCTCGTTTCAAGATTGCCGGTGACACCTTGTATGCGGAACCCAACGTCGTGGCCGTCGAAAAAGGCGATGCGCAATGGAATGCCAAGGTCACTCAGATCGTTGCCCAGCTTAAAGCCGACGGGACACTCAGCAAGATTTCGCAGAAGTGGATCGGTGCCGATATCAGCCAATGACAGCCTTTGAGCCAACCCCCACGCCCGTGACTTCGGCAACCGACAGCAAGCCGCGCCGCTGGCACCCTCTATTGAGTTTCCGGGCCCGGCTGTATCTGACCTGGGCGGTCATGCTCGGACTGTGCGTGCTGTTTTTCATGAGCTTCGATCTGAAGTTCTCGATCATTCTGGATAAATGGCCGAACCTGGTCGGCCTGCGCCTGGGACCGAACGGCTTTCTGCAGGGGGCGGCACTGACGTTGTTCCTGTGCTTCTGTTCGATCTGGCTGTCGCTGCTGCTGGGCTTCGTGACGGCCTTGGCACGCTTGTCATCCAGCGCGGTAGCCTTCGGCGTGGCCAGTTTCTACGCCTCGTTTTTCCGCGGTACGCCCCTGCTGATCCAGATACTGCTGATCTACCTGGGCCTGCCGCAACTGGGTGTGGTGCCCGGGGCGATCAGCGCGGGCATCATTGCGCTTTCGCTGAACTACGGCGCCTACCTCAGCGAGATCTTTCGCGCGGGCATCATGGCCGTGGCACCCGGTCAGCGGGAAGCGGCAGCCGCCCTCGGCCTGCGCCCCACAGCGACCTTCCTGCACATCGTCCTGCCGCAAGCGATGCGCACGATCATTCCGCCGACCACCAGCCAGTTCATTTCCATGCTCAAGGACTCCTCGCTGATCTCGGTCATGGGCGTCTGGGAAGTGATGTTCCTGGCGCAGTCGTATGGCCGCTCCTCCTATCGCTATATCGAAATGCTCACCACCGCCGCAGTCATCTATTGGCTGCTCTCCATCGGCCTGGAGCTGATACAGGTACGCCTAGAGCGCCATTACGGCAAAGGGTTCAAGAACCAGCGGTGAGTCCACCCCTTCAACGACTTTTTCAGGAACGAAGATGTCCGATCCAAAACCTCTATTGTTTGCCCTCTACGAACAAGCCAGTGTCGGCTGCGGCGGTGCGCCAAGTCTCTGGACGCACCCGGCCGACGAACGCCTGGCCATCAACTCCCTGGGCTACTGGACAAACCTGGCGCGCATTGCCGACCAGGCCAACCTCGACATGCTGTTCTTCGGCGATGTGCTGGGCTTCTACGACGTCTTTGGCGGCAACGCCGATGCCGCGATGAAATGGGCCGTGGAGGCGCCGGCCAACGATCCGCTGATGATCATTCCGGCCCTGGCAGCGGTCACCGAGCATCTGGCCTTCGGTGTCACGGTCACCACCAGCTACGAACACCCCTTCACTCATGCCCGGCGCTTCAGCACCCTGGATCACCTGACCAACGGCCGCGTGGGCTGGAACATCGTGACCTCCTATCTCTCCAGTGCCGCGCGTAATTTCGGCCTGGAACAGATGATCAAACACGATGACCGCTATGAACGCGCCGAAGAGTTTCTCGATGTGGCGTACAAACTCTGGGAAGGCAGCTGGGCCGACGATGCCGTGGTGGCCGACAAGGCTCGCCAAGTGTATGCACGGGGTGACCGGGTACGGCCGATCAATCACGTGGGCGAGCATTATCGAGTGGCCGGACCGCATCTGACCTCGCCGTCGCCACAGCGCACACCGCTGCTGATCCAGGCCGGCTGGTCGGGTCGGGGTCGTGAATTCGCGGCCAAGCATGCCGAGCTGATTTTCATCGCCAAATCCAACCCCCATGAAATTCGTCAGGGGCTGGAAGACATCTGGGCCAAGGCCCAGGCACGCGGCCGTAAGCGTGAGGATGTGAAGTCCCTGACCGTGCTGCGGATTGTCACCGCCAAAAGCGAGATTGAAGCCCAGCGCAAATATGATGTTTTGCAAAGCAACTACCATCTTCAGGCGCAACTGGTCAGCTATGCCGGCGACACCGGTATCGATATCAGCCGCTATGCCGACAGTGATGCACTGTCGACCCATACCGAAGGCTTGACGTCCTACGTCATGCACCCCGATGGCAGTGGCAAACCTTTGACGGCAGGCGACGTAAAACAGCGCTTTGCCAAGGTCACCCGCGGCAGCGACCTGATCCTGGTCGGCACCCCGCAACAGGTCGTCGACCGGATCGAGGAGCATGCACGTATCTCCGGCACCAGCGGCTACATGATCAATCCGTTGATCAGTCCCGGCTCGCTTGAAGACTTCGTGGAGTTGATCATTCCTGAATTGCAAAAGCGCGGCCTCTACAGAACCCAGCCCCATAGCGGAACCTTCCGGTCCAGGCTGAGGGAAGATGGCAGCAACCATTTACCCGACTCGGCCTACGGAGCATCATTTCGTTTCGGCAGGAAGCTCTAGGGCATAGGAAGGTACGACTCATGGCTCGCGACCCCGGACTCGAAGAACTGATGCGTGACCAACTTCCCATCGTGGAAGGATTGTCGGAAAAAGCCATGTTCGGGGGGCTGGCCTGGTTGATGAACGGCCATAGACCTCGGCCATCACACAGGCAGTAGCTACATTTTTGAGGTCTGGCCTGCCGAACGAGAACAACCTTGAGCGGTTAGCAAAATCATCCGCGCCCGACGAACGTCGCGCGGACTGATCTTATGCGCCGACTCAGTTCAATTTGTTCGTCTTCCCTGAGCACGATGCCCTGAGAGCTCATGTGATCACTAGTCATCCCAACATCGAAAAAGCGACTACTAGTATTTTCTTTACAATTTGTGGATCCTCACCACGAGAGATCTGTGACGAAGCATTACTTAACTGTGCATCGATATAGGCAGATGCAAACTCTGATGACATGTCTGCAGAAAACTCACATTTGGCCTTTGAACGTTCCACCCATTTCCAGTAAGCAGTTAATGCTTGCGCCTGAATGAAATCAATTTGTGCTCGTGCTGCTTCACCCAAGTGCGTGCGTGATTCGCGCATTTTTATCAAAAGGCATCCCTTTGGGATCTCTTGACTATCACTAACCGAGGTGGCAAATGACACTAAGTTGTCAAGCGCCTCTCGAAACGGCATTTCTGTATTTAACATCTGCCGCACAGGATCTAGCACCTGCTCCTGATATTTAAGAATAACAGCTTTCATCAAGCCATCTTCATTCCAAAATTCACGATAAAGACCTGGCTTCGATATATCACATCTTCTGCAAATTTCATTAAGGGATAAGTTGCCTATGCCCTCTTTCCAATAGGCATCCATTGCCACATCCAAAACGTGATCACGGTCCAGGGTCTTAGGTCGTCCCCTTGAAGGCTTTGTTGGATTTGAGCTCATTTCGTACCACCTGGTATTTTAACTTGACATGCGATGCCCTGCCACCTTATTGTACCAGCCGGTATTTAATTGACAAGCCACCAGGAAAGAAAATATGAGTGACGCACAAAAAAACGTAATCATCACAGGTAGCAGCAGTGGATTTGGCCTAAAAGCAGTGAAAGATTTTGCAGATAAGGGCTACCGAGTGTTCGCCACCATGCGTGGCACAGAAGGCAAGAACGCCGCAGTCAAGACCGAGCTGGAAGCGTATAGCAAGCTCATCCATGTTGTAGATATGGATGTCACCAGCGACGAATCCGTCAAAACAGCCATTGAAAGTTTGCTGGCTAAAGCGGGCAAGATTGATATTTTGATTAACAATGCAGGCGTAATGTACCTTGGCATTACGGAGGCATTTAGTATTGCCCAAGCCAGGGAACAGATGGAAACCAACTACTATGGCGCTATGCGCATTATACAGGCTGTCTTGCCCGCTATGCGGGAAGCCAAGTCCGGTCTGATCATTAACACCTCATCAATGGTCGGCCAGATTTCGGCGCCGTATTTCTCTACATACGCCGCCACCAAGCATGCTTTGGAAGGCTACGTCCAAGGCTTACGTTACGAAGTGGCGCCCTTCGGCATTGATATTGCCATCGTGCAACCAGGCCCGTTCCCTACAGGTCTAAGTGCAGGAGGGCAAGAGCCTTCCCGTATTGACGTGCTGGACAGCTATGGTGAATTAGCAAAGATACCTGCCGCTATGTTCGCAGAGTTCGCGAAATTTATGCAGTCTGACCAAGCACCAGATCCACAGTTGGTCGTAGATACTTATTTAGCGCTAGCAGATATGCCTGCTGGCAAACGCCCTACACGCACAGCGGTCGGCATGGTTTGGGGTGTTGATGAAATTAACGCTGCCAAGCAACCCATTCAAGACCGTGTTTTAAAAGAAATGCAACTAGAAAATATTTTAGGCGGTGCTGACGTCTAATCTCCAGTATCAGGGCAAGCTGTTTCTTGCCCTGTATCAGCCATATTACAATCGCATTCTTCCTCGGGAGGCGTTCAGTAGCAGTTCTAAGGCAAGATGACTCGGCAATGGCAAACCTATAGAGAGCTCGTAAAGAGCAAGGTTGGACAAGGTCGCTGGCATCCATTTCGCCTTATGGGATTAGCCGTTCAGCCATAAGACAGACCTAGAACCGAGTCCGTGGTCAAACCCGCGACCACAGACTCGTTGTCAGATTGCGGCCCTCTGCACGCACCTCTCCGCGATTGGTTTGCCAGATCCCTCACGGGCAAATGCGGAGAAAAAGCGCAGGTCTTCCCAATCAAGCAAATTGAACCCCAGGCAGAGGCATGGGGGGACCGACGCACGAGGATAGCGATCAAAAGTTCGCCGGTGTGTTGGCGCTGATGATCTCGGCTTCATCCTGGCCGATATTGCGAAAACTATGGGGTAGCGTCGTCGGAAAGTAATACCCGTCCCCGGCCGTCAGTACGCTGATCTTGCCGTCCACCGTCAGCTCAATCGTGCCGCGCGTGACCAACCCGCACTCCTCGCCGATGGCATGCACGATCGGCTCTGCCCCTGAGCCTGCCCCCGGGGCGTACTGCTCGCGCAACATGCGCATTTGCCGACCAGGCACCTGGGCACCGACCAGCAGCAACCTGAGTCCGTCACGGCCCAGATCAGGTTGTTCGTTGGCGCGGAAGATATAGCGCTGCTCCTCCACGGGCTGATCGAAGGAGAAGAAGTCCGCCAAGGTCATGGGAAACCCCTCGAGGAGTTTTTTCAGCGAACTGACCGAGGGGCTCACGCGATTTAATTCGATCAACGAAATCGTTCCATTGGCCAGGCCACTGCGCCTGGCCAGCTCCCGCTGGGATATCTTGTAACTTTCTCGCACAAGCTTGAGTCGTGAACCGGTATCCATGACAGCCCTATTCAGAACCTGAGGGTTGCGAGGGGCGGCCTGCTGGTGTCGTACGAAAATATTTCCGCGCCCCCAAATTGTCGCCTGATTAGACCATGTTTGCAGGCGCGGAACCTAGCCGCCCGAGTCATGTCATGGTTCGACGAGCGGCATATGCAGACGCTACAGCCCGGCGCTTTCGTCAGGATTGTTGGGGTTTGCTCTCTTCCTGCCACAATAAGTCGGTGTCTTTGAACCTGTAGCGCTGGACAGGCACACGCGTACAGATCCGGTCCTTCTGCAACGGATCACTCAGGTCCACGAGTTTGGGTGTTATATGGACATTCAAGACCGGCACATAGAACAGCTTCACCTTGGGGGTCAAGAGCGAATGACTGTTCTGTTCAACAACGACGCCAATGCGGCCACTTTTCAGTTGAACAAGCGACCCCACGGGATAAATACCCACGCACTTCAAGAAAGCTCGAAATACTTCATCGTCAAAGTGCCCTTCCCACGATGACATTTTCTGGACCGCAACGGCTGGATCCCAGCCCTCGTTATAAGCACGATCGGAGGTGATTGCGTCATAGACATCACAAACAGCGGCCATCCGGGAAAAGAGGCTGATCTGCTCACCGGCCAATTGATGCGGGTAGCCCTGGCCATCGAATCTTTCGTGATGGTGCAGGCATACATCCACAACCATTTCGCACACCTGCGAGGTGGCCGACAGTGTTTTTTCTCCTTCCAGAGGGTGGGTACGAACCAACTGCAATTCCTCGTCGGTCAATCGCCCGGGTTTGTTGAGGACGGCGCCAGGGATAGCCATTTTTCCAATATCGTGCAACAGGCCGGCGAGCCCCACTCTGCGGATCAATGCTTCAGGCAGGCCCAGTTGATTGCCCAAGGCGATCATCAGGGCGCAGACGGCAACCGAATGCATATAGGTGTAATCATCGAGACTTTTCAGACGAGCCAGGCTGATAAACGCGTCGGGGTGGCGTGAAATCGAACTGGAAATGTCATCGACAAGTGCACCGATGCTTTCCAGTTCCAGGGCACGGCCCATGCGCGCGTGTCTGAACATCTCAACCACGGCGGCGCGGGATTTTGCGCAGAGGCTCCTGGCGGCAACCAGCTCGTCGTTCATCGCTATTCGCGGGGGCTGCGGGGAACTGGAAGCGTCATGGGGAGAGGCTGAGGCTGATAAAACGCTGCTGTCTGGCGTTTCACTGGCGCACCCCATCACGCAATCAACTTCCAACTCGGAGTGAGTGGGTCGATCCCTCCAAAAAGGCCTTGCCTCGCTGTCGGGCGCCGCCTGACAGAACTCATGACATTTCAACATGACCTGCCCTCGTTGAATTTTATTCTATGGCACTTCTAACAGTGTCAAAGCCGGGGTAGGTCATGCCTTTTCGCCCACCGCCGCTCTCTCGGTCGGGGCATCTCCTTGTCGGCGTACCGACATCTCGACTGCCTGGGAAAGATACTGGCCCAACAATGGCACCCTCACCATCGGTGAATCCCTATTCCGGGATAGGAACAACGGAAACAGGGTAGGAAAATCCCTACGCCACCGTGAAAATCCGCTTATCGACAAGCTGTAAATCATTATCGAATGTATACAGATGGGGGACACCGGTCGCCAACTCGTAGTCGATTATCTGTTCCGGCGTCATTTTCTCGATGTGCATGATGATGGAACGCAGGGAGTTTCCGTGGGCGGCGATCAACACGCTCTCACCGTTCTGCAGATGCGGGACAATTCGCGCCTGATAGTAAGGCAGGGTTCTGGCCGCGGTCATTTGCAGACTCTCGCCATTGGGAGGCGGAATATCGTAGCTGCGGCGCCACAGGTGCACCTGTTCCGCGCCGTAATGCTGGCTGGCCCAGTCTTTTTGCAGGCCTTGCAGATCGCCGTAGTAACGCTCGTTGAGCTTTTCCGAGACGTGGATTTTCAGTTCGTTAGCATCGCCGTCGGTCGGCATGAAATGCTCATACCACTCACTGCTCTGTTCATGCACCCGCACATATTGATCGCAATGGCGATTCTGCCTGAGGATCTCATACAGGCTGTCCTGTGCCCGCAACAGGGTGGAGGTAAAGGCCACATCAAAATGCTCCTCCCTCAGCAACGCCCCCGCCCGTTGCGCCTCAAGCACGCCCTGCTGGCTGAGCGAAACATCCACCCAACCGGTAAACCGGTCTTGCAGGTTCCAGATCGACTGGCCATGCCTGACCAGGAACAACCGGCTCACGATGCTTGCCTTTGCGATTTGCCCACATAGGCCCCGATGCCCGCGTCGATGGCGACCAGTGCCGTGTCAGCTTGCTCGATCAGGGGCTGATCGAGCACCGCCTGATGGCCCGTGCCCTGCCCCGTAAACGTTGGCATGTTCATCTCAATGTCTCTCCACTTGATGTAGTCCGGCTGTATCAACCCCACCCGTGATCATGGACTCCAGATTGAGAAGATAGCCTAGCAGCACGTACAGGATACCCCCGCGTCGATGCCAAATTACTGAAGTGTTGTGCTGCCAATCTATTGATCCGCAAACGCGGCGACACCACGCACGCGCAAGACACGACATCGGGATCGACCTCAACAAGGCATTGTTGATTTAGCTCAATGATTTTCCGGTGCTCAGGCGTAGAAAAGATTGACGGGTTCTCGCGACCCTCCCCCGTGCATCAGCCAGAGGACACCCTCATGAGCGATTTGAGTCTGCGCAATACCATAATGGAAGAGCTTGAGTTCCACCCCGAAATCGACGCCGCCAATATTGGCGTGGCGGTGGACAACGGTGTTGTCACGCTCTCCGGTCATGTCAAAAGCTACGCTCAGAAAGTCAGCGCCGAACAGACGGTCAAAAGCGTCAGGGGCGTTCGCGCGGTGGCGGAAGAAATACAGGTACGGCTGGCCAAAGGCGCCGGCATGGACGACGACACCATCGCCAACCGCGCCTTGAATATCATCACCTGGAGCTCCGATATTGCCGAAGACGCCGTCAAGGTCATTGTGCAGAAAGGCTGGATCACCCTGGAAGGCGAAGTGGACTGGCAGTATCAGAAAGAAACCGCTGAACGGGCCGTGCGCAAGCTGTCCGGTGTGCTGGGTGTGAACAACCAGATCACCCTGCGCGCGCGGGTGGACGTCGTCGATATCCAGCAACGCATCGAAGAAGCCCTCAAGCGCAATGCCGAGCTCGATGCCAAGGGCATTCACGTCGAGGTCGATGGCGATGTCGTGAAGCTCGAAGGCAAGGTTCATCTATGGCGTGAACGCCAGTTGGCCGCCCGGGCAGCCTGGTCGGTGCCCGGCGTGAGAAAAGTACAGGATCACTTGCTGATTGCCTGATTCAATCGCCCGGAGGACAGCCATGCCGGATGCAGTCGTTCACTTGAGCCGTATCAGCATCGAGTTCAGCCAGGAATGTGGCGTCCCGGTGGTTGGATGCTTATGGGCAACCCCATGAACAACATGGCCGGCTTCTCGAACATGGGGGTCATCGTGTCAGTACGGGGCAGCGTCGTCGATATTCACTTCGATTCCCTGCTTCCGCCGATACACTCGCTGTTGCATGCCGGAGTGGACGGCAAGGTTTTTATTGAAGTCTTTGCCCAGCTCGATGCACAACGGGTGCGTGGCATCGCCCTGACCCCCACCCAGGGACTCGCCCGGGGTATGCCGGTCGCGGATAGTGGCGGGCCGCTATTGGCCCCCATTGGCAAGGAAATCCTGTCACGGATGTTCGATGTCTTCGGCAACGCCATCGACCGGCTGCCGGCACCCGAGGTGGATTGGCGCAGCGTGCATTGCCCACCGCCTCCGCTCGCGCACCGTACGACCCAATCCGAAGTGTTCGAGACCGGCGTGAAAATCATTGACGTCCTGATGCCACTGGAACGTGGCGGCAAGGCCGGGTTGTTTGGCGGTGCGGGAGTCGGCAAGACAGTGCTGCTGACCGAGATGATCCACAATATGGTCGGCCAGCACGAAGGGGTCAGCATCTTCTGTGGCATTGGCGAGCGCTGTCGCGAGGGCGAAGAGCTTTATCGCGACATGAAGTCGGCCGGCGTGCTCGACAACATGGTGATGGTGTTCGGCCAGATGAACGAGCCACCAGGTGCCCGCTTCCGGGTCGGCCATGTGGCGCTGACCATGGCCGAGTATTTCCGCGACGATGAACACCGTGACGTGCTGTTGCTGGTCGACAACATCTTCCGCTTCATTCAAGCCGGCATGGAAATCTCCGGGCTGATGGGGCAGATGCCCGCCCGCCTGGGCTATCAGCCGACCCTGGGGACCGAGCTGGCCCAACTGCAAGACCGTATCGCCAATACCGACTCCGGTGCCATCACCTCGATCCAGGCGGTGTACGTCCCGGCGGACGACTTCACCGATCCGGCCGCGATGCACACCTTCTCGCACCTGTCGGCGTCCATCGTGCTTTCGCGCAAACGGGCCAGCGAGGGGCTCTATCCCGCCATAGATCCACTACAGTCAAACTCGAAGATGGCGACGCCCGGGGTTATCGGCACGCGACATTACGCACTGGCCCAGGAGATCCGCCGTACGCTGGCGCAATACGCCGATCTCAAGGACATCATCGCCATGCTCGGCCTCGAACAATTGTCGAGCGAAGACCGCAATGTGGTGGCGCGTGCACGCCGGCTGGAGCGTTTTCTCACCCAGCCGTTTTTCACCACGGAACAGTTCACCGGCATGCAGGGCAAACTGGTCAGCCTCAAGGACGCCCTTGACGGCTGCGAGCGTATTCTGCGGGACGAGTTCAAGGATGTGCCGGAGGCGGCGTTGTACATGATTGGCCGTATCGACGAAGCCATGGACAAGCACGTCCCGGAGGTGGGAAATGCCGTCAACCCGCATGCATCTTAAGATTCTGCTGCCCTTCAAGGTCTTCGCCGAGGAGCACGAGGTCCTGCGCATCGTTGCCGAATCACTCAGTGGCGCCTTTGGCCTGCTGCCCAACCGGCTCGACTGCGCCGCGGCCCTGGTGCCGGGCATCCTGACCTATGAAACGAGGGAGGGAGGCGAAGTCTGCCTGGCGGTCGACGAAGGCGTGCTGGTTAAAACCGGTGGCGAAGTCCTGGTGTGCGTGCGCGATGCGATCGGCAATATGGACCTTGCGCAGCTGCGCCAGGTGATCGAACGGGAGTTCCTCAGCCGGCACGAGCAAGAGCAAAGCGTTCGTTCGGCCTTGGCTAAACTGGAAAGCAGCTTCATTCGCCGCTTCGCCGCCCTGCATCATGAGTGACGACGAGAAAAAGCCGACACCCGGCGAAAAGGCCTTCAGCCAGCAAGTCGGCAGCAAGGCGGCCCGCAAACTCAAGGCTCAACGCCATAGGACGCGGACCGTCTGGTCAGGCCTGGGGATGATGGGGCTGATCGGCTGGTCGGTGGTGATTCCCACCCTGCTCGGCGCGGCCGCCGGCCTGTGGCTGGATGGGCGCTACCCGGGCGGGCGCTCATGGACGCTGGCACTCATGGCCGCCGGCCTGGTGCTGGGCTGTTTCAATGCCTGGCATTGGGTCGCCAAGGAAGAGCGCGAAATACACGAACAGGAGACCGATGACGATGAATGAACTAAACCTCTTGGCGCCCCTGCTGGCCGGTGTGGTGCTGGGTGTCGTGTTTTTTGGCGGCCTGTGGTGGACGGTTCGGCGGGCGATGGCGTCGCCGTGGGTCGGGCTGTGGTTTTTTGCCAGCCTGCTGGTGCGTACAACCATCGTGCTGGTGGGCCTCTACCTGGCCTGCGGCGACACCTGGCAACGCTGGCTGGCCGCCTTGTCCGGCTTTGTCGTGGCACGCCTGCTCATTATGCGGCTCTCGCGCCCGGCAGTGGTGAACCTGGAGGGTGACCATGCACCTTAGTCCGGACGACATCGTGCTGTGGCAATACGGCCTGTTCAAGATCAACGCGACCATCGCCTTCACCTGGGGCCTGATGCTGGTGCTGACACTGGGTTCCCATCTGATCACCCGACGTCTGGCGACAGGGCTGGAGCGCAGCCGCTGGCAGAACCTGCTGGAAATTGTCGTGACCGGCATCGTCACGCAGATCGGCGAAGTCGGCCTGGTCCAACCGCGCAAATACCTGGGGTTTCTCGGCACCCTGTTCCTTTTCGTGGGAACGGCCAGCCTCTTCACCATCGTGCCCGGCTACGAGCCACCAACCGGCTCCCTGTCGACCACCGCGGCACTGGCTATTTGCGTGTTTATCGCCGTGCCGTTGTTCGGTATCGCCGAAAGCGGCGTGGCTGAATACCTGAACGCCTACCTGAAACCGACGGTGATCATGCTGCCGTTCAATATCGTCAGCGAATTGTCGCGCACCCTGGCACTGGCGGCCCGGCTGTTCGGCAACATGATGAGCGGCACGATGATCCTGGCCATCCTGCTGACCATCACCCCCTTCATCTTTCCCGTGCTCCTGAGTGCCCTGGGACTCTTGACCGGCATGGTCCAGGCCTACATTTTCAGCATCCTGGCGGCGGTCTACATCGCCGCGGCAACCCGCTCGCGCAAATCACCCAGAACCCCTGAACCTGCCTCAACCACATGCCCCCCCCCCCCCCCCCCCCCCCCCACCCCCCCCCCCCCCCCCCCCCACCCCCCCCCCCCCCCCCCCCCCACCCCCCCCCCCCCCCCCCCCCCCCCCCCCTCCCCCCCCCCCCCCCCT